>JADGEQ010000079.1 GCA_016744295.1 Desulfobacteraceae bacterium | reverse complement strand
AAAGGCACCGACAAACATGGAACTAACACTGATGATCCTTGGCCACCAAAGGCCTGTGGTCCGTTCTCCCGTGCCGTAGATCCACCAGGAATAGGTTGCAGAATGATAAAAAAACAGGACACAGGTTAAAAGACACAATGCCCAGACAATGGTTCTGAGTATAATCCTTGCCCGTTCTCCCGTGATATATTTATTGGCCACATCCCCCTGGACATGGTTGTCGGTTTTGGTGCTGTAGATGGCACCCAGAAAATAGAGCCAGATGGCCACCAGGCGGGAAAACTCTTCCAGGCCAAAAAGGGGTTGTTTAAAAACGTAGCGTAACAATACCTGGAGCAAAACGGTCAGGGTCATGAGTGCGCCGCCTATTACAAGGAGGGCTGAAAAAACTGTGGTTAACCCCTGGTCGATGGCAGTCATGGTTTTTTGGACGGTTTTCATGGTTTCTCCCTTTGGTCAGGTCCGAAAAAAAAATGTTCCGGACCTGACATTAGTTTTCCTATTGGGAAATGGGGGTTGCATGCTGTTTGATTTTTTCCATGAGTTCGGTTCCCAACAACTCTTTCTCAATGATGGGCCATGCCTTGCTCCTGACGGCTGCAGCTGATATCTCCCACTCCTGGTCACTAACTTCATGAACCTTGACGCCGGCTGCCCTAAGTTTTTTCTTGAAGTCATTTTCGTCTTGTTCGGCTGTGATGGCCTGGTCTGCCATGACCTTGTCCGCACTGGCCGTGAGCAGGGCCTGGTCTTCAGGGGAAAGCGAATCCCAAAGTTTTAAATTCATGGTTAAAAACCAGTATTCAAAGGCATCCCGGGTGGCCACATAGGTCTTGATTGCATCCCGCATCACATAGGCTTCAACAGCAGGGCAGGCGGATCTGGCATCCACGATCCCGGTCTGCAGGGCGGTAAAGGTTTCCGAATAGGCTACGGGTGTGGAGATGAATCCTAAAGTGGGGACATACACTTCAAATATCCGGATGGGGGGAACCCGCATCTTAATGCCATGGGCATCGGCGGGTACTTTGACCAGATTTTTTACCCTACCGGTGTAGGCCATGCCGTCCCAGGCATTTAAATAAATACCCAGCACCTTGAGGCCGATTCCGGAATACAATTCGTTAAATATGGGGGTGAGCCATCCCTTTGAACCAATGGCGGCCCGTGCCTCATCCCAGGAAGAAAAAAGATAGGGCATGAACATGAGATTTGTTTTGGGGTCATAGGAAGTTGAGCCTGCATTGAGACCTATTTCCAGGGTGCCCATCCGGTTGGCTTCAATCTGCTCGGACCAGTCCCCCAAGGCTCCTGCCGGAAAATAGGTCAGCTTCATCTTGCCCTGGGAGTCTTTTTCCAGAATTTGGGCAAATTGTTTACAGCGGGCCGAGGCAGGATGATCTTCGGCAATCCCCTGGCTGATTTTCCATTTGTATGAACCGGCAAAAACAGGAGGCGCCATCATAAAAAATGTTATGAGCAACACCATTAGAATGAAAAGAGTTTGGGGAATAGACACGATGGTGATTCGGGGCATCTGTTTTCCTGGCATCTGTGTTCCGGTGCATTTTTCTTTTTTCATTGTACGTCTCCTTTTTGAGGGTTTGTGTACGATGGTCTTCCGCTGGTTTATTCTTCCAAAACAGAAGTTTCAAAGGAATGCAGCGGTAGTGATTCTCTTAGCAGCCTTGTTACAACCAGTTCTTCATACATACTGGAAATCTGGTCTCCGGTAAGACGATCTTCGGGTTTGAACCAGTTGGCAACTGCGGTGCACATGGTCAGTATGGCATAGGAAATGATCTTGGTATCCCCTGTTGCAAAATATCCCTGGTCCATTCCCTGGTCGATCATATCCTGGAATTTTTTTTCATAGGCATCCCGCAGGGCAACAAAACTTTTATAATTATTCGCCGTTAGCCCCCGAAGTTCGCTGTCGGAAATCAATACTTCTTTTTGACGATCACAATGGAATTTTACATGGGCTCTTACGGCTGCCCGCATTTTGTTTTCTATGTTTTCAATCCCTTGGAGGCAGGTTTCAATATAAGCGGTTAATTCTGTCATGGTTGTGATGAGTATATCAAAAAGGATATCTTCCTTGCTTGCGTAGTGATAATAGATGCTGGCTTTGCGTATGTTGCAGTCCAGAGCTATATTGCTCATGGCCGTGGCAAAATAGCTTTTTTTATAAAATAAATTGATGGCAGCCTGTTTAATGATTTCTTTTGTGGCATTCACAGATGTAAATCCTTTTGTTTTGGGTCCTTGTTTTAGCCCAGATCAAGTTCAGCGTGCTAACAGCATAAAATAGAGAATAGCTATTATACCGTACGTACGGTAGATTTCTAATTTCAAAAACATAAAAATAGACAGATCTCGAAATAATATGTTTTAATTATGGACTTTATTCTACCTACCATACGGTAGATAAAGTTTATATATTCGCTATAATTTGATTTGTCAATAGTTTGTTTGCGGAATAAATGGCGGAGAAGAAAAGTGTTAGTTTTTGATATTGTTTTGCAATTATTAGGAGAGGCAGATCAACCGGTGATTAAAATAACGCCTAAAATTTTCTGGATATGAAAAAATGTTTATGCGGCAGCAGCATATCGTTGCTGGATATCTTCCACCTGTTTCATATTGTCAGTAAACAGGGTAAAAAGCTGGGGGTCAAAATGATATCCTGCGCCCTTTTCCATGATTTTAAGGGCCCTGTCGTTGGAATATGCTTTTTTATAGGGGCGAATACTTGTCAGCGCATCAAATACATCTGCAATGGCGCATATCCTTCCGTTCAGGGGAATATCTTCTTTTTGAAATCCAAAGGGGTATCCTGTTCCATTCCATTTTTCATGGTGGCTAATGGCTATTATTTCACCGGTCTGCAACAAAGGTGAACTTGAACCTGTGAGGATCTGGCTTCCCATGACCGGATGCTGCTGCATCAGATTCCATTCGGGTTTATTTAATTTTCCGGGTTTGAGTAGAATCTCTTCCGGGGTCCCTATCTTCCCGATGTCATGGAGGGGACTTGCGTGGAGGATCATTTCAACCTCATTTGGAGAAAGGTTTATCAAGGTTGCCAGCATGGCTGAAAAGTGGCTCATTCGTTTGATATGGCTTGCTGTTCCGGTATCCTTAAATTCTGCGGCCACAACCAACCTGTGGATGGTTTCCATGTGGGCATTCTGGAGCATACGTTGGGCTGTCACCACATTTTGCATGGATTCGCGCAATGCAAGTGTTCGGCGCTGAACAATTCTTTCAAGCTCTTTGTGATGACGTTTTAAATCGTCCTGGGCATTTTTCATCTTTAACAAAGACGTGGTCCTCACCTTGATTTCTGTCATATCAATGGGCTTGGAGATAAAATCATTTGCACCTACTTCTACGGCCCGAATTCTGTCTTCACGACTGCTGAGGCCGGTTACCATAATGATGGGGATATCCTTATATTCTGCCTGTGTTCGTATTTCTTTTACAACCGCAAACCCATCCATTCCCGGCATGAGAATATCCAATAATATTAAATCAATATCAAAGACAAGCTTTGATAATGCTTCAAAACCGTCGCTGGCAGTTTCAACCACATAGCCCAGTTTTTCCAGCATTTTCTGGAGTAACTGACGGACACTGTCATTATCGTCAACCACTAGGATTCGGCTTTTCTTTTCCATGATTTTTTTTCCCGATTTATCATAGTGAAATATCATAGTGAATTAAAATAAAATGGATTTTTGTCATCAAGTAAAATGGGTCAACTGAAATCGTAAGGTCACATTCATAGAATACCGATGATATTTATTCTATCAAATCTGTCTTTAAAGTCAAACAGCATTATAAATCGCCCCAAAAGGTGAGGTTCAGGGCAAGGTTCAGAGAGGGGAAGCTGATTCGCTCCCCCTCTTTTAATTATAACTTATTCCGGTAACAGGGTGAGGGTGTGGGCACTGTTTTGCCGGATGTGATCCTTTGTGAAGATAATAGGTCGGTATTGGTTCTGGATGAACATCTTTGCCTGGTCATCATAAAATTTACTCATAAAATTTCCCGAGTTACCCGTTGGAATGATGCTCCATCCTCCTTCAAGGTCATTGCAGTCAATAAGCCGGCGGGTAGAGGGCAGGGAGGAAACCTTATAATCATGATTTCCAGTTTTTGATTTGAGTTTATTGATGGATGTAAACTCCGAGGGGCTTGGAAAGGGGCCCACATTAAACAAAAGGTTGAGGGGCTTTTTTTTGCCGATGGCATGGACAAATTCAATGGTGTGGACAGATCCCCATGCCCAGTCTTTTTCATTGGTGCCCAGTTTAGTTGTCATTTCGGTGATGGCATTTTTAAAGCCGATAAGAACAATTTCATCCCTGGTTTTTGGTGTTCGGCCTGGATCTGTTCCGGTAATGGGCAGGTCTGTTTTTAATAGTCTTTTTAAAAAATCCCAATGGTCCACCAGGTTGAGATATGTTTTTAAATTGTCCGGTCCAATGTGGGGTTCCAGGGCCTCTTTCAAAATATGGTAAAGGGTGAATTGGAAAACAGTTCCTCCAATACTCTGGGTGTCCATAAATCCGTCCCAGGTACCAAGGGCTGTAAAGGCCTTTTTTTCATCCAGGGTAAAGCGTTCTTTATTTGCATCAAGGATGGCGATGATGTCTGCGGTTATTCGGGAACCTGAATAAATTTTAGAATCGGTTTGAATCTTTTTTAGTTCTTCCAGTGTCCATTTTTCTTTTTGGGACAGCAGCTCATAAATCCTTGCTGCCCGGTCCTGGGGTCTGAAATAACCGGTTAAAAGACCAATGGGATCAATGGGGATGAAGGTGGCTTGATTATTGGCTGTAATAATCATGCCGTTATCCGGGTTGATCAGATGGGGATTGGATTCAAAGGGAAGATAGCCCAAGGATTCATCTTCTCCAGTACTTCCATTGTGTATTTTTTTGCCGCTGACATGGGAGGGACGAATTGGCAGACGTCCGGCTGCCCACCAGGCAATATTACCCTTTTGATCGATATAGGAGATATTTAAACCGGGAGCGGCAAGCCTGGAAACTGCTTGTCTGAATTCTGCCATGGTTGCGGCCTTGCCCATTTCAAATACCACATCCAACATGGGATTGTCCATTTTGTGATATACCCAGGACAGGGCCACGGGTGTGCCTGAATACCCTTTTATAAAATCACTGATCACAGGGCCGTGGGGGGTGATTCTGATGGTAAGACTTTCGTCGGCTTGTCCCTTTACCTTGATCTTTTCATTAATGATCGTGACCTTTGTCCATTCGCCCTTGAATTTGACAAGAAAAGGATTGTCCGGATGAAAACTTTCCCCGTACAAGTCAAGGTCATCATTTTCAAACATGGTGATGGCCCAGGCCTTGATTCCGTTATGGGCCAGCATGGGGAAGGGCATCAAGGGCAGATGATATCCGTAATTTTCATATCCCGGGTATTGAACATGGGCTTCATACCAGACACCGGGGTTGGCAATGCCGATGTGGGGATCATTTGCCAGCAAGGCATGCCCGTTAAGGCTTCTGGAGGGTGCCAAAACCCAGGAATTACTGCCGGTAAAAGGGGGAACAATCTGGGCCACCTGATTTAGGATGTTCTGCAAGGGGGTTGCAAGTCCGGCAAAGGAATCGGCATCCATGTTCTTTGGCTCTTCCCGGGCAGGGTCACGGGGGGGAGCAAGCGTTTGCCTTCCTGCGGGTTCCATGATGGAAACTTTGTTTTCCAGGCTGTGATCCGGGAACACCATATTCAGATCATCCAGGGTCAGATAGGATTCCAAAATTGTATAAAGGGAATCTCTTTTAATTCCGTCGGCAAAAGAATAGGCTACATATCCCATCATGCTCATGGTGTCCAACCGGGTGAAGGGGGTCGGCTTAAATCCAACCAGGGTATATTCCACGGGCAAAGGGGAGGTGGAGATAAAATGATTAATCCCTTCAAGAAAGGCATCCAGGTATTGGAGTGCTTCAGGATTGATATTCCGTTCATCTGCCAGATATTCTTCTGCTCGGTTTTTGAGCCCGAGGGTTCGGAACATCTTATCCACATTTAAAAGATCGGGTCCCAGGATTTCTGCCAGTTCTCCCTTGGCAAGACGTCTTTGCAGCTCCATCTGGAAAAGCCGATCCTGGGCGGTTGTAAATCCAAGGGCAAAATAGGCATCTTCGCCATTGGCCGCCTGGATATGGGGTACTCCCCATTTGTCACGACTAATTTGGGTTTTTCCCTTTATCCGGGAGGTGGTCAGGGTGGCGTCAATCTCCGGCAACTGCCGGGTAAGATAGATCCAGGTGCCGCCCCCAAGAAGAATTATCGCTGAAATCAGAACCGGGATGGAATAGAATATCAATTTTCGAACCAGTTTCATTTGAACTCCTTAAATTATAGATCAGTATCAAAAGTTGGTTTAATTTTACTTTTCCATTTTAAATCTAAATTGATTTTTTATTATAAATAAACAGGGTTAAAGATATGAGAATGAAAATAAAACAAAGAACATTAATTAAGGGATGAACCGGCCCAATATTAACAAATTGATTTTGGGATATTAATGTATCGGCATAGGCCTGAACCATAAAAAGTTTTGGGTAAAAAATCCGCCACACTGCAGGGGATGATCCGGCGGCTGAAGGAACGATGGTTGCCATTATTTCACTGCTGAACAATCGGTATCCGCCATCGGAAACAAATCCTGTGCATAAAAGCCCTAGTGCAAATAAAGCACTGATAAAATCCGGTAAAAATAAAGAAAATAAGCACACTGCCGTTGTCATAAACAAAAGATTTGCAGAACAAACAATTGAGGCTCCAATATACCCTAAATTAAGGTTGCCTGTGTGGGACCAGACAATGAACAAAATTGTCAAATGCAAAAGCAGCATGAATCCTGAAGAGAGCAGCCATGTTCCGAATATTCTTCCAAGCACATATTCCCAACGGCGTACAGGTCTTGATAGAAACATCTGTACAGAACCATCGTTTTGGTCCCTGGTAAAAATTCGCATTGATATCAGGGAAACCATTAAAAGCATTCCCAGAACGATTATCTGGAAAATGACCCTCGAAACATACCCTGTGCCGTCGACCTGTTGTCCGCCGATGACATAATCTGCGGAATAACATCCGCGCATTAAAAAAAGAAACCCCATAGACATGGCTAAAAGAAGATAAAAACTTTTGGCCCTCATCTGATCCACAATTGTATAATGTGCAATTTTAATAAATATTTTCATATTATCTTTATCATTGGTTTATGTTAGCGGTTTGTATTATTGGTGACATGCTTAACAAAAACATCTTCGAGACTGTCTCCATGGGCCATGATCGCGTCAATTGAATCTTTTAGGACGATTTTGCCCCTGTTCATGATCGCTGCGGTATCGCATGTTTTTTCAACCTCTGATAGCAAGTGGGAATTTAGAACAATGGTTATGTTCTGACTCCTGAGGGTATCAATAATTTTTCGGATATCTCTTATTCCCATGGGGTCCAACCCGGAAACAGGCTCATCCAGTATCAGTAATTCCGGGGAACCCAATAGTGCGCCGGCGACTGCTATCCTTTGTTTCATCCCTTTTGAATAGCCAGCACTCTTTTTCTTTTCTTTCCCCGTCATTGATACGGTTTCCACAACTCTTTTAACTTCAAGTTGTGCTTTCTTGCCGGATAATCCAATCAAAGATGCATGACGAAGCAGATATTCAAAACCCGAAAGAAAGGGGGGGATCATATGTTGTTCTGCTACATAACCAACATTTTGCCTGGCCTTTGTTGCGGAGGTCGAAATCCCTTTAATTGAAATTCGGCCGGAGGTTGGTTGAATAAAACCCAACAGCATTTTGATGATGGTTGTCTTGCCGGCTCCATTTGGACCCAGCAGCGCAAAAAATTCACCTTTCTCAATTTGGTATGAAACGTTATCAACCGCTTTCAGGTTACCAAATTTTTTTGTAACAGCATCCAGTTCAATCATTGTCTTGCTCATTCTAAAAAATTAATTGTTTAAAACCGATATACGTTCTATTCTCACCTATATTTACCAAAGTAATTGATTGTGTACCCTATTTTTATCCAATATTCAGTAAAAAAAATGTAGAGCCTGATGGTTTTTTGACACCCATTCTCCGATGCCGGCAATTTACTGATAAATATAGAATACCCCTGGCTCTCTTAAAACACTGAGTTCTGAACTTGTAAATCTCAAACAGGGTTGTTATTGTGACCGATTAATTTGGGGCAAACCGCGTTCCGGGGTTTAATCAAAATATAGTATAGAAGTTTAAGAAAGTTGAACAAAAGGAGATTTATCAGATGCCGGTTATCATAAGTGCCTTGGTTTTTTTGAGTGGATTGTTTGGGATGTATCTGGGCCAGCGGATTATAAAAAAACAGTATGACTTTTTTTTCAGACAGGCCTGTTCGAAAGATATTGTGCTTGATCAAATCGTTTTTGTCTGTGCCAATGATGGTTCCTATCATAGAAAGTGTGTTTCTAATATTTTGACGTTTGGGAACGACTGGAAGGCATTTGAAACAAATGACGGGTGTCGATATGTTTTGGGAGAATGCTTTGTAAAAGAAGATGGTCAAAGCGTTTCGATCAGCACGGAGACAAAAGAAAAATGGGTCAGCCGGGAGGACTTGAATCAATATGAAAAAAGTTTTGTAAAGCCAATCAAACAGTTAGAAAATAGCGCTGGGGTAGAAAATAGCACTGGGTTGGAAAATAGTACACACAAAGAAGAAGGGGAAAAATAATGAAAAAAATAGTTTGGACGGTTATCTTTATCCTGTTTTTGAGTATGCCGGCCTGGGCCCAGGATATTCAGCCTCATTTGACCGTTTATGGAACCTCGACGGTTGAGGTAACACCCGATGAAATGTATTGGACCCTTAAGGTTAGCAATAAGGGGGGCAATGTTGAAAAACTTGCCGAGCAGCACAGTGATATTGTTTTGTCTGCGCTTTTGTTTGTTGGTGAGGCAGGGGTGGCCAAAGAGAATACCCAGACTTCCATGATGCAATTTGGTGAAAATTGGGAACACCAAAACGGGCGCAGGGTGCAGGAAGGTTATTTTGCTTCTTCCCGAATTTCCTTCAAATTAAGCGATTTCACCAAATATCAGCATCTATGGATAGGCCTATCGAAAATTAAAGATATGAGCATCCAAAATATTGGATATGGCTATTCAAAATATAGTGAGGTTCAAGACAAGGCAAGGCTTGGTGCTTTATTGGCCAGCCAAAAAAAAGCCCATGCCATGGCAAAAACCTTGAACGTTGATTTGGGAGATCCTATTTCAATTGAAGAGGGTCAACCCTTTAATGAACCCCGGAGATCAGAGATGCTCATGGCAAGTGGGAATAGCGTTAGAACAGGGTCACAAGTCCCAGGATTTGCCCTCGGAAAAATTCTGATCAAAGGGAATGTCATCGTGGTATATGAACTTACTTCCTCAAACTGAGTTTTTGGAACTATGCCGCCACAGCCACTAAAGAGTGCTATACAATTCAACAATAAAGGGAATAGGTAATGCGAAAAATATTTGGAAGCCTGTTGTTTGGAAGCCTATTGATTATGCTGTTTATCACTTGTAATAATCTTTATGCAGAAGATGTAACGACTGTTGAAGCAAAAAATACTGAAATCAGTGACAACTTAGATCTGGAGGCTGTTGCATCGGTATTTGGTGAAGCAAAAGATCTGGAGGAATTTGAGAAAAAGCTCAACGACCCAGAAACTCAGCTCTCAAATCTTGATTTGAATGAAGACGGTGAAGTTGATTACCTCAGGGTTATGGAAACATCAAAGGGTGATACACACTTGGTCACCATCCAGGCTGTTATTGGAAAAGATCAGTACCAGGACGTAGCAACAATTGACGTTGAAAAAAAAGGTAAGGATGAAACCCAAGTTCAAGTAGTTGGAGATGTATATATGTACGGACCGGGCTACATAGTAGAACCCGTCTATGTACATCCCCCGGTGATTTTTTTGTTTTTTTGGGGCCCCATGTATCATCCCTGGCACTCACCATTTTATTGGGGATTCTATCCACCCTACTACCACCCTTGGCGTCCCTTTCCCCGACATCGCTATAGAACAAATGTCAATGTTCATATCAATGTTAATAATTCATATAACCATACAAGCGTAAGAAAAAGTAAAACTTCTATCCAATTACAGAAAAAATCGAGGCGTAATGATTTCGGAGCCAAAAATCCAGACCAATCATTTGCCAAAAGGAATGAAGGGGTAAAAAACAAACAAGCGTTAAGCCAAAAGAGAGAGATACCCAAGAACAATAAACCAAAAGCGAATAATGTAAAAAAACCAAGGGCCAATGAAAGTAAAAAAACAACCGGTAAGCAGGTTCAGAAAGACTGGAAACCCGCCTCAGAAAAAGCCGGGTTAAAAAGTAAAGCTAAGGATGGTAGGGTTTCTGTTCCGTCTGGAAAGATAAACTCAAAACCGGCATCTATAAAATCAGGGAAGAGTGTAAAACCAAGAAGCGGAAGAACAAAACAACAAATTGGTAGACCCTCCCAGAGAAGCAGGCCCAAAAGGCGCTAGAAAGGGACCCAAGGGGAAAAATTATTTTTAATGAATATAGGCATTGCTAAGTAGACCTTTGTTAATTTTATTAAGTGAGATAAATATATGTTAAAAAATAATAACAAGAATATGTTTTTTTTGCGGCTTATCATCTTTTCTGGGCTTTGCGGCCTCCTAATTATCTTTCAGTCGGGTTGTTCCCTTATCCAACCCCCTGATAATTTAGAAGTAAAAAACCTCGCGTATCATCCGGGTAAATTTGTTTGGAATGAACTGGTGACCAACGATGTAGCCACTGCTAAATCTTATTATGGACAATTATTCAATTGGACTTTTGAACAACGGGGTCAATATACAATCGTTAGTCTCAATGATAAGCGAATTGGCGGAATTCTTGATATTAAGCCAAAGACCCAAAATCGCCATGCTGCACACTGGATTTCATCTCTGTCTGTTTCCGATGTTGATCAAGCCACAAGTATCGTTTTAGCAAATGGTGGCAAAGTTCATAAGGGACCAGAGAACATAGATGATCGTGGACGAGTTTCCTTGGTAAGTGATCCACAAGGGGCGCAATTCTCTTTGATTCATACAAAAATGGGTGACCCAAGCGATGGGCCCATCGCGGACGGTTCCTGGCTTTGGCATGAATTGTGGACCAACAACCCGAATGATTCTGTTGTTTTTTACCAGGAACTTGCTGGGTATTCAGCGATTGAAGAACTGGATTCTTATTTTATCCTAATAGCTGAAGACAAATGGCGGGCTGGAATCCGTAATCTTTTTGACCAAGATCTAAAACAAAGATGGGTTCCGGTAATCAAAGTGAATGATGTCAGAGCGATATCAATCTTGGCAAAACAGTTGGGTGGCAAGGTTTTAATCGAAGCTGAAAACTTAGATTACAGTGATCAGGTCGCTTTGCTGGCCGATCCTTCGGGTGCCCTTTTTATGATTCAAGAGTGGTCAGGAATGGATGATTTAAAGGGGGATAAGAAAAAATGAGAATTCCAACACTGTTATAGCAATTGGATCCAGTCACAGGAACTTCTGGATGAACAGATAAATGAACGGATGCTGGAAAATTTGGCATCCTATTTTGAAGGAAAACCGGAGAATCTGGAATCCAAAATAATGGATACCAACATTAGAAAGGCGTTGGATCGATAACTATTTTTTTTTAAATAAGCGAATCATAAGCCTGTCTCTTTAATCGGGGAGTTTTTTTAGGATGGCTGTGAACTGTCAGACAAGCTAGCAGAAATGTTATAGGCAAGATTAATGCGGGATTATCCGGGGAAAGGCGGGGTTAAGTGGGAAAGGCTGCTGGTTTCGGTAGCGTTGAGGTTCCTGGTGAGTGGTTTATGGCAATCTCAGGAAACTTTTTAAAAAGTATGAAGTCTGGCAGTTTATATAAGGAATTTAAATATTGATTTCTACTGTCAAAACAATAGCTTAACATAATAATTAGCCAGTATTTTTTTCCAACTTTAATTTTTAGTGTTAATTATTGCTCATTTCCAAGATGTCTGTTTTCTTTGGACTCTTGTTTATTTTAACAAATTCAAAAAAATGGAAGTTGGAAGAAATTTAGCTCAATTCGTGGATCTCCTTGGTAAAGGATCGGTCAAGGTGGTTTATATATTATTAAGTGGATTTTAAGGGATGAGGAAGATCAACACTTATGCATATAGTTTTGACTGTTAGCCGAATATAAAAACGACTACTGGAAAATCAAATTATGGGGCAGGAATTTCACTTTCCTGCCCCCCCCCCAATATTAGATGGAAAGCTTTCTTTTTTTTGGACTCTAAATCTGATCCGCATATAGTTTTATCATGGATCTACGGCAAAGGAATCCCAATGTGCGGGTTCGTCAGATGTAAATCCATATGATTCCGGGTTGTCATATACAGGCATTGCATATAGGCCATAAAAAACAGGGGAAAGCGAGGGATCATTGCGAAGACTCTCATTAAATGCCTTGGCTCTGGCATTGTATTCTTTAGCGGAAGCGTTGTACTCAGCTCCATAAGTCCCGATATTGGCCAGTACACTGTTCACGACATTTTGAGGATCATCTTCACGATGGCGTAGCTTGAGTGTTTTTTGTTTACCAAAATAATATCGAACTCCGAACAGGGCCTGGTCATAATCCTGATCACCCTTTGCAAGATCTGTAAAAATACTGAGCCCCCTTATTGGTGTTTGATATTCAATGTTGCATTGATATAGATGGTTTTCAAACACATAGCTGTATGCAAATTCAAATAACAGGTTGTCAATCGGATAAAAGCCTATTGACCCGCCAGCATATGGTTTTGTTTCATCTGTTTCAATAAAAGGGACAGGGAAGTCGTATTTGATTTTAGAGTACCCGGCATTCAAACCAAATGTGAACATATTTAGGTAGTATTCTCCCATCAGGCCACCCGTTAAAGAATACATATCAGTCTCATTGATGCCAGCAAAAGAAACACCCAGGAGACCTTGTTTGGAGTCACGCCAGAAAACCTGTGCTCCTGCCCCATAAAAATCCCGGCTTGAAACATTTGTGTAAAGTCCATCCACCTGAAGCCCAAAATTTTTACTTAAGGGAGCGCTAATGCTGCCGGTAACATTCTTACCATTATTGGAGTCCATATCACCATAAGAAAAAGCCGATTTGCCGTTCAATTCACTAACAGCATCTCCCGCAAGAGCTGAACCGCTGTACAATAGTAGCGTCAGAGCACAAATAAGTTTGATCAAATTCATAATAATTCCCATATTTTTTTGTTTAAAAATTACTTATAAAAATGTCTTTATTTTACAAAAGAATACTTAAAAAAACAACTTGTTTTTCAATAAGAAAGGAAAACGTTTGTGTTAATCGGGGAAACCCTGATTTTTTATTAAGTTTTCTATACCATAGAGAAGTGTTTTTGAGATCAATGATAATCCTATCCCTAATTCAACTTTATACATCACTTGACGTAACAAAGCTCGATATCTCTTATTAATTTAATATGTTATGTCATTTGCGGCAATAAGCTTCGTTTTCTTGCTGTTATTAAACATGTTTTCTTTTCGAAAATCCATTTGTAATTCAAAATCTTGCAATTATTAAACACCCTGGTATTCTATCTTTACCAGCTCGGAGGATAGGGCTCTGCTGGGAAGCAACCCGAGCGCCGAAGCTGGTGGCTTAAGCATGGGGGTAGTGCATAATGCACTGCCCCTATTTTTACATGCTTCGGCCCTCAATGCGTTAAATCCCAGGGGGTTTGGGGGACAGAGTCCCCCATTATAAATTGGTAAACTTCCTTTTTCATAAAAGCTCCGGAGATCTATTTTTCCAGGATATGTTCCATTGCCTTGTGGTAATCCCTTTGTACTTTCAAATTGGATACCTTACAATATCGCTGGGTTGTCGTAATCCTATTATGCCCTAACAAGTCCTGTATCGTAACAAGGTCTGCATCCGCATTCAATAACTGAGTTGCCATCGTGTGTCTCAGTTGGTGGCAAGAAACTGCAACCCCACTTTTCTTAGAATAATGCTCAATACGTTTTTGAATACCACGAACTGAGATCGCTTTGCCTCTATAGAGACCTTTCTCAACCAAAAATACCGATTCCGCACTGGAAAGTTTTCTATCCTTCAAATATACTTTTAGCACATCATAGGTATCTTGACTAAAATAAACAACTCGGCCTTTTGATCCT
>JADGEQ010000078.1 GCA_016744295.1 Desulfobacteraceae bacterium | reverse complement strand
TGCAAGCAATCCCGTTCTCGTTCGACTTGCATGTGTTAAGCACGCCGCCAGCGTTCATTCTGAGCCAGGATCAAACTCTCCAGTTATAATCCTTTGTTACTGCTTTTAGGTCCTTAGACCCGCTCATTTTCTTTTCTCACTGACCAATTTTCAAAGATCAAACTTTCTGTTTGAGAGAGCAGTTTTCCCCTCTCGACCAGAACTCAAACAGACTACCTGAAGTTTACATTATTGTCAATCAATTTTTTAACAAAATCAAAAGAAATATTTATTTCAGAACGAGACCAGCCGGAAGTCTTTCTCCAAACTGAACATTTCTTTCTTTTAAAGCCATTTTTGTTTTTTCGGTTACCATTTTTATCAAAAAGGCGTCTGCCCCTGTCTTTGCAAACCATTCAGAAACCTCGGCAGAAATAACAGAATCCACATCTCTGTTCCTATCTCCGGTCTTTCGAACGATCTCAGCCACAAGAGCTTGGACTGGGTCTTGTTTTTTCCATTTTTGTTTTATCACCCTGCGAACCCATCTGCTCACTTCCGATGGCGGCACCACTCTATCTGCTGAACCGTATAATAATTCCCGGGCGCCTATCCGACCCAGGGCCCAGAACAAACGGTCCTGTTTTTTTCCTGGTTTAAGCTGGGGCAATAGGGCCTTGGCCAGTACAACCTTGTCCTTGACAAGCAGCCGCTCCATATTTCCTGCAGCCATCCAAAGCTCTATCAGCTCCTGGGGTGAGAGACTCCCCTTGTTTGTTTTTGCCGTAATCAATAAAGAGGTTGTGTCCTGATAGAATTGTCTTTGCTGTCCGGCCTTTAACCCGGCGGCAATCCGCCTGATAAAAATCCACCATTCAAGCCGATTCTGAACAGTTTTGCTTGACCCTAACCCTGACAGATAAATCTTCCATAATTTTACAGCCCTTTCAGTGTCAAAGGCATCTCCAAACCCGGGACGCATACAAAATCCAGTCAAATTCAACCACCTTGCTTCATGATCCTCGGAAAGTGTTCTTGAAGCTTCAATAGAAAGGAGCCGATCTGCCACCCGCCGTAAAAAAGACAACGGCCAATGGGCTTTTTTCTGTCCAACCATCCCTTCGATAACTTTTACGATTCCTTTCAAATCATCAACTGCATTGTCTTTAGCACAAAAGGCTTGCTCAACCCTATCACACACCATACCAATCAAATCATCATCATACACCTCTGTTTCAGCGGATTCAATTCCCTGCCCGGAATCTCTGAGCTGGAATTGTAATTTCCATCGATGATCACTAACGGCTGATTGGCAATACATGGCAAGGGTTCCCATCTCCGTATATTCTGCCCCAATTGTGACGGGAATACCCTTCTGCTCACCATTTTTACCAAACTTTATGATTGTCTGAATAGGCGCCATGGATGTCAGGGAATCATCAAGGGAAATCACGCTGCCAGCCCTGTCTCCAGATCGAAAGCTTGAGCTATAAACATCAAAACTCACCGGTTGATTGGCCCTGACCTCATAAGCCATTTCAGGAAGATTAATCGCAGACCCTTCGTCAAGGCCCCTTTCGACAATACAGACAGCTTTGGGGTCATTTTCAAATTCCAATGTAACACCAATATAATAACTGCGCGGACTCCCACTGCCCACCCGAACCCCAAGCCCCTGTTTAACGAGGCCATAATAGGATGCCCCTATGCCAACAGCCAGCTCCGGGGTGTCATTCTCAAGAATCCTGGGCTTTTGCAAGTCATCTGTTTTAAACCATCTTCGAATGGCTTCCTTGATACGTGATTGAACAAGAACCGGCTTCAGGGTGCCCCCATTAAACAAAATAAAATCCGGCATGGGCGACTCTTTGGAAAGCTTGTCTTTTATACTTTCCCGGTGTTTTTCCAAAAATCGGACAATATGCTTGGTCACAGAGGATTCTCGCTCAAAGGGCAAACCAAAATCTGCTATCTCTTTTCCCATATCCATATCAATTAAATCAGCCGTGTCCACATCAGGATAGAATTGTCCTCTTAAAACGGTTTCCACATCCCCCCGGGTCAAATCGGCAGAAAGGGTTCCTGAAATAAGCGCCCGCCCCTCACCTTTCAATGTAATCCGGACAGTCCGTTCCTTGTTTTCAAGAATTTTTTCTTTGGCATCCCGGCATCGGTGGCACAGGGTCTTCCATTTATCCCGTGTCAGGTTCGCCTTGGATCGAAACTTTGATTCAACAATCTTGGCCAGGGCAAGATCTATATTATCTCCCCCCAATATTAAATGGTCACCAACTGCCAGACGCTCAAACCGTGGCGATCCTTCAGCCGCAGTGACAGTAATCAAACTAAAATCGGTTGTACCGCCGCCGACATCACAGACCAGAATCAGGTCATCCTCTTTTATAGTCTGCTGCCAGTCCTGTTCATGGCGAATCAACCAACTATAAAAAGCGGCAAGGGGTTCCTCAAGAAGAGTTACTGAAGCACCAAACCCTGCAATCCGAATCGCTTCCGCAGTCAGATCCCTTGCCTCTTCGTTAAAAGAAGCCGGTACTGTGATCACAACAAACTGGTTTTCCAGAAATTGATCTTCATCCTTAACAAAATGATTCCAGGCGCTGCGGATATGGGCCAAATATTCCGCTGTAGCTGTCACAGGAGAGATTTTTTCCACCCCTTCCGATCCCCAGGGGAGTATTTTAGCTTTCCGATCAACCATGGGATTGCATAGCCAGCTTTTAGCGGAAGAAACCAGCCTGGAGGGTATTTTAGATCCGTGGTCCCTGGCAAAGGTTCCGGCAAACAAATCTTCCCTTTTTTTCCATGGATGTTTTAATACTTCCTTTGAAATATCATAGGTCCCCGGGATATATAGAAAGGAGGGGAGAACCGGAATTTTTGTAAATTCCCCATGCCCGGTCAACTGAGGTACATTAAACACCTTGATCAGCTTGTTCGTATCCGGCGCATCGCCACCTTTTGCTACGGCTTCTTTCAGCAGGGACACATCCACATAGGACACAGCAGAATTGGTGGTTCCTAAATCAATACCAATGGCATATTGTTTGTCTTTAAAATCCAAACCAGCTCCTGAATAATTTTATAATTTGTATTGTTAGGAAATTTCAATCTCGGCAGGCGTCATGATACCGGAATTTTGAATATCAGACAATTTGGGCACATCCTTTTTCCCGGCCTTCCATCCCCGGTGCTTTAAAATTCCTGTAAACGGAGGCTCTCCTGCAACATTTCCCACAAGGGTTATGGCATCTATATCAAATCCGGGTTCAATGGTAACCGATTCTCCTTCCTCCGCCTCAATAACCGGCTTGGGATCAATATATTTTTTAATGGCCTTTTGGCAATCTTCCTGGATACTTCTGACGGCAGCACCGATCTGCTCATCCTCATACAGACTCAAATCTTCATCAAAGAAATCAAGAAGCCGGCCATCCCTCTGAAGGACAGACAAAGAATGAAGAAATAATCGCCGTTTGCGCTCCTGTTCAATTTTCTGATCCAGAAAGTCTTTCTTTTTAGACTTGCTTTCGCCTCCCTTCCTGGGTTGTTCATCAGCCAGTTTAAAGACTGCTGACATTGAAAAACCCAAAACCAGCCACAACACCCAGCCAAACACAAGAAATACACCTGCAACCACGGGCACTACCCATAAATAGAAATTACCCAAACCAAGTCCCAGCATTGCAATTCCCTCTGGAATTTTCTGTACGAGTAAATTTTGTCCTTCATCAGATGAAAAGGTTGATAACAGTGAATTGCCCCCAAAATAAATCCCCGCACTGACACCAACGGCAAGCGCAACCATGACCAAGGTAATAACCTGGAAAGACTTTTTCCGATATATCTTTAAAATTTCCAATAGAGCCTCTTTCTTTAATTCAAACTATTTAGTGCATTCTTTATTAAAATAAAAATACCATGTTGTGATCTACAACATGGTATTCTACAATAATACAAAATTCGTTTATATCAAGCAATGGTTTTTTGAATCAGGAATCAGGGATTTCTTCACCAATTCGATATCATTACTCCTTCTTGACGATTATTCGGTCCTTATTGGCAGCGAACACTTTCTCACCCACACCCTTTACCTTCATAATATCCTCCGGAACTTTAAAAGGACTGGTTTTTCGATATTCAATAATCCGATCCGCTATTTTATCCCCCACATGCTTGAGTGTCACAAGCTGGGCTTTACCATCTGTATTTATATTGACCTTTCCCGTAGTCGCAGCCGCCGGAATAAGATATAACATGACCAATAAGCCGATGAAAACGATTGATAAGATACGTGATTTTTTTTCCATTATTCTGCCTCCTTATCATAATTAAGATTTATGATATCCCTGATCCCGGATTGCTCATCACAAAAATCTATTTTCAAAATAGACAAGTATCTTAAAGAATGGAGTGATTTACAGCTGAATTTATCAGCATAATCGTTCATTGAAAATAGAAAGCTGATAATTGAAAATAGAAACGATGCAATAAAGATAATTGATAACGGAAAGAAAATCAATTAGAAAATTTTGTTTTTTCTAAAAAAAATAGTATTTTTAAGAGTGCCGCCCCTGACACTCATCAACCGACTGCCTGTCCTTCATAGGGTCGTTCAAACCATGCTTAAGGTGATCCACAATGCGGCCCCCTGTGCACATACCGCTACCGGCAATGATAATATATGGCAGGCCCTGATAGTTTCAACATTTTTTTATGATCGCCAAACCGCTCTACGGAATAGAGACCTTTAAAATTAATGGGATCATCGCCTTGACCTCCCTGTCCCAGCATTCATCCAGGCCTGCATATATTTTTGTAATTTTAAGTCATAGGGGAGAATCTATGGAAACAGCCACTTTCATCCCGATTCGGTCCAGCTCATATATCAATTCCTGGGTGCGGCCCCAGGGGAAACGCAGGAAGATTATCAATGCCGCCATCAGTTAGCACTCTGGTGAGATGGTTTTTCAATACCTCAATTTCTCTTTTTGCGGCTTTCATGGTTTCGATCACCATAGGTGGATTCCATAATTAGCAGATCTCAGGCATCAGGGATATCAGGATCAGTCAGAATCGGGGTATCAGTGCAGCCAAGATCTCCTGAAAAAAGAATCCGATAATCATCTTCATCGGATTCCAAAGAAATTTCAAACCAGACAAAACAGGACCCAAGAATATGGCTGGCATTTCCCAGTTCAAACTGAATACCTTTTTTAAAAGAAAAGACTTCCCCATATTCAAATCCCCAGGAAAGGTCATCAATTCTTTGTTCAATTGCCTGGATTTCTCGTTTACTTTTCTGTGTAAACGATAAAGAATTCCTGAGCATGGGAATCAGAAACGACTTTGTTCCATGGGTACAGATTATCTCACCGTCAAAGCCAGCCTCAATGAGATCAGGCACCCTTCCGATATGATCAATGTGGCATGGGTGAGAAACAAATAGTTTATCTTTTCAGGTGCCACAAGAAAGGCATCAAAGGGCAGTTCAGGATCTTTGCCCTAGACCTTTCCGCAATCCACAAGGATATTCACCGCACGGCCACGGGACCCAGGGATCTGCATCAGGTGACAGAAACCGGTAACACAATTTTTTTCCGCCGATATGATCAATTTTTATGGGTTTGTCTTTTTGCATAGAAAGCCTCCTTTTATATCAACTTTCCCCAGATCTTCCCCACCCGCATTCGGCCAGTATAAACAACCGCACCGCTTATCGTTAATACTTTGCAATTAAAAAATCTTATCATATTATTACAATAACCCACGGCGTGATTAATTTCAAACCTGACAACGGATGGTTATTGAAAACATTCTTTATTTGATAATTTATTAGCTTTAAGATAAAATATTTAACACCTAATGGAAATATATTATCACTTGAGAAATAAAATGGAATTCACTTTAAAGACACCAGTAAAAAAAGCGAAAGACCTTTCCGGCCGTTTAAAGGAATTGCGTCTCTTAAAAGACTGGAAGCGTTCAAACTTTGCCAAACGGTCAGGAGTGGCAGAATCTTCTTTGAAAAGAAATATGGCTTAATTTTTCCTCCAGTTTTTTAGGAAAAGCTGTTTATTTATAATAAGGATTATATGAAAAAAAAAATAGCAATAATAGTATCAACTCCCATGACAATAAGAGCATTTCTACAAGATCAAATAAAGGCATTAGCCATGAAATATGATGTTACTCTTATTTTTAACGGAGTTGATGATTTTAATAATCTTGGAGCCGAAATAAAGAGTTTAAACATCGGAATACAGCGCAAAGTTTCATTATTTGCTGACTTCAAGGCCCTGGTGAGCTTGGTTAAGATCTTCAGAAAAGAAAAATTTAATGCCGTCCACTCTGTAACACCAAAGGCAGGATTGCTATCCATGACGGCAGCACGTATCGTAGGAATCAAAGTGCGGATACATACTTTCACAGGACAAGTATGGGCAACTAAAACGGGTGTTGCAAGATTTATCTTAAAGCGCATCGATTGTTTTTTTGCATCACAAGCAACAAACCTTTTTGTCGATAGCAGATCTCAGCAAGATTTTTTAATATCCGAGAAAGTCGTTAACGCAAACAAATCGCAAGTTCTTGCAGACGGGTCGATAAGCGGTGTCGATTTGAAAAAGTTTTCACCAGATGGGAGCGAACACGATCGAATCCGAAGGGAATTGGATATTAAAGAGGAGGAAATACTTTTTCTGTTTCTTGGGAGACTTAATAGAAATAAAGGAGTCAGGGATCTGGCTGAAGCATTTGTTAGGCTTCGACAGTCTGTGTCAGGCGTGAAACTATTATTTGTAGGGCCAGATGAAACCGGCATGCGGGAACAGATTGAGGAGATATGTTTGAAATACAAAAAGGAAGTTCTGTTTATCGACTATACTGAACAGCCTGAGTCTTATATGACTGCTGCTGACGTATTTTGTCTGCCGAGTTACAGAGAAGGTTTTGGATCAGTAATCATAGAAGCTGCCGCTTCAGGTATCCCCTCATTAGCATCCCGTATATACGGTATCACTGATGCGGTTACTGAAGGTAAAACAGGATTGCTGCACGAGCCGGGAGAGATTAATGATATAAAAGAAAAGATGAGAACAATGGCTTTGGATCACCATCAGAGAAAGACATTAGGTAACAATGCGTATGAACGCGCCCATTCACACTTCTCAAAAGCACGACTCACCAATGCCTTGATAGAATGCTATAGTGAACTATTAAAGGACTAAGCTGTTTATTATTCAAAACACTTTCTGATCCTCTGATTCCACCTTAAAAAACAGGAGACCAAGTTAATCCACATTTTTTAGATCTTACCATTCCTGATCAACCGAACATGGAAGATGAAGGCTGTGGTAGCATAGAAAACTGCAAATATTAAGCCTCCGAAAACCACTCCAGGAAGACCATACCAGTAGGTTCCCAACAGATAACATAATGCTGCCACAATAGCCGACATCATCTTTTGCACCAACAAAGGTTTAAGGTATAGTCCACTTTGAATAGAAAGGAGCAACTGCGTCCCCGTGGCAAAGATCCCCCCGGAAAGAACCAGCCAGGGCAGCAGGTTTGAGTATCCCAAAAACCGAGACCCCAGCAGCAACTGCCCTATCCAGTCCTGTAACAGCCACATCCCCCCAGCCAATGCAAAGGAGAGCAACAGAGTCAGCGCGGAGAAAGCCCCGTTGTAGGCATAAACTTTCCTCATGCGCGTTGCATCCCTCGCATTTCCAGCCTTCTCAAATAAAATGGGTGAAACGAAATAGTATACACAAGAATTAAACAGTAAAACCGGCGCATAGCTGATTTGGTAAAGTGCAAAATAGATTCCCACTTCTTCAAGCGTGGCAAACGCCCCCAGTCCCCAGCGATCAAGAAACAACTGCCCCCATGAAATCATACCGGTAATAACAAGGGGCCAAAGATACGAATAAAATTGCCCCCGGTCAAAAGGTTCGTCCGACAAAACCGCTATAGGAGAGTCGATTCGTATTTTGCGACGATAGAAATAAATTTGCAGGCCAACGTTCCCCATTGCGCTCAAGCAAAAACCTAAAAACAC
Organism: Desulfobacteraceae bacterium; assembly: GCA_016744295.1. Lineage (GTDB taxonomy): Bacteria > Desulfobacterota > Desulfobacteria > Desulfobacterales > Desulfobacteraceae > NBML01. The sequence continues at coordinate 6,610 of JADGEQ010000078.1, read as the reverse complement.
CAGTTCTGTATATTCGCAACCGGTCAGCACAATCAACCCCACGGCAAAAATAAAACGAGACCAATTGAGCAGGGATTGCATTAAAGCGACTATTCTTCGATTTCGGGCACCGGTTTGGATTCCATTAAAAACCCCGTCCACACAGAGCAGAACCGATAAAACAGCGATAAGGCAGTAAAAATAATTACCGGCCAGAAGCAAAACCAACGCTGCCAACAGCAAACAAACGCCTACGCCGCCTCCAACCCGCCTCAATGCATTCTCGTACTCCTGAACATGCCCCCCCTCCATCGCAACTTTATAAAAGCGCGTGGCCGACGAACCTACCGGCGTACCTACCAGGTAAATACTAAGATTTACGACACTCATACCCAATGCAATAAAGCCATAAGACTCGGGTTGTAGGTATGAAGTGAGCACCTTGACACCCACCAGAGTTCCTATCGCACTGATGACCTGTCCAAGAAAAACGAAAAACGCTTCCTGATGAAGTGGTTTTATAAGCAAGGATTTGAGTTTCTCCATCACAGGACATCGTCTTCCATAGGCTTAGGTACGCAACTCAGAATAAGAACTTAGCGCCCAATCGGGAATCCGGTTTCCGGGACGCCAATCCTTTACCGCAAGCAACAAGTACTTGTCGTTTTCCAGCACATATCGGAACAAAGACTGATCAACCTGTTTTTTAAATTCCGGCCAATAAGACTTACTCACCAGAATAGCGCCAAGGTTCCAATCTTTTATTGCCCTCTCAACCGGGTGTCTGAACACGGGGAAATATGGTTCCAACCACTTGAACCCATAACCATGCCCTCCCCAAAAAACCTTCCGACCCGTTCGACAGGCGACCTGATCAGCCATGGCAAAAGGCAGGCAGCATATCCGATCAATATCATTATCCTTAATAGTCGAAAGTACTTCATCCAGATCAAAATCGTTTGCTCCGAATTGTTTTTTCAGCCAACCAAGATATTGCCAAATGGAAAGCCCGATAATTCCGAATGAAAACGCAATAAGGGCAACAGAAAGCGCTGTATTCCATTGAACCTCCAAGGTGAATAAACCGTAAATCACGGGCGCGATCAAAAAATACGTATAGTTCCGCCCATGCCCCCAGCACTTGAAGACAGGGATAAACGAAATACAAAATGCCACCAGGAGAATGATGATGCACACCGCGCTCCAATATGGAACCCAACCCAAAATCAAAAGGATTGCCCAGGGACACATGCCGAGCAAAGTAGCAACCTGAAATGCAGTATTCTTCCACCCGATACGTCCACCTACGGCGTCTCCATAGATTGGAGATTGGGAAATTTGATGAGTAGAAAGTAAATGACGGTTCCGATACCAAAACGAAGAGATGTCCCAATGGGCAAGGGCGTACTTCCTATACCCCAGAATAAAGCAAAGCCCTCCGGCAATCAAAAATGCTGCGAGCCAAGTTATATTACCCAACGGCAAAAAAAGAAAGGAGCAGAGGATATAAAGTTGCAGCGACAACTTATGGAGGAAAAACAGAATGCATACAAGCCCCCCCATAGAGATGAAAAGAAACGCCCCCCCCCCCTGAAGACCTGCAAAACCAATAGCAAGCAAAAGATCGAACAGCAGAGCACCGCCTATCCTGCCATTTAACTGATTGTCATGAATCGCTGTAATCGGGGACGACAAAAACACGATACCCCCCGCAAGCACAACCTCAAACGATACTTGGCAGACAAACAAATTACCCCAAAGGATGATAAACCCAAACCTGGCAAAGGAAATGGCCAGCATAAGCGCACTACCATTTCGGAAAAATTTATCTGGCAATAAAGCTATAAAGCGCCCAAATAACGGAACATACCACTGCCGCAGGTCTAACAAATATTGGGGTAGTTCAATTTCTCCTCGACCTGCTTGCCTTGCAATACGATATTGAACCCAAAAATACTGGTCAATAGCTACTGCGCGACTTTTTTTCCAAATCAGCAACCGCACGCAAAAAGACAGCACTGCAATGATAAAAAGATAAATCATGGCTTCACAGGTTTTGGTTTTGCAGGAACACCATAAGCCACGGATCCCGGAGGAATTGAAGAAATCACAACACTCCCCATTCCCACCAGGGAACCCTCCCCGACCTCAATGCCATCCCGCAGCGCAGCATTCGCACCGATATATGAATCAATCCCAATCCGCACACCGCCGGATATACACGCTCCAGTTGCAAGACATGTAAATGCCCCCACAACCGAATCATGATTCACCACTGAGTTAGACAGGACAACAATAAAATCTTTCATCGTGACCGAATCAGAAACAACCGCACCGGGAAATACGATCGTTCCGTATCCGAAATCATAAGCAAAAGGAACCATGGACTGAGGATGGACAAATGATGGACAACGTTCCTTTGCTATTCCTATTTTTTCGAAAATGTGTCTCCTTTTCCCCACAGTACGAGGGATACCAACAGTAAAGGCAAAAGAAACATCCGCATTGAGCGAAACGGCATCCGCTAATTTTCCTATAACTGGAAATCCGCAGAAAACCGAACCCTTTAAATCATCGTTGTCGTCGAGCAGACCTATGCATACCCACTGTCCAGACTCAGGTAGGGTCGAATTAAGGGCTCTAATGAGGGGAAGCAACTCCTTAGCGGTTCCCCCAACCCCAATAATACAAAACTTCTTCATAACCTGTTCCTGAAAAACGCAACAACTGCATCAACCCCTTCAAGCCCTAATCCGTCGTAAAGAGGAACCACAAACCCCTGTTTTTCACACTGACTCGCACCGGGAAAACCTTGTTTGCCGCCGTAAGCTGTTGTGTTAGGAATGCATTGTGCCCCCGGCCCGATCTGGATACCTTCTCGAAAGGCACTTTCGATACACTCGGACAAATCTCCACTTTGCTGAAACAACATTAGCGACTGCCAAACATGGCCCCTGGGCCTATTGGGGAATATCAGTTCTGAATGATCTGCCAATGCTTCGTAATAGCGATCCACCAGAACCTTACGCCTGGCCAGGCTTTCATCGAAACGTAACAACTGGTTAATGCCCAAGGTAGCCCGAAAGTCGGTTATGCGATAGTTGTATCCAGTCACCACGCAGTCGATATGACCATTTACACGAGACAATCCATGGCTGAGCAACAAACGCAGTTGCTCAGTCAAGCTTGCATCATTGGGGTCAAGCGCTGCAACCAATGTATTTCCAGTCTCTTTTATTGCTTTCATATGTCTTGGTGAAACATACCCTGCAGCACCAATTAAAGCGAATCTTTTCATCTAACAAATTTTTCTTTATATTTTTATATACTCAACTTTCGGCCATTAAAAAGCTATCAGCGTTAGGGGGCTATAACACAGAATACCATATTGTGATTTATAAAAGTCTACATGTGTTTGCCCTGCCAAAACAATAATTTACTTAACCGCTTTTTCAATAACCATTTTCACTTGGTCAATAACATATTGAATTGCAGCAATATTCAATGTGGGGTGTACCAAAAAAGCCATCGAAGTCTCTCCCAATTGTTTTGCAACAGGAAGATATGGAGTTGTTTTACCTTTCTTTGAATCATGAATTTTATATGAACAATTTTCAAATGCCTGTTCCAGATAAATTTCCGGGCATATTCCATAATTGCATGGGATCCCCTTATCATTTAACACTTTCACCACTCTATCCCTGCTCCAGGTTTCTCTTAACTCATCTGGATTTACAAAAACATAATATTTATAATAGGAATGATAAACATCCGAATCTGGTATGGTAATACGAAGCCCTGGAATATTATTAAAAGCCTGGTCAAACAAGCCTGCAAATTGTCTTCTCTTGTCCACCCATTTATCCAGTTTTCTTAACACTACTCTGCCCATTGCTGCCTGCATTTCTGTCATTCTGCAATTGGTCCCAAAGCTATCTATAAGCCATCTAAATCCGGGGGCATGTTTTTTGGAAAATGCCTTAGTATAGTTTTTTCCATGGTCCTTATAGCTCCAAGCCTTCTTCCAGATTTCTCTGTTATTTGTTATCAGCATGCCGCCTTCGCCACCGGTGGTCATGATTTTATCCTGACAAAAAGAAAAAATGGAGCAATCTCCGAAACTACCTGCTTTTTTCCCTTTATATTCTGCACCATGGGACTGGGCACAGTCTTCGATTAAAACAATACCCTTTTGTTCACAAAATATTTTTATTTTATCCAGTTCGCATGGCCAACCCGCCAGATTAACGGCTATGACAGCTTTTGTTTTAGAATTAACTGTCCTGGCTATACTTTCAAGAGTGATATTCTGACTCACGGGATCAACATCTACAAAAACAGGAATTGCACCTCTCAAGGCCACGCAACTGACAGAAGCCATGAACGTCCTTGGAGTCACAATGACTTCATCACCTGTTCCTATATTCAAAGCAATAAGCGCTAAATCAAGGGCAAGACTTCCGTTTGCAAGGGCAATGGCATATTCTGATCCAACATAATGGGCAAACTCTTTTTCAAAGAGATTAGTCTCATTCCCTGTCCATTGATTGACCTTGCCTGATTTAAGCACATTAACTGCTGCTTGAATTTCATCATCTTCAAAATGGGGCCACGGAGCAAAATCCATCTTATTCATCCACCTTCTTTATTATTTTGACTGGGCATCCAAACGCAACAACATTATCCGGTATGTCCTTGTTCACAAAACTATGGGCACCCACAATTGTATTCTCTCCAATTGTAATTCCGGGCATTATAGTACTGTGGCTGCCAATATTACAATTTTTCTTTAGTGTAACCTTTCCTTTTTTATTACCTATGGTTGAAACCGAATAAATTGAACAATGAGACCCTATCTGGACATAATCTTCAATGTCAACTTCAAATCGGGCATTAATATAGGAAAAAGCGCCAATATCTGTTTTATGACCCAGTTTCAATCCGTCAGAGCCCTGAACAACCCAGTTGTATCTGGTTGGTTTTCCGTCAATAATTTCGGGGTATTCCCATTTTTCAAACCTATTGTCCATGATCCGATTCCCCCATGAATTCTTCAGCTGTTACATGCCCATCCTGATGAATACCTTCACTTTTATAAACCTGAGCTATTGTCAAAGTAAGAATTTTCATATCAAGCCAAAAGCTTTGATTGTCAACATACCAAAGATCCAGTTTAAATTTTTTTTCCCAAGAAATTGAATTACGCCCATTAATCTGGGCCCATCCAGTAATGCCTGGTTTAACATTGTGGCGCCTTGCCTGCTCAGCCGAATATCTTTTCAAATATTGCATCAAAAGAGGTCTTGGGCCCACAAGGCTCATGTCACCCTTTAAAACATTTACAAGCTCCGGCAACTCATCCAGACTTGATTTGCGTAAAAAAGAGCTGAAACGAGTAAATCGATCAACATCCGGTAAAAGGCTTCCTTTGGCATCTCTTGCATCTGTCATTGAACGGAACTTATACATTGTAAAGGGTTTTCCATAAAGCCCGGGCCGAATTTGCCTGAACAATACAGGAGATCCCAATTTAAACCGGACCAATATTGCAAGACAGAGCAAAATAGGCGTCAATGTAACAACTGCTATCAATGCAATTGAAAAATCAAAAAATCTTTTCATAATAAAGTATTAGACCTTTGGAGGGTTGAGGTCATATTCAGGAATAATATCTTTAAGCAGCGCCCTGATAGTCTCATGGCTTCTATTTTTAGACTCATCCTTTAATATTTCAAGCTTTTGGCTCAACCCATTCATATTGATTTTCCGGCTGTTAAGCACCATAATCTTTTGATGATCTGTTGGAACAACATTTTCCTGGTCAGTCATCAATTCTTCATACAACTTCTCCCCCGGTCTCAACCCTGTGTACTCAATCTTTATATCAACCTCGGGTTCAAGCCCTGAGAACCGAATTAAATCCCTTGCCATGCTGTCTATTTTGACCGGTTTTCCCATCTCAAGGATAAAAATTTCACCGCCCTTTCCCATGGAACCTGCCTGGAGGATCAGCTGGCATGCCTCGGGAATCAGCATAAAATATCTTATCATTTCGGGGTGAGTAACAGTCACCGGCCCTCCCTCCTTGATCTGTCGCTTAAAAAGCGGGATGACACTACCGACACTGCCAATTACATTTCCAAATCTCACTGTAATAAAGCTCGTTTTTGACCCTTGAATATTATTCATATTCTGGACCAAAATTTCAGCAATCCGTTTACTAGTCCCCATGACATTGGTCGGATTGACCGCTTTATCCGTGGAAACAAAAACAAATTTTTCACATTTGAATTTATGGGTAACCTCAACAAGGTTCCGGGTCCCTTCAATATTATTCTCCACTGCCTTCCAGGGATGATTTTCCAGCATGGGAACATGCTTGTATGCTGCGGCATGAAATACAATATCTGGCTTAATCTCTTCAAATATTTTATTCAACTCCATCCTATTCTGGATATCCCCTAACACCGGTATGATCTCAACATCCTGAAAGCTTTTCTTAAGCTCTAGGTCAATCTCATAAAGGGGACTTTCCGCTCTTTCAAAAAGGATAATTTTTTCAGGAGAATATCTGCAGATCTGACGGCAAAGACCGGTTCCTATAGAGCCACCTGCCCCCGTAACAAGCACC
>JADGEQ010000039.1 GCA_016744295.1 Desulfobacteraceae bacterium | reverse complement strand
CTACCTGTTGAAAAAGCAAGAGTGTTTATGTCCGGAGAGCCGGAAAATCAATTTAATACCGGATAAAGTTGATTCTTTGGACTCAAGAATAATTATCCTATTCTTAACTTTTACCGGGCCTTCCATTACTAAGAATACCAGACCTATGTGTGATTTGTAGAATGACCGAATTTATTCATATTTTAGGAATTGCTTGGAGAACTCAATGGAGAGTACTTGTATTCAGAGTCTCAGGGTTTTTAAATCGACTCCAGACCCCATATCTTGTGGCCAAGGGGGATTTTTGGGTGCCTGTGATAAACGAGGGTATCCAGGCATCGGCAGGGTGGGGGGACAGAGCGACGTTAAATGATCGGATCACCAGGACGGTATAGATTCGGTCATTTTCGCTTCCCTTCCGCTCAGGACGAGCGGAAGGGATTTAGCGGCGTTCCTTCACCATGACGGTGCCGGGTAAAAGGACAACCATTGGAGACAAAAAACCCTGGTTAAAAAACGCCAGGGGTTATTTTTTTTGACAAAAAATATATTTAAATTTTTGCAGAAGGCCTTTTCAGGTATATAGAGATATATACCCACCGAGGATTGCTTTGATGCAAGAGATATCCTCAGATAAAAAAAGACGCAACTTGTGTCGATTTTTTATACAAATACTGATATGGACAATAATTTCAAACAACACTTTAAAGAAAAAGGACAAGCCCATGCAGTCATCAAAAACAATTCATACGGTCAGCTGTCATGCAGAAGGGGAAGTTGGAGATGTGATTGTGGGGGGGGTGGCGCCGCCACCCGGGGATACACTCTGGGAGCAGTCCCGGTGGATCGCACAGGACGAAACCCTTAGAAATTTCATGCTCAATGAACCCAGGGGCGGTGTTTTCCGCCATGTAAACCTTCTGGTGCCTGCTAAAGACCCCCGGGCACAGATGGGCTGGATCATCATGGAACCTGCGGACACCCCCCCCATGTCCGGTTCCAATAGTATCTGTGTTTCAACGGTGCTGCTGGAAACAGGGATTCTTCCCATGGAAGAACCCGTAACTCAGCTGACCCTTGAGGCGCCGGGAGGACTGATCCGGGCCATCGCCACCTGTAAGAATGGCCGGGTGGAAAAAATGACCATCCACAACCTTCCTTCCTTTGCCCATCAACTTTCCGCCCCGCTGGAAGTTGCCGGAATGGGCACCCTGACGGTTGATACCGCCTATGGAGGAGATTCTTTTGTGATTGTGGACGCAAAAGCCCTGGGCTTTGAAATAGCCCCGGATGAAGCCCGTGATTTGGCAAAGGCCGGTATCAAAATCACCAATGCCGCCAATGAGCAACTGGGGTTTGTCCACCCGGAAAACCCGGACTGGAACCATATCTCCTTTTGCCAGATCGCAGCCCCATTGACCGAGGAAAACGGGGTGCTGGTGGGAAAAAACACCGTGACCATCCAGCCGGGAAAACTGGACCGGTCTCCCACGGGCACCGGGTGCTCTGCCCGGATGGCGGTTCTGGAAAGAAAAGGGCTCCTTAAGGCTGGGGACCGCTATATCGGAGAGTCTATCATTGGTTCACGGTTCCATTGCAGGATTGAACAAACAACCCGGGTGGGTAATTTATCGGCCATTATTCCCTCTATCTCGGGACGGGCCTGGATCACAGGAACCCACCAGCACATGTTGGATCCGACAGATCCCTGGCCACAAGGGTACAGGGTTGCGGACACCTGGCCAAAAATAAAATAATCTCTATTACTCGGACTATTTGCTACAGGCGTGCTAAAGGAAGAAAATATATGACATCCTATTGCGGAATAAATTGTGAGGAATGCGAGGCATTCATTGCCACACAAAATCAGGATAATCACTTGAAAACCCAGGTGGCCAAGCGATGGTCTGCCCTTTACGGCAGACAGATCAAGCCCGAAGAGGTTTTTTGCAAAGGGTGCCGGTCAAAAGGCACCCAGGGGATATATTGCCATACCATGTGCCCGATAAAACCCTGCTGCCGGGAACGACAGATTGAAACCTGTGCCGAATGCGAGAAATTTGTTTGCAAGGATTTACAGCAGGTTTTTAATTTTTGCAATGATGCGAAAAAAAAGCTGATGAGCCTGAAAGAGCAGTCGTCCCGTTCTAACCCGGATCCTGACAATGAACCCTAAAATGGGCCCCAAGAGCTAGTTAAGATCCTCTTCTTTTTTGGGGATGGGGATCTTGAGCACGGGAACCCCTTCTTTGGTAAGCACTTTATCCTCTTCCTTGGTGGTGGTGCCCCGGATATTACGGTTTTCAGTGGTACCATAATGCATTTTCAGGGCCTCTTTTGAAAAAGAGTTTCCCACATCTTCATAATTTTTTTCAACATATTCGGTGAATTTTTCTGTGAATTCTGCAACCATTTCCTGGTTTGCCCGCCGGGCTTGCTGGGCCTGATTGGACGACCCGGAAGATCGTTTGATGGAGATCAGGGATAATTTTTGTTCAATTGAGGTGGTTGCACAGACAGGGCATTGTAAAATGCCCTGTTCCTGCTGGTTCTCAAGATCTTTCTTGTCATCAAACCAGCCTTCAAAGCTGTGTCCGTTGATACATTCAAGGTCAAATACAATCATATTAAATAACCCTGTTTACCCCTGTGGCAATATTATAGCAATAATCGCCCATTTTTTCATAATTGGAAACAAGGGCAATGAACAGCACTCCTGAATCCACGGAACACGCATTTTCCCGTAACCGTTCTATATGGTTATACCTCATGGTTTCACGCATCTGATCAATTTTATCCTCATAGGCCAGTGCTTTTTGATAAAATCCCTCTGACTTTTCACTCATTTCATTGATAACCAGCCCGAAAAACAGATCCACCTGGCTGGAGATATCCATCAGATCCTGCTTGGCATCATTGCTGAATCCAAATTTTTTGTCATAGATTCGCTCGAGGATTTTAGAAACGTTTTCCATGGAATCCCCCAACCGTTCAATGTTGTTGACGATTCTCATCATTTCGGAGATTTCCTTTGCCTCGGGGGCATTAATCTCCCCCTGGGAAATGGTGGTCAGATATTTGATGATAACCTTTTGGGAAGAATCCAAATGCTCCTCCACAGCCTCTCTTTCCCCTATAATATCATCATCCCTCTGGTTGAGACAGGTGGATATTTTTTTCAGATTCATGTGGGCAAATTTAGACATTTGGATCATTTCCCCCTTAACCTTGGCAAGGGCGCCAATGGGAGAATCAATAAAGGTATCATCAAACCGGGGCAAACGGTATCTTTCTTTTGATTCCTTTATCTTCGGAGAAATAAAAAGGGTGAGCTGAATCAGCTTTGGCAGAAAAATCAGAAAAACCAGGGCATTGATAATATTAAAGAGGGTGTGGCCATTGGCAATATACCGTGCTGAATTAACATATTCATTGTTCACCAGCTGATCCACTGGTCCGGCACCCATTTTCAGGGTCATTGCCTGAACAATGTCCACAAAATAGGGGAAAATAAGCAAAATAATGCCCACGCCGGCAACGTTAAAGACAGTATGGGCATTGGCGGTTCTGTGGGCCCCGGGATTTTTAGACCCCATGGTTGCCAGCTGGGCTGTAATGGTGGTGCCGATATTTTCGCCCAGTACCAGGGCCAGGGCCGTTGGAAAGGTTAAAAGCCCGGAAGTGGCCAAGGTCATCGTCAGTCCCACCGTGGCGGAAGAAGATTGAACCATGACGGTTAAGACGGCGCCCATGGAGACACAGAGCAGGATTCCCCCCAAATTGTTCGTGGAAAATTTGGTGAAGAAGGCAATAAACTGGGGATCTGTTTTTATGGGGGCAAGTCCGTGTTTCATTACGGTCATACCGTAAAACAGCAGACCAAATCCCAGAATAATATCACCAATGTGTCTGTAATTGCGTTTTTTGGAAAAATATTTAAACCCAACTCCCAGGGCAATGGCCGGCAATGCCGCCTTTGTCAGCTTAAAGGCGATCATCTGGCCGGTAATGGTGGTGCCCACATTGGCGCCGATAATCACGCCTACGGCCTGTTCAAACCCCATGATCCCGGCACTGACAAATCCGATGAGCATCACGGTTGTGGCAGATGAACTCTGGACAAGCGCCGTTACCCCGGCCCCGGTGAGGCACCCGAGGAACCGATTTGAGGAAATTGCCTCAAGAATACTTCTTATCTTCTGACCGGCGGTTGCCTGTAGTCCTTCGGTCATCATTTTCATGCCGAGGATAAACATCCCCAACCCGCCCAATGTCTGGATCAAAATACCTATTAAATCCACGTGGCCCCTCTTTGATTTTGCCTGTTAATCGTATTTAAAGATAACTCTAATCAAATTCTAACAAAGCTGAGAGGGGTATATCCTAAATTTTCATATTTTTCAATTGGGAAATGCGATGAAGATCTTTCTCGGACTGGATGCAGGGGAATAGGGTATTATTTGTAAAAACAGGGTGTTTGGTGATGTCAAACCGGGCATTTTCAACGGCAGCCGCCCACATGGGGGTATGGGGGATGGGGGTGTAATAGGCAAGCACCGGCAAAATTCCTGTCGTTTTTACAATCTCCATGGAGAGGGCCACCTCTTCCATATCCTGATTCGGTAGACCGCACAGAAGATAGGCCCCCAGTTGTCCGGTATCAAATCCGGCGGATTTAAGGTGTTCTACCGCCGTAAAAAATTCATTCTCCCCAACCTTGATATCATGATTTCTACCAGTGGAAAAATTGGTGGTTTCCAGCCCCAGGCGAATGGACTTAAAACCGGCTCTGAACATAAGCACGGATGCCTCCCGGGTGATTTCCCTAATATGTATGGCATTGGGGGTATGAAAATTCAAATCCATTTTTGAATCAATAATTTTTTCAAACAAAGGAAAAGCATGGGATTTGCCGTTCACCAGCAGGGCATCATCATAAAAAGCAAAATTTTTAATCCCATGGGACTGCCAATGCACAATCTCTTTAAATACATGGGTCGGAGAACGCCGCCGAAGGGTGGGCTCCAAAAAGGAAGAGGCGCAATATTCACAGGCGAAGGGACATCCCCTTGAAGTCATGATGGGGGCATAGGCCAAATGGGACTGCAGGTCAAGGGCCGGAAAGGGAAAGGTGTCCAGATCATCGGAATCGGGAATAAACCCAAGCTCATAGCCGGTAAATTCCTTGACAAGAGATTTCAGGCAGGCTTCCCCCGGCCCTGTTACCACCCGGTCTGCCAGGGAATTGGCTATGGCGTGTTCCGGGCAGAGTCCTGCATAGATTCCCCCCAAAATTACAGGCACACTAGGAAAAACAGTTTTTATTATTTCTATGGTTTCCCTGACCCCTGTGGCCCAATAGGTCATAAGAGATGTCACAAAGATCAAATCGGGCCTGGGCAGTTGTTTAAGATCCTGGACAAACCATTCCGGGTCAATTCCATACCGGGAGAAGGGCTGGGCAACCCCATCAGGTAAGGGCCCGACCTCCTCTGGAAAAGGGATGGATGTTTTGCGAAAAGGCCCCCTGCCGTCCCACAGCACCTTTACCGGTTGAGTTGCTCGGGGATGAAACCTGTCAAGACAATCCACATAGTTTATATCCACCCCGTTCTCCCTCAGGATAGCGGCAAGGGATAAAAGTCCCAGGGGTTTTGCCCAGAAATCATAGGCGGCAAAATCATGGATCCAGGGATTTACACAAAGGATACGGGGCAAATCAGTCTTCAAAATATTTCATGGATGTTTTTTTCAATTCCTGCCGGGAGAAAAGCAGGGTGTATTCGGTTTCTTCCACGGCCTGGGAAATTTTTTTAACAATGGCAAAGCAACCTTCTTCATCTGCAGCATGGACCATGGTGTATAAATTATATTCCCATCCCGGTGCGGGGTTTCTTCTATAGCAGTGGGTGATTTCCCCAAAGGTGGCCATGATATTTCCCACTCGTTCCACCCTCTCTTCATCAACCTTCCAGGCAACCATGGCATTGGCATTGTATCCTGATTTCTGGTGTTTGATAGTGGCGCCAAACCTGCGGATCATTTTCCGGCCGTTGAGGTCGTTGAGAACCTTTAAAAACGCATCTTCGGTAATGCCTATTTTTTCGGCCATTTCCAAAAAAGGACGTTTGACAACGGGAATATCCGTTTGAAGCAGGGCAATTATTTGTTTTTCCAGATCTGTCAGCATATTCACATCTTTAAGGTTTCATTATGATTCATATTTTAAGGTTACAGTTTTCAATTCCCAATGTGACCTATTTGTTAATAAATTGTCAATATCTTGTTTTATATCGCCCTTTTTTATTGACCTTTTTTATTGACCTGGCCCCCGCCAGAGGGTAAACCTATGATCATATCTTAAACATGCAAAAATAAATCTATTCCATAAGGAGATCCCCATGTCAGATTTTCCAGAACATTTGCCCAAACAAGGTTTTGCTGCCATGCCATCCTTGTTTCTTGGCGCAATGATCCTTTGTCTCTGCTTTGTTTTAGGCTGCGGCCAGGAAACTGCGGTCAAAGAAAAAGAAATGATCCGACCGGTTAAATTTCTAAGGGTGGGCGACTCAGGAACCGGCATTCCCATGGAATACTCAGGCAAAATCAAAGCAGTCCAGGAAGTGGATATGGCCTTTGAAATACCCGGCAGAATTATCCAGTTTCCAATGGCAGAAGGACAAAGAGTCATGAAGGGGACGCTTCTTGCCAGTCTGGACCCAAGGGATTTCCAGACCATCCTGGATTCTGCCAATGCAGATCTGAATGCAGCCAGGGCAGATTACGAAAGGTCCAGGGAATTGTATGAAAATAATACCATTTCCCGAAGAGACCTGGATGTGGCCAGGCGAAATTTTGAAGTGGCCCAGGCAAGCACCCGATCTGCGAAAAAAGCAGTGGAGGATACCCGGCTTGTGGCTCCTTTTTCAGGACTGATTGCCCGGAAAATTGCCGATAATTTTCAAAACATCCAGGCCAAACAGCCCATCCTGGTCATCCATGATGATTCCTCCCTTGAAATGCTGGTGGATATTCCCGAACAGGATTATGCCCAGGTCAGAAAGGGCACCTCCCTGTCCCAGCTGACCCAGACCCTGAAACCGGAAATATCGGTTTCTTCCCTGCCGGGACAGATTTTCAAAGCAACATTTAAGGAAACAGCCACCATGGCAGATCCCGTCACCAGAACCTTTGAAATTACCTTTGGGTTTATCCCGCCCAAAGAAAACACCATCCTGCCCGGCATGACCGCAAGGCTCAAACTCTCGGGAACCATGGATTCCGAAGGGAACCCCATGATTCCGGCAAAGGCGATTTTTTCAGACGAAGCCAAGAACGGCATGGTCTGGCTCATTAATCCGGATACGCATAAAGTTAAACAACAGCCTGTGGAAATAGGGGAAATGTCCGATGCCAGTGTTTTCATACTAAAAGGTCTGAAAACCGGGGAAATAATAGCTGTTTCCGGTATCCATCAACTCCGGAACGGTATGACCGTTCGTGAATATAAATAAATCCGTTGCGGGAAAAATTTAATGAATTTTGCTAAAGTTGCCATAGAAAAAAAAGTAATTACCATTGTCATGACCCTGGTGATGCTCGGGGCGGGAGTTATTTCCTTCACAAAGCTGGGCATGCTGGAGGACCCGGAATTCACCATCAAAGAGGCGCTGGTGGTAACTGCCTACCAGGGCGCCTCTGCCCATGAGGTGGAGGAAGAGGTGACAGACCGGCTTGAGCTGGCCATCCAGCAGATGGGGCAGCTTAAAAAAGTGACCTCCCGCTCGGTGCCGGGTTTGTCCACCATCACCGTTGAGATACAAAACAACTACGATAAAACCACCCTGCCCCAGGTCTGGGATGAATTGCGGAGAAAGGTCAATGATACCCAAGGTGCACTTCCCCCCGGAGCTGGTCCCTCTACAGTATTTGACGATTACGGGGATGTCTACGGTGTTTTTCTGGCCATTACCGGGGATGAATATTCCTATGCTGAACTCAAGGAATATGTCAAAATGCTTCGCCTGGAACTGCTGCTGGTACAAGATGTGGCAAAAGTCGACACCTATGGAATGCGGGACGAAGCCGTCTACATAGAACCGGACCGTGACCGCATGGCCCAGCTGGGGGTACCCCCCTCTGCCATTGGCCAGGCGGTTCAGGCCAAGAACATGGTGGCCGATGCCGGCAAGGTCCGAGTGGGCACCGAATTTATCACCATCGTTGCCACGGGCACCTTTACCACGGTCAAACAATTTGAAAACCTGCTCATTCCCATCCAGGGGTCTAACAAAACCATTCATCTGAAAGATATTGCCACGGTCTCCCGGGGGTATGTGGACCCCCAGACCACCATTCTCCGGTATGACGGCAAGATCGGTATTGGTATCGGTATTTCCACCCGGCTGGGGGGCAATGCTGTGGTCATGGGGGAAGGGGTCCAAAAACGGCTGGACGAACTCAAAGAATATACCCCCATGGGAATTGATATCTCTTCCATTTCCTACCAGTCGGATACGGTAACCAAGGCGATTTCCGGATTCATGATAAATCTTGTGGAAGCCGTAGGCATTGTCATCGTGGTCCTCATGCTGTTCATGGGATTTCGCAGCGCCGCCATTATCGGCTTTGTCCTGGTGGTTACCATCTGCGCCACTTTTATTTTAATGCTCATGAACAATGTTGCCCTGGAAAGGATTTCCCTGGGGGCGCTTATCATTGCCCTGGGGATGCTGGTGGACAACGCCATTGTGGTCATTGACGGCATGGGCACAAAAATAAAGCAGGGCGTGGACCCCAAAGAGGCGGCCATCACTGTGGTCAAACAGACGGGTATGCCCCTGGCCGGTGCCACGGCTGTGGCAATTCTAGCCTTTGCCGCCATTGGCACCTCCGACGATTCCACCGGCGAGTTTTGCCGTTCCCTGTACCAGGTAATTCTTTACTCCCTGTCTCTGAGCTGGATAACCGCCGTTACCATGACCCCCCTTCTTGGGGTAATGTTTCTGAAACCAACCGTAAAAAAAGCAGGGGAAGCCCCTAAAGATCCCTATGATTCCGGATTTTTCAAAAGATACAAGAAGGTGTTGCGGTTTTGCATCCGTTTCAAATGGATCACAGCCGGGATTGTTATCGTAATGTTTGTTGCCGCCCTCATGGGGTTTGGAAAAATAGAGCAAAGTTTTTTCCCGGATTCCACCCGACCCCAGTTCATGGTGGGGTTCTGGCTGCCCCAGGGAACCCATATCAGTGAAACCCAAAAAAATGTTAAGAAAATCGAATCCTATTTAAAGGGATTGGACCATGTGAGTCATGTGACATCCCTTGTGGGAAAAGGAGGGCTGCGGTTTCTGCTGACCTATGCCCCGGAACTGACAAACTCCGCCTATGCCCAGTTTCTTGTGGATGTGGATGATTACCGAATTATCAGCGATATGATGCTGAATATTGAGACCCATCTGATAGAACATTTCCCCGATGCCAGGCCCAAGGTGGAAAAATTTGCCATGGGGTCGGCCGGACCCAAGGTGGAGCTGCGGATTATGGGGCCGGAAGCCGATACCCTCAGAGATCTCTCTTCTAAAATTATACAGATGATTGCCAATACCGGGTTTGCCACCTGTATCAACACGGATTGGGAACAGCGGGTGAAAAATATCCGGGTGGTCCTGGCCGATGACCAGGCAAACCTCAACGGTATTACCAAGCCCGACGTGGCAACGGTACTCAAACAGGCATTTGAACTGGGACAACCCGTGGGGCTTTTCAGGGACAAGGACGAGCTGCTGCCCATTATTATCCGGGCCAGTGAACAAGAGCGGACCAATATTGACAGCATCAATAACCTTTCAATCTGGAGCCCTAAAGCCGGACGAATGATTCCCCTGCGCCAGGTGGTCTCCCGGTTTGAAACCGTGTTTGACGATGATATTATCTGGCGCAGGAACCGGATGAAAACCATCACCGTCAAAGCAGATCCCAAAATCGGGTTCATGACCAGCCAGCTCCAGGGCGCTTTGATGACACCGGTGGCTGATTTTAAACTGCCCCAGGGATATTTTATGGAATGGGGAGGGGAGTTTGAGAGTTCCGCCGATGCCCAGACCTCTTTGTTCGGGCTGATTCCAGTGGTTTTTCTGGTCATGGTCATCGTGGTGATTTCCCTGTTTAACGCCATTAAGCAACCTTTAATTATTTTCCTCTGCGTTCCCCTGTCTTTGATCGGGGTAACCGCAGGTCTGCTTCTGACAAACCAGCCCTTTGGGTTCATGGCCATCCTGGGGGTTTTGAGCCTGTCCGGCATGCTCATCAAAAATGCCATTGTATTGATTGATGAAATCAACCTTCAGATCAGGGAAGGAAAACACCCCCTGGAGGCGGTGATAGATTCGGGTACCAGTCGGTTGATCCCTGTAGGCATGGCAGCTTCCACCACGGCCCTTGGCATGGCACCTCTGGTTTTGGATGCATTTTTTGTTTCCATGGCCGTAACCATTATTGCAGGACTTGTGTTTGCATCGGTTTTAACCATGATTTTTGTTCCGGTTTTGTACACACTTTTTTTCAAAATAAAAGCATAATTTTTTTCGGAGGCTGACATGAGATACAGATTAACCCTTTCTTTCCTTGTTTTTGGGGTGCTTTTATTGGCAAGTGTAAATAGTTACGCAAACCCTTTTACCATTGGTGTGCTTGAGGATTGCCATGCCCTTTCTTCGGCAAATCTACTAACCCGGATTAAAGCCGAGGTAACCTCCCTCACCCGGTCTGAATTTGATGTGAGGTTTCCGGCAAACAAACATATTGTTGCCAATTGTACCCCCAACAGCATCCAAACCGGGGTGGAGCGTCTCATTAATGACAATGAGGTGGATCTGATCATAACTCTGGGACATATGGGCAGCTATTTTCTCTGCCAGAAAAAAGAGTTGCCCAAACCCGCCATCGGCGGCATTATTCTGAGCACGGATATCCAGAATGTTCCTATTCGCAAGGGAAAAAGCGGCAGGGAGAACCTGGTGTATGTGGCCTTTTCAACAGATTTCAGCCAGACCATGAAAACCTTAAAGCAGGTGGCGCCCTTTGAAAAGCCTGTCTATTTATTTGATGCAAGTCTAAAGGAAATGCTTCCCAAGGGCAAACAAGAGTTTACAAAGCTATCCCGGGCCATAGGCATGAACATGGTCTTTATTCCGGTGGGTAGCTCCCCCAAGGCCGCCCTAGAGGCAATTGGAGACAAGTTTGATGCGGTTTTCCTGGGGGATCTTAAAAGACTATCAGACCGACAGATTGAAACCATCGTCTCCTATTTGAAAGCGCATAAATTGCCGGGATTTTCCGTTTACGGAAAAGATATGGTTGCAAAGGGACTTTTGGCCGGTTTTAATCAGTCTGCCCTGGAAAAACGGTATGTCCGGCGCATTGGCCTTTTGGTTCAACGGACCCTTCTCGGGGAACGACTGGAAAATATTCCCGTTGCATTTTCAAAGGATGATCATCTGATCATCAACATGGAAACAGCAAAAGCCATTGGCATTTCCCCCTCCTTTGCCATTCTGGCCCGGGCCGAAGTGATCAACCAGCAGAGGGATATAACTGCTGCCAAATCCATGAACCTGGTCCCCCCGGATGAAACCCTCAGGGTATTGCCGCCCAGGAAGGCAGATCCGAATGCGCCGGCCCTGGGATCACCCCCTGCCAGGGCGATTAATATTTCCCCCAGGGTTTCCCAAGATAAAATTGCCTCGGAACAATCAGCATTCATGAAAGCCGCAACCCTAGGAGAGAGACTCACCCTGCTGGATGCGGTCAACCTGACCCTTAAACAGAACCAGGGGCTGAAAAGCAAGGCAAGGCAAGTAGCAGCCGGGGAAATGGATATAAAAAATGCCCTGTCTCGATTTTATCCCCAACTGAGTGCCGGCATCGGCGGCAAGGTCATTGATGAAGACAGAACCTCTGCCATTTCAGGAATTGCAGAAAGATCATGGGATGTAACAGCCCGGGTCACCCAGCTTATTTATTCAGACATGGCCAACACCAATCTGAAAACAAGCCGGCATTACCAAAAGGCCCTGGCGCTTTCTGAAAACCAGGAACAACTGGATGCCGTACTGGAAACCGGAATTGCCTATATATATGTTCTAAAGGCAAGGGCCAATGCCAGAATTCAACTGGAAAACCTGAAATTGATCCGCTCCAATCTGACCCTTGCCAACAACAGATACCGGGCCGGATTTTCAGGACCCTCCGACGTTTACCGCTTGGAAAGCGAGGCTGCCAATGCCTATACCTTTTACCTGGACGCCATGGCAAAAGTTGCTGCCAGTAAGATTCATCTCCATCAAATTCTGGACCTAGACATGGAAAAGGAGACGGCCATCACCGATATCGGGCTCAATGACGGCTTGTTCCTGGTCAGCAACCCCCGGACCCGTAAAGCCCTGGATATCGAAAACCCAGACAGATTTAAAATATTCAGAGATTTTTTTGTCCAAAAAGGGCTTGAGCAATCCCCGGAACTTCAATCCCTTGACCAACAGATCCAGGCCCAGCAAGCGGTTTATGAATATGCAAAACGATCCTATTGGTCCCCTAGTGTCAACCTGACCGGTGATCTTGGCAACACCTTTGCCAAAAATGGATCCGGCAGCGATTTTAACAGCTCCCTGGGATCCCTTGCCCCGCTGTTTAAAGAGCCCAATGACACCTATTGGTCGGTGGGACTCAATATTACCCTTCCCCTGTATGAGGGCGGTGCCAAGAAAGCATTTAAGATAAAATCCCTTGAAACAGGTAATCAGCTCAAATTTTCAAGAAACGAAGTGGGCAATAAGATCTCAGAAAATATCCGGCGCTCCCTGGTTGCCATCGGCGCCTCCTATCCTTCCATTGATCTGACAAAGCTCAGTGCGGCATCTGCCCAGAAGAACCTTGAACTGGTGGTGGACAATTATTCCAAGGGGAGCATGTCCATTGTGGAATTGCTGGATGCCCAGAACGCCTCTTTAAACACAAAAATTATGGCGGAAAACTCGGTCTATGATTTTTTCATGGATTTTATCACCTCAGAACGGGCA
Source organism: Desulfobacteraceae bacterium (assembly GCA_016744295.1). Lineage (GTDB taxonomy): Bacteria > Desulfobacterota > Desulfobacteria > Desulfobacterales > Desulfobacteraceae > NBML01. The sequence goes on along the minus strand of JADGEQ010000039.1, from coordinate 52,986 downwards.
GCCGGGCAGTATTCTCTCCTGATGACCCCCCAGGAAAAAGAAAACTGGACCCAGGAGTTTCTCAGGTTTTAATAACAGTGCGGAACGATAGGGACTCAAAAATAATCACGGGTATTTTTTTTGCCAGGCTCATCCAAAACCTCCCGAATAATCCTGGCAAATACCTTTTGATTAAGGGGTTTTTCAATATATTTTCGAATTCCCACCTCAAGGACACTTTCACTGTTAACTTTATCGCTGAACCCGGTGCAAAGAATAATGGGGATATCAGGCCTTATCCCTAGCATCTCTCTTGCCATTTCTTCTCCTGTCAGGCGGGGCATGGTCATATCGGTAATAACCAAGTCAAACCGGGATGGATTTGAGCGAAACAGATTCAGGGCTTCCTTTGAATCCGTTTCAATTTCAACCCCATAGCCAAGTTTTTCCATCATCAGACGTCCTATTTCCACCAGAGAAATCTCATCGTCAACAAAAAGGATCCTCTCACTTCCTGTTGGCAAGGCTTCTGAAGAGATCTGTTTTTTCGCAGTTTCCAGTTTGCTTTCTGGAAAAAAAACCCTGATGGTACTGCCTTTTTTAAGCTCACTGTGCACTGAAATTGCACCATTATGATTTTTTACAATACCATGAACAACAGCCAACCCCAAACCAGTCCCTTTACCAGTTTCCTTACTTGTATAATAGGGATCAAACATCTTTTTTTGAATCTCAGGATCTATGCCCTGGCCGGTATCTGTCACGATAATCTGGATATAATCTCCAGTTTCGATCTCTCCAAAATCCAACAGATCTTCATCACCGATATGAACCTTTACAACTTCTACACCGAGTATTCCACCCTCTTCTTCCATGGCATGGGCGGCATTTGTACACAGATTTATGATTACCTGGTGAATCTGTGTCGCATCTGCCAGTATTCTCGGGTTTTCTTTCAAAAGATGGACATTGATATCGATGGTTGTTGGAATGGATGCCCTTAAAAGCTTCGTGGATTCTGTAACAATATCGTTTATCACTACAGGCTTTTGAGATTGTTTGGTTTTTCGGCTGAAGCTTAAGAGTTGGCGAACCACATCCCTTGCACGAAAGCAGGCTATTTTGACTTCATCCATATTTTTCCTTGCCGGATTCCAGCTGGGAATATCATCATAGGCCAACTCTATATTACCAATAATAATGCCAAGAATATTATTAAAATCATGGGCAATTCCACCGGCCAGGGTACCGATGGCCTCCATTTTATGGGCCTGCCTGAGCTGATCCTGAAGTTTATCTTTCTCTAGCTGGACAGTTTTCAACTCGGTAATATCTCTGGAAATGCCAATAAGGCCCCGCACTTTTTTATTCTCATCTAAATATGGACTTTTGTTGGCAAGCCAATAGGTTTCTCCATAGACGGTTTGAAGCTTTTCTTCAACCAATTGGGGCTTGGTTGTTTTTAATACCAGCGCATCAATTTTATTAATAATATCTGCAGATTCTGCTGGAAACAGCTGACCGTCTGTTTTACCAATCACCTGATCAAGGGATTTCCCCATTGCCTTGCAAGCTGAGGTGTTGGCGAGAAGATATTCTCCCGCAAGATTTTTTATAAAAACAGCATCGGTGGTGTTTTCCATTACAGCATTCAAAAGAAGATTGGCTTTTTTAAGTCGTTTGGTACTGTTTGCCAACTCTTTTGTACGGGTCTTCACCTGGATTTTTAATAACATCATCCATATAAACATCACCAGAACAATGGCCAATCCAATGCCCACGATAGCCAATACCTGCTTCATGGTTGCGTGTCTTCCCGGTTCCAGGGTTCCGAACAACCATTTATCCAGGATATGATGATAGTTTGATTCTTTGTCATCCTTCAGTATTTTTAGCAGAGAATCCAATTGATCAATAATTTTAGTGTCCCCATTTATAGGGGCTGCAAATCGTAATTCAAGGGGGGCATAAATTATCGGGCTTCTTTGAATATCATAGCTTTTTTCATTGATAAGCCCAAAAAGTCTGTTTACCGCACCTGCATCAGCATTACCGCTGGAAACCATTTCAAATACTTTTTTCTGATCTTTAACAGACTCTAATTCACAGTCAATATCAAATCGTTCCAGCAAATCAATCAACTTTTTCCCCATGATATGGCCTTCCTGAAACACAACCTTTTTACCCGCAAGATCCAAAATTGTGTGAATCCTATAATTTTTTGACAAATAAATCTGACCCCAGTCAACAAAAACAGCCTCATTATTAAAATGAAATCTTTTTTGCCGTTCCTGGGTAAACCCAATGGGCCCCAGCAGATCCACTCTTCCATCCTGGACCATTTGAAGCCCTTCAACCCAGGAAACTTTTACCCATTCTATTTCCCACCCGGCCAGCCTTGCAACCTCCTGAATCACTTCAGGATAAATACCGGTTATGATCCCGTCCTTGGTTGAAAATGAAAGCGGTTTGCTTTCATGAACCCCTACTCTCACCGTAAGGGCGCCATGGGCAAGATTGGAAGCCAGAATCAGTATCGCCAAGATCATGTTTATTACGAATAGTTGTTTTGGGCGTATCATATACACTCTCCGAGGAATCCGATTCTAAGCATATTTTTTGAATATTCGGTTTTTTGAATTGCGTGGATAACCATAACATCAAAATAAGCGGATCACAATATCATTGGAATCTGCTGGGCAATCCGGTCAAAAAAAAGGTAACAAAAAAAGGGTTGTCCCGCCCAAAAAGAACACCATCCTGCCCGGCATGAGCGCACGGCTGAAACTCTCCGGAACGATGGCTACCGAGGGGAAAGACGGCAGGTGGTCGGCCAAGGCCATGAGTTCTTTCGCATTAATGAAATATTGATTTGATCCAACCAAAAAATCCATTTTTTTTGGATTTTCCACCCGCATTGTTTGATGTGGAAAGTTGCCGTTGCTTGTCTATATCTGGTTTAGGTTCTGAAGGAGGGTTCTTTCTTGAAGAAGAGACACCGGCTATGCTTTCTGATTTTTTTCCCAGGGATATCAGTATCTCTTGAACAATATCTTCCTGGAGCTCTTTTTTTGAAAGCGGACAAGCAGCTTGTTCTGAAATCCAGGTGGACTCAAGACCCAGAGAGATCCCGTCCCCACTATGCCCAATTTGTGACAGGGCAGCAATTCTGTAAGCAAATTGCGTATATCCTGCGATCTCTTGGTATTCTTCCGGGGCAGAGCCCGGGTCATGATAAAATTCAACAGCATTACAAATTCGGGAAGGCAGATTCCAGGCAGACATTAACTTTGATGCAATAAGATTGTCTGTGGTACCAAATTTATCCAGCAATACTGTATGCAGCGGCATTTCAAAATTTTTGGCTTTTTCGATGCACCCAAAAAACTCACCAGAATGATGAATGGCCAGAATCAATTTCCCAATACCATGAAGCAGTCCGGCAATATAGAGTTCTCCAGGCAGTGTATTCATCGTCAAATTAGGGTGACCAAGGCGTCTGCCTGCCATTGCACAGGCCCAGGAAAAAGCCCAATAGTCTTTTGCTGAAAACCCATGGAGTTCGGATATATTTGGAAGAAATCTTTGTAAAAAATAAAGATTTACTGAATTAATTGCTTCCTGAAGACCAATTCTCATAATGGCAGCACGTAGGCTGACAATTTCATCCACACCCCTGAAATATGGAGAATTGGCTAGTTGCAAAACCATGGAAAAAAGGCCTGGATCCGGTTCAATCAATTTGCAGAACCCTGGAATGTCGATTTTATTTATGGGTTCCTGGGCCAGGGCCATAATCCTTGAACCATTGGAAGGCATCGGCGGCACTTTGATATCCGAGTTTAAAATGCTAAATGTAATTTCTTGTGCCAGGGAGTCTTGTTTATGGGCTTCCTTCTGAAGAGTCATCTTCCTTGTCCTTTTTATTATTAATATCGTACAATATACACATTCAGCATCTGATCAAACCCAGTCCTTTTATCAGCAAATTTCTGGAATGATTCTGTAAACATTTAAAATTTGTTTTTTGCCTTTTAATTTCAATCTTCCAAGGGATTCAATACGTTGAATATTTTCAAACTGCTCTATCTCAGTTTCTATATCCTTGAATACGCTTCTGGACAGATATATTTGATTACCATTGGCAAGGGACTGAAGTCTCTGGGCTGAATTCACAGTATCTCCTATGACGGTATAGTTCATATGATTTTCAGATCCCAAAAACCCGGCAATCAGCTCTCCGGTATTAATGCCGACACTCATTTTCAGATGACGGTACCTTCCCCCGAGATCTTGTTTGAATATGTGAAATGCTTCAAACATCTGAAGAACCGCCTTTACCGCCTGAAAACTGCACCTTCTATCATCAATCGGTGCACCAAAAACAGCCATGACACAATCCCCCATCAGCTTATCAAGGGTCCCGCTATTTTTAAAAATAATTGGTATCATCGACGAAAAAAAATAATTTAACACCTCAACAACTTCTTCTGCTGTGATCTTCTCGGAAAGAGAGGTGAATCCTTCTAAATCTGCGAAGACCACACAAGCCTTTTTTTTTTCCCCGCCTAATTTTGGGTTGCCGCTTTTTAATATAGCTTTGACAACGTCTTTGGAAAAAAATCTGGAAAACTGAAAAATAGTTTTTTCTTCGTTTATTTTGTCAGAATAAAATCTCCTAAATGTGATTGTATTCATTAGGTGATCCCGGACAATAGAATAAAAAAAGAGATCCTCCTTCCTGAATCCCTGTCTTTTATCGGTGAACAGAATAAGTGCACCATAAAATTCCTCACCTGAAACAACAGGCAGTGCATATAAAGACCCCCCAAGTTTTATACAATCCTCCCAATCATCAAGATCCTCAATCAGAATATTTTTTTTCTCATTGATAATTTTTTTCAGGAGGGTAGAATTTTTTAAGAATGAATAGTTGATAGCCCTATCGAAACTGGAGGAAATATATTTTTCTTTCTTATGTTGAAAATCTTTAAACAGATAAAAAACAGCTCCGGACAAATTTTTGTATTTGATCAAACAATCAAGCTGACGACGCCAGACTAAATCCGGATCTGTCAGATCAATGGATTTCATTGATTCAACCATTTCCTTTAATATGGACAATTCGTCTATTTTTGCTTCATATTTTTTTTGGATGGAAATAAATTTTTCCCGAAACACTTCAAAATGAGCCTGGTTAAACGGATCTTTCTTATCTGCAGTATTGTCCATAATCGCCTTATTTGAATTCATAAAAACAAAGAGAAAATATCCCTATTTTCCTTAAGAAGTATTGTTGAATTTTCCACGGCTTCGTCAATGGATTTAATGGTAAAATCATCAAATATGGAATGCAAGGTATCCAGGTGACTTTTTAACAAAAGAGAGGGTTTTGAAAGGCGCTGTCTTTCATCACTGCTACAAAGAAAATTTGCAAAGCCGAGAATGGCTGCCAAACCAGCATGACTCTCCGAGAAAGACGGATGATGATGGAACGAGATAGCCTGAACCAGGGATTCCGGCAAATTCCATTTCTTGGCAATAATTCCACCAATAACGCCATGATTATACCCAAAAAGCTCTTCTTCAAGATCATATATCGGCAATTGCCGTTCTTTCGAAAGTTCAATTATTTTTCGATATTCATTTGGAAAATTTTCCATCAAAAAAAGTTTACCAAAATCATGGAGAATACATGCCGCAAAGATACCTTGATCTGCAAATTTTTTATTTTCACGGCACAGGTATTTGCCAATCAAAGCTGTTTCTACCGAATGTTTCCATAAGGCCCTAGGCTCAATCAATCCCCCGAAACTGTTTCCTTGAAAAGATTCGGAAAGACTGAGACCAAATGCCATATTCATGATTTCGTCCGTCCCAAGAATGATTGCAGCCTCCTTTACAGAATTAATTTTCTGGGAGTAACCGTAGAATGAAGAGTTCACCAGTTTGAGGAGTTTTAAGGTCATCACCTGGTCCAATTGTATAATTTGTTGAATATCCTCTATCTCAGATTTCGGATCCATGGCAACCTCATAGACACGTAAAGCGATTGACGGAATAGTCGAAAGAGATTCAAGCCGTTGCAATTTGACATTGACCGCTGTTTGATTTTTTTTTCTTTCAATCAGTTTTTTCTCAACCTCCATTGTGGAGACTAAACCATCAATCTTCCGCATACCCATTCTTTTTTCAACTATTGCCTGACTTTTTATTTTTCCGGATAGTATCTTTGTCAAAGGAGACGTATAAGAAAGTCTTGAGCAAAATATTTTCTGTTTGGCAATGGGGAGCGTTCTTAACCCTTCCCATAATAATTCCATATCTATTGTGATTAATTCCCGGAAAAACAATCCCCGGGCATTGTTAAAAATGTTGTCATAATTGCCGTCGCTATCGGGAAAAATATTGTTAAATTTTAATTTTTCCGGTGCTTCTTTTTTTAAACAAAACGGTTCTAATTCTTTCTTTGGTGTGGCATAAACAATAAGCCTTTTTTGTATAACATGAGTCAATTCATAAAAAGAATAGCCATCCCTTGGGAAAATGGCTTCACCAATCTTAATTATAACCTCCTGCCGGACAATACTTTTGACAGTTTTTATAATTTTTGGAATCAGTGTCTCGATACCATTTTCATCGGTTGTAAATCCAAGAATTAAGAGTTGATTGTCATCAATGACATAGACTGAATCACTTTCTCGGAATCCTTTTTCAAGCTCACTCTCTCTTCCTGTTAAAGGGATCAGTTCATCTCCCTTGTTCTCAGGCTGAACAAGAACATACAAAAGGGCTGTATCTACACCGGCCCTAAGGGTCATATTCAATATTTTAGAAATCCACTTCAGCTGGAATTGATCAATATAGAAAGGGAGTCTTTCGTCTTTGATCATCTTATGGACTGATACACTTGCATTCAGGTTCTTGAGATTCTTCAATGCTGACTTTATAATATTTTTAGAAGAGCTTTCGCACAAAACGGCAGGTGACGAATTTAATATGTGTTCAGCTTTTTTTTTTGAAAAATCAAACTCGCTGATAATATGTTGAACAAAAACATCGGTATTGTTCGAATACAACTTTTTGAAAATGATTCTATAGACGAATTTTTCCATCATTTATCTGAATTATCTTTGGCTTTAGTTAACATTTGCCGCAAAAGGCCCCGGTCAAGCACCTTATATTCACAAAAATTCCATTCAAGCTTACCATTCTATTTTTTTGATCTTTTTTGTAATTACATAATGGCCACATAAAAGCAAGAATAGAAACCGCCTCCGGTGAAAAAGCGCGAAAGGGAAAAAGGATCCTTTCGTTTCCTGTTGGCAACACTTCTGAAGAAATCTGTTTTTTCGCTATGGCCAGTTTGCTTTCTGGAAAAAGAACCCTGATGGTACTGCCTTTTTTAAGCTCACTGTGTACTGAAATTGCACCATTATGATTTTTTACAAAAGAAGATTGGCTTTTTTAAGTCGTATCGAATCTCTGGAATTTATGGCATTTCGTAACAATTTGTGCTTTACTATACTTGAGGTGGACTCCTGAATATCATTCAAAATGAAAAAGGATTAATATGAGAAATATGCTTCTTGGCGGCATTTTCATCATGATCGTTGTCATTTCTGCCGAAATTAGCCAGGCAGATCCCCCCCCCGCTAAAAGATCCCAGGAGACCATTATCATCGCCTTGAACAACTGGTCCAGCCAGATCGTCCTCTCGAGAATCCTGGGCCATCTGTATGCGCAGATGGGGTACAGGGTCTCTTACCAAACCATCAGCCTCAGTGAGCAATGGGGTGCCTTGGCACGGGGGATTGTTCACATACAGGTGGAGGTGTGGGAAGGCACCATGGCCCAGATGTTCTTCCGCATGATTCAGGAGGGAGGAATTGTAGATGCCGGGAGCTATCCGGTGAAGACCCGTGAGGATTGGTGGTATCCGGCCTATGTGGAACGACTATGCCCGGGCCTGCCCAACTGGGAGGCGTTAAAACGATGCGCCAGCCTCTTTGCCGTCCCGGAAACCTCGCCCAGGGGACGCTATCTGGCAGGCCCCTGGGAAAAACCGGACGAAGCCCGTATTCGAAGCCTGGGGCTGAACTTTCAAGCGGTCCAGGTCCAAGAAAGCAGTCAACTGTGGGTGGAACTGGACAAGGCCGTCCAAAACCAGGCCCCCATTGTTTTGTTCAACTGGGCCCCGAATGGGTTGGATACAGTATACGAGGGTAAATTTGTGGAGTTCCCCGATTACGAACCTGAATGCGAAACCGATCCCACCTGGGGCGTCAATCCCAACCATGTCAATGATTGCGGCAATCCCACGAACGGTTGGTTGAAAAAAGCGGCCTGGTCGGGCATGGATACCAAATGGCCGGGTTCCCTCCATGTCCTGGAAAATCTTTCCCTGGACAACACCATGTTTTCCCGCCTCACCGCCATGGTGGTTGTGGACAAGAGGAGCCATGAACAGGCCGCCTTAAAGTGGATACTTGAAAACCGGGAACTCTGGGAAAATTGGATTCCAACGGATTTCAAGAAAGGAAGCCCACCTTGATTAAGTCGCCTCCCATAAGACGCTCCATCGCGACAAAGATGCTGAAAATCGTTTTCAGCATCTATCTTGTGGTAGCGGTTTCCACCACCATTATCCAGATGGGGGTGGAATACTACTCCGCAAAAGAGAACCTGGCGAAGGAACTGAATGCCTACCGCAACATTTTTTCCCTGGATCTTTCTTCGGCCCTCTGGAATTTTGACCGGGAGGCGATCACGCGTATCTCCCGGGGGATACTGGAAATTCCCATCATCGATGGGGTCATCATTGCCGACACCCGGGACAATGAAGTGATTCTTTCAGCGGGCATCATCCAGGACCAGATTCATGCCTTCCCCCTGGACGCCCAAAGATATAAATTTCCCATTCTCTATCTGTTTCAGGATAAGTCCATACCCGTGGGTACGCTGATTCTTCACTCCAACCCCGTCCTCATTCTTAAGCGTCTGAAGGCAAGCTTTACAACCCTCATCATCAACTCGCTCATCAAAAGCCTGGCATTGTTCATCATATTCCTCTGGGTCGGTCGGATTATTCTGACCCGGCCCCTTTCCATCCTGACCTCATCCATGGATACCCTGAATTTTGAGGATATGGAAGAATGCCCTCCCATTGATATAAAAACATCGGAGCGCAATGAATTCAAACTCATAGAAGAATCGTTTAATCGAATGGTCAAACGGCTGATCAGCGGTATCAACCGACGCATTCAGCTCCAGACAGCTCTCCAGCGTTCCAATGATCAGCTGGAACGCCGTATTGCCGAACGAACCCGGGAACTCTCGGAAAAAAACAGACTCCTGAAACACCTTTCCCTGACCGACCCGTTGACCTCTGCGGCCAACCGCCGGCACTTCGACGACACCCTGAACCGGGAATATAAGCGACTGGACAGGGGAACCACCCACCTGTCTCTCATTTTCTGTGACATTGATTATTTCAAGACCTTTAATGATCTTTTTGGCCATCAGGCCGGAGATGAGTGCCTGAAGCAGGTGGTCCGGCAGCTCCAGGCTGTTGTCAAACGGGGAAATGACTGCGTGGCAAGATATGGCGGAGAGGAGTTCGCCATCATTCTTCCGGAGACCCCCAAGCAAGCGGCCATGGAACTAGCGGAACGTATTCGGCAGGCGGTTGAGGCACTGGGCATTCCCCATGAAAAACCAAAGGGTTCCCCCCAGGTGGTCACCCTGAGCCTGGGGGTTGCCTGCACAGACGGTCAAAACGGATACGACACCGCCCTCACCGCTCAGGCCGACAAGGCCCTCTATCAAGCCAAGGCCAAGGGGAGAAACCGGGTGGAGTCTTAAAGCTGGCTCATATAATTCAGATACTCCCTAAAAAGCGGTTTGATTTCTTCCGTATTCCCTAATTGTGTGATCATTTTTTTTCATAACGAGTCTGTAGAATAAGTCATATTTCAAAATTAGTTATTCCATTTCTCGTGTGCTTTTTCCAACATTTAATTTTGGGTCGATAAATTTGATATAGATGGCTGAGTTTTTACTATATGGTGCTCATTGGCCCATACATCCAGGGGGATACCCCCTTTATTTTATGTAACCGCCACCGATCCAAACCGGTGTATCTTTCTTAAATTATGCAAAGTACAAAACAGCAGCCATTGACTGTTTTGTTTTGTGGTGTCTATCATGGGCTTTAATAGATCTTGTTCCGGTCCTTTGCCAAATGCTTCGGCTCCCACGATCACCTGGTGTTTATCATCCACCATGGCAACACCATTATATCCTTGTACCATGACTTTTGACGTTTTCATCTTGGCAGACTCATTATCTGTGATGTTGGACTTAACAGGGTTGCCCATGCTGCCGATTCTGTCACCATTTTCGCTTGTCCATTCCCGGATTTATCTTACCTGTTTTTCAAGGGTCGCTATATATTGAGTATCTGTTTCGATGATGTTATTTTTCTTTTCAATATTATTAATCTGCCTGTGCTTTTCAATGATCCGCTCAATGACTTTTTAAAGTTTTATGGCCTTTCTTTGAAAATCCTTTTTAGTCCCGCTCCATTCCTTCAAATGATTGAGGGAGAACTCAAAAGTACCAGGCAGAATTTGTTTGTCAAAATAAACTGGAAGGAAAACGCCTTGATCATATGAATAACCTTTGTATTTGGCCATTTGTTTTTCCCAATTAAAGGTCAACGGTTTTGCTTTTTTTTTAATGAAAATTATAGCACAAAACGATAAAAATCTCCAATATTTTCAGGCTCTTCCTACAGCCTCAACATCAAAATAAGCGGATCACCATATAATTGGGATCTGCTGAGAGATCCGGTTAAAAAGACAGATGTAACAAAAAAAGATCCATCCCGTTTTCACTACATTTGTAAAAAAAATTTACAATTTACGCCTATACAATGGCAAGGGAGTATTATATAGCTTCGATATTTTATACATAATCGATCGGTTTGAAATGGACGCTAAAAAAGATATCTATTTTGCCAGAAATGCAACCGGGATTGCCATGGTTGAGTTTTTCTGGGGTCTGGGATTTCCCGTGGTCATGGAATCCACCTTTTTGCAGATATTTTTAAAAAATCTGGGGGCCAGCGATTTTCTCATTGGGCTTGTGCCGGCGATTTTGATGATGGGAATTTCCATCTTTCCCTTGTTCTCCAGCTATCTTACCCGAAACCACGAGACGCAACGCCCCCTGGTATTGGGTCTCCATCTGGTTTCTTCCCTTTCCACCCTGGGGTTTGGGCTCTTTCTTTTTTGGGTCAGAGACCCGGCCCTGATCCTGCCGGCCTTCTTTATCTCCTATGTAATCTTTTCCTTGTGCATTGGCCTCACCTTTCCCATTTGGCTCAATTTTCTGGTCAAAATTTTTTCACCCAGAAAAAGTGTCCAGGGAATCTCCATCATGTATGCGGCCCAGAATACCGCCAAAATCATTGCCAGTATATTCATTATCAAAGTGGTGGAGCATTTTTCATTCTCTCTGATCTCGGCAGCCTGGATCTTTCTTATTTCCGGCATCCTCTTCCTTGCCGGCTCCCTTTGTTTTCTGTTTACCCGGGAACTGAATTCTCCGGCCCCCCGGGTGCTCCGGGAGGATTCCTTTTTTCGGCATACCTGGAAGACCATTCGGGAAATGACTGGCAATAAAAACCTGATCACCTATCTGATCGGAGACCTGGATCATTATGTTGTGCTCACGGTCATAGGATTCTACGCCAATTATGCCACTCAGTTTTTTGGCATCAAAGACTATACCGCTGCCGGGCTTTTTGTCGGTTTTATCTATTCCGGCGCTATTCTGGCAAATATCACCCTGGGCACCCTGGATATATTGAGTTTGAAACAAAAATTTATCTCAACCAAGATTCTCAATCTCATTCTGCTCTGTTTGCTGATTTTTTCCCCGGGACTTACGGGATTTCTTCTGGCAAGCCTGCTGCTGGGTTTTTGCCGGGGAACCCGGAGTATCATCTATTCCCCTGCCATCAAAAAATTTTCCAACCGCCAGGATGCCACTGCTTATTTTGCCACTGCCCCCTTGCTGACCATCGCCTTTGGGTCTGGATTTCCTCTGTTTTTTGGCCATATGCTGGATAGGTTTTCCCTTCTGGGACAGGGAGCATACCAGCTCATGTTCGGCATCTGTATTTTTTGCGTGCTCATTGCCATGGTCTTTGGATTTTTAACAAATTTTGACCGACAACCCAAAATAACCCCTTGAAATCAGAGGATTTGACACTATTTTTGTTTAGTTTTAAAGCTGGCTTTTATCAAAAAAGGACATGTTACATGGAACCCAACTCAACTCAAAAGAAAAAATTTCTCCAATTATTTCTGCGCTTTATCTGGAAAAGCATTCCCATTATCACAGTGGCACTGGTGACTGCCCTTGTGATTTTTCCCCTGGGCAAAAAAATATCCGCCCAAAAGACAGATCTTGCAGAAAAACAATCCCTTCAGATAAAGGCAGCACAACCTGCAACCAATGTGATCACCATGAAAATGATCCCTGGCATGGTGATGGAAAAAATCAGCCTGCCCGGGGTGGCAAAACCATGGATTTCTTTGAGGGCTGCCTCGGAGGTCAAGGGAAAAATTGTGACCAAAATGATCGACCAGGGAACCCGCCTGAAAAAGGGGGATATCCTGGCCGTTATTGACAAACGGGATTATCAAAATATTTATGATTCTGCCCTGGCCTCCTATGAAACTGCCCTGACAAAAAAAAATCGGTTCGTAGCGCTTTCTACAAACCAATTTGTCACCCAGTCCCAACTGGATGACGCCGGTGCAAGGGTTAAAACCACCAAAGCCGCCATGGACACAGCAAAACTGAACCTAAGCCGCTGCACCATCAGATCTCCCATGGAAGGGGTGGTGGACCGGGTCTATATTGAAATCGGTGATTTTTTAAGTATTGGTGATCCCGTGGCCACCATCCTCCAGATCGACCAGCTGAAAATAGAGGTGGGCATACCCGAATCCGATGTGGCTGCCGTACGCAAGCTCACAACATTTGATATGACAATTGATGCCCTGGGCGGCCAAACCTATACAGGTGAGTACCACTACCTTTTTAAAACAACTGATTCCATGGCCCGGCTGTACAACCTTGAAATAAAGGTGGACAACCCGGGACACCAGATTCTGCCGGGTATGTTTGCCCGGGTGAACATCATCAAAAACCAGGCCCCCCAGGGGCTTGCCGTACCCATATACGCCCTGGTAACCATAAAAAAGAAGACCGGGGTCTTTGTGGAAAAAGAGAACACGGTTCACTTCAGACCCGTGACAACTGGATTTTTGGATGGGTGGAAAACCCAGATTCCAGAGGGCTTATCCCCAGGGGAAAATGTGGTGGTGGTGGGCCACAAGATCATTGAAGACGGTGAAACCGTCAATGTCACAAAAAGTATCCTGAAAATGGAGGAGCTGACCCAATGATCGTCTCGGATGCGGCCGTTAAAAACAGGGTCAGCGTACTGGTCCTGGTCTTTATCATCATGGGTATCGGGCTTTACTCCTACAATGTTTTGCCCCGGGAAAGTGACCCGGATATTACCATTCCCTATGTTTTTGTCCGAACAGAATACAGAGGCGTGTCGGCCTCGGATATTGAGACGGCCATCACCATTAAAATTGAAAAAAAACTCAAGGGTCTGGACAAGGTTAAGAACGTCAGTTCCATCAGCTCCCAGGGGTTGTCCCAGATTAACATTGAATTTTTACCCGGTACTGATATTGACGAGGTATTGACCAAGGTTAAAGACAAGGTGGATGAGGCCAAGAACGATTTGCCCACGGACCTGGAAAACGACCCTTCTGTGTATGAGGTCAATATTTCCGAAATGCCCATTGTGGTCTATTCCCTTGCCGGGGAAAGCGGCCCCAAGCTTCTGAAAAAAATTGCAGATGATTTGAAAGATGATATCGAAGCCGTTCCCGGGGTACTTGGGGTGGACATCACCGGGGGCCAGGAGCGTGAAATCCGGGTTGAAGTGGATCCGGACAAACTTGCCTATTACAGGATTCCCATCACCGCCCTCCAGCAAAGTGTGGTCAGTGAAAACCAGAACACCTCCGGGGGAGCCATCACCCTGGGAGATGGACGGTATCAGGTAAAAGTGCCCGGGGAATTTGAAACCCCGGAAGAGATTCTTTCCCTTGTGGTGGCGACCCATGAAGGCAAACCCATTTATTTAAAAGATGTGGCCACAGTCGTGGACGGCATCAAGGAAGAGACCTCAAGATCCCGTCTCAACGGGGTGGACTCCATCAATATTTCGGTTAAGAAACGGGTGGGGGAAAACATCCTCTTTATCTCGGAAAAAATTGATACCATTGTCGAAAAGGCAAGCCTTTCCTTTCCAAAAAACACCACCATCACCAAGCTGATGAACAAGTCCAAGGATATCAAATCCATGGTAGCAGACCTTGAAAACAATATCATTTCCGGTCTCATCCTGGTGGTGGCTGTCCTTTTTATCGCCCTTGGCATCAGAAATGCGCTTCTGGTCGGCCTTGCCATCCCCTTTTCCATGTTTCTCTCCTTTGCCATACTCCATGCCCTGGGCATTACCCTGAACATGGTGGTTCTTTTTTCCCTGACCCTTGCCCTGGGCATGCTGGTTGACAATGCCATTGTCATCATCGAAAATATCTATAGGTATATGCAGCAGGGCGTCCCCAGGGTGGATGCCGCCATGCGAGCCACAAGCGAAGTGGCCTGGCCGGTCATCGGCTCAACCCTGACAACAGTGGCAGCTTTTACCCCCATGATATTCTGGCCGGGAATCATGGGAGAATTCATGAAATACCTGCCCATCACCTTAATTGTGACCCTGGCCTCCTCTTTGTTTGTGGCCCTGGTCATTAATCCGGCCCTGTGCGCATTTTTCATGAAGGCTGTTCCAGGAAAGCAGGGGATACGTTCAGCCGAAGAAATGGAAGCTGGTGGGGAAAACCCCATTAAAATAAAGGGGATGGTTTTAAAAAGTTATGAACGGGTGATCACCCATGCCCTGAATCATAAAATCTCCGTGCTCCTGGCTTCCTTCATTGTTCTGGTTTTTTTATTCCAGATCTGGATGCTCAAGATCGGTGTTGAAAAACCTCTGGAATTTTTCCCCTCCATTGATCCCGGGTCTGTCTATGTCAATATTGATATACCAGAAGGGGCAGATTTAAAGTTTATAGACCGCACGGTAAAAGAGGTGGAAATCGCTATTTCCGGAAACGACAGCCAGACCTACAAAGATGCCATTGCCCCCATGGAACATAAAAAAGCAGACGGCACAACCTTTATGGCGCCTTCCAACATCAATAATATCGAACATATTTATACCCGGGTGGTGCAAAATGCTGGCTCTTCTGCCTTTGACTCCAATCTGCCAAACCACATCGGAATCCAGTTTATTGATTTTGCAGACCGGACATCCCCCACCAAACAGGACCTGGAAGAGATCCGCAGCAGAGTTTCCGCCATTGCCGGGGTCAAGATCACCGTGGACGAACAAAAGGAAGGTCCCCCCACAGGTCCCCCCATCAACATTGAAATTTCAGGCAATAATTTTAATATTCTGAGCAAAATTTCAGAACAGATGAAGCAGATAGTGGAACGTGTTCCCCATATCAAGGATGTGCGGGACAATTACCAGGGAGGACTTCCTTCCATCCAGATAAAGATCGACCGCCAGAAAACCGCCCTGTTCGGGCTGACCACCTCTGCCATTGGCTATGCCCTGAAGATTGCCTACAACGGGTTGGATGTGTCCACCTATTATGAAGGGGATGACGATTA
The DNA here is from genome assembly GCA_016744295.1 of Desulfobacteraceae bacterium. GTDB lineage: Bacteria > Desulfobacterota > Desulfobacteria > Desulfobacterales > Desulfobacteraceae > NBML01. Next base: position 37,167 of record JADGEQ010000039.1, on the reverse strand, counting down.
TGATATCGTGGTCAAACTGGCCGAATCAGATCGCCGGATAACCGATGTTCTGCGCAAACTGATGATCCCCACGGCCTCTGGTGAAATTGTCCCGCTAACCACCCTGGCCTCCATTGAATACAAGGGAACCATCGGCGATATTGTCCGAAAAAACCATGCCCGGGTGGTCACCCTTCAGGCCAATGTGGATGAAACAAAGGTCACAGGAACCGTTGCCAGAATGCAGGTTCAGGAATTACTAAAAGAGATGGTGCTGCCAACCGGCTATACCTATAAATTCACGGGTGAGGATGAAGAACAGCAACAGGCCCAGGACTTTTTATCAAAGGCCTTTATCGTAGCCCTGTTCCTCATTTTCCTGATCCTGGTCACCCTGTTCAACTCGGTGGTCCAGCCGGCCATTATCCTGACCTCGGTTATCCTCTCCTTTGGCGGGGCTTTCTGGGGGCTGACCGTTATCAACTCCCCCTTTGGGGTCATCATGACCGGGGTGGGAATTATCTCCCTTGCCGGAGTAGTGGTAAACAATGCCATCGTTCTCATTGACTATACCAACAAGTTAAGGGAGTCGGGCATGACGATCAGGGAGTCGGTAATCGCCGCCGGGGCCACACGGCTTCGTCCGGTTATGCTCACGGCTGTTACCACCATACTTGGCCTTTTACCCATGGTCACGGGTATTTCCTATGATTTTCATGTCATGGCCCTGTCCATGGCCTCGGAATCCAGCCAATGGTGGAAATCCATGTCCATTGTGGTCATCTTCGGCCTCATCATTGCCACGGTCCTGACCCTGGTGGTGGTGCCCTCCCTCTATGCCCTGATTGAAGAGGCGAAGCTGAGCATTCCCAAGGGGTATGCCAAAACCAGAAGTTTTTTCCTGGGGGAACCGGAATCTAGGGTTAAATCTCTCAACTAAACCCGGAATACAAAAAAAGGGGGATGGCTACTCCACAAGCTCAAAATCACCCGGTTTCCAGGTTTTATCGAACCACGGTTCCAGCGGGCCATAGAGGCGCAGTATGGTAAGGTAGCTTTTTCCGGGGATCGTTTGAATCCAATTGTCCTTGTGCCCTTCTGGTGCCTTTGGCCCGAACCAGACGGTATACGAACCGTCCTGGTTGGGTTTAACGGACGGACTGTTGCTGTCGAGACCGGCTGACTTTTGATCGGTCTCCAGCATTGAGCGATGCTGACCGGAATACACCATGTATGACCAGAAGTTATTGACTGGAATCGGCGCGGGCAGCGTCACCTTGTACGTTTTGCCGCCATCAAGGTACTGGCCCTTAGCGTCCTTGGGAGTAGCCGCATAGGCTGATCCTGTTCCTACTTTCGGCGTGGCCATGGCAGGTGTAATACCAGTAGCCGCATAGTGAAACATAATACGATCATCAAGAACCAGCTCACCGTTGTTCATGAAATCATGACCGCCGGCAAAGGAGGTATACCACTGACGATCTGGATAGAAATAGGCAGCCCTATTGCGCGGACTAAACGTTATGGATCGTGCCGTGGCATTCCCGATTGCAGCAGCATCCTTCAGGATTTTCTTCATGCGTGCATCCGGTGCAAATGGTTTTCCTTTCTTGATGCCGATAGAGGCAAAGAGCCCCACAAGCTCGGGATTAAATGCATCTGCAGGCTCATATTGAATCACGGCGTTAAGCTCTTCATAGAAATGCCCATCGTTAGCATGAATCGTATTGAATAATTTGCCCGAAAGGTTGTAGACTTTTTGCTTGGGTGGCTTGTTTGCTTGGGCAAGAGAATAGCAACGAAAGCCTTCTTTTAGCTCTTTTGTAGACGCCTTCAAGTCGCCGTCTTTCACAAAAACGCGCATGAGTAACCAGTGACGGTAGGTTGTAGATTTTGCGACAAAGTAGCCTTCGGGGATATCCCCCTCGTAGTCCGGCCCTATAAACAGATATTTACCACCCTTGCCCTGGTCGGGGCCAGTCAGGCCAACGTCACTAACGAAGCGAAAAAATGCATCGTCAAGGGTGCCCAGTACAGGTCCGGGGATCTCAACTACAACCGGGCCATTTTTTAAGTCAATCTCTGTGAAAGCGTAGGGAGTCGTTGATTGGGCCGTCAATAATAGGCCGCGAGCATCCAGCAAGTCTTGGGTAATCCCCAGGTCGCCTGGTTCTAAGCCCACTTGCTTGAGTCCCTCAAGGAAGGCATATATGGAGGTTGCCGGCATTCCGTTAAGAAACGCCTCTACGCCTCGCGATAGGTCGAGAAAATCATAGGTTTTCTTGACCGTAGATTCGCTGGGCATACCATCAAAAAATTCGAGGGTACCGAGAAAATCGGTCTTCACCTTGTCCGGGGTAAGCAAAAATTCCGGTACATCAGCAGCGTATTTCGGCCGTTGAGCCTCTTTTGCATTCGCAAAAGAGGTTAGTAGCATGGTCGTTAACGTAATGATAATAACGTACATTATTTTCTTAGTATTCATAAGTTCTCTCCTGTCATTTTCTTATCTATATTATTTTCTTCTCAAGATCATTTTACAAGCTTGGGATCGCCGGGCCGCCAGGTTTTATCAAAATAACTCTCCAATGGTCCATAGAGTCGGAGATATACGAAGAAACCCACGCCAGGTTTTGTCTGAATCCAATTTGCTTCAGAAACACCGTCGGGACATTTAGGCCCATAATAGGTGTCGACTGACCCGTCAGCGTTGGGAACCACTCCGTGTACAGTGCCAACAGTAGCACGCCCCTGATCATTTTGGATGAGAGAGCGAGAGTGGTTATCATAGACCGTGAGCGACCAGAAATTTGCTGCAGGGATATTCTTTGGAAGTTGAATACTAAAGGTGTTATCTCCTGTAAGCCACTGGCCATTATCATCCTGGTAGACGCAAACGTATTGTGATCCCTGCCCAGGAGCCGCGACCGTCATGGATTTCGATGTTCCAATCGCTTCAAACCCGTATCGAGACCGCTGATCGATTAAGAGGTAATCCGGTGTGTGAAATGTTGGATCGGCGGATATGAAAAGTCTTTTCCACGAACTTTTGTCATAGGGATGAAGACTCTTCTCCGGTAGGCGCGGATGCCAGGCCACGACCTCCGCCATGGCACGTCCCTTCCTGGCCGCCGCCGTCAGAATTTCTTGCATCCGCTTGTCCGGGTTGAATTCACGACCATGGGCAATTCCAAGTGTCTCTAACATCCCCAGCATGGCCATATCCTGAGGACGCGAAGGATTGGCGTTGACGTAGCGGGAAAGGGATTCGAAAAACTCGAATCCCTCGTGTGTGAGAAGATCAGCCTTCTTCCCCGTCATTGATATGAATGTCATTTCAGGAGGGTTTTTGGCTTCGGCCAAGCGGTACTGTCTGAAGGTGCGGACCAGTTTCTGTAGTTCCGGGAAATCATCCCTCGACAGGGGAATCGCCCGCAGGTAAAAAACCACCGTATTCGTATCTGATTTGACCACATGATAAGCGACAGCAGGCATTGGACCGTTGTAATCAGGAGGAAGAATGAGAAAGCGGCCACCCCGATTCTGCTCGGGAGAAAAAGGTCCGCCTATATCGACCAGCGGCTGTTGCCAGATGTTATTCATCGTACCGAGCAGACCTGCAGGGACATCGAGGACCATTGGCCCTTTGGCAAGGTCTAATACGCCGGACATGTAAATCGTATCCTGATTGGCTGTGAGGATCAGCTGTTGAGGTTCTCCCGAATTGTCAGCCACGATGACGGCATGATCGCCGGCCCCCATCTTGTAATGAGCCTCAGCCATGGCACCGTAAGAAGCCATGGGCAACGCCCATAAATATACCTCCACAGCTCGCTGTAAATCAAGTTCGTCGTAAAACTTCTGTGCGGTTTCTTTGGTGGGGTATCCACCGATATATTCAACTGGCCCGATGCTTGACTCTCTCAATTCGGCTTGTGAAACCGATAAAAATAAGGGAATGCTGAGGACGGCGCATAATGCCAGGCTCAGGATTTTCTTAGTTTTTATAAATGCTATCATTTTATCTTCCTTCCCATATGATTTATTTTAAACATTTTCTCTTTATTTCACCGGCGTCACATCAGGGAAGATCCACTTACCTTCGATTATTTCCTTACGGGGCTGATACAACCGCACAACATAATTCCATCCCTCCATAATATGCAAATAATTCAAACTGTTGGGATCACCACCAAAATGGACGGTAAAGGAACCATCCTTGTTGGGGGTACCTGTAATATTATTCACGCTGTAGGCGTTGTGGTCATTTTCCTGGAAGTAACCATCCTTGTTGTAGAGACTGATTGACCAAAAAGCGTCAACCGGGACGTCCTTAACTGTTATCTCATAGGCTCCCACGGGAAGATTTGGCTCAATGTTAAAATAGTAGGCCTCATACTCAGGCAACCCACCCCAACCGAATGCCGTTCCAAGCAGATGGCGAACTTCATTAACCTCTTCTTTGCTTCCGAACATTCTCCTGGTATCCAGAACAAATCTGCTTAATTCAATCACAGCCTTATATATTGCCTCATAACTGGCCTGATCGTATTCCGGGTGAGTGTAAGGTCTGGCTGATTCCGATTTTATTGTGATTCCATCCTGAATAGCCCTCACTTTTTCGATATCAACAGGATCCGACGCATTTACAAGGGTGCGTATCGTTATACTTACATAAGGGGTGTCAAACTCTTCCATGGTCAGCTTATGGGTGCCTGGATCGTGATATATCTTGTTGAGATAGTGATCCTCGTTTACAACCATGGCGGACAAATAGCGTCCATTGGTTTCCGGAATTGTCAGGGTTGCACCCTTGCTGATATCAACAATAGCACCACTGTAAAGCGTATCTCGATTGCTTCGTATGACGCTTTGCCCGTCTAACGGCATAGGCTCTCGATAATGAAAGAGCATATTAACTTCGCCATTAAGAAGCGTGAGCGTTCTATCAAACTGTGCGGCTGTTTCGGCACGCACAAAATTGTCTACATTTACAATAACAGGTTCAGACGCCAATGCGGGCAAGTTAAAAATGCAGACCACGCCGACTATGATAATCGCCAGTCGGTAAAGCCTGTTTCTTTTAATCATAATGCCTTCTTCTCCTTTTGTATTTCTGGTTAATGTAAAATTATGCGGCCCAGGTCACTGCTTCCACTTAAATTTTTTTTATTTTTAGACTCCTTCTTAATGAATATAAAATAAGAGCCTATGCGTTCAAATTGGTTTAAAGCCGAACTTTTGGCCGCCGATGGACGCCTCATACATCAGTCCTCCCTTTGCATGGACAAAGACGGCCATGCCTTTGTGATAGCTTGTTTTGCCCTGTCCGCCTGTGGCAGGACCTGCGCTGGCACCGGCAGTACCCCCTTCTGTCCCTGCTTTTGCCTGGACACCGGCCGTGATGGCCACCGCCGATGCAGAGGCATCGAACTCAAAATTCCCGCTGGTGAACTCTCCATAGGATCGTTCGTCCTGGAAAAAAATGATCTGACTGAATGCCTGTCCTCCCAGTTGGAAACCGATACTCAGCTTTACAAGGGAGGTGGTCCCGGTCACTTTTCCGTTTTTGTAAACCCTTCCTTCTCCGTAGGCACCGCCTATTCCGATACCGCCCTTTCCAATGGTTGGAAAAACAGCATACCCATAGCAGCTCTTGAAAAAGGGATGAACCACCTCGGACTTTTTAAAGAGCGAAATGGTTTTTGAATAGGTCTCCGCATTCGCACTGCCTGCAAGGCAGAACACAAAAATACAACTTACAACGAATAGCTTGATAAAAATTTTCATGGATAACTTCTCCTAGTAGTGGTGATTTTATGAACAGCATTATTTCACAGTGTATCCTTTACCTTCAAGACAGGCTGAATATGCACGATTATAGCCGGTTCTCTGCTGGGCATATTCAGCCTTTTCCTGCTGTTCTCTTTGTTGGGCCGCCTGATTTTGTTGTCTAGCTTGCTCCTGGCGTCTCATGCCACCTATCAGTCCTCCGGCAGCCGCCCCGGCTCCTGCACTCCGGCCTTTGCTATTGTTTGTGATGGCTCCAACAGTTACCCCGACAAGGGCTCCCCTTGCCGCTCCTTTCACGACGCTGCCCTTCTGGTCTTCTTGAACAGGCTGTGATGCCGTTGAAGTTTTCGGCAGTGCCATGGGATCAAAACTGCTCTGCTGCTTTGCCCATTGATAGCACTCATACTTGTCTTTCTCCATTTGCTCATCGCTCTGTTGCTGAGCAGGGAAGATCACAAGTTCATTCGGAATCACCGGGCTGGTGATTAGGAGCAAAACGCTGAAAATGAATAATATGTTCCATGCGAAATCAAACATCGAGTTCATGAATTACACCCTTTTTGGTAAAAAAGTTAAAATTGATAAGTATCCTACTTCCCGGCATCTATATTTTCCTTCGCATTGATGCGCTCCTTTATTTCAATTTCTATGCCTTCCATCATTTCCCGATATTCCTTTGATCTCTCCTGTGCCTGGTCGGCGTTTGACTGCGCCCAGTATTCCTGAGCCTCGACGCATTTTTGATAATCATCACAAAGGGTTTGGAAGGACCTACTACCAAGGTACATCCGGCGCAGCAGATTCTTACGGGAGGGACATTGCTGCATGATCAAAAACAGGCCCGGTTTGATAACCGTCATCGTTCCTTCCTTTTTTGGATTTATGACCACCATTGACTTTGACTATGTCTTATGTAATATTTCAAACGTCCATTTGGTAACCTATTATAGGTTAAAATAGGTTGTCTGTTAGTATTTCATATCCATATTAATTTGCAAAAAATCGGGCTGAATTATTTTGAACATAGAATTAGAGGACACATCGTATCAATCTCGATTCCCGTCTTCGAAAATTAACGAACAAATGGACAGAATCCTGAACTCACCAGAGTTCAGCAGCACAGATGCCCAGAGATCGTTTCTTAAGTACGTGGTAAAAAAAGCAATTGCGGGTCGTGGGGATGAGATTAAGGGATATGCCTTGGCAACAGAGGTTTTCGGTCGAGGTGAAGATTTTGACCAATCAATCGATCCTGTGGTAAGCATCCATGCCAATAAACTCAGGCGTGCATTGGAACGGTATTACCTGGTGGCAGGACAAACGGATTCCATCCGCATAGATATCCCAAAGGGAACATATGTGCCAGTTTTCATGGAACAAAACGCCTCTTCGGTTCCAACATCAATTCAAAAAAATCAAAGCGCTAAAGAGAAGCATGATATGGCCTGGCCAGGTCTGGTTGTGCAAAATCTTACAAACCTTACCGGGAATCCTGGGTTCGACCATGTGGGCATTGCCATCTCCACTGAAATTGCAACAGAAATAACCCGTTATCAGGAAATTCGTGTACTGCTTCAACAACAGGAGAAAAGGAAGCAGCGGGCTTCGGACGTCGGCGCCAGGTTTGCGTTGACCGGCAGTATCTTTAAGGGGCAATCCCACCTCAAAGTAAATATCGTATTGACGGACCTGAATAAAGGGAGTCAAGTCTGGGCGGACACCCACAGGACACAAATAAGCCCTGCCCAATTGATGCCTTTTATAGAGACCGTGAGCAGGGCAGTGACAAGCAAAATCTGCGCTGAACATGGAATTATTGCAAAACAACTATCCATTGAATCAAAGGTTATACCTATTTCGAAGCTCACCTCATATGAGGCTGTGTTAAGATATCATAAATTTAATGCCCAGTACACCCGCCAATCTTTTGAAGATGCCATGGAGAGCCTCCTGTATGCTTCTGAAGTTGAGCCCGAGTGCGGGCTGGTTTGGAGCATGATTGCCCGTCTGTATGCAATGAACTACAGTCTGGAACTTTTTAACCAGGATGCCCCTATTGATAAGGCGATAGAGTTTGCCCAAGCGGGTGTAAAGCTTGATCCGAGCAGCCAGCGGTCCCGTATAATCTTGGCATTTGCGTTGATGCTTGCCAATAAACTGTCACCTGCCAGAGCCGAAGTCAAGAACGCCTTGGCGCTAAACCCTGAATCGATCATTTTTCTTGACAACATCGGTTATTTGTTCACCCTTTTAGGTGAATGGCAACAAGGAACAGCCCTTATAAAGAAAGCCATCCACATCAATCCTTATTACGACCCCATTGTCCATTTTGCACTATGGCTGGACATGTTCCGCCAGAAAAACTACGAGCAGGCCCAGGTGGAATCACTAAGCATCAGAGCCCCTAATCTTTTCTGGTACCATCTGGCGAACGCTTCGACTCTTGGACAATTAGGAAAAATAACAGAAGGCCGAAAAGCAGCTCAAGAACTGCTTAGACTCAAGCCCGATTTTTACAGAAGCGGCACCAGACTCATCCGTCATTTTGTAAAATTTGATGACATCGTTGAGCAATTGATCACCGGATTGATCCATGTGGGCATTGATGTAACCTGACCTAGAAAAAAATTCTGCTAAAAGTAGCGAAAAAGGTCCTTTTCTTTAGAAATTATTTTTAAAACCGCCAGGATACTCCCAAGACAGGACCATCCTGTGACACATCATAAAGAAAGTCATCCCCATCGTAATCCACCTTCATATAACGGTATCCAATGGTTGTTGACAAACCGTCGGTCCATTGGTAGCCCAGGTTGGCCATCATGTCCCACATGAAGTTTGACCCAACCTTGAAACCGCCTGCAACCAGGGATCCGCTGAGGAAAAATTCGGATTGCCCCAGAGGAATCAGCCCCTTAAAGCCGATTAATGGGTCTACCCAGTTTTCCTTGTTGGAACTTTCGGCCCCGGGCAGTATGCCTGCACCAAAAGCCAGGGAAGCGTCCACAGACCAGTACCGGAGCCCGGCCATGAGGTCCAGAAAACCCCGATCCTTCTGAACTAGTCGATAAAAACCGGCTGCCGAAATTATCCAGGTTTTTGTCCGGCTGTTAAGGGTTGAATAAAAAGGTCCGGGGGTTGGGTCATCGACCTCAATATCTGTATAGGCAATATCGGCCACAACTCCGTATCTGCCCCTGCGGGCCTCTCCAACCAGAAAGATAGCACCGTTTATGCCGTCTGCGATGTCATCATAGAAGTCAAGATCAATATCCGAGGGCGGTAATCCCGGCTGGGTGGCAATGCGTCCTTTCTGACCTGACAGCCAGGCATAGGGCGCCAGTTGAAACTGCCACTTGTCCCCGGCATCTGTTTCTCCATGGACCGAAAAGGCCAGAAGGAAAACCGAAAGGATTGCTCCGATCATCCCTGTAATACCTCTGATACTCATCTTGCCTCCTTTTTCTTGCTTCTGAAATCTTACACCGTATGGAATGCTGCCCCCATCATTTCGAGCTAAACAGGTTTGGGAGAACGAAGTTTGCCTGGAGTCTAAACCGCCATCCTTCGGGACCGGACTCGGGAGAATCCAGCCAGTAGCCGACACCGGCCTGCAAGCTGACAGGCAGTCTGCCGAAATAGACCAACTTAGAAACGGCTGCGTTAATCGGAACTGACCACTTTTCGGTTTCCCAATTGTAATCACTTTCGGACTGGAAGGACAGGGTCCATGCATTTGACCAGGTATAGGACACGAAAGGCTGAACAAAGGTGCTGTTGATGTCCGGTCGGTCGTCGTCACCGTTAAATGACCAGACATGGTTGGCAAGCGCGCCCATGGTCCAAGCGCCTTGCATTGTCAGGACTACTGCAGTGGGCCCGGCCCCCCACTTTTTCCCGCCAATCAACGAATCCGTGGCAGACGGAAAGAGAAAAACCGGCCCGACACCCCACAACAGACCGTTTTTTGTGGCTTGTTTTGGCGATAGGAAAAGACTCATATTGATATCCCCCAGCCCGGATTGAGAGCCTTCGGATAAAAATACGTCATCCTGATAGACCAAAGGCAGAATTGTACGGGAAATAAGGTTCCAGTTTTCATTTAGGTGGAACGGAATCACTGGCTGGATGTTCATTCGAAACCTTTTGCCCTCATCTCCGGCACCGATATCCCTGTCAACATTCATTTGAATCGGAATCGTCATCAAATCAGCGAGGGGATTGGTCAGCTCCTGTGCCAGATCAGCGCCTTCATCTGCACAAACCGGGTATAACGATGAGGCAAGCGCAATTAATACCGAGACAAGTAGGATTGCCGCTATTCTTTTTCTCAAGTGTGCACCTCTTCTTTCCATTACTATTGATTTTCACCACAGCCAATTTAATATTACAAAAAGTGATTTGAACACCTATTATAGGATAAAATAGGTTAAAAGATTTTTTGGTATCCGTTATGCACTGCGGTTCCACGGCTCTCTTTGGATAAAATAAGACAAAAGATCCAGAAGTGAAAAACCTTCAATGATGGCATATTTGGAAAAAATAATGACTATTCAACGAAAAGGGGTTCGTTGAGTTTCAAAATTTTTATCCGGGTTCCCGGGGATTCTTTTTTAACCCGCTCAACAAAGGGATTCATATCCACCTGCCTGGAAATGGGAGGGAAGAAATCGTCCTGGTGGTGGGGGATCACCAACTTTGGATGGAGAATTTTCACATATCGGGCGGCGATATCACAAATATCCGAGTGCCCCTGCAAAGGCACCAGTAAAATATCAATGGGCTCCCTTTCTAGACGCGCAAGCTCGTCTGGGGAAGAACCGGCACTGCCAAAGAAAAGTATGGTTTTACCCCCAAGGGAAAACTGCCAGCTCAATACCTGCCCGCAGGGGTATTTCAAGAACAGGGGCAGGTATCTGGGTATCTTGAAATTCATTTTTGCCAGGGTGGAAAACAGCAGTTTTTTATCAAATTTAACATGGCGGCTGAAGTGAGCCCGGGCATTGAAGGTTTCAAACCTATGTTCTTGATTGTCCGTGGAAATCTCCTGGATCTGCTCTCTGCCAAGACCCATTTTTTTTTCCAAAAAATCGGCTGTATCCGAAGAGCAATGGACCATAGCTTGGGTGCGGGAGGCGATGAGGGGAACATCCATCAGATGATCAAAATGGCCGTGGGAAATAAAAATATGGGATGCCCCGTCCATATCCTGTGGCCCAAGGGGTTGAACAGGGGTTGCCTCCTTATTTCGGGAAAGATAGGGATCCAGAAGAATCACCTGGTCCTGAAATTTTATTTTGAATCCCGCCGTTCCCAGCCATTGAATTTCCATGATACCTTCCTTTTTTAAGTTGGCTTGTACCTTTTTGCTCATTGGATTTTTCCAAACTATGATTCCCCTCTGAAGATATTCACCTGAAAATATTCATATGACATAAACCTTTCCGAATCCATCTTTTTATGATCATGTCAAAAAAAAATGAGGAAACCCTGTTTACCCGGATCAAATTCATGCATATATTATCATTTATCCATTATCAATTATCCACGGCATGACCACCACCCTAACCGAACGGAGGTAGTACATGATGAAGAAAATATCAGCAGCAGAGGCCAATGCTAAAATCAAAGACGGACTCTCCCTTTTGGTCTGCATCTATGACGATGAAAAATTCAACAGAAAGGCCCACCTGGAAGGCGCCCTTCCCATGAGCGAGTTTTTAAGAATGAAACCAGACCTGGCAAAGGACACGAACATTATCTTTTACTGAGGCTGACCCGATGACAAATCAGCGGCAGGTCTTGCCGTACAATATGAGGAAGAAGGGTATACCGGAATCAATGTGCTGGACAAGGGAATCGCCGGCTGGAAAGAGGCCGGCTTCAATATACTTTAACAAAAAGAAGCGTTTACCATGAAGCACATAACCACGATCTTTTTTTTCATGTGCTTCATGGTGGATAAAATGAACTAACCTGTGCCAGGTTTGTATGAGGCCAGTTCAAAAATTATGTTGCCCACCATTACCTGTATCTGGATTCGGACGGGGATTTTTTTTTCGTCGGCAGATATCCAGACCCGAACCCTGGGATCCCGGCTCTTTTTAAATACCCCTGAAAAATGGGTAACCGAAGGGACCAGAACAAAGGTGTCAAAGGTGCCAAAAGGGGTGGTTATTTCCTCCCTCCCGACAACGTCTCCTGTTTGATAAAAACATTGTTTCCCGTCGGTCACCGGAAAGGTCAGGGAGGTGCCCACACCAAAATCAAGCATTCTCATCCGAAAAAAACTTCCCGCAGGGTCAAAGGTATGTTCAAGGATTTGAATGGGGTCCCGCCTGCCGCCGAAATTTGAATAAACCACCTCGTTTTTTTCCCGGAAAAATTCAACAACCACCTGTTTTTTACGTTTTCCCGTTGAACGCTTTTTATACAGCAGGGACCCTGAAAAATCCCTTGAAACAAACCCCTCCATCACATCCCTGATCTTATACAGATTATCCACAAAATCACTGGTCCTTGCGGTCAGTTGAAAATGAAAGGCCGGGCTATTATTCACACGGGTAAAGGGCAACACCCTAACGCTGCAGGTGCCCGCTGGAAACTGCTGCCACCTTACATTATATATAAGTTCCTCCCCCGGGGAAAAGGGCAGACCCAAAGGATTTGCCCCTGCCCCGGAAAAAGAAAAAACCACCACAAGCGCAATGAAACTAAAAAGTGGGAAACGCCGTCTAAAAACAGAGGTGGTCACAACCTTTAATCCAGAGACTCTGCAACGGATACGGTGCGATCCCCCATCATGTTAACATAGCTTGCCATTTCATTGTCATACCACCCGTAAATCACCGACTGGGTGACCTGGATACTGCCCACATGGTCCTTGATACTGTCAAGAATCTCCTTGTCGATGCCCTGCATATGTTCCAGGTTGATATTAATGGCACCGGTTCTTGTATGGGTCTCATGACCTTCGATGACAGCCCCGGCCTTGGGCGTGCCGATAATATCCGAAGAGACATTCTGCTTATTGGTAAAAACCAGGTAGCCGTTTGAATTCTGCTCTGCCGCCGCTCGATAGATATCATTGATCATATCCCTGCGGATGGGCTTTTGATTAAGTTCTTCCTGAAAATTCATCACCAATATGATCAAAGATCCCGTGGAGGTGGGAATGCGAACAGACTCCGCCATAAAGCCTATGGTGGCCATTTCCGGAATCACCAATTGCAATGCCTTGGCAGCCCCGGTGGTGGTCAGGATAATATTGTTCAGAATGGATCTATTTTTTCTCAGGTCCACGGCCCCCGCCTTGGGCAACCGGTCCAGCACCTGCTGGGAGCCTGTGGCGGCATGGATCGTTGCCATGGAGGCTGACAACACCCTTTTGATACCAAAGGCATCCAACAACGGTTTGACCATATGGGAAAGACAGGTGGTGGTGCAGGAGGCATTGGAAATCAGGGCATGACAGACCGGATCATAATCCTTGTCATTGACCCCCATAACCGTTGTCACGGCATCCTCGGGCATGACCCCCCCTTGTTTCAGCTTAAAGGGTGCCGAGGCAACCACTTTTTGAACGCCGGCCTCAAGATGCCCCCTAATGGACCCCTTGGGGTCATCAGCCGAAAGATTGGGATCCAGAAACTGGCCCGTGGTATCCACGACTACATTGACCCCATGATCTGCCCATTCAATATGTTTGGGGTTTCTGTGATTTTTCAAAATTTGAACCTTGATGCCGTTTACCGTCAGGGTGAAGGCATCAAGATCCACATCGGTGATAACCGGTTCTCCCTGGTAGCCGTTCAAATAGGCTTCCAGGCGGCCATAGGTAGAGTCCCTCTCAATATAATGGATAATATCCTCCATTGAGGTGCCCACTTCCCTGCCCACATTGATCACAATCTTGTCAAAATATTTTCTGCCTGCATGGTGCCACAGGGACAATTTGCCGATTCTCCCAAGTCCGTTAATGCCCAGGACCATTGATTCACTTGTATTCATATAATTTCCTATTTTAAATATAATTAATTAATAAAATTAGCGCACTAACGCGCGGACTTTTAGGAATTAGCTGTTAGCCAACGGCTAATGCCTATACTATTAAATTAAATTTACCTTCATTTCACCTTGATAAACAGCTCCCTTATAGCCATTAATACTGATATAATCCCCCACCTTCATGTTCACCCCATCAAGGGAGCACACCTTTTCTCGTTCATTGCACACCAGATTTTCACACCCCACCACACAGGTTTTCCTCAGGTTGTATGCAACCACAGCCGCGTGGGAGGTCAGTCCGCCCTTGGCCGTTAATATCCCGTCCGCCGCATCAATTTCCAGAATATCATCGGGTACGGTGTCGTTCCGGACAAGAATCAAATTCGCATCCGGGTCCTGGCGGCGAAACCCGTCTATCTCCTCTAGGGTAAATACAATCCTGCCACTCATGGCACCTCCGCTGACACCAATACCCTGGCCCAGATAGTCTTTTGCCAGCTCCCTGTCATCGGCCTCAAATCCGGCCATTTTTTTCTGATTCCGCAGGGACAGGTCCCTGGCCTGGAGAATGAACAAATCTTTTTTCTCCGGCCCTTCAAAGGTAAACTCAATTTCCTGTGGATTCCATCCGCCCTCGTAGATCAATTGCTGAACAATGGCTAACAGCTGCTTGTAAATTTCAGGGAATTTGATTTCCAGACTTGTTTTTGAATCCCTTTCCTCCAAATCCTTCTGGATTTCCGATATGGGCAGGGTCTTGACCAAACCCGACACCACATCTTCTCCCTGGTTGCCAATGGTAAAATCCCCCCAGAGCCGGATGGTGTCCCCGGGCAGTTTAGGGCTGTGGGTGAAAACCACCCCGGATCCCGACTGCCGGGACCGGTTGCCAAAAACCATGGCCTGGACAGTCACTGCCGTGCCCCAATCATCGGAGATACCCATGATCTGACGATAATCCTTTGCCCGTTTGGAGTTCCAAGAAGAAAAAACCTTGTGGATGGCCAAAAACAGCTGTTCCATGGGGGATTCAACCAGATCCACCCCGGAATCAATGAGCAATTGCTTGTAGGCCAGGGCCACCTCTCGCATCTGGTCCCCGGTAAAATACCGTTTAAAAGAGATGCCGTGCTTTTCCTTAAAACTGCTGATCACCTGGTCAAAGGCATCCCGCTGGATATCAAAGGTCATGCCGTAGGCCTGGAGAAACCTACGGTAGGAATCCCAGGCAAACCAGGGGTTGCTTGTTTTTTCGGCAATGCTGGCGGCAATCTCTTCATTGATCCCCACATTTAAAAAAGAATCCAGCATCCCGGGCTGGGAGATGGATGACCCGCTCCGAACGGAAAGCAGCAAAGGATTTGCCGGATCCCCAAAAGAGGCTTGGCTTTTTTCCTCCAACCGGGCAAGCATGGAGGTCACATGCTGCTTAAAATTCACAGCAGCAGGTGTATACTTATTGATCAGATCCAGACACTTGAACACCTCGGTGGTGATGATAAATCCGTTGGGAATCTCAATCCCCAAGCGCTTAAGCTTAATCAGGTTCCACCCCTTGTTGCCCAGATAGATGATGTTGTTGCTGATAAGGCTTTCATCATCAATATTGGTAACCGAACATTTGGGATCATAATTGAGCAGGGCGGAAAGCTCGTCCTGGGAAAGTTTTTCAGACTGCCGGAACAGGGTGTGCAGAATCCGGTTTAAAAAAACATCCAATTGCTGCAGCCCCAGGGAGGTGGCAATCCTGTCCCTGAAAAAGATATCCGCCATCCGCTGGTCCAGCTTTTCAGCCATTTTGGCGTCCAGGTCCTTGCCATTGGCAGACAAGTTTCCTGGCAAATATTTGGTAAGAATCTGGTCCTTTCCAATCCTGGATTCCATATGGACCAGATTTCCGGAATGGATGGTATTAAAATGGTCACTGACCCCATCCCCAACCGCCCGTATAAACCCCTTGAAAATATCCAGGTACTGGGTAAAGGAACAGGTGGTGATATTCACACTATACTTCAAAAACTCCAGCTGGGTATCCAGTTTGGTGGAGACAATACCGTCCAGGCTCAGCGCCTTGCGAAACAGCATCAGAATACTGAAAATTCTGACAAAGGTGGGTTTGGTAATCAACCGCAGGTCAATCCCGTTTATCAGATCCTCAAACAAAACATTGACAATGCTCTCAATGCGCAGGGTCAACCCCAGGGCATCAAATTTTGCTTCATTGTAACGGCCGTACATGGAGGGAATGTCCACTGCAAAATGCCGTTTGTGATAAATGGCCTCATCCACCTCATAACGCTTGTCCGATAGAATAATATCCTTAAGCTGAAGCATATAGTTGAGCAAAAACTCAATTTTAATTTCCGGGTTTTTTTCTTCAAGACCGGCAATCAACCGCTGGGGATCGGGCAGGTTCTCTGCTCTGAAACCGGCAAGATAATCCTTCAGTTCCAGATTACTTATCCCGTATTTTTCGTTGAGTAGCCGGTAAAACCGTAAAATTTGTTTGACCCGGGACCTGTCCAGACTCTTCACCCCTTCAACCTGGTCGACCATTTGGTCCAGGGCCTCCTGCTTGTACATGAGATAATCTTCCGGCTGTATCAATTGTTTGGACCCAAGATACAAAAAAATTTTGCAGGGTCCGTCAATAAACCGTCCCGTCGGACTAATCTCTTCATAAATAGAGGGGGGAACAAAGGACTGAAGCGGTTTTTTATCCCGGGTTTTCCAGAAAAGGATGACCTGTTCTATAAATTCCACAATCCGGCTGGAACTTTCCACATGGCACTGCTTTCTTAAAAAATGAATCAACCGGTCCCGTCTATGGCAGGACTCATCCAGCTGGGTGGAGATATCCCTTAGCTCACCTTCGGCACCAATTTCATTAAAAAAGGCCGGCAAAAGCCTTGCCAACTGCTTGACCAGGTTAAAAACCGGCCCGATGTCCGAATTTAAAAAGCGGGTGATATCCCTGGGAAACAAATCCGTATCCCGGATAAAAACCCCGCCAATGGACAGGGAAATGATCAGGGCAGACAACAGCCGTTTGGACTTTTTGGGCTGCTGGCCGATAAGACTTAAAAAAACCCGAATATTTTTCACATGGGCATTGTTGCCCTGGATCTGCCAGTCTTCACCTGTGCCCTGGATCATGGGAAACTGAAATCCATGGTCCACTGCCCTGTCGATAAAATGGTTGATCAATTCAATTTCATCGGTTTTGTATACGGCATCGCCAATCTTGTGGATACACTCCAGAACCGTGCCGGGATACCGCCCCTTGTGCTCCTTGAGCAGGGAAAAGGTCTGGTCCACAATTCGGATATCTTTTTTAAACCCTCGGTCCCCTATCAGATGAATCAGGGTTCTGTGAATATCTCCCAGGGCCTCCCTGTGGATTCTGGCAAGCCCGGGGGCATGGATGATGTAAAAGAGAAAAGTGAGCTTAAAATATTTGCCATAGGTTTTCCCCTGGGAGTGCTCCAGAATCTGACGGGGAACCTCTTTAAACCGTTTGACAAAATCCCTGTACCCGGTCATTTGGATAAGCTGGGTCATGGTCTCACAAGATTCTAAATCGTGGGTCAGAACAATCTGCTTAAGCTGTTCCTGCCAGATGGTGAGCCGGGAGTGGGAAATAGTTTCCATGCTTTGGATGAGACCGTCATTGAGTCTCCATTCATCAATATTTTCCCGCATCCATTCAACCGGGTCGTCCTGGGCCAGCCAATAGGCGAATGAAGCTGTGTAAAATTTGACCAGCAACCGGTTCAGGGACAGAAAGATGCCCTTGTCCATACTCGATTTTTTATTTTTCTCCAGATTTTCCAAAAGCACCTGGGCCAGTCTGTCCGGCTGGTAATAGGAGCTGACAAAATAATGAAACTCCAAGTCTTCATAAGAATGGATCCGGTTGATCTGCTTTTCCATGACCGGGAAAAACCGGTCCACCTCACTGCCGGACTCCTTGGCCAGGTGGTGGAGCACCAGCATCAAATTATCCACGGCAGCCGATCTGACATCCTCTTCGGGCAGGGATTCAAAGGCTGTGATAAAAATATCAGCAAAAAGTTCCAGGGCCTTTTTGCCCTCGGGGTGGGGCTTGTAAAGATAAAAATAGTGAAGGGTAAAATGCCGGGCCTCACTGACAATAAACCCCCAGTTTCGATAGGGATGAGATAACTCTTTTAAAAAGATTTCCAACCGGTTTAAAATACCCACATACCCCTCAAAAATATCCAGCAGTAATTGATATTTTTCATCAATGGTGACATTGGCTCTGGTACCGGAAAGATTGACTTCAAGGGCTTTTGATTTCACAACCATCCTTTCGTTGCATTGGGAATTTAAAAAAGTTTAATAATTTGGGAGCAGTGTATCATTTTTTCCTTTTTTTTCAACGGACTTTATGGAAAATTAGGAATGATATTACGTGTATTTCTTTTTAGTTTTATGCTATCGTGACCCCCAGGATTTTTTTTGCCGAACAAATGGACCAAACATCTGGGACCGGGCAGCCTTTCATATCATGCCCCTCCCTTATACATAAATGATGAGGATGATTGAATGGTTTTTAAGCTGGCTGACCTGAGAATGCGCCCCAAACTGGTTGTCTTATTTGTTCTGACCGGAATTTTGCCCCTTTTAATTGCCGGGTATTACGGCTCTATCCTTGCCTCCAATGCATTGATGGAAAAATCCTTCAACCAGCTTTCAGCCATTCAGACCATACGGACCGGTCAGGTGGAAGCAATTTTCAGGCAGCGATCCACTGCATTGCGACTGCTGGCCGGAAGCGACCAGACACTTATATTCAGCCAAAAACTCATTGAATATCAGCAGCAAAAAGTCCAATCCCATGTGTTTGATGCAACGGACTATCAGACCCTTGAAAAGATCTATGCCGAGACCCTAGAACGCTTTGTTGCCTCCTATGGCTGCCAGGATCTCAAGATCATTGAAACCGTAAGCGGCAAAATCCTGTTTTCCCATGATGACTTCCAAAGCGTGGGGCAAAGACTTACCCGGGCCACCTATGCAGGGAGCGGCCTTGTCATGGCATGGGAAACCATTGCAGAAACAGAGCAGGGGGTTATTGTTGATTTTGAGCCCTATGGGCCGGACAAGGGGCTGGAAACCGCCTTTTTCGGCCAGCCGGTAAAGGACTCCAACGGCAACTTGGTGGCAGCCGTCATCATCCAGGTCACCCCTGCCTTTATCAAAGAAATCATGGAATCCCGAAAGGGCATGGGCCAGACAGGCGAATCCTATCTCCTTGACTGGGATCCTTCCAGAAAACGGTTTGAATTGAGAAGCAGTCTCCATACCATGGGAGACGGCCAATATGTACTGGGATTTTCCCTGGACAAAAAACTTTCCTATTGGAAAGATGCTGTAAAAAAAGGATATGGCGGCGGCAGGGATAGCTATACGGACAGTTCCGGTAAAGCCGTGTTGACTGCTTATAACAAATTGGATATTGCCGGAATGAACTGGTTTTTAATTTCCAAAATTGATCAGTATGAAGTGGAAGCCCCACTCCGGCGTATCATGTTCAAAACAACCTGCCTTTCACTTCTTCTGCTAACCTTCATCGGGGGTGGGGCCTTTTTTATAGCCCGGGGCATCTCCCGCCCTATTATCGAGGATGTAAAGTTTGCCCAGGCCATCGCCAATGGAGAGCTGGACAAAACCCTTACCTTGGATCAGAGAGATGAACTGGGCAAACTGGCATGGGCATTGAACCAAATGGCCAAAACCCTCCACGACCAGGACTGGCTTCAAAAAGGAAAAGAGGGCCTGGATGATGCCATGCGCGGGGACCTGAATGAAAAGCATCTGGGGCGGCAATTTGTTTCCTTTATCACCAAGCATTTGGACGCCCAGCTGGGAGCCTTGTACCGTAATGATCACGGTGATTTGAAACTCTATGCCAGTCATGCCTTTGCAGACAGGGAGGGCAATTACAATACCATCAAAATCGGAGAGGGGATGGTGGGCCAGGCTGCCCTGGAACAAGAAACCATCATCTTCAACGATGTGGCCGATGGGCCTTTGATCCATTACGGGGTGGGTCAAAAAACAGCCACCTCCTATATCATTATTCCCCTGACCTATGAGGATAGCCTAATCGGCGTTCTTCTGCTGGGATCCCTTACCCGGTTTACGGACCTTCAAAAACAGTTCATTGAACAAAACATTAAAAATGCCATCATTTTAATGAACACAGCCAAATCCCGGAGAACCATTAAAAGGCTGTTTGAGGAGGCCCAGCAACACCAACAGGAGTTGTTGAAAAAAAACGAAACCCTGGAAGAACAGACCCGTGCCCTGCAAACCTCTGAAGCTGAACTCCAATCCCAGCAGGAAGAGCTTCGGGTGACCAATGAGGAACTGGAGGAACAGGCCCGTGCTCTCAAGGAATCTGAATCAGAACTCCAGGCACAGCAGGAGGAACTTCAGGTGACCAATGAGGAGTTGGAGGAACAAACCCGGAACCTGGAAGAGCAGAAAGAGGCCATCGAGAAAAAAAATGTGGACTTGGTGGATGCCCAGGAAGAGATCCAGACTAAGGCTGAAGAGCTTGAAATCGCCAGCAAGTATAAATCTGAATTTCTAGCAAACATGTCCCACGAGCTTCGAACCCCCTTGAACAGCATCCTGATCCTGTCCCAACTTTTGGCCGGCAACAAAAAGCATAACCTGACCGAAAAACAAATAGAATCGGCCAGTGCCATCCATTCCAGCGGAGAAGACCTGCTCACCCTGATCAATGAAATCCTGGACCTGTCAAAGGTGGAGGCTGGAAAAATTGAACTGGTGCCTGAAAATGTGGAAATTGTGCACATAGAGAATGACCTGAACCGAATGTTCTCCGACCTTGCCCGGAAAAAGGGCATTGGATTTAATATCCATACCGCACCCAAGATGATCGATACCGTTTATACAGACCCTCTGCGATTGCAGCAGATACTGCGGAATCTTCTGACCAATGCCTTTAAATTCACCCAACAGGGGCAGGTCAGCCTTACCATCTGCCGTCCGTCAACAGAATTGTTGTCTGGCAAAGAGCTGTCTTCTGAAACATCTGTTGCCTTTGCCGTCAAAGATGAGGGTATCGGAATTCCCAAGGAGCAGCAGGCTGTTATTTTTGAAGCCTTTCAGCAGGCAGACGGCAGCACCAGCAGAAAATATGGGGGAACCGGTCTCGGACTCTCCATTTCAAGGGAATTGGCCAAATTACTGGGAGGATTTATCCACCTTTCCAGCCAGGAGGGTAAGGGCAGCACCTTTACCATTGTGATCCCGGAACACCATTCCAAAGCGTCGGAGTCCAGGGAAAAGACAGAAAAAACATCCCCGGCCGGGCCAGGTCATCCGGCGGGTATTTCCCCCAAAAACCCGGCTGATCAGCAGGTCATAACTCAGGAGTCCGAGCCGGATTCAAAGAGGTTGAGGTCATCTGTCCGGGATGACAGAAAAATATTTTCCCCGGGAGACAAAAGCCTTTTGATCATTGAGGATGATCCCAATTCCGCCAAAATCATGCTGGATTTTGCCCGGGAACGGGGATTTAAGTGTGTTGTTGCCGATGATGGAGAATCCGGACTCCATTTTGCCGATTATTATAAACCCAGCGCCATCATGCTGGACATCGGGTTGCCCGGCATCGACGGTTGGACCGTGCTGGAACGGCTCAAAAACAACCCGGACCTTCGCCACATTCCCGTTCATTTCATGTCGGCGGCGGACAGTTCTCTGGATGCCATGCGCATGGGGGCCATTGGTTTTTTGACCAAGCCCGTGACCATAGAGAAGGTGGAAGAAACCTTTTCCAAAATTGAAAACATCATCACCCATCCGGTGCGAAAACTGCTGGTGGTGGAGGATGATTCCATCCAGCGCCAAAGCATCAAGGATCTGATTGGCAATGGGGATGTTGAAACCCTCATGGTCTCCACGGGGATCCAGGCCTATGAAGCACTTACCAGTCAACGCTATGACTGCATGATCCTGGATCTCGGCCTGGAAGACATGTCCGGGTTTGAGCTTCTGGAAAAAATCCGCTGCCACGAAACCTGTTCCAAGATCCCGGTCATTGTTTATACGGGCAGGGATTTGACCCTGGATGAAGACAAGAAGCTGAGAAAATACACAGAAAGCATTATTATCAAAGGCGTCCGCTCACCCGAACGGTTGCTGGAAGAATCTGCTCTTTTTCTACACCGGGTGGAAGCCGACCTGCCCAAAGGAAAACAAAAAAACATCAAGATGGTCCATGACAAGGAAGCTGTGTTAAGGGGAAAAACTGTGCTTCTGGTGGATGACGACATGAGAAATGTGTTTGCCCTCTCCTCTGTTCTGGAAGAAAAAAAAATGAATGTCATCATTGCAAGGGATGGGATAGAAGGCGTTCGAAAGACCCATAAACACAAACAAATCGATATTGTGCTCATGGATATCATGATGCCCAATATGGACGGATATGAAGCCATGCAGGAGATTCGGAAAACCAAGAAAAAACTGCCCATCATCGCCCTCACGGCCAAGGCAATGAAGGGGGACAGAAATAAATGTATTGAAGCCGGCGCCAATGACTACCTTGCAAAACCAGTTGATTCTGACAAACTGATCTCCATGCTCAAGGTCTGGTTATATTCATGAACCCGATTCAAAATGAAAATATTGAAATCCAGATGCTCCTGGAAGCCATTCACCAAAAATATGGGTATAATTTCAAAGACTATGCCAATGCCCACACCAAACGGCGGCTCCGACACCGGCTGAACATCAGCAATATGAACAATTACGCCGCAATGATGCACAGAGTTCTTTATGACGAAGATTTTTTTAATCTTTTGCTTCTGGATCTGTCCATCAATGTCACGGAAATGTTCAGGAATCCCCTAGTTTACAAAAAAATCCGCCGGGAACTTATTCCCCTTTTAAAAACCTATGCCTTTATCAAAATTTGGCATGCGGGCTGCTCCGCCGGCCAGGAAGTCTATTCCATGTCCATCCTTCTGGAAGAGGAGGGGATGAAACATCGCTCCCAAATCTATGCCACGGACTTTAACGAACTCATCCTTGATAAGGCCAAGAAGGGCATTTACCCCCTTGACGTGATGAAAAGTTATACGGGTAATTATCAACAATCCGGCGGGAAAAAAGACTTTTCCGATTATTATACCGCCGATTATAACCATGTTATTCTCAGACAATCCCTCAAGGAAAAGGTATTATTTTCCGCCCATAATCTGGTCACCGACGGTGTGTTTGGGGAGATGAACCTGATCCTCTGCAGAAACGTACTGATTTATTTTAACCGGCAATTACAAAACCGGGTGTTAAACCTGTTTTACGACAGCCTCTGCCCGGGCGGCTATCTCTGCCTTGGGTCCAAGGAAAGCCTCAAATTCACCGAGGTGGAAGACAAGTTTGAACCCATTGCCGGCCGGCATAGAATTTACAAAAAGAGCCGGTTGCCATGAAAAAAAAATATGAAGCTATTGTAATAGGCGTATCCGCAGGAGGCCTTGCCGCCCTGACCGTCATACTGCCAAAACTCTCAAATAGGTTAAACCTACCCGTCCTCATTGTTCAGCATTTAAGCCCGGGGTCCGATGATTTTCTGGCCACCCATTTTGATAAAATATGTTCCCTTGGGGTAAAAGAAGCCGAAGACAAGGAGCCCATTGAAAACAATACCATTTATTTTGCCCCGGCCGACTATCACCTGATGGTGGAGCAGGACAAAACCGTTGCCCTGTCCACGGCGGAACGGGTGCAATATTCCAGGCCCGCCATTGACGTATTATTTGAAACAGCAGCAGAGGCCTATCTGGACAAACTTATCTGCATCATTCTCACAGGGGCCAATTGTGACGGGACAAGGGGCATAGTTCGGGTCAGGCAACTCAAGGGGGTTGTTATTGCCCAATCCCCGGAATCGGCAGAAGTGGATACCATGCCCCTATCTGCCATAAACCAGGCTGGTGTGGACAAAGTACTTGATTTAAAAGAAATTGCACCGTATATCAATCAACTAACGGTGAAGGAAACTTAAATGAGAGCTATATCCATTCTGATTGTTGATGACCGCCCGGAAAACCTTCTCACCCTTGAACAGGTGCTTGAATCCCCGGAGCTGCATATGGTTCGGGCAAATTCAGGGCATGAGGCCCTTGAAAAAACCCTTGACCACGAATTTGCCCTGATCCTTCTGGATGTGATGATGCCGGTAATGGACGGATATGAAACCGCAACCCTTCTCAGGGGAAACAAAAAAACAAAAAACATTCCCATTATTTTTGTCACTGCCGCCCACAAAGAACGATCCCAGGTTTTCCTGGGATATGGATCAGGTGCCGTGGATTATCTGTTCAAACCCCTGGAACCGGATGTATTGAAGAGCAAGGTAAAAATTTTTCTTGAACTCTACGGCCAGCGACGGCTGCTGGAAGAAAAGACCCAGGAACTGGATGCCAAGATAATGGAATTGGAAACCCTGAAACATGAACTGGAGGAATCCAATGAAAAACTGCGTCAGCTATCCTCTCTGGATGGTCTCACCGACCTGCCCAACAGACGATTTTTTGATGAAACCATGAGTCGGGAATGGCAGAGGGGGATACGGCGCCAAAAGCCTTTGTCCCTCATCATTGCGGATATTGATCATTTTAAGGCCTTTAACGATGCCTATGGCCATGTGATTGGGGATGACTGCCTTAAAAAAGTGGCCAAAAGCCTTGAAAAAAGCATTCTCAGAGATGTGGATACCATTGCCAGATATGGGGGAGAGGAGTTTGCTGCCATCCTGCCGGAAACCGATGAAGCCGGCGGCATATTAATCGTCCAGCGAATGCTGGAAAACATCGACGCTTTAGAAATCACCCACATTGCCTCCCCAACCGCCGACTATATTACGGTCAGTTTCGGCCTGAGCACCATTATTCCCAGTACAGATATTAACCCCACCCAGCTCATTGAATCGGCTGACAGGGCTTTGTACCTTGCCAAAAATTCCGGCAGAAACACCTACACCATCGGCTGATCCTCCAGGTTCATTTTGGGTGGATCAAAACTCAAATCAGTTATTTATTGATTAATATATTGGTTTTTTATATGATACTTGTAATTTCCTTTTGAGATAATGCACAACATTATTTTCTTGTAAAAAATAAACTCTATACCAAGGAGCAAACAGATTATGAGTGATGCATCCCAAACTATTTTATATAGTGGCGGCCACCGAGGAGCGGAAGCAGAATTTGGCAAGCTGGCGGAAAAATACGGCATGAAGGAGGTTAATTACTCTTTTGAAGGCCACAATCTTGACCGGAACGTTGGGGTCCAGATGCTCAATGACGACGAGCTGAAAAAAGGGGATATCAGCATGGATATTGTATCTGCACGCATGGGCAGATCCTTTTCCCGGGTCAATAAAATCCGCAAGGTTATCCAATCCATTTTTCACATGATCAACAACGGATATCAGATTTTTGTCATTGGATGGATCCTCCCGGACAAAACAGTCAAAGGCGGAACCGGATGGGGGGTAGAGCTGGGAAAACTCTTTAACCGCCCTATCTTTGTCTATGAGCAGGACCGCAATGAATGGTTTTCCTGGATCGACAATTCCTGGCAGCAGGTCACTCCGGTGATCGCCCATAAAACCTTTGCAGGAACCGGCACCCGAAACCTGACCGACAATGCAAAAAAAGCCATGGAAGATCTGTTTGAAAAATCTTTCAAATAAGCACCATTCTCATAGGACACTCCTCCGGACTGCCCCTACAGGCTGTCCGGAGTTGCGTTTATAGCCCCCCTGTTTCCATTATGATCCTAAGCATTCTTGATAATGACCTGTATAAATTTACCATGCAGCAGGCTGTCCGGATTTTATATCCCGAAACCCTTGCAGAATATACATTTACCAACAGGGGCGCCACCCCTTTTCCCCAGGGATTTGCCCCCAGGGTCAGGCAGGAAATTGAAAAGATGGCAGCCCTTTCATTGTCCCGGGACCAGAAAGCCTATCTTAAAAGCACCTGTTCCTTTCTAGAACAAGACTATCTGGATTATCTGGAATCCTATACCTACGACCCCGACCAGGTGATTCTGGGACAGGAAAAAAACCGCTTTTTTTTGAAAATTAAAGGCCCCTGGTACAAAACCATTCTCTGGGAAATTCCTTTGATGGCCATCATCAGTGAAACCTTTTTTTCCATGACGAAACCGGCTGTGCTTTCCAGAAAAGAAATAAAGAGGGTAAACAAAAATAAAGCCGCTGTTATGGCCGCAAACCAGATTTATTTTGCAGAGTTTGGAACCAGGCGACGATTTTCCGCTGCCAACCAGAAGACATTGATCACAGATATCCTCAGCCATGATACCCACACCCTGATCGGAACCAGTAATGTCCATTTTGCCCGAGAATTCAACCTGCCCCCCATTGGCACCATGGCCCATGAATGGATAATGTTCCATGGGGCACAGGCAGGATACGAGCAGGCCAATGCTGCTGGTCTGGATGCCTGGCTAAAGATTTTCAAGGGTGATTTGGGGATTGCCCTGGCCGATACCTATACCTCCCGGGTGTTTTTATCCTCCTTTGATGACCGCCTTGCCAATATCTTTGACGGGGTGCGTCATGATTCCGGGGACCCCATTGCCTTTATAAACGCACTGGTCCGCCATTATGAAAGACTTCACATTGATCCTGCCACCAAAACCATCATCTTCTCCGACGGCCTTGATATTGAACAAGCCCTTGCCATTCACAAAGCGTGCAAAGGCAAAATCAAGGATGCCTATGGGATCGGTACCCACCTGACCAATGACCTGGGAGCAACCCCTCTGAACATGGTCATCAAACTTTCACAATGCCAAGTCAGCCCGGACAAGCCCTGGCAACAGATTGTCAAGCTTTCCGATGACAAAGGAAAACATACCGGAAACCAGACAGAAATTGACACCTGCATGGAGAGGCTGAGTCTTTCAAAAGGCCAATCTTAAACCCTTTGTGAATACTAGGGATTTAAGCCTGCCCTTTTACCCAGGACTCAAAATCAAGGGGAATCAATCCGGGAGCAGGCGGTTCAGTGTTTTGCACCAGGGGCTTTCTTTTGTCTGTTTTTTGCGCTTTGTCAACGGGATCTATATCAACCCCAGTTGCCTTGCCAGCCTCAAGCCCCCTGCCCCTGAGAAGTGCCTTAATTTCGCCCATTTCATTAAGAAGCAGAGAAATTTTATCTTCAATGGAGGACATTCGCTCCTGGAGAACCGTCTGGTTATTGTCGGCTGAAACCATTGCCCCATTTTGCGCTGGCAGGTTTTTATCCGGTGTCTGCCCGGCAATACCTTTTTTCACCCCTGTCCCAGGCTCCTGGGCCTGGCCCTTGTTTTGGACCTGATTTTGCTTTTGAGGGGTAAGAAATCCCAGACACTGGTCCCAGAACAATTCCATGGGCATTGACTTACCCAGGGGATCCTTTGAAAGTTTAAGGGCGATGGAGCGGATACACCGGGAGGCATCGGTATCCGGAAAAAGCATGAAAAATGGAATTTGGGAAACCACGGAAATGGGAACATTATGATCCCGGGCCACAATCCCCAAAGGGAAAATTTTCATGGGAAGAAACTTGTGAACGGTTTCCTTGAGTCTGGCATAGGCCCTTTTAGCGGCAATAGCTGTTTTCACATGGTTAATCACCACCCTTATCCGGGGAAGATCCTTATTTTTTGACAAAACCTTTAACAGGGAATAGGCATCGGTGAGGGAGGTGGGTTCCGGGGTGACCACAAGAATCATCTCGTGGGATGCACGGCAAAAGGACAACACCTGGGAGGAGATGCCGGCTGAGGTATCCAGAATAAAATAATCGTAGGCACCTAGCTCCAAAAAAGAGGAGATGAGCCGTTTGGACTCTTCCGGACTCAGGTCAGCGATTTTTTCAACCCCGGAACTGCCGGGAATGATATCAATTCCCTGGAAATTTCGGATCATGATCTCCCCAAGTGAATATTTACCGCTGATAACCTCCTCTAACCCATGCTCGGGAAACAGACCGGTGAGAATATTAACATTGGCAAGTCCCAAATCGGCGTCAAAAAGGCAGACCCGATGGCCCGCAGCCGCCAGGGCCAGGGACAGATTCAGGCTGATACTGGTTTTACCCACCCCGCCTTTACCGCTTGCAATGGTGATGATCTTTGCCATAATTAATTTACCTGCTTTTTGGGAGATGCCATGATGAGCAACTGAGCTGAATCCTTCTTAGCTGAATCCTTCTTAGCTGAATCCTTCTTAGCTGAATCCTTCTTCAATGAAAACTCAATGGCTTGGCATTGGTATTCCCGGGTTATTTTTCCATGGTATTCCGCCACAAAGGCCTGGAACATCCCGAACCTGTCCCCTTGTATCGGACACCCCACAAGGCTTCTCACCAATGCATAGCGTTTGTAAAGGGAGAGGATGGCCTGTTTTTCCCTTGCCGGCTCGGTGATGGTAACGCAAAATTTCAACAGCAGAGACAGGTCAACGGGTTTATCAATTGTTGTGTTAATTGTTGTGTTAATTGTTTTATCAATTGTTGTTTTTGGGGTCCAGGCCTCGTCATAGAGCATTTTATAAAACCAGGTAAACCCGGAAAAAGGGATAAAAAGGGGGTTGAACCGATATTGGGGAAATTGGGCGTTCAGATCCCGAAGAAAAATAAGATTATCTGGATCTGTCATACCGCACACAAGGGTTTTCCCCTTGATAATCAGGGGAATGACCTTGTGTACCCGGGCCTCTCTTTTTTGTATGATCAGGGAAAGTTCCTGTCTGGTATCCGCATCAAAGATAATGTCACTTATGGATCTAAAAGAGATATGAAACAGGTCAAAAGCGATTTGCTGGAGCAGAGTCTTGGGAATAATCCGATCTTCCAGCAAAAGACTCATAAACGAAATATTTCTCCTGTGGGCCACTTTTTGAGCCTTTTCAACCACAAGCCGGGACAAAATCTGTTGTTGGATCAGATACTCCTGGATGGTGATGAGCTTCCCATATTTTTCCAGGACACAATAGGTGTCCGTGGGGGTGATCAGATTCAAATCACAAAGGATCATGCCAAATAGCCGGCTTTCATCCCGCTGGAGGGATGCCCGGCTCTTTTCCTGGATGGCAAGGGCCCGCTCAATATCTCCAGGGTCCACCAGCCCCTCATCCACAAGCAGTTCGCCTATTTTCTTACTCATTTGACCCCTGGAAGTGTTGGATTTCATTTTCTATAATGGCTTTCCCCTAGGATTTCAATACTGGACTGCCAGGGGAGATTATGGGCAGGTAAACCGAAAAACAGGTCCCCCTGCCTTGTTTACTATCACACAAAACCCTGCCCTTGAGTTCCTTGACAATGGAATGGACGATTGCCAGGCCCAGTCCGGAATTTTTCCCGTTTTTTGAGCTATTATAGGGTTCAAATAATTTTTCCATTATATCCGAATTAATACCCGGGCCATTATCCTGAATACGAATTTCTATGCTACCGGGAAGTTGTTTTTTCTCATCAATCAAAATTTTAGCAGATCCTGGTAAAAACCGTGTCTGAAGTTCAATTTTTCCACCATTTTCCATTGCCTCTGCCGCATTTTTAACCAAATTGATGATCACCTGCTTCAACCCGTTCCGATCGGTCTTAATATTCGGAATCGCAGGATCTATGCGGATACCGGCATGAATCTGCCTGGGTAAAAGAATTGATTTTTTTAAAAGATCAAGAATGCCAGTACAGAGGCGGTTAACGTCAATAAATTCAAAACCGCCAATTTTTGGTTTTGAAAAACTTGACAATCCCTCGAGCAGAGCAGAGACGCGAATGATCTCTTCTCCCACAACGGACAATTCACCCTGGGCCGGGTGCTTGTCCGGCAATTTCAGACTCAGGGTTTCCAGATAACTTCTAATGATGGCAATGGGGTTGTTTATTTCATGAATCACCTTATCGGTCAGGGTAGCATAGGCTTCCATCTTTTTTGCATTTAGGTCCCTTGCATATTCCTGGTGAAACCCAATATTCTGGAGACACATCCCTGCCTGCCTGGAAAAAAGCTTTAACAATTCCTTGTTGCCGTTCAGTATCTTAGAAAGATCCCGGTCAACCCCCAGAGCCATTACCCCCATTCCGATTCCCCTGGAAGCAATGGGAATAAAAGATACCCCGCTTGTTTCCAACAGGCGAATGATCCGGATATCTGAAATCGCTGAGTCCATATCCCTTGGCGATTGAAAAATTGTTTGAATAATTCCTGTTTTCAGGGATTTCACAAGCATGCTTGTGCGGTTGGACATGGGAAGGGCAATACGCCTGACAGTTTTATAATTTTTATCCCCCCGGCTGCAGTCTCCTGTGAGCATCTTTTTTTCCCCATCCAAAAGGAAGAAAAATACCCGGGGCACATTAAACACAATCTGCAATCCCTTTTGAACAATATCCAATACGGCAGGGATGTCCTTTGCGTTCAAAAGGTTCTGGAGGGTGCCGTAGAAAAGAGACAGGTCCTTTATCTCCAGGGCTATCTCCTTCTCGGCCTTCTCGGCCTGCTCGGCCTGTATGTCCCGTGTCTGGATTCTGAGCCCCAGACTTTTGGCCATGCGCAGAACCTCATCCTCGGCCTCTGCTGCTATCTGTCCCACACGTCTTTCATGAATATCGGTGAGGGGCAAAATCTTTTCGATCTGCTCCATGGGATCCGGGCCGGCAAGAACATTGGCCATATAAACTGTTTTTATATAAGCCACTTCTTCTTGAATTTTGTCAACGGGCTCATTGATAAACAAAACCGCATCCGAGGTCAGGGGATTTAAGTTCCAGTGGCTGAAAAGCAGGGCAGAAATCTGGGGGGTATCAGCGCCAAAAAGATCCATCTCACGGTTGAGCATCTGTTTTTCAGAATCAGCCGTCTGTAATATGGTCTGATATTCCTTGGGGAAGGTCTGCATTAAAACAAGCCGGCCTATGTCATGGAGAAGCCCTCCCAGAAAAAATTCATCCGGGTCGGAAAAATTATTTTCCCGGGCAATTTCCCGGGCAATCACACCGCATTTATAGGAATGATACCAGAATTGTGTAATATCAAATTCAGGTAGCTGTTTGGATAAACTGAAAAAATGCATGGCAGAAGAACTGATGGCAATATTTCGGATGGTATCCAGTCCCAAATAGACCACTGCTGTTTTAATGTTGTTGACTTCCCTGGGCAAATTCACAAAGGGGGAACCAATAATCTGAAGCAACTTTGTTGTCAGGGAAGGATCCGTGGAAATGATATCGGTCAGCTCTTCGCTGTTTACCTTATCATTTCCACAGGCCTTAACAAGCTTCAGCATCACCTGGGGAAGCTGGGGAAGATGAGTGGACTGCTTTATTTTTTCAAAAACGTTTTTTTGCGCCATTACCCAAATCTGCCCTAAGCTGGTTTAAGGAATCAACAAGTTCTTAGTTTTTATTTTCGTACATCTGTTTGTATAGTTATTTTACGTTTATAAATCAACACTTTTGAAAAATTTAAAAAAGTAGTCCTAGGCGATCTCCTTAGTTCAGATCTCCTTGGGGTCACACAACTTGTCAGAAGACACCGCTACCCTTCCACAGCCGCCACAGGTATATTTAAGTTTTCCAAGTTTGGGTTTACAAATATGCTTGGCATCCAGAGAAGACTCTCCGCAGTCTTCGCAGACATATGCCTTTTTAAGTTGAACAGGATCGCATAAATGTCCCTGGTCCTTTGCCACTTTGCCGCAGCTTTTGCACGTATGAAGTTCAGTCATGGTCACCTCTCTTTTTATAAGGATTATAGTAAAGACTTTAGTGGACAGACTTGATACAATATGGGAATTATTAATATAATTGTCAACCTTAAGGATATCTGCCATGTTTACAAAAAACGACCTTCTGGATATTGCCGTAAAAATGGAAGAAAACGGAAAAGCCGTATATGACCGGGCCAGGGGTGAAATTAAAAACAAAGAATTAAAAAGTTTGCTGGAGTGGATGGGTCAGGAGGAAGAGGGCCACCAAAAATGGTTTTTACAGCAGAAAGAGACCCAGGCAGGAAAACCGGATGAAAAGGATTTTTCTACGATACTGCCTGATGTTCTCCAGGAAATGATGGGAGAAAATACCCTTTCTCTGGACGATGTAACTTTTTCAGAAATCACCCATACCACCCAGATGTTGAAAATTTTTATTGAATTTGAAAATGACACCCTCCTTTTTTACGAATTTTTAGAAACCTTTCTCCAGGATAAAGATGCCCTGGGCGGCCTGGAAAAAATCATCCAGGAAGAGCGAGCCCATGTGGAGAAACTCAATGAAATGGTCCGGGCGATTGAAGCCCACTCCATTCCCGAAGAAAATCTTTCATTTTAAATTACGGCACCCCCATTTTCCCCGAACCTGGGAGGAGAATTTTATTTTTCCTCCCACCTGTTGCTGGGTTAATAAATGATTATATTGTTAGGCATACCTAAGAGTCAGAGCTGAAAGACGCGCTATTCCATGTTCGGCCGGATAAAAAAAGCAAAGGGGAACCCATGACACCCACGAGAACAACCCTGGAAAAGATGAAATTTGACAATCAGTTTGTAAGCAAGTTGCCCTGTGATCCTGAGGCTGCCAATACCCGACGTCAGGTGAGACGGGCCTGCTATTCCCGGGTAACGCCAACCCTTGTCAAAGCCCCCAGGCTTGTTGCCTTTTCCCGGGAAGCTGCCCACCTGCTGGATCTGGAAGAGAATGCCTGCAAATCGGATCTCTTTGCCCGGGTTTTTACCGGAAACCAGCTTCTGAAAGGCATGGACCCCTTTGCCATGTGCTATGGGGGACATCAATTCGGCAGCTGGGCCGGACAGCTGGGGGACGGACGGGCCATTAACCTGGGAGAAGTTGTCAACCAAAACAATGAACGATGGATACTTCAGCTGAAAGGGGCCGGGCCCACCCCATATTCCAGAACTGCCGACGGGTTGGCCGTCCTCCGCTCCTCAATCCGGGAATTTTTATGCAGTGAGGCCATGTTCCACCTGAATGTTCCCACCACCCGTGCCCTGAGCCTGACCCTGACAGGAGAGCAGGTGGAAAGGGATATGTTTTACGACGGCAACCCCAAACTGGAACCGGGTGCTGTGGTTTGCCGAATCGCCCCGTCATTTACCCGGTTTGGCAATTTTCAAATTCTGGCGGCCCGGCAGGAAAACACCCTTTTAAAGTTGCTCATGGATTACACCATTAAAACGGATTTTCCCCTGGTTCCCTTGTCCCAGACCTCATATGAAGGCTGGTTCAGAAATATATGCGAAAAAACCATGGACATGATTATTCACTGGATGCGGGTGGGCTTTGTCCACGGGGTGATGAATACGGATAATATGTCCATTCTGGGTCTGACCATAGATTACGGCCCCTATGGATGGCTGGAAGACTACACCCCCGACTGGACACCCAACACAACAGATGCAGCTGGCCACCGTTATAGTTTTAAGAATCAGCCCCAGATTGCCCTGTGGAACCTGGGCCAGCTGGCCAACGCCATTCTTCCGGTGCTGGGCCACCCGGAACCGCTCCAGCAGGCATTGGATGATGCCATAAAATACTTTCACCAGGGCCAGGATACCATGATGGCGCAAAAGCTTGGATTTAAATGCTTTGAGCCCACCACGGACAGACCCATCACCGCAGAACTGCTGAAAATTCTTGAAGCGGTAGAAACCGATTATACGCTTTTTTTCCGGGGTCTTTCTGATTTGGATATTTCAGATGAAGATATTTCACAAGAGCGCATTGGAAATGTACCCGGGGGAAATAAGCTTGCGCCCTTTATCACCAAAGCTTTTTACGCCCCGGATCAGATCAGTCCGGCCCATCTTAACCGACTAACCGCCTGGCTTAGGGTCTATGCAAAAAGACTGGCACAGGACAGGGTTTCCCATCAGAAAAAAAAGCAGCAAATGGACCAAATAAATCCCAAATATGTTTTAAGAAATTACCTGGCCCAGACCGCCATAGATCAGGCAGAAAAGGGTGATTTTTCAAAAATTTGGGAATTATTGGATGTGATGCGCACCCCCTATGCAGAACAAAGGGGCAGGGAAAGATTTGCAGAGAAAAGGCCGGAATGGGCCCGGCACAAACCCGGCTGCTCCATGCTGTCCTGCAGTTCCTGATCCTATTCCCGGTGCCTAATTCTATTCCCGGTGAATGGTGAGTTGGGGAAAGGGAATATCCCAATTATTCCGGGTACAAGCATCCACACACCACCGCTGGATTGCCCGGGAAAGCCTGTTGTACAATGGTGCCATCTCCCCTTTAAAATCTGCAATCACCACAAGATCCAGTGATGACCCCCCTGCCCGGGCAAATTCAACCCGAAGATTTAAAAGAGCGTTTTCATATCCTTCCTGGACTATCTGCTCGTGTATATGGGCGGCCATGACATCCGGAACCCCTTGGGTGGATTCCGCCTGGAGACCATAGGAGATGCCGAAAAGAATTTTCAGCCTGAAATTAACCGACAGATTCAGGGGGGATTGTGCCAAAAAATCCCCTGTCTGGTAAACTTTCTGGGCACCGCCGCGCAGAACAAGTTCCACCATTTCATGGGACAAACTGGTCACACACCCCCGGGTTCCGTCGGCCAGGATGACCCAGTCCTTTCTCCTACAGGGAAACCAGGGTTCTTTTTGATGAAAGGGTCGGGATGATTTGTCCATCAACTCTTCAATGGGCAGGCGCAGACTGACCCCAAGGGTCGGGTTTTCAAGGGTGGAAAATAAATTGATCTTTTTCACCAGCCAGGGAATCCCCTGGTAAAAAAGTCTCTCCCCCTCCCTGACAGAACCAATGTTCAACATGAGGCGACTCTGGTGCCAGAACCTAGGCAGGGTGTGTTTGGCTCCCCAGCCGATTCCCATCAAAAAAATGATGGTCAGGGAGAGCAAGACCCAGTCTTCGACCAGATAAAAGACCAGAATGAGAACAAAAAGGGTTAAAAAAAAGTTCAAAACCCGGTATACAAGTTCAAAGGCCCTGATATGAAAGGGCCTGTACCGTGAGGTATGCCCGGGAACAAACCGCATCAAAGACAGGTAGGAAACCCGTAATAACAGGATAACCCCGATGCATGCCACCAGGGCAAGAAAAAGAAACAACCCTCTGGTTTTAAAAAAATTTTTAACAGACTTCTGGGAGCTTTCCAGCAGGGAACTCTCCTCCATCGTAATTTTTGCAAGCTGCATTTCCACCAGATCCAGCTTGTTCTGGATCTGGTTTTCCACACTGTTCCATTCGGGAATCAAATTCTCAATATCGGCTTTCAACTCTGGATCGTCGACTTTTGACAAAAGGGCAGCAATGTGTTCGTTGGCCTTTTGGGCCACAGGTGCCAAACCCTGATAAAAAGAAAATTCATCTTTGAGTTTTGTTTTGTGACGGGCTTCAACTGTCAGTCTTTTTAATTCCATGATGCCCGGTTCTGCCAGGGAAAGCAGTTCTCTTTTCCAATCAAAATGCTCTGATTTTTTTTCGGCAAACAACCCGATTTCAACCCCTGTGGCAATCTGTTCAAAATCAACATTGGCACCGGCCAGGGATTTGTCCAGTTTTTTCAATTCAGCCAAAAGATAACTTTTTTCCGTTTCCGAATCGCTCTTGTCAAGCAGTCTCTTTTTTTCCTCGATTCGGCTGGTCAGATTTTTTTTCAGCTCAAGAATGGATTGGAGCATTTTTATGGACGTATCTTCACTAGTAGTCTCACCCATTACAGTCAAAGGCGTTTGTGCTTCCACCGGGGATTTTGCAACACCAGGACCCACAAAGGCGAGGATAAAAAAAACACAAACAACCGCCATCCATTTTCTGTTCATCGCAAAATCTCCATGTTCATTTAACAAAATTTTTAAAGCTGAACCCTATCATTAAACCTATCATTAAAACATGGGGGATAACAATCTTGCAAAAACATTTTTTCAGTGGCAAGCAATTCTCGGTGAGTGAAACCTTTATATACCTGAAAAGGCCTTCCATATGATTACTAACTGATCATAAGCAATCATCCAGCCCATTTAAAAAATTTAAGAAAAACATAAGACCTGGTGACGCTGAAATAGGGCTGTATCGTATGAATACGCAAAATTCAACATGGATAAAACGTCCACTTGAGGCACATCATCATGTGATGCTAAAACAACAGGCGTGTTACGTTAAAATCGGCTAAAATTTGTAACGAACGCCAAAAAAGAATTCTTGAGCATCCATATCTGCGACAGCATTTGCTTCATCATATCCGGGAGAATAGTTTTCATAACGCGCTTCTCCCATGTCAATGTAACGGTAGACAAGATCAATATCACAACTTTCAGTCAAAGAGTATGCCACTCCCAGCCCCACTGTCCAGGCAAACTCAGCTTCTGTTACATTTCTCCCTGAATAGTCAGGAGCCAAACCAGTCGGTTCAACAGTGTTGTCTGTTTTATGAATTGCCAAACCGGCTCCCAACAAAACAAACGGAGTGAAAGCCGTTGTATTCTTAAAATCATAAAGCAGGTTAAGCATAACTGTTTGGGAGCTGAGATTCGTTTTAACATTCCAGGCACCATCTGTTGTAGGGCAGGTATCGTGCTCAAAATTTGTACGGTAAATGTATTCCAATTCAGCACGAAAGGGCAAATCAGCAAAACCATAGCCGAGGAGGATTCCACCTGCGAAAACAGTGTTATCTTTGTTCGCATCATAATTGTAAGTTACATCACCACCAACATCACTATTCCATTTCCCGTCATTAAATGAAGTGAAAGATGCTCCCAACCTAACACCCATATAATAATTGCTTGCCCCTTCAGCGAGCACCAGCGTTGGTATTGTTAGTAAAAATAAAAGAAGAATTAGTAAGCGCTTATTCATTGTCAAAATTTTCCTCTCAATTTAATTTTTAATAAAATCGTATGAGTAATAATATGCCAAAATATTAAATGTCAATACAAAAGTTTAATTAAATTTAAAACATAGGGTCTTCAAGAGTGAGCCCTATTTCTTTTTTTAAACCCTTGTTTCAATGGTGACTGGCATGTCAAAGACTCAGTCCACATTCATTATCGGCACTACTATATCTGGTGTCCTATGTTTTTTCAAAATAGAACTTTTCATTCAAATATATGAACAGGGACATTAACACGGGCACTTTTTCCGAATTGCGTACAGGCTCTTAATGCAGTGGAGCGTTAAGCGAGAATTGCTATTCAGCGGACAGCAATTCTCGGTCACACTTTTTCTCCACGAATAAGTGGGGTTCTCACAAAAGGTGAAATGTTTTTTTCGCAGTGCTTACTGCTCACTTCGGCATAAC
>JADGEQ010000077.1 GCA_016744295.1 Desulfobacteraceae bacterium | reverse complement strand
GTTACAAAATTTGTGGTGTTCAAAGAAATATATTAACTTAAACCGTTCGGTATAAGAGGAAATTGGCCCGACAATTTACAGAAAAAAATTTGCATTATCAAAAAATAGATTTCAAGAAATTCCCTTTATTGCTGGGAAAACCCATTGCTGTATTCGGGCAACTATCCATTGCAGGTTTTTTATCTAAAACTTTTGTTACAGATTCTATCCAGGTTGAACTCGGCCCGATTCTTTTCACTAAAAACCAAACCACACAAATCAGACCAAACATCCTTTTTCTGGCATTTTCATTAAGATCTAAATTTTCGAAATAGGGATTTTTTAATATTTTTAATGGATGGTTGAATTGTTGGTTCCAGATCCTTGTATGATGGGCGCACCTATTTCGGAGGGTATTGATTTCTTTAAGCCAGTTTGTGAGGGTTTTTGAGTTATCGATACCTAACCTGTCTGTAATCCTGTTTTGATATTTTTTCCGGAGAATATCAAAATATATTGATGTTGTACCAAAATCCCAAGCTTCAACCGCCACCCAGAATGGAAGTGGCTTTAAAGTCTTTTTATGCCAGACAATGCAATCTTCACGACTCCTCGAAATTTGCTTATTGAGACGGAGTTTCCATTCTTCCCAGACATTTCTATTTTTCTTGTTTTTCTTATCATACCAGGACTTGCACTTTTCAGGCTTGATAAAATCCGGATTCAGGTATCCAAGTGGATCATGATACCCTATCTCATGGGCAATGATCGTTCGAATCTGTATTTCAATTCTTTCAATCGCATCCAGCATTAAGAGTCTTAAATTTTTATCAAACAGATATAATTCTATAATATCATTGAAATTAATATTTCCCTGGAAACAATCATCACGAATTTGCTCTCCGGTTGCAGGATGTATGACATCACCACCATTGCGATCAACCTTGAACTGTCGACACGGATACCAGAACCCACTCAACCGATAATAACCTATCTGTGATAATTTCCTCTCAGCTCTTTCCCGGTTGGGAATTATCATTCCTCTGCTTATGAGTTTATCCACTAATTCAGAATAATTTTTGTGGGGTTTTGTGACAGACGTTTGGGCTCTTTCTTTCATATCGAAGGCCCTAAAAAACAAGAAGGCCCAAACGTAATATCAAACAAGTTGATATCAGAGGAGTGGGCGCTATTGAATGTAAAGTAGCAATCGAGTATCATAATGTCAATTAAAAAGTTTGTTGAGAACGAAAAATATTTAAAGTTGATAATACATATAATATTGGTCGGGAATTATCAATAAGTATCTTTTATTACAGTTTAATCTACACTTGGATTGTAATTGAAATTTTTCCGGTCCCCTTCCGGTCCTTTTAAACTCCTGGAATAATCAGCACAAAAACTATATTGCCTTGAAATAGATGGTCTTTTGTCTACTTCCGGAATTGCTGTCGGGAAACTGCTACTTCAACTGGCCTTTCTAAAATTTAGAATTTTTTACGATTTTTTATTAATTCGTTTTGTATGTGAAAAATGATGAATAGTCTGGGCGTTTTCAAAATCATATCATCACACAAAATCTTTGTTACAAGGGTCTCTCACGCCGGAAACCGGGGTTCGATTCCCCGTGGGATCACCACTAATAATACCAAGGCTTTCAGAGATTCTCTGAGAGCTTTTTTATTTTCATAGAATACAATACCCCTCCGTATCCCCCACCAAGTAGAATGTTTTCAGAAGATATTGAACATTTCGAACCTTATCTACAAAAGGTACAAAATTTTTTCAGCCAATAAAAAAAACAGCCCCAATATGACCAGGTTGTTTAATTTGCCTTATCGATAATTTTGAACAGCCGGTCACTGGCTTGTAATACCCATTTTTTTCTGATAGCACTGTCCTTATTAACGGGCTGCCCATACAGATGCAATTTCTTTAAGTTTGGATAAGTTTAAATTCCGATATTCAGTTTTTTTGTCACCATAATATTAAATTGGCTTATTTTGAATCATTGTTGCCGCCTGAGGTGGGGTGGAGCCATTTTTAATCCCCATTCCAAATCCGCTACAATAACCTGAATCGATATTGATATCAGACACCGAGAATAAGAGAATATACCGCCTAATTCCACGAATACTGTTGGAAAAATGAATTTGGGTTATTTCTGAGTACCTTTCGCTCCAAAGAGCGGCTTTATATTTTAAAATTGAGAAATCGATATTTGGATTCATTTTACCTCCTGCCGTAAAACCTGATTGAGATTCCTGGAAAGCCGGTTCAGGAAAACCAGCGGTTCAATCTGGATAGCTATTCCGGATCTATCCCAGGGAAGACAGAAATTTTTATTTCCCGTTCTTTTTCTGGGTAAACTGCTTAATATCCTGCTCCAACTCTTTCAGACTCTCTTTATGTTTCAATTTCTTTTTCTCCTGGAGATAATTTTCATATTCCAACGCTGACCTTTCCACGGCCATGGCATGGCTGATTTTCCCGGCATGGGTCAATAACTCCCTACCGTTCAACTGAATGATGGCATCGAGCCGTTGTATCCAGTCCTGCATATACATGGGAGTTTGCTGCTGGGCCATAGTTTCAGCAAAGGCAAGATACTGTTCCACCAGTAGGCCCAAAAGCTTTATTTCATCCTCATTCAAATAATTTTTGGCAATGCTGATATCTCTTTTTGTGACTGAGGCATTTCCCTTTTTATCAAAAGACTGCATACCCATGAGCGGTAAAGAAGCATCCACCCTTTGATAAACCAATTCAGCTGCAGTCTGCTGACTTATAGCCCATAACAATTTGTTCTGGATCATTTTAAAAAATAGGATGGTCTTGTCATCCCTGGGGGCATAATCAATGCTGGTGGCATAGATATCTTTGATTTTCTGATAAAAAAAACGTTCTGAAAGACGAATCTCCCGGATTCGTTCCTGGAGTTCGTTAAAATAATTCATGGAAGAACCGCTTTTAAACCGATCATCATTTAAGACGAACCCCTTAATGATATATTCCTTCAGGCGTTGTGTTGCCCAGATGCGAAATTGTGTTGCCAAATGACTTTTTACTCGGTACCCCACAGACAGGACCATATCCAGATTGTAATAATCAATTTCACGCTTAACCTCCCTCTGACCTTCATTTTGAACTGTCAAGTATTTCTTGACAGTTGCTTCGGGGATCAATTCGCCTTCCTTAAAAATGCTCTTTATATGAAGACTTATATTTTGTTTTGTGGTCTGGAAAAGCTGTGCCATCAATTTTTGAGTCAACCAAACGGTTTCATTCTGTAACCGGACATCAATTTTCACATCACCGTTCGGGCCTTCATAAATCAGTATGTCGGAATTATTTTCCATCAGGGCTGAATCTCCTGTTTATTTTCGGTTATGGATATTAATAACCTTTTTATCTTGGGCCTTCTCTCTTTGCTGGTTAAAGATATCATCAATCTGGCCAGCAGCATTTTTTAGAGACTCATCCCTTAAATGTGTATATCGTTGAGTCATTTTGGGCGATTTGTGGGTCATGAGCTTTTGCAATACATACATATCAACCTTGCCTGAAGATGCAAGCATTGAGGCATAGACATGCCTTAAACCATGCATTGGCCTGAAGTCCTTTGGCAGCCCGGCACTTTCTCGTATTCTTCGCCCTGCCACGCCCGTGGTTGTTCTTTTGCCACCGTTCCGACCCGGGAAAACAAAAAGGCTTTTTGTCTGGACAATGCTATTTAACAAATTTCGGGTCATGTCGTTTATTGGCACCTTTTGATCGGGGCCCCCTTTGGGATCTTTTAGCAATATAAAACCAGTATCAAGGTTTACATTCCTCCATTGGAGCTTGAACATCTCTCCCCGCCGCATACCGGTATAAAGGGCCATCTTCATCATATTGCCGACGTCAATATTTTCATCTCCTTCAATGGCCTGTAATAAATTTTCAAGCTGGGAAGGGGTCAAGTCTTCTGTTTTTTCATTATTCACAGATGGTTTTTGAATATGGAATGAAATGCCCTGGCAGAGATTATTTTTTGTTCCATAGTTTATAATCCAAGTCAAAAGATTGAGAACATGTTTAACACTTTGAGGGGAAAGTTTTTTAAGGAGTTTTATCCTTACTCGGTCAACATCAAGTTTTATTAGGTTCTTTGGTTCCTTCTTGCCGAAAACTGGCTCAATGTATTTTTGATATCGCCCCTGGTCTGTACCTAAACTTTTTCCAGGAGTACGATTGAGTTTGTATTCCTGCCAAAGTCTTTCAATGGTGTATTTTTTTTGTTCCCTATGCTTGTTTTCTTCTTTTAATTGCCGATTTTGAATGTTTGAAAGCTTCTTACCTTTAACCCGATCCATTCTAACAGCATTGGCCCTTGCTGGAGTCATATCGTCTTGATATTGCCTTCCAGCTCGTTCTTCTGTCTTTTGGCCTTTTCGTGTATATCGGATGTAATAAATTTTTTCAGGTTTTCCATCAGAGCCTTTACCAATAACATAATAAACCCCCGGATAAGTAGTTGAATATCTTTTTTGCTTTGGCATTTTAGACTCCTCATTTCAAAATCCCCCACCATATCCCCCACCTATATTGAATATATCAAGATAAAACCAGACAAGTCAAGAAAAAGATAACGCTGAAAAGAGCCTTTAAAGAAGGGCTTTAAGAATAGTAGGATAATTCAGGATAAATATATATTCACGGCCTATAACGCCGGAAACCGGGGTTCGATTCCCCGTGGGATCACCAAGTAAACACAGAGGTTTTCAGAAATTCACTGAAACCCTTTTTTGTTTTCCGGTCCACCTC
Source organism: Desulfobacteraceae bacterium (assembly GCA_016744295.1). Classification (GTDB taxonomy): domain Bacteria; phylum Desulfobacterota; class Desulfobacteria; order Desulfobacterales; family Desulfobacteraceae; genus NBML01. Next base: position 10,004 of record JADGEQ010000077.1, on the reverse strand, counting down.
CGGTCCTCTGAAAATTTTTGTTTTGCGCAATTGGGATTTGTTTAAATTTTATGAAGTAACATTTTTTTGGGAAACGGGAAGAAGATATTTTCCCAAGGTGGATAGTTAATCCGGCCCCCCTCATTGCTCCCAATTATCCAGTAATTTATCAATCGATTTGTAGGCAAACATTAATTAATTGTTTCGGCAACAGATCGTTAATGGGTACCCTCTTGTTGATTTTTAAAAATGACTTCAGTTGATATTTGTATTTGTTGACAAGTAGTTTACAATTCAATGCAAACCATCGTATTATACAAATAATATTAATAAGTTATTTTGCAAATTTTAAATTTATTGATATGTAAAAATACTTAATAGTTAACAAGCAGATTATTATAGGTACAACTTTCTAATAAGTAACCGAATTATATAGATTGTTTTTACACCTGAAATACAGGGGTTTACAAAATAGTTGACCTATAAAAATACTAACATTTAAGATAGTTAAAAAAATAGTTGACTTTAACTTAACACTATGTTTATTTTTGTATACGGATAGTCAAGGATAAGTTGGTAGCTATTCGGTATTGATTGCTCTTGTTAATGATATTTTTATTGCAAAACCAGGAGACGAACAAATGACCGAAAATAAAACCATTAGAACAACTCCGCTTATCACACTCAAAAACGCCATTCATAACAACGGGTTAACCCAGAAAAGATTAGCAAAGGAGTTAGGTATTAGCCGTGTATACCTGAATATGCTTCTTAATGGGAATAAGCCGCTGACGCCACAAATGGCTAAAAAATTAGAGCTGTTGACGGATGTGTCTGCCAAATATTTGCTAGGTAAAAAACCGAATGGCTTTGAATCAAAACTGGATGTCGATCTGAAAAAAATCGTTGATGGATCTTCTTCGAAAATCAAATCTCTTAAAAACGAATCCTTTGTATTAAATTGGAAAAAGAGCGGTTCCCGTGAATTGACAGATAGGGAGATAGATGAAGCAATCAAAGAAGACTATCTGGTTTTGAAACCTTATAATCCATATTTTCTTGAACCGGTGAGTTATAGGTTGAGGAGTAACAGAATATTGCTGCAGCACACCTGGGACTCTATAGAATTAGACGATGAATCCGTAGAGATTCCCCCACATAAAAAAGTAGCCATCATGACCAAAGAGTGGCTTGAAGTCCCCAGGAATATTTTTGCAATGGTTACACCCACAACCAAGATTATGGATGAAATGATTAGCATGAGCAGTGGTTTTCTGGTACATCCGGGTTTTAAGGGATGTCTGTATTTTGTTTTGTATAATCTAACCGAAAAACCAATTGAGATTAAGAGAAATATGGAATTTTTAAGAATCAGGTTCTCGTTTTCAAAAATGGATCCGGATAGAATTTACGAAGGTACGAAACAAAACATGAAAGATTTCCCTGAACGCTTTAAAGAACGTTTTTGTGATGAGTTAGGAAAGGAGGTAGAACCAATATGAAATGCTGCTTTATCAAGCCTTTGCGCCAATTTTCCCTAACTACAGATAGGTTCTATGGTGTATTTTTTTTGAGTTAACTGAATAAATAATCAAGCGGACGAAGAGATGAAGGTAGATAAAAAACTGATAGTCGAAATCGTTATTCCATTGCTGGCAGTATTTGTTCCGCTCATTACAATTATATATCTTAATAATATTCAGTCGAAAAATATAGAAGCCTATCTTATCGATACACAATATTTAAAAAATCCCAATTTTCCCAAAGACCTGCCGGTTGAGTTTAGTTGCCGAGATCAAGTGGTGTACCAGAAAATACGGTTTATTAATCATGGGAATGACATTGAGGAGAAAGACATTAACGTCCCTCTGACTGTTGAATTTCAGAATATTAATAAAGTCCTGTACGTTGAAATGGCCGAATCCGATCCTGTAGAATTAAATTTTGAGATAAAAACCAAAGCCCAGAAAGTGATGATTGGAAAGGGGCTAATCAACCACAATGATTCCTTTTGCATAAAGGTTTATTGCAAAATCCCTTCCGTTGTAAAGAAAGGGTATATAAAAGACATCTGCTGCAGAATTGTTGGCCTGCATAAAATCAATTATCATCCTTACCCGCCCGGGTTGGTGAATAAACCTTTTATCATTAAATCATTAGTAATTACCATAATCATTTTCTTTGCTTACAATATTATTTGGCGACTGATGGATAGGACCAATTATAGCCACAAAGTTATAACTCACAGGGCGATGTATTTGGGAGTGTTGATTCTACTGACATCTATCCTTGTACATCTCATAGTTCTATTTAATCTGAATTAAAATTCAAATTTGATTAAATCCATTTATAAAAAACGAAATATGTAAGATCATGATTTTTTCTTTTAATGTCACTTTTCGGCCGCTGCGGCTTTTTGACTTATAAAAAACGTTCAATAATAAATTGACTGAAATTCTCTCACAAATCCCCTTCATCAATCATTTTGTATGGCACCTGTATAATTCCCGATTGCTGACGGACAGGCTACATCCAGGACTTCCTCAGCCAGTCATGGTAATTATATTTCTTGATCCACCACAATATATGGTTAAGCCAGATTAACAATCTACCACAAAATTTTTAAAAGCCCGGATTGAAAAAAGAAACCTTCAGTGAATTGACGGATTTGACTCCTGACAGAGAATCCATTATTGACCATTTTCTACTTTTTACTGAGATCTATTTTTTCTATTCTCGAAATCATATTGGATTAGACCAAATCTAATATGAATAGTGTGAAATATTCTTGCGCTACAATAAAGAACAGGCTATTTTGCAGGAAGCGTATTTATATTTAGGTGCTTATCCCAAACAATTAAGCAAACGACCAAACAAATTACATGGCAAAAAATGTTATAAAATACAACGGCCTTGAGTCCAGCAGATGGTTCTCGTTTTTGGCAAATTTATCCCTAAAAGGGAAATTGTTGTTGTGGATTATGCCAATCATTATATTGGGATTGTTATCGCTAAGCTTTGCGGCATACTCATCCATCAAAGTAGTTATTGAAACAGAACTTTCCAATAGTATGCTGGCATCGGTGGGTAAAAGTGCCGAAAGTATCAACAGATGGCTTGCTACAATTATGATTGAACCGGAAACCATTGCTTCAACTCCTATGGCGAAACGAATCAATCAGGATTTTGATAGTTTTGATAACCAAAATTTAAATCGGCATAAAGCCTTGCATAAACGACACCCGGATATTTTTCAAGATATTTATGCAGCCAATCGCAAAGGAGAATATCATACAATTCTAAAAGATGAGAGTGGATACACTGTCTTTGTCGGAGATATAAAAAATCGTTCCTATTTTAGATCTATCATGGCCGGCGGCCCAACGCAGATAACCTCTCCTCTGATATCCAGGACAACTGGTATCCCAACAATATTCATGGTGGCACCGATTTTAGATGAAAAAAATACACCTCAAGGATTGATAGGTGCAGGAATCTCTTTAAAATACATTCAGCAGATCGCTCAGGAATTAAGGGCTGGAAAAACAGGATACGGATTTATTATAGCCCAAGATGGAACGTATATCTATCATCCCAATGGTGAGTTCATCATGCGAAAAAAAATTACTGAGTTTGAAAATCCTTCAATAAAAGCCTTGGGGGAATTAATGGTTACAGGTGGTTCAGGTATGTACCGTTATTATAAAAATCGGGAGCCTATGGTGGTTTTTTACCAACCCATACCTATTACTGGCTGGGCCGTTGCAACAATATTGCCGGAAGAAGAGTTATTTGCACCGGCCATTCAAGCAGTAAAACTTCTCGTGTTCATTACAATAATTTTTGCCAGCCTAATTGCAGTAGCTATTGTTTATGCAATGCAACGCCTGACACGACCATTGCAAATGCTTGCCGATAGAAGCCGCCAAATTGCCGCTGGTAATTTTAAAGGCGGACATTTACAAGCTGGATCCAATGACGAAATAGGAAGTTTATCAAAATCCTTCAACGAGATGATTGACGGCCTGGAAAATCAAAGATATGAAGTAAGAATTCTGGTGAATAAGCTGCAGCACACGGTCAAAGATCTACAGAAGGCAAAAACTTATACCGCAGGCATTATTGATTCAATGCCTTCAATTTTAATTGGAGTAGACAAGGACGGAAGAGTTACCCAGTGGAACAATAAAGCCGAAAATGCAACAGGCCTAACAACGGCCAAAGCAGTTGGCAAGCCTTTGCAATCTGTTTATCCAAAAATTGGAAACCAAATAAAGAATCTTGACAAAACCATACAGAATCAGGAAATAATAGCTGATCTAAAAATACCTCATAAAGATGAAACCCCTGTTGGTTATGAAAACATCACAATTTTTCCTTTGAAAACACCAGAAGGATCGGCTGGCGCAGTTATAAGAATTGATGATGTCACAGAACAGGTCCGTATGGAAGAGATGATGGTGCAATCTGAAAAAATGCTGTCGGTGGGAGGCCTTGCCGCAGGTATGGCCCATGAAATAAACAATCCTTTGGCAGGCATGATACAAAGTGCAAATGTCATAAAATCCCGGTTAGAGAATATGGATATGCCAGCAAATCTGAGTGTGGCAAAAGAACTCGGTATATCCATGAAGGATATCAGAAACTTCATGGAGAAACGGGGCATCTTACGCATGCTTGATGCGATTCAGAAATCTGGATCACGGGCAGGAGAAATTGTTAGCAGTATGCTTAACTTTGCGAGGAAATCGAATGACGACATGTCCTCCCATTATCCTGATCAGCTTATGGATAAAATTCTTGAACTAGCAGCCACAGATCATAATTTAAAAAAACAATATGATTTTAGATCCATTGAAATCATAAAAGAATATGCTGACAATCTGCCTATGCTGCTTTGTGAAGGAGGAAAAATTCAGCAGGTGCTGTTGAATATTCTCCGCAACGGTGCCCAAGCTATGCAGACGGCTAAAACGGAGTCTCCAAGGTTTATCCTTAGAATTCGCAATGAAAAAACACCCGTAATGGTTCGTATAGAAATAGAAGACAATGGACCGGGTATGGATGAAAAAACCCGTTCAAAGGTGTTTGATCCATTCTTTACGACCAAACCGGTTGGTCTCGGTACCGGACTGGGTCTGTCAGTTTCTTATTTTATCATCACTGAAAATCATAAGGGTACAATGGATGTCATTTCTGAACCAAATAAAGGCACAAGATTCATTATCCGATTGCCTGTTAAAAAGGAAATTGGATCTTTGAAAAGATAAAAAAAATGGCGTTACTTGACCTGTTTCTCGCATTTATCCGTACCAACTGCTAATTTTAAAATTCTGTATGTATTTGTAGTTCTATGGCAAATCCTACATTTCAATGTAACCACAAATCCTACTGCCAATTGGGCGGTTCAACAAATCATAGAAGCATGTCCATGACAGGTGCAAAATGCAATCATGCCGCAATGCAAATTACAGCTGGATTACCGTTTTTTTCTGTTAACTCCGGCAAACCCTAATAAGCCCATACCAAAAAGAACCATTGTGCCAGGTTCTGGAACTGCCTTATAATCGGGATTGGGTGTTGCTACAACCCATGCACCATGGGTAATATCTGAATCCAGCAAGCTCTGATCATAAACTGATGAGTAAGTACTATTGACAACATTTTTAGCCACTCTGTATCCTGCGTGACGATCGAAGTTGTTAACATCTGCTCTGTCAAAGCGGCCATCCCATTTTTGAAATCCTGTGCCGCTGATAGTTGGTGTGAAAAATTCCGCTATGTCAGCATAATGATTTATAGTACCGCTATAATTATTTCTAATACCGTTGTCGATCTCTGCTGATGTGGCCATGTGCCAATCATTATTGAACTGAAGGTTGGTCCCGAAAAACGATATCGTTGATATGATAGCATTCTGTTGAGTATAAGTATAACCTACAAATACGGCCATATTTTTTATCCAAAAATAATCATCGGTCGGATCAGTTGTCGTATCAGAGTTGTTCCATATAACGCCATTACTAATTTCAATAAAAGAAGCAGAAGAATTTCCGCCGAAACATAATAAAAACACTGTGATGAGTATAGTAATATGAATTTTCATTAATTCCCCCTTTGTCAAACTTTTTAAGTTATAAACAACCTGCTATTCGCTAAACAATCATTTGGCTATCACTTCCTTCTGGTCGTTAGCCAATTTTATTGTCAAAAATAAAAACCTTCAAAACACTTATTAACCATATAAAACTCACCTACTATGCAGAGAACAAATCTTTGCCCACCTCTGAACCTTCAAGCATGACTTTTCATAACCTTTATCTTTTCAGGGGGACAAATCAGGGACAAATAGCAATTTTTATTACCAATTGAGTCTAAACAGTTTGTAATGGGTGATCTTAGGCCCGGAAACCCCTGATATTATTCACCATTTTTTGCAAGCCTTGCAACAATCTTTTTACAGATGGCCTGAGACAGATTTTGATTGCTCATGGTTTTATTACAAAGGGTCATAATTTGAGACAAATTTTGGTTTGATGGTTCGTGGGCAGATGCTAGCTGAAAAAGATGGGCAAACAGAACCTCAAGGTCAGATCGCCGGGATATGAATACAGGCAGATTGTCGTCCCCATCAAGAAATGGACCTTTTAATAATTGAATAGCCAAATGAATTTTGTTGACCATTGTTTTATTACTGTGGGAAGGATTTGTTTGCCGGCCAAGATCTTTATTAATGAATTCCAATGCTGTCAGATCTACCCATACAAGTTTTGGATTCAGGCATAGTGTTGATTTTTCCCACTGAACGATTTGGGGATCACCCAGCATTTTACGTAATCTTTTTACTGAAACCTTTAGGGATTCCTTAGCACGATCTCCGTCCGCATCCGGCCATAAATTATCCATCAACCATATTGTTGGCACCTTATCATTAGGGTAAGCAATGATTGCCTTTAACAATTCAAGTAGCTTCCTGGGTGTTTTCCTGGGAAAAAGAATCGGTTTACCGTTAAGGTAAATCTCAAAACTGCCGAAAGTCTGAATTTTCACTGGCCAGGGCCAGTTCTCAAGATGAACTGGTGGGGTTTCGGGCTGGAGGTTTCTTTTTTTGATAATGGTTTGAACATAGGGAACTTCTATATTTTCGTATAGGGCTTTAACACAGAGTTTAGCAGTAACAGTGGGCTGATCTGAAAAGCTAAAAAGCAGTTCATGTTTTTTCCCAATGGCAAGACCCTGACGAAGGACGGCAATCCCCTTCATCTTTTTTCCTGATTCAAAAAACAGATGGGCCTGGGTAAGAAACCCCATAAACAGGTCTTGATCGGATTCCCGGTTTTCTATCAGCTTAAAATAATCGTTTAATACGATTTGAGCCTCTTCTTTGAGCCCCCTGACCTGGTGAACATAGACTTTTTGAAGCATGCAGATGAGAATCGTGTAATGGCATCCGACATCTTCAGCCAGTTCAAAGGCTTTGTTGATATCTGCCTCTAAACCGGAATAGGCCTGTTTCATGATTCCAGCTCTTGTTTTTTGGCAATAGTATAAACTTTTTACCCACAGACACATTACATCCTGGTGGGGCTGCATCTTTTTTAGCACCCCGGCGGCCTTTTCGACTTTATTCTGATCCATATACACACCGGCTTCATGCACAAAAAAGAAAAAATCGAACAGATGTATACCGCTTTTTTTAACAAATTCTCGATATTCGTTAATGACGGCCAAGCTGCTCTGCAAGCGACCTTGAATTTGCAGGGCAACCATTTCAGTATACAAAACATTGATAATGGTCATTGGACTGGTGGACGGGTGGGCAGCAGCGATTCTTTTTAATTGTACCGCCATCTTATCGACTTTTCGGAAATCGGTTTTAATGGCAAAATAATAAAATTGCAACCGAACATAGGTCCATGAGCGCATATTCAGCGTTTTGCTGTCATCGCCTCTTTTCAGTGCCAGTTCTGCCCATTTTTCCACGTCCGGATGGTGGGGTTGTCGAAGCACCAGTGCCTTGAAAATACTTGATGCCACACGGCATTGGATCTGTTTGTCGGAAATAGTCAAATAATAGTCTTTTATCTGTTCAAATACTCGGATCCATTTATCAAATTCTTTAAAACTGCCAAACTGCAAAGCGATGGCGTCAACGATACCTGACCAAGAAAGCAGCTTCCCTGTGGTGTCCCCATTTTCAGAAAAAACCTGGAATGCGGTTTCAAAATGCCGGCAGCTCACTTCCGGGTCTATTACCAGTTCAGCAACACCCTGCCAGAAAACAAGCCAGGTATTTTTTTTAAAAATGTTTTCTGGAAGCGTATTCAACCATTCTATAACAAAGGTGTGGCGCCCCTGGCCAATCAGAGTCAAAGAGTGAGTTGTAATCAATTTGGCCAGTTCATCAAAGGCCTGACACTCAATCAACAGTTTTGCGGCCTCATCAATATCACCGTTTTCCACCAATAATCGGGCAGCCTTCTGCCGGTAATGGTTCAGTTTTGCAAAGTCCAGGGTATCTATGGCCCGGGCCTGCAAAAAAGACCTGAAGAGTTGGTGGTAAGCATAGAATCGATCTAAATGCCCATATTTTAAAATAAAATACTGCTGTCTAACCAACCTTAGCAGGATGTCCCGGGCATTGTTTGTTCCGGCCATTTCATCGGCCATGGAGATACTCATTTTAGGTAAAAAAGAGGTAACCATTAAAAAATGTTTCATCTGCGGAGAGGTATGGGAAAATATTTCCCCGGCAAAATAATCAAATACCTCTTCCGGAGTATCGTGGACATTCTTGATGGAAACAGGTGATGAAAATAAAAAGGCCTGGACCCACAGGGTCAAACCCGAAACCCACCCATTGGTGATGTCATGAAGATGTTGAATTTTTTTTTCCGAATATTGATGTTTGCTTCGCAAGGCTAAGATATCCCGGGTTTCATCCAGGCTCAGCTTCAGGTCATCCCATTGCAAAACAGCCATTGTATTGTTGGCTAAAAACCAGGTCAGCTCTTTGGGCGGTGATTTTCGACTGATGATAATGATGTTCATGCCCCGGGGAATGATCGAAAGTCCCTTTTTCATCAAGCGGTGCAGCTGGGAATCATCATCCACCATCTGGTAATTATCAAACACCAGCAGAGTGCCTTTTCTTAATTTTTCAAAAACTTTCTCAAAAAAATTCATGGTAAAAGCCATTAATCCTGAAAAATCTTCAGATGAGAAATAAGGCACACTTTTTTTATTTTTCGGCAATACCTTTTTGACTGCAAGCCCCATGTAATGGAAAAAAGCACCAGGATCAGCATCTCTTTCATCCACCTGATACCAGAGACATTTTTTTTTACGGCTGCGAACAAAATCAGACACCAATGTTGTCTTGCCACTTCCCGGTGGACCGGTCACCCAAACTACTGGTGACTGCAACGCCGACTCAAGTCGGGTCAATCTCTCTTTTCGTTCCAATACATTTCGCAAAAACGGACGTGATATTTTTGCTATTTCGCTTGGCATATTTTCAGATCCCTTTGTGTGTGTTTTTTACACATACTATTGAAAATGTGTCTATTTTTTTCAAAGAAAGATCGTTAAAATGACTTAAAATTTACGTCAAACAATGTCCATAAAACATCCGCCAAATGACATCCCCAGATTACATAATAGCATCGATAACAAAGGTAAATGTGTCTTGTATGATGCTGCTATAAAATTTTTTAATAAATTACCGGGCCAATAAAGATAGCGTTTCTACTCCAAAATTTGAAAAAGAATCGGGGAAATATATATAGGACTATAACTTAGACATATATCATTCAAAGATAGTATCGATCAACAAAATTCTAATTCCAAAATCTAACAGATCTCATCTGCATCCTGTTGTTACATAAAAAAAATAGAATCAGCCAAGGCAATTATTATCCCTGTTGTTCACCCATTTGGATACCAATATCCAAAGCTCGTTTGTTCATATCCATAAAGTCTTTGGGAATGGTGGTTTCCAAAACCTTGAGGATGGATGCAGGTTC
>JADGEQ010000097.1 GCA_016744295.1 Desulfobacteraceae bacterium | reverse complement strand
AAACATGGGATCCGGCAGCAGTGGCAGCATGCCCAGGATGGTTGTGGCCGAAGCCATCATGACCGGCCGCATCCTGTTCATGCAGGAATCTTTTACCGCCTCCAGGGGGTTTTTTCCTTCACGTATTTCAAGATCTATCTGGTCAAGGAGCACCACGGCATTTTTTATGAGCATCCCGATGAGACTGTAGGCACCCAGGAGTGCCAGGAATCCAAAGGCCTCTCCTGTGACAAAGAGCCCCAGGGCCATTCCCACCACGGCAAAGGGAATCAGCAACCCGATAATCATCGGCTGTTTGAACCCGTTGAAAAGGGCCACCAGGATAAAGGCAATCAAGAGAACGATCAGGGGAAAGAATTTTTGCACCCCCTCATTGCCTGTTTTTGAAAGATCATATTCTCCGTCCCATTCAAGCATATAGCCCCTGGAAAGGGGAATGGCTTCTATTAAAGGACGCAATTCATTCAGCAGGCTATCCGAAGTGATACCGGAGGTGGTATCGCACTGGGCTGTGATGGCCCGCCTTCGATTGTACCGGCGTACCAGGGGGTCTTCCCAGGTAATATTGGCAGAGGAGATCACCTGCCCCAGGGGAACGGATTCAGGGCCGGCTCCCCACAGAGGCGTACTTTTCAGGTCTGTAGCCTCTGTATTTTGAGATGATATTTTAAGGCAGACCGGAATTTTATCCTCTTCTTCTCGATAATAGGAGACCACAAGACCATCATTAATCTGTTTCATGGCCTGGGCCAGGTGTTCCCGTTCCACTCCGGCTTTCCGTCCCTTGTTCTGGGAGTAGCTGGGGGTGTAGACCTGGACCCGCTGGCGCCAGTTGTCCCGGATATTCTTGGCCCGGGGATTATTCTCCATAATACCCTTTGCCCTTTGGGAAAGTTGTCTGAGCACCAGGGGGTCCGGGCCTGAAAACCTTGCCTCTACTTTAAAGTCTGCTCTGGGACCGTTGATATACACGGAAAACTGGGGGTCTGATTCCGGAAACCTCTGGGCAATCCACCTCTCAAGAGCCGGAATCAGTTCTCTGATTTTTTTGTAATCAAAGACATTGATGATCAGCTGGCCATAGGCAGGATTTTCAACCTCAGGACTGATGGAGGTGATATACCGCGGCCCGCCTGCGCCAATGGTTGCGGCAAAATTTTTAATTTCCGGGATTTGGCCCAAATGGGTTTCAATTATTTTTATATCCCTTGAAACTGTTTCAATTTTAGCCCCCTGGGGCAGCCAATAATTTATAAAGAACTGGGCCTTGTCCGAATCTGCAAAAAACATCTTTGGAACATAATTAAAAGCGATTCCCGATGCGGCCATCACCACCACCAAAAGACTTAATACACTCTTTCTATACTTGAGGGAAACCCCAAGTCCGATTGCGTATATCTTATACACCCATCCGCCATGGGGGTCTTTTCCTTTTTTATTTGTCTTTAAAAGGATGTGGTTGAACACAGGGGCCTGGCACATGGCCAGAACCCATGAGAGGAGAAGGGCAATGGCCACCACCTGAAAAAGGGAGGCGCAATATTCTCCGGAAGGTGTCGGGGCAAGATAAATTGGCAGAAACGCCAGGCAGGCAATAAGGGTTGCCCCCAGAAGTGGCCATGCCGTTTCAACGGCGGGGCTCACCATGGAAAAAAATCTGTTTTTTCCCTTCTGAAGATTGACCAGGGATCCATCGGTTACTACGATGGAGTTGTCAACGATCATTCCCATCACAAGAATCAGGGCAGCAAGGGAGATTCTTTGAAGATTGATGCCAAAGGCCAGCATTATCACAAGGGTTCCCATAATGGAAAGGACCAGGCCGCTTGCAATGAGCAGGCCGCTTCTGATCCCCATGGTAAGGAGCAGCACGCCGATGACGATGGCCACCGACTCCAGAAGATTGACTATGAAACTCTTGATGGCCCCCTTCACAAATTCAGACTGAAAGTAGACCTCTTCAAGGTTTATCCCCACAGGCAAGTCGGCCATGAGTTCATCTGTTCTTTTTTGAACCGCATCCCCCATGGTAACCACATTTGCACCACTGCTGGCGGAGATCGCGATCCCCATGGCAGGATGTCCGTTAAACCGCATGGTGGGTTGTGCGGGCTTGACATAATCTCTTTTTATGGTGGCAATATCCTTTAAAAGAAAGGACTCTTTGTCCCCGGACTGAATTACCAGGTTTTCGATTTCATGGATGGATTTAAAATCCCCCGGCGTTGCAACCCGGATCCTTCGTACATCGGTCTCCACCCCACCTGCATCCAGCATCCTGTTCTGGCCGCTCAACGCCTCGGTGATCCTTCCTGGATGGATGCCGAGGTCTGCCAGGCGGGATTTTGATATCTCCACATATACGGCCTGGGTCTGGCTGCCGAAAATTTGGATTTTCGAGACATCCGGAACCAGCAGGAGCTCCCGTTTCAGATAATCAGCGTATTTTTTAAGCGCAGCATTTGTATACCCGTCACCGGTCAGAGCCAGAAAAATTCCATACACATCCGCGTAGTCATCCATAACCTGTGAAGGGCCTGCCCCCCGGGGAAGATTCCCCTGTACGCCATTGACCTTCCGCCTGAGCATATCCCAGAGCTGCTGAACCTGGGCCGTCCGGTTCTTCTCATTCAGGTCCACATAAACGATGGAAAGTCCCACCTGGGAGATGGAGTGGATATTGTCCACCTGGTCCGAGGACTGGGCCGCCTTTTCGATCACGTCGGTCACTTGCTGCTCCACCTCATGGGGGGATGCGCCGGGCCATGGCGTAACAATCACCGCTGTTTTAATCGTAAAAACAGGGTCTTCCAGCTTGCCCATTTTAAAATAGGCAAATATACCGCCCCCAAAGAGCATCACCATGGTAAATATCACCACAGCTTTGTATTTGATTGAATATTCAGGTAGTTTCACGCGTAAAATTCCTTTAGTTTTATATGAAACTCCGTTCAAGATATTGCAATTATAGGCGTTTCATTTTTCGTTGTGGCTATAGCAGATACCATGCTCCGGCCATGCCGGTTATAAGGCATTGCCCACATTGGTTGTGGTGGCAGCTTGTAAAATGCGAGTGGTCTGTCCCTCTTTCAAAAAGCTTGCCCCGGCTGTCACAAGCCAGTCTCCGGCATTCAGTTCTCCGCTCACCTCAACCCCGCTGTTGCTGAAACCGGCTGTTTTAACATATCGTTTGTGGACCTTTTTATTGACCCCAACGATCCAGACAAAGGTTTTGTGCTGG
>JADGEQ010000038.1 GCA_016744295.1 Desulfobacteraceae bacterium | reverse complement strand
ATGGCTTCGACGGAGATTTTGAAGTCTAAGGTAGCATACCGAGTCTTTTGTCAGCTCGTAAAATTGGCAGAATCTTAAAATAATCGCAGACGATTATAATTACGCTGTAGCAGCTTAAAGGCTGCTTCCGCCCTCCTGAAATCCTTCTTGCAGATTCAGGTCAGGGCGTCATTTATGCAAGACCGCGTTTAAGGGTGCCTGATCCTTAAACGTTAAACTTTTCAGGCTATACCGGTAGGTATCCATCCTGAAGGAGACTGGCCGGCTAATTTTAAAACTCAGGATAAGTATGTAGAAGCCTAGGTAGATTGTTTTCGGACGCGGGTTCAACTCCCGCCGCCTCCACCAATTTTATTCAATAAAATCGTTATCTTGTCACAAATATTCTGTTTCAAAGGTTGTACATTGGTTGTACAGCTTTTGATCAGACTTTTTTGTTCATTTCTGGAAATTTAATTAAATTATTTTTTGCCCCTGATTGGAGCTTTTTGATACTTGATCAGCGTCAGTTATAATTCCCGCAGAAAAAAAATAATTGTCGTTGATCACTTTCCCCAATAAAAAAGACAGAGTCGTTTAGAGACCCTGCCTTTTCATTATGTACTATTTGAATCTATTGTTTTCTTCTGTTAATCCCTGCGAGTCCTATGATGCCAATACCAAAGAGAAGCATAGTGGCAGGTTCTGGTACAGTGGCGCCGATAGAGGTATCACCACTCATGTCATCCACAAGCCACTGGTTGCCGGAATCATGAAGAACGACGTAATCAATGAATAAACCGGCTGATGCATCCACACGTAAAAAATCCATGGGTTGAGATGTGTTGGCATTACCCTTGACAGTTACCTTACTTCCATCAGTAAGAAAGGCATCTATGTAAAAAGCGGAAGTAGAACTATAACCTGTTTGGAACCATGTGCCATCATTGTTGTCAAAATCAACCTTTACACCGGTAGCGTCCGCAGCCATTCCTGCCCAAAGCCAAAGATTGCCATTATGATGAAATATCCCATTACCATATCCTAGATCATCAGAAGTTGTGCTGTATTTATTTGTGCGTGAATCACCATACAGTGGAAGGGAACCATTATAAATTTGAAATGAGACATCTTCAATATCATTAACCCCCATGATGCCATCCGAACCATCTTCAAAATCAATAAAAAATGCCGAAGCATTTCCAGTCAAACTGGCCATAATTAATAATGCACTTAACAATAGTAATAACTTTTTCATGAATCTTATTCCTTTTTGAGTTGTTTTAGTCAACAGACTCCCTACTTCCTGTAAGAAGAGCCTTTAGCTTTGTTAATTAATTTCTAAAATTACTGCAATAACTGTTCCTATTTTGCGTTGTAGATTTGGTTTAATCAGTAAGACCCAATAGCCATAAAGGTATCGCAGATTTAGCAAAATACGATCTATTTAGTGAATACTATTTATGGCAAAATTATGAAAAAAAAGTAATATAAATAAGTACTTTATGTATTACTTTACCCAGATTAATTTCCCAAACAAAAGAGTCTACCCACAAAAGCATCCCCTTGCATTTCATTAACACCTAAAAAATCCACTCCTTCTTAACCCAACCTGTGTCAAGATTATATCGCCATGAGGTGTGTCAAATGAGGGAAAAAGACTCAAGCAAATTTGGTTGTAATGCTGTGTATACAGGGATACCAGTATATCAATAGTGCTTCCCATAATAGATTTTTTATACCAGGTAGACCTTTAGCTGGTGTGAATTTCTGATAATACCGGGTGTACTGCATTATCTAACACGCACGGGTGGCGGTGCTTGGAGGCATGGATGGGGTGGTCTTGATGCCCCCCCATCCTTTATTTTGACCAACAACCCATTAATGATCCGTAAAGTGGTTTCATTTGCCCCTTCTCCTTGCATACTTCTGGGAATGATGGGGGATAGTGCATTGTCAGATAGGTTGATATGACCCTCCTTCAGGTTAAGCATTTCTCCTGGTCGAACCTTCGGATACCAGGACATTAAACGGATGCCCAGCCATATCCTGAGGTTGGCTTCCTAGGAAATTCGTCTGACTTCTCCAATTATTTCCTGTTGATCTTCCATGTTGATGCTGTAGGAAAAGCTGAAAACAATGGATATTTTGATTGTTTCGTACTATAATTTCCATTAAAAAAAGAGCAAAGCCGCTGACCTTTAATTAGGAAAAATAAATGGCCTAATACAAAGGTTATTCATATGATCAAGGCGTTTTTCTCCCAGTCTTTTTTGACAAACAAATTCTGCCTGGTACTTTTGAGTTCTCCCTCAATCATTTGATTGATAAAGAAGTTGTGTGTTTCTGAGGTGATTTTATTTGCTTCTAAAAACCAAAAATAGAAATTGTATCTTATTCGTATTATTCGCTTTGTAATGACACATCTACATGCTACGCTTTTTCTATGGGGAACACTTTTTATGCTTAAAAAGCGTTAATTCGTTTGTATTCGCCTGGCCAACCTGCATATTGGACTTTTGTAAAAGAAATAAGGAGCAGTGAAAATAAAATTCCTGAGTGCCTTAAAATTGGTTTGACTCATAATCCCTGAGGTACCTAAAAAAGGCGCCGTTATGTTGGGTATTTTATTACGATTTTGCACCATATCATGTAAGTCATTGTTTATTAGGCCGATTTCGGCTTACGGCGTTAAAGAGCCCAAACCACCGGCTATCGAGGTTTAAGGGCAACTCGCTACATAATGCAAGGATGCTTGACTGTTAGGTTGACCTAAAAGCGACTACTGGAAGAAGAAATAATGGGTCCGAAATCATAATTTCAGGCCCCACAATAATAGACAATATAGTCGCCTTCAGCTTGTTTATTTTCTTTCTGTATTGAGAGAACTCAAGCCGACCCTTTTGGGAAGAGTCGGCCTGAGGATATAGCAACAGTGGGCTGAAAAATTTACCCTTAGTCAGTCATTGCATTCACCGCTGGCAGTTCATGCGCAAAGGGTTTATTCTCAGGTGTGAGATCTTTGGCTCCTGTGCCGGGTAAAATCTCGAAGCCCATATCAAACTGGACAAGCATCGTCTTCAACTGTTCGTAAGGATTGCTGTCTCCGACCAGTTTGGCCTTACCGGATTTTATCTGGTCATCGAAACTGACCGCTCCCATCATGGTCTTCTCGAGATCGGATCGGTCAATGGTAATTGTCAGATCTGGATTCTGGGCCTGAACGCCCTCGATATTGGTTAGGGTTGCATTACTCAACTCAACCACAAATTTTTCGCCGTTATCAGGTGTTACAAGATTGATAACAAAGTTTATCCCTTCAGCCTTTTTACTGTCAAGACGAATGCCCATAAAATCGAGCCAAAGCTCGGTGGTCATGGCGCTGATCATATCGGGACCCCCAGTTTTTGGCGAGGCTCCGACAGGAATACCGTTTCGAAGTTCGAAAGCACCAGCCAAAAAGCTATTTCGGACGCTTGGGCTCTCCTTCTGGTAACCGATCTGTTCATATACATCAGCAAGCAGATCTTTGGCAGGCTGATTACCTGGCTCAGCAAATATCAGCTTGTTGAGGATTTCCATGGCATGACGGTATTTGCCCTGGCCGTAAAGTTCTTTACCCTTGGCGATGATCTTAGCTGAGCCACCCATCATTTCCACATAGAGCGGTGCAGAATCCTTTGGTGAAAGGGGAATAAGGGTCGCTGGGTTTGCATCCCAATAACCGAGGTAACGATTCACCACTGCCCTACTGTTATGTTCCTCTGAACCGTGATAGCTGTGAGCGGCCCACTGATTCTGCAGGCTTTTCGGTGGGTGATATACATTGTGAATTTCGTTAACCGTCACACCCTGATTGGCAAGGTGCAGCACTTCGTTATTCAGGTTGGCATAAATATCACGCTGGGCACGCATAACTTCCTGGATACGGTCATTGCCCCAGCGCGGCCAACTGTGTGAGGCAAACATCACCTCCGCCTCTGTCCCAAAATGATAAAGCGCATCGTTAATATTCTTTGACCATTTAAGGGCATCTCGCACCAGAGCACCACGAAGTGTGTAAATGTTGTGCACAGTACCGGTGATGTTTTCAGCTGCCCAAAATGCCTTCATTTCAGGAAAATAGGTATTCATTTCAGCCGGTGCCTCAGTACCTGGTGTATTCTGAAAAATCATCTTAACCCCATCAACGGTCATCTCTTCAAAATCTTCTTCAACAATCACAGAAGGGGGGATGAGACCAAGGTTGCCGGCAGCAGTGTTTTTACCGATGGACTGATCTACATGGCCAAAAGGGCTACGGGGCAGAAGTACACCATACTGGTAAAACATCCGCCTTGTCATGGCATTTCCGGCATAGACATTTTCAGAAACCGCGTGATCCATAAAACCAACCGGAGCAATGACCGGAACCTTGCCACTTCTAACATCAGCCTGTGCCACAACACCACGAACACCACCAAAATGATCGGCGTGTGAGTGTGAATAGATCACGGCAGTGACCGGCCGTTCACCAAGTTGCTCATTGATAAACTTCAATGCTGCAGCCGCTGTTTCTTTGGCAGTCAATGGGTCAAAAATAAGCCAGCCGGTTTTACCTTTGATAAAAGTGATGTTGGCCAGATCATAGCCACGAACCTGGTAAATTTTGTCCGGCAGGACCTCATAAAGTCCATAGGCCATGTTGAGTATGGCCTGGCGCTGTAGTGAGGGATGAATCGTATCATATTCCTTGTCCGTCAGCAGAAATTCGTAGCTGCCCATGTCCCAGGCAACGTGTCCGGCCTCGGCCATGATCTGTTTGTAATCAGGCGCTGCAATGAAACCCTTTTTGGCTTCATCAAAATCTCGTTTGTCCTCAAAAGGCAAAGATTTTCGAAGTTTATTTTGTATCTCAACAGTAAATATTGATGGCAGTTTCCCCTTGGCATCGAAATGTTTTGTTGGGTCGGCCTTTATTACACCACCACCGCCTGCTGCTAAAGCTGACACACAAGAAAAAAGGATTGAAATGACGATGATTGAAAGTTTACGTTGCATGTTGTCTCCTTTAGAAAAAATTTTGAATTATATGTTATTTCTATAGTTAAGATTATTACGAATAACGTGGAGGAACTCTGTTGTCAGTGTTACCACCCTTAATTATAATTGTCATTTTTCGAGTTGTCCTATAATGAATAAAGGCAAATTTGATACCAGCACAGATCACATTGCCATAAATACGTTTGAATTTGGATAAAAGTCTTATAAGTTTGGTTGGTTACGATTTTTTAAATCAATCTCAAAGAAGACTATTGCTGGAAACTCGGATTCATCATGGATTAAATTATAGAGACACTTTTGTTTCGCAAGTTGTATCATATAACATGTAAAAACGAGTATGTCTCGATAAAAATTATTTTTGACCAATGCTTTAACATTCCAATACTCACTAATAGGTCAACTTAACAGTTAAGGATATTTGCAAAGGTTAACAGCCCCAACATTCCAACGACAATCCATATTCTGAGGCTCAGTTTAAAACTTTGAAATATTGCCCTCAATTTCCCAGCCGGTTCGGGTCAATTGAAGATGCCAGAGTATTTTGTCAAGATTTCTTTGGATACTATAATAAAGACCATCATCATTCTGGGATCGGATTGGTAACTCCTGAGCAACTTCACTATGGACTGGCACAAGACGTTTATGACCAGCGTTGTGTTATTCTTGAAAATGCTTTTGAAAAAAATCCTGAGCGGTTTAGAGGGAAAACACTTCAACCACCGGCTTTAGCGGAAGCGGCTTGGATTAATAAACCAAAACAAGAAAAACCTGATGTGATTAGAGCTTAATTTATTACAAATGGTGTCTCATTTCTATTGACACATTCGCAAGGATCTCGTGAATCACTTGGATTTTGGAATTGGCTCGGTAAAAAGAACAAGGGTATCATGAGACTGAAAACTTTTCGCTGGGAGTCGACATTTATTGTCAAAGTGACGACAAAAAAAGTAATGGTTGAGTCATTACCAGCTTCATCGTGTGCGCAAGAGTCCCTTTATTATAGACTCTCCATCCAAAACACCACATTGTGGTATGCAAATTGCATTTGCTATTTTATGTTATGATTAAAAGGGTTTTACAGATAAACAAAGGGGTTTCGTAATGGAGAAACAGATAATTGCAGTTATAACGCCAAAGAAAAAAAGTACCAGATATGATGACAATGCAAGTTGCAGTCTGGATAAACTTAATATCTTAATTAAACCAAATTTAAAATTTAGACGAAAGGTTATTCAAAAACTTAATAACAACTTGCTAAGCAGCCGGGATTAAATTCTCAGTCACCTTTTTTTAGAACTGTTTTTTGTCTTTTTGTAATTGGTGAAATCAAAAGATGCCTGCCCATGAGGGCATAGGCAAATGAAAAGCCAATCTCCTGTTAAAAAATACCAGGGTATACCAATTATCCTAAAACTTTTGGTGAGATAGGACATTTCAGACTGGGAAATTTGATCCAAAAACCTCAAATAGCATCATTAGCGTGAAGCTTTATCCACGCATTTAATAGGCACATTATTAGCAAAACAAAACAGAATAAACTTAAAAGAGCTTTCTAACCAGAAACAAGAGAAGCATATGAAAATTAAGAATCAATTTTATAATTTAGCCCCCTATGCCAACCTTCTTCATATCGAAACTTTCTTGACCTGGAATCATAGGATTGCAAGGCAATGCCTGGAAGACTTTACATACTTGACTTCAAAGCTTTACCAAGGGAAGGGAGTATGAAACAAATTAAAACAGCCTATTTTTTCACTACATGTATGAAAAGACAACCCCTTTACCATAGAACATTTTGCCTGGGATTGTGGTGAAAAATCTGTGATAGGATATAAATGCGGAGTTCAGATGGTGAATTTCCGAATTGACAACCCATTTTGTTGGCATATTTTATCTTTAAATAACTGAAAAGGTGGTAATATGTCTAAAATGAAAATAGTTGACCTATCACAGTATCGAAAGAAAAAAGAACAAGCTGAAAAAGATTCAGACCAATCGAAAAAAAACGGTCAGTCATTTGAAGAAAAAGTACAAAACCTTATCCATAAACCGTTTAGCGAAACCAATTCCAAAAAAGATCTTATTGCACTTTTTGAGGAAGAACAGCTCAAACATGATAAAGAAGATGGGGAAGAATGAACCCATCTATTTATGTGTTTCGATTAAAAATATGATCCATATAATACCATCCAAACGTCATGCCTCTGCTGTTGTAATGTGCATCACAAGGATGGTATCATACCTACAGTTTGAGTTCGGTCTATGCTGAATGATAAGATTCAATTTCAATGATTAGGAGGGAGTTGCATAATGAATGAACCTAAAAAAGAAACCACATTCGGTGACTGTGCAAAGATTTTAGAAGAGATTAAATCCGAGGGACACATAACAGAGTATCGTCAGGGAATGGTCATGCTATTCGCAAGTTTAAACCCGGAAGAAGTGGAGGCATTAAAACGCAGCGATATACGTATGGAGCAGAATAGGATGGTAGTTGAGTCAAGAAAGAAGAATCGGCTGCAACCCCTTTATCCATTGCTTAAACGAATTTTTGAGGATATGTTCGAGGAGAAAGAATATGAAAAACAGGATAAGATATTCCCCATTTGGAATCCCAAAAAATGGACAGTGGTTCTTAAACCCTATGAGGATTTCATCCCTAATTCAAATATGATACCCTCTGTTACACCGAGTACTTTCTATCGAGTTCACCGGGAGACTATGAAAGAGATGCAAGAATAATTGCCGTTTGCATTACAGCTTGTGAATAGGCACAAAATGCTCGGGATAACAGGCTTTGATAATTTAGATACAGTTTGTGTCACATAGAGTTTCACCTGCCAACAGTGTTACTTTCTCTTCTGTGAAAAATCCAACCAACTCGGAATAGGCGTTCCGATTTTAATTTGTTTATCAAGGTCACACGGATACTAATTTTGATTTGGATTGTTGTTCTAATTATTGTAGTATTCTGGGAACCGGCGATGAAATTCAGTTGGGCTAAACTATAACCAATATATACCATCACATCCAGGAGGGTGACAGTATGGATATGCTTGTAAAATTGTATGAAATTGATCCGCATAAAACACTACTGCAGGTATCAAAAGTTGAGAAAAAAAACGATGTCACCATACGCCAAGCCATGGCCTATGAAAAAGAGGCAGTAGTTGAATTCGTTCGAGGGACTTTCACGGGAAAGTGGTCTGGTTGGCCAAGCGAATGTGATATAGCATTTTCGAACTGGCCACTGTCTTGTTATATAGCAACATGTCGCGTTCCCAAAGATAAAACATTCGACCGCAAGGTTGTTGGGTTTGGGTGTTATAACGCCACATGTCGGGGTTTTTTTGGCCCATCAGGTGTTGCGGAACCCTATAGAAGAAAAGGGATTGGCTCTTGTCTTTTGCTTTCATCTCTCTGTGCAATGCGACAAGAAGGATACGGATATGCCATTATTGGTGGTACAGATAAGCAAGAACAATGGGATTTTTACAGCAAAACTGTGGGAGCAACAGTGATAACAGGTTCAGAGAACGGCATCTATCTTGACATGCTCAAATAAATCAATCGTTTCAACATCACTAATAATTCCAGGCAGTGCAATATACCCATTTGATCAATAGAGCTTCATTACAGAAGGCAGATTGGGTGTTTGATCTGGTATAGGAAAATCAGGGATAGACTGATGGGGTAATTATTTTGCAGTGGCAAAGATATCTCCCCAATCCCCAAATAAAAAGACAGAACCGGTTTAATGGGCCTGCCTTTTTCAATGATGTGCTATTGTTTGATGCTATTGTTTTTTTCTGCTGACTCCGGCGAAGCTGAGTAGACCGAGGCCAAAGAGGATCATTGTGGTAGGTTCGGGGACTGCTGCTCCTACCTCAAAATCATATGTAACATTTATCTGGCCTGATGAAGTCTGAATTGAGACATTATCAAAATAACCGATTTGGCCTTGATTATATCTGCCAACACCAATATTTATTCCAACAACATGGGCGTTGGAAAAATCAGTTGGGTCTGAAGCTGAAAATGCTGTAACCCATTCAGAAAGGGATCTAAGCGGTGGGCCACCAGCACCATTGCCTTCCCCAAACCCGCCTGTCCACCACCATCCCCCATATGCGTCTACACCAGTTCCTGTAGTGCTATTAATATCTACGGTTTGCCATTCATTAGTTGGTGGAGCGGTACTTCCAGTTGTTCCCGCTTGATTCCAGGTTGGTTCGTAAACAAGCGTTCCCCAGTTATCACCTGTACCGCCTTGTGTAAAGAGCGTTAACTTTATAGATGGTGCAGCAAAAATATTTCCGCCACTGACATCTTGTTTATAATAGTCATATCCAAGAATGATATCGTTTAGAACTCCAGAAGCAAGGCCAAAATCACCATTCATACCAATCTCACCTTTGTCGTCATTGGAAAAACCTGTTGTAACTTTCAAAGCACCTGTTGGCAATGGGTTGTTATTTTCAAGATTGCCACCAATGCCTGTAAGGTCAACTATTTCTGCGTTACCTCCGGCCAGAGATGTATTGAGCCATTGCATTGAACCATCTAAACTATTAACTACAATTGTTGCACTGGCGAATCCAGGTATAAAAAATATTAAAAATGCCGTTGCTAAATACAATAATAATCTTCTTTTCATCATTTCTCCTTTGAGGTCAATATTTACAAATGCAGCCAAGCTATCTCCCCATGAGACCCTATCGCCTTTCCATCTCTGCTTCACAACAGGTTTGGCTTTGCAATTGTTTGATTTTATAATCAGTTTTGCTCAAAAAGAATTGGAAATCAGTCAGTCGAAATCTTGGCCTAATAGGAAAGTCGCAATCGGTTCATTGTTGAATTCCTTATAGATAAGCAAAAAGTGTACCTCATCTTTTACAACTTCAATAGCCAATAGACAGAGATTTTTCAGTGATTTAAAGCATTTTATTTCCTATGAAAAAAGGTAACAATGTGAAAAAAAGTATGTGGTTTTAGGAAAAACATTTTATACCACAATGAGGCACACCCTCGTTTCTAAAGAATTTATTATATCCCCGATCACACACCAAGATGCTGTATCTGTACTCTGTGTTCATCTTTTTGACATTGATTTGATGCAGATGATAACTGGGATACTAATCAAAATCCTCTCAGAAAAACCTTATAAAATTTCAGTTGTAATGCTGTGTAGACAGGGATACCAGTCTATCAACAATTTTCCCCTATAACAAACTTTTTAATACAGGGTAGGCCTATCCTTGATAGGATTTTTTGATAATAAATTCAGATGAAATGGAAGGATTGGGAGAAGCTGTCTCAATCCTTATCAATGAAGTAATAAAGGTTGAATAGAATTTACAAAGGAATGCGGTTCCAGATATCCCAGAAGGATTTGCCATATTTGCTTTACCGGAAAACCAAAGGAAAAAATTACCACCAACATGGTTGAAAGATTGAACAGGTAAATCAAGCGCAGGATCCGGGTAGTGACACTTTTTCCCAATGAAGCATCGCTTCTGAGGCTTGTAAGTGCTATTAAATCAGAGACCAGTGAAGAATGGGAAGCGGGGAAAAGATATCTTCCCAAGGGGGATAATTAATGAGATCCTCTCCCAATCAAATAGTTAGTCTATAAGGTTTCGTAACACCACAACAAAGAACAGGAGACTATTATGAGTTATCACACTAAAGCTCAGCACATTGGATACATCCGAGTCAGTACTGTTGATCAAAGCACAGACCGTCAGCTTGACAGCATTTATCTGGAGAAGACGTTCAAGGAAAAACTCAGTGGTAAGGATACAAAACGACCACAGCTCCAGGCTTGTCTTGATTATCTCAGAAAAGGGGATACCCTCCATGTCCATAGCATGGATAGACTGGCAATAAATCTTATGGATCTCCAGGGTATGCTTGAAACTCTCACAGCCAAAGGGATTGTTGTTCAGTTCCACAAGGAAAATCTGGTCTTTTCGAATAATACCACTGCCATTGACAAATTGATGCTTCAGATCATGGGTGCAGTGGCTGAATTTGAGCGGTCTCTGATCAAGGAACGCCAGCGTGAGAGTATCGCCACGGCAAAAGAGCCTGGTAAACATATAGGCCGAAAACCATCACTTACAGATCTCCAGCTAGAGCAAGCAAACCGTCTGATAAATGAAGGTATACCCAAGACAGAAGTTGCTGGACGATTTGGGATCAGCAGACAATCACTCTACAGGAACCTGACACGGTTGGAGGCAGCCCAATAGAAGATCCGATATCACCAGAGAATTTTTTTTGATGTTTGGATTGAGATTAAAAGCTTTCAATGTCAATCCAAGTCTGTTCCTTTGTTTGAGTAAGATCAGGCGAAATGGATGAACTGGATTACCAACTTAACCTTCTATCCTCTGGCAACACTCCGATCAACAGAGCAGGAAAACAGATTCGGGATTTTAATCACCCTTGTTGAGATAGACGAATATTTTCTGTCAAAGCAAAAAGTTTATAACCACTAAACCTTCTATCATGCCCTGACCTTCTTTCAGGTGAATACGTTTCATATGATAACATCCGCCTGTCGTATATTGAGCGTCTATGGTTATTTTTTAAAAATATTTTCTTCTTCATGTGTATTTAACTCCTGAAGTTGTTTTCTACCGATACCCGCAATCCCCAAAAGGCCAAATCCGAGAAAAAGCATAGCAGTAGGTCCTGGAATTGTGATAGCGGGAGATAAAATAGTATCAGCTTGTGTGGCAATAGGGACTAAAAGAAATCCCACAAATATAATAGCAGCAATAACTTTTTTCATTCTTTATTTCTCCATCAGCAGTGTAGTGAGGTCAGTAACTGTGCATCAACAAAGAATATAGCAAAAACGATGCCAAAGTTAACTCTTCAATAATGATAGTGCTTTTGGTATTTTTAGTACAAAGTTCTAAAATAGTTTTAGTACAATAAAGTTATATTTTTAGGTAAAAAAGGTTACAATATCTATGTTTTTTTTGAGAACATTCCCGATTTGATTTTCCATAGAAATATAGAATTTCGTTCTTAACATTTAGATATCCAAAAACTTGGAGATAGAAACAAAAACGATTTGAGGCTGTTGTCAAGAAATTGGTTGAACTAAATAAAATGGACTTGTGCAGGGCTTAATTTTTATGGGTAAAGCAGTATACCTGGTATGTTATATCAGAATTATCCAATTGGATACTTACACATTTTTTTAGTGTGTGATAGAAGGTACACGCTTAATATTTATGTTATTTCAATGTCCTAGGGCAAAAAAAGAATAGGGTTCAACTTTTACCACCTTCACCAGTATAAAACTTGTAAACCATATGTTTACGGGCTTTTTGCTTTAGTAACCCCTGAAAAAATGTGCCGGGTCGGTGCTGGGTTACTCATACCAGCTCTTTTCCTTTGGGGAAAATCAACACGCCACTTCAGGATGATAATCCCGGAGAAAAAAGATCACGGCCACACTGCCCGTAAGTATCAGGATACTGCCGATGATGAAGACCTGGGAAAGACCAAAGAGATCCAGGATAATCCCGGAAAGAACCGGGGAAACAATCATACCCAGACTCCAGGCAGCATCGGTGATGCCCATGAGAGACGCCATGCCCATTTTTCTGCCCAGTTGTCCCGTGATGACAAGGCCTCCGGGCAGAGCCAGACCGTTGGCCATGCCCATCAGAATGTTCAGAAAAAGGATCATGCCAAATCCTTCAACAAATGGCATTCCCAGTACAAACAGTCCCGAAGCAAAGGTGCCTGAAATAATGAAATATTTGGGATTAATCCGGTCTGCAAGCTTGCCCATGGACCGCTGAAGAAAGGCAATGAGAAAAATATTCGCCCCCAGGATGATACCGACCTGGGAGCTTGTAAATCCCATTTGAAGCGCAAGAATAGGTAAAAATGTATATACCGCTCCCTGGCCCGAGGCCGTGAAAAATCTCATTATAAAAATTCCCAGAACAATCCTGTGGCTTAACATCTTTTTGACAGACATTCTTTTTGAAATTTTACCGGACAAATGCTGTTCCATTTCTGAAGGAATAAAAAATATCACTAGGATGCAGGTGAAAAACGCCAATCCTCCCATGGCATAAAAGGCGGCATTCATACCCCAGTGATCCCGAATCGTTCCTCCCAGAACCGGTCCGATACCAAGACCCAGCATCACAGCCATATTTAAAGTGCCCATATAAAGCCCCAATTTTTGTTTTGGCGCAATATCAGCGGCCAGGGCCATGGCAATGGGCACCACCAAAACAGAGGTCATTCCGTGGAGAAACCGGATAAAAATAAGACTTTCGGCCTGGGCAGGCAATACATATAAAACTGAAATCAAAGAATATGAAAAAAGTCCTCCCACAATGAATTTTTTTCGACCCCATTTGTCAGAAAGGCGTCCGGCCAAAGGATTAAAAAAGGTACGGGAAATATTAAAAGAGGCAATAATAAGCCCGACTAAAAAACCGCCTGCACCAAGCTCCACAGCATATACCGGTATGATCGGCCAAATGATTCCAAGGCCGATCATAGCCACCCCAACTGAAATGGAAAGTAAAAAAAGAACGCCGGAAGAAGATCTGTTCATTATTTACAAACCCCGCATCCATTCAGGCTTCAGATCGATATTGCCAGCCACGGCCTGATCAAGGGTTTTAAGCACGCCGTCTTTGTCTTGGGGGAACCTGGCATCAATGGACAGATAATTGCTGGCATGGACAGAACGAAAAGCCCCCCGGGTAAGATCGGTATATTTTACCAATTCCCTGAGTTCAGATATCATCCCTCGGGCATCCGGAATTTGATACTCTCCTTTTTCAAAGGCCTGTCCAAGGGGGGTATTCGGCAGGGGTATAAGACTGAGGGCACTCACAGCTTCAGGGTCAATGGCAGTGAGTGCTTTGCCTGTTTCCCTAGCGTGGGCAAGGCTCAGATTGATCTGGCCCAATCCCAATAGAACAATGGTAACCAAACGAATGCCCGATTTTCTGAGACGTTGACAATGGAAGATCAATTCTTCGGGGGTTCCCCCTTTTTTTATATCTTTTCTCACCTGGGCATGACCGGATTCCAGACCGAGAAAGACCGCTTTTAACCCATTTTCATGAAGATAAGACAACTCTTCATCTGTTTTCAGCTGAATTGATTTTAAATTTGCATAACAGGTAATTCTCCTGACCCAGGGTAGTTTTTCATGAATATTTTTCAACAGCCATTCCCAGTTTTTCATGGGCATTACAAGGGCATCTCCGTCCATGATAAAAACCCGGTCTTGGTGCCTGCAATATTTTCTGGCAAATTCAAAATCTGCCTCCAAATATTTTCTTTCTTTAATGGCAAATTTTTTATCCTCATAGGCACCGCAAAAGGTGCATTTAGAATGGGAACATCCCAGTGTTGCCTGGAGAAGTATGGCATTGGCCTCACTGGGGGGCCGGATACAATTTCCCAGATGGTGGAATCCATTGGGCAGGTGATTATCATTCATATAATAGTCTCTCTTTTCTTTATAGTTTGGTTTGTTGTTGTCTATTTTATTAAAAAATAAAATTTTCCTGCAAATTAATCCTCCCCTTTTTAAAGGGTTTATCGGACTTTGTCACCAGACAAGTTTTTTTCTTTGGTCCTGGTAAGATGCTTAAACATGACAAGTTTCATCAAATAATCAGGGATATTTGCATTTGCTTCATTTATTTATTGCACCTTGACCGGATGCATAATATGAGAGTGAAAAGAAGATTCAATGAAAGTCACTTCAACACTAAGGACAGAATGGGACCGGATAAAAAAAAAATTGAGGCCCTGGAAAAAAAGATGGCAGGGTTAGGAATTCGAAAAGAAGACATCAAAGAGAAATTCATCAAAGCCTCGGGCAGGGGAGGGCAAAAGGTTAATAAAACGTCTTCTGCTGTCTTTGTAAGCCATGAAAAAACAGGGATTAGTGTAAAAGTTGATAAACATAGATCCCAGCATTTAAACCGATTTCTTGCCCTGAGAAGCCTTGTTGAAAAAATTGAGGCAATAATGACCGGGAAAAATGACCGGGAAACAGAACAGCTAAAAAAAATCAGAAAACAAAAAACAAGGCGAAGGAAAAGAAACCAGTCAAAATTAAAATCTGATAAAATTTAAACCGTAAACTTCTGATCCCAAATAAATTTGTTCTCCGGTGGCTTAATCGGTCAAAGCAGTCCCTTAAATTTAAAAGGCACCCAGCTGACAAGGTTTAATCCGAATGTCTTTTTTTTCACAGGCAGATCCGATATCCAGCTTTTTGATTTTTAGTCTACCTGCGATCTCCCAACACTTGCTGCATGAAATCGGTTCCTGGGTATTTTCCTTATCCAATTGGCCTTGAAGATTTTTTGAGATTTCAATCTCAGGATCAATCCGCTTTTTTTCGGGAGAATAACCAAAAAGACCCATCTGGCATTTGGATATCCGATATTCCATCAGATCTATTTGAACGCCGATATCCGAGGGTGAAATTCCAAGATCTTTTGCGATTCTGTGCGCGGCAGCACAGCTTACACTACCATTGTCAGCCAGGGACTCAATTCTCTTGGAAATAGTTTCATCAATGTTTTTCCCCTGGTGTTTATTTGCATAATGTCCTTTATCTTCATGTGTCATGGCATCTTCCTGTTTGACTCTCATTAAGGGTTGCGATATGTGTTTTGTTTATAACCCAAACAGCTGATAAAGGATATCATTTTTATGATAGATGAAATTGCCTCCAATGATTTTCAAATGATTTATATTGCATCCTGCGGGGAAGGTATTAACGCCTACCATTTGGTTGAATCCACCCTGGTCCAGTTTCCGGAAAGCCGGATTTCCGTGGTCAAGGTTGGCCATATCCGTTCTGAAAGTCAGGTGGATGAACTGATTGACAAGGTCAAGGATCTTGAAAGCCTCATTGTTCACACCCTCGTGAATTCAGATCTTCGAAAATATCTAACCCGGAAAGGGATTAAAAATAATATTGTCACCATCGATCTCATGGGGCCAATTTTGTCTAAAATTCAGGCATTTTTAAACAAACCTCCCCTTGAAACACCGGGTCTTTACAGGGAAATTCACCAGATAGATCTTAAACAGGTTTCTGCCATTGATTTTGCCCTTGCCCATGACGACGGATTAAATCCAGACACATTGACGGACTCAGAAATTATTTTGCTGGGATTGTCCCGTGCCGGAAAAACACCCCTGTCCATGTACATGGCTGTCATGGGATGGAAGGTTGCCAATATCCCGTTAGTTCCCGGAGCTCCCATGCCCAAAACCCTCGACATGGTAGACAGAAGACGGGTAATTGCCTTAAATATTAATGTGGAGCAGCTTCTTGCCCACCGGAAGATGAGACAGGAAAGCCTGGGCACAAGTGATATCTATTCCTATGTCTCAAAACAGGACGTAGAAGATGAAATTCAAAAAGCCCAGAAATATTATATAACAAGGGGATTTTCAATGATTAACGTGAGCAATAAACCCATTGAAACCAGTGCAGAGGAGATCACTGAAATGATTACCAGGCGATTCATGGCAAATGCTCACTTGGACAACTGAACTGCCCTTTAGATATTGGGGTATTTTTTTAGAAAGAAATAGAAAGCATGGAAAAATAATAAGAGGAGAGTTCTATTAAACGGATACTGAAACCCTTTGAAAGACGAAAAAATAGGGATTTTTTGACACATCTTCTCTTTGTGCTCAATTTTTGTGCCTGGGGGGTGCTCTTTATTTCAGTTTTGGTGTTTCACAAAGCCCAGCCGGAATTTGAAACCTTTTTTGACAAATTTTACAGACTGAATCTAAGAACCAGTTGGGATATGAAATTTGTGCAATATCTTGTAAATACAGTTTTTGTCGGCCTGATCATCAGTGCCCTGGGACTTGGCTTGAGTCGTTTTCGAGCCAGGAGAAAAACAGACCCTAAAAAAAATTTAATTCTTCTGGGTTTTTTATATCTTTTTCTCTTTTTAGTATCCTGGGCTATTTTGTAAAGGATTCTCCCATGGGACATCAAGAACATACAAGGTATTGCCGATACCTTTGTCATTATCTTCTTTTTAGATTTTCTTTTTATTATCTTATTTTATTAGATAGGGACGGTGCATGAAAAAACTAATTTTATTCATTATGTTGATCAGCATAATCTCTTCTCCGGCCGGAGCAAGGGACTTTATGGTTGAATTTGTAGAAGAAAATTACAAGGAAACCAGCAAAGCATATTCAAATGATCCTCTTATTTACCATTCCATCCAGGTCAATTCCCAGGCCGGTCCTAAACTGCTGATTCTGATAGGGGATAACCTTGAATACCGGAAATGGCTCAGGCAGTATATTGCAGCCAATAAAAAATTGATTGCCAAGGTATCAGATACTGAAAATGATACATTTATCTCTTCCAAGGCCTATGAAATAGATGTTTCAAATATCCATCCCGTAAATGGTCAAAAATGGAAACTCGATATTCCAATATCCAGTGAGGTTTCAGTCCTAAGGGGAAATATTATTATGGTCATTGATGAAAATGGGAAAAGAAGCCAATTGATCTCAACGGTGATCGGTAATATGGGATATACGGCAATGGTTTCTCAAAATGCTGAAATGGCACTCAATAGTTTCAGGGTCCAGCCTGAAAAATTCAAAATGATCATTGTCAATCACAACATCACCGGAATGAATACAGAAAGATTTGTGGATCATATTTTAAAAATTGATCCCAAAATACCCATCATCATTGAGACCGGATATCAAAATCAAAGTTCTAAGAATAAATTTGGATCTAAATTTTCCGGTGCCGGTTCGGTGCTGTTAAAACCTGTTGTGCTGGAAGATCTTCAAAATACCATCACAAAACTGGTTAAAGAAAAGGATTGATTATATGAGATCTTTTTATCTCCCACCCTTTCACCTATTGCACGTTGGCCTGATACTGCTTGGATTGTTGATGGTGCACCCCCCATATCTTTTGGCAGAGGATGAGTTTGCGAAGCATGAAATGAGTTTTAAAAATTTTTTAACCTGTGAGCTAACCCGGACCAATGCAGCAAATCATTTCAAGGGGAAAGCCTTTAAAATAACCATGATTGATCTGTTTGACATTCAAAGGGAATCGGACATGGTCATTATCAACGGTACGGTTCTGTGTACTGTTGAGGAGGATTCCCATGTCCTCTATGTTGCCCTTGGGGTTGAAACCATTATGGAAAAAGAACAGGTGACCTATTATACGGTTCGGAATACTGATTTTTCAATCCTTGCCACAGAACTGATGAAATTTCCCTACAAGGAACGATGCCCCTGGTCACGCTATTGGGTAGATACAGACTAAAAAAAGGCCTGTCTCCTTACCGAGACAAGCCTTTTAAATCATTGCAATTAATATTAGTTTAAAATTGCGGCCTGGGCTGCTGCCAGCCTGGCAATGGGTATCCTGTAGGGAGAGCAGGAAACATAGCTCAGACCCGCCTTGTGGCAGAACACAACCGAAGCAGGATCACCGCCGTGTTCTCCGCAGATCCCAAGTTTTATATCCGGCCGTGTCTTCCGGCCTCTTTCCACGGAAATTTCAATCAGACTGCCCACGGCTTCCTGATCCAGGGTTTCAAAGGGGTCAAAGTTTAATATGGCATTGTCGATATAATCATTCATAAAGGACCCAATATCATCCCGGGAAAAGCCAAAGGTCATCTGGGTCAGATCATTGGTGCCAAAGGAAAAAAACTGGGCATATTTTGCCATTTTATCGGCCACAAGGGCTGCTCTAGGAATCTCGATCATGGTTCCGAACATATAAGAAATTTTCGGAATATTATATTTTGCAATGGTCGCATCATAAGAGTCTGTAACCAATTTGTGGACAAATTCCAGCTCCCTTTCATTGCAGGTAACCGGCACCATGATTTCAGGCAGGGGATGTTTACCCGCCTGGATCAGTTCAGCACAGGCTTCAAATATGGCTGTTACCTGCATGGACGTAATTTCAGGAAAGGTAATGCCCAAACGTACCCCCCGATGGCCGATCATGGGGTTGGATTCTTTGAGCAGTGCACTTCTTTTTAAAACTTCTTCCAGATCTATCCTCAGGGCATCGGCAATCTCCTGCTGATTTTGTTCGGACTGGGGAACAAATTCGTGCAGGGGTGGATCCAGAAGCCTCAGGGTAACCGGCAGATTATCCATGGCAGCCAGGGTTTTTGAAATTTCCTGTTTGACAAAGGGAAATAACTCATCCAGGGCTACCTGCCGTTCATCCACAGATTTACTCAGGATCATTTTCCGCAGCAAAAACAGGGGTGTGCTAGAATCGGTGCCATAGAACATATGCTCGGTTCTAAACAGCCCAATACCCTCTGCACCAAAGCCCAATGCAATCCTGGCATCTTCAGGTGTGTCCGCATTGGCTCTGACCTTCATGGTTCGATGGGAATCGGCAATGGACATGAACTTTTGAAATCTTGGATTTTCCGAGGCATCCTTCATTTTCAATTTGCCCTGATAAACCACTCCCTTGGTGCCATTTAGGGTAATAAAATCCCCTTCCTGAAAAATATTACTTCCAACGATAAGCTGCTTTTTACTCACATTAATTTTCATGGCACCGGCACCGACAATACAGCATTTTCCCCAGCCTCTTGCAACAAGGGCTGCATGGCTTGTCATTCCCCCTCTGGCGGTTAAAATGGCCGAGGCGGCCCGCATGCCCTCAATATCTTCCGGATTGGTTTCTTCCCGTACCAGGATAACCTTTTTATCTGATTTGGCCCACAAAACAGCATCTTCAGAGGTAAAGACAATCTGGCCCCAGGCCCCGCCAGGTCCGGCAGGCAATCCTTCGACCACTTTTTCGGCAATCTTTTCTGCGGCCGGGTCCACAATGGGATGGAGCATGTCGTCCAGTATCTTTGGATCCAACCGGCAAACCATGGTCTTTTCATCGATCATGCCTTGCTCAAACATGTCCATGGCCATGTTCAGGGCGGCGGTGGCAGTTCTTTTTCCCACCCGGCATTGGAGCATATACAAATGTCCTTCCTGGATCGTGAACTCAATATCCTGCATATCTTTGTAATGTGACTCAAGGGTGTTTCTGATATCAAAAAGCTGTGCATATAGTTTTGGCATGGCTTCTTCCAGGGAAGAAAGATGCAGGTTCTGGGGGTTTTTGGTATCATTGTTCAAGGGGTTTGGGGTTCTGGTACCCGCCACCACATCCTCTCCCTGGGCATTTATGAGCCATTCTCCGTAAAATTTATCCTCTCCTGTGGCAGGGTCCCTTGAAAAGGCAACCCCTGTGGCAGAGGTTGCCCCCATATTGCCAAAAACCATACTCTGGACGTTTACGGCTGTTCCCCAATTGTCCGGAATGTGTTCAATCCGTCTGTAGGAAACAGCCCGCCTTCCATTCCAGCTTTTAAAAACAGCCCCAATGGATCCCATTAATTGTTCTTGGGGGTCATCGGGAAATTCGACATTCAGATATTCATGGATCTTCTTTTTGAACCTGGCGCACAATGATTTCATATCCTGGGTGGAGATGTCGGTGTCGTTTGTATAGCCCTTGTCATTTTTCAGATTGTTCATCATCATTTCTAGATTGAGGCGGATACCCATGCCGTCGGAGGATTTTATCTGTTCAGCCTTTTCCATCACCACATCAGAGTACATCATGATCAGTCTTCTATAGGCATCGTATACAAACCATTCATTGCCTGTTTTGGCAATTAGACCTGGGATGGTCTTTGAACAGAGCCCGACATTTAAAATGGTTTCCATCATTCCGGGCATGGAACTTCTGGCACCGGAACGACAGGAAATCAGCAGGGGATTTCTTTCATCCCCGAATTTCATTTGCATCTGGTTTTCTATATTTGCCATGGCAGATGTCACTTCCGCCTCAAGGGTATCCGGGAATCGACCGTCAAGATCAAAATAATGGTTGCAGCATTCTGTGGATATGGTAAAGCCGGGGGGAACAGGAAGACCTAATTTTGCCATTTCAGCAAGATTGGCTCCTTTTCCACCAAGAAGGTTTTTCTGTGTTGCATCCCCCTCGGTTCTTTGGGGACCGAATTCATAAATATATTGGGTCATATTTTCCTCTGTATAAATTTTTGTACAAGAAATAAAATTACTGGATAATTATTAAGAACTTAAAAATTCAAGTCAAGAAAAATCTTATGTTTAAAAATTGTCTGGGCAGTGTTATGATACCTCTTTAAGATAAAATTAAGCAAAACTTTATGATATTTTACGGAAGATTGAATGCTAAATATTGAGTCCATTTCAAAGGGGTTTGGAGCCCAGTTGCTTTTAGACGACACCGGACTGCAAATCAACCCGGGAGAACGGGTGGGACTTGTGGGCAGAAACGGTCACGGAAAAACCACCCTGTTGAACATGATTGCCAAAACCGATCATCCCGATGACGGCAGGATCACATATCCTGCAGGATATCGGATAGGGGTTTTGTCCCAGAAGATCTCCTTTGAAAAAAACACAGTTCTGGATGAGGCCATCCTGGGTCTTCCGGAACATGAAAGGGATCAATCCTGGAAAGCGGAAAAGATACTGGCAGGCCTTGGTTTTTCCCAGTCAGACATGAAAAAAGATCCACGGCTTTTCTCAGGGGGATTTCAGGTTCGTCTGAATCTGGCAAAAGTATTGGTGTCGGAACCGGATCTCTTGATTTTGGATGAGCCCACCAACTACCTGGATATCACCTCTATCCGATGGATTTCCCAATTTTTGATTTCCTGGCCCCGGGAAGTGCTGTTGGTCACCCATGACAGGGGCTTCATGGACAATGTGGTTACCCATATTGCCGGAATTCACCGCCAAAAAATCCGTAAAATCAAGGGGGATAGCGGTAAATATTATTTCCAGGTAGCCCAGGATGAAGAGATCTATGAAAAAACCCGACTGAATGAGGAAAAAAGAAAAAAGGAAATTGAGCTTTTTGTCACTCGATTCAGGGCAAAGGCCAGGCTGGCAAACATGGTTCAGTCCCGGCTCAAAACCCTGGAAAAAAATGAATCAAAGGACAAACTGGCCCAATTAAAAAATTTAGTATTTTCCTTTAATTATCTTCCCTTTGCCGGAAAACAGGTGCTTACTGCTGAAAATCTCTCCTTTTCCTGGGATAAAGCCACCCCCCCAAACACCCCATTGATACAAAATTTTTCCCTGACCATTTATCCCAATGACAGAATTGCCATTATCGGTCAGAACGGCAAGGGAAAATCCACTCTGCTAAAATTGCTGAACCAGAACATTCAGGCCGAGAAAGGTTCGGTCCTGGTGAACCCCGGCGTTTCCAAGGGATATTTTGAGCAGACCAATGTTCAGTCTCTCAACGACAATTTTACCATTGAAGATGAACTGATCCATTCCCAGCCGGAATTTGATCGTCAGGCAGCCAGAAATATCTGTGGATCCATGATGTTTGAAAAGGATGCTGCCCTCAAAAAGATATCGGTTCTCTCGGGGGGGGAAAAATCCAGGGTCATGCTGGGGAAATTGCTCATCAGCCCTTTAAATCTTGTCCTTTTGGATGAACCTACCAACCATCTTGACATTGAAGCCTGCGACGCTTTTGTAGAAGCCTTGAACTATTTTGAGGGGGCTGTCATTCTGGTCACCCATAATGAAATGTTTCTCCATGCCCTGGCCACACGTCTGGTAATTTTTAAAAAAGATGGTATTTCGGTTTTTGAAGGCACCTATGCTGAATTTTTGGAAAAAGAAGGCTGGGAAGATGAAACAGACGCCCAAGAACCGATGGAAACAAAAAAATCCGGCACCGCCACCCTGTCAAAAAAACAATTGAGACAAAAAAAATCTGAAATAATTGCCGGCAGATCAAAAATAATCAGCCCCATTCAAAGGGTAATTACCCGGATTGAAGATACCATTGAAGAAAAAGAAGTCCAGACCCAAAGGGTAAATGACCAATTGTTAACCGCTTCCCAGGAGCAGGACGGTCCTGCAATTCAAACCCTGTCAAAACAACTGGCATCTTTGGAAAAAGAGGTGGAATCTTTATTTGAAGAATTGGAAAAACAGATGGATGAAATGGATAATAAAAAACTCAGCTTTGATAAAGAGCTCAACGAATTGGAAAGGTGTTAATTGAGATGGACAAAAAAACGTTTACCTTCTACTATGGAATCCTTCTGATCGCTGTTGGTTTGGGTGTTTTTTACCGCATCCCCCAGGTAATGCCCCAGGTTGCCGCCATAGAATTTTTTAGTGGAAAATTATTGATCATTAAATTTTGCTTTTACATCCTGGGCATACTTTTAGTCCTGGCCGGCGGTATAAGGGTGTTTAAAAATTATAACAGCAACAAATAACCATTAAAGCAACCCATTGCAAATAAACCATTGGAAAAAGTGAATGGCAAAATCAGCTTCCAGTCTTAAATCAACCATCAAAGATCAGTCCGGGGCCGGCAGGACCAAAATAGGTGAAATCCTCTCAAAAGAGGGGCAGATTACCAGTATGCAGCTAACCGAGGCCCTGAATGTTCACAAGAAAACCAATGAGCGGTTGAGCAGCATTCTATTGAACAAGGGCTATATTGATCCGGATACAATTATAAATGTTCTGGGCAGGCTGTATAATTATACAGTTATCCGTTTTGGTGAAATAAAACCGGATCCAAAGGTTTTAAAACTTCTTCCCTTTGAAATGGCCAAAGAGCATCTGGTATTCCCCCTTACACTCGCAGGGGATGATTTGTCTATCACAATGGCAGAACCCACAGATACAGCTGTTGTGGAAGAGCTTCACAAAAAAACACAAAAAAATATCAAGGTGTTTGTCTCCACTGAAAATGATATTATCCAGGCATACCGGGATTTTTATAAAATTAGTGATGTCGATTATAAAGAATTTCTCCATTTTGACGAGGATGCCGAGGATGATGAACCCGTTACTTCTGTGGAGGATTTTGGCTCCCTTGTTTCCGAGGCAGCCGGGGAAGTGGAAGTTGGATTTGCAGATATAGAGGATGACCAGGATCAGTTCATGGCCTCTGATGCCCCCATCATCAAATTGGTCAACGGTATTCTGACCAAGGCCATCAATGACGGTGTTTCCGATATTCACATTGAGCCCTTTGAAAAATCTTTTCAGGTTAGATACCGGCTGGACGGCGGCATGTACAAGGCGATGAATCTGCCCATCAGTATTAAAAATGCCGTTATTTCAAGGATAAAAATTCTAGCGGAACTGGATATTGCAGAAAGAAGAATTCCCCAGGACGGCAGAATAAAACTTAGGTTTGGGAAGAAAAAATCCGTAGATTTCCGGGTGTCCAGCCTGCCCACCCTGTTTGGGGAAAGCATTGTCATGCGTATTCTGGATCAGAGTGCCCTGAGCATTAATCTGGCCAAACTGGGATTTGAACCCTCCACCTATGATACCCTGAAACGGTGTATTGCAAGACCCTACGGCCTTATATTGGTCACAGGCCCCACGGGCAGCGGAAAAACGACCACCCTCTACTCGGTTCTAAACCGGCTTAATAAAGATGATATTAAAATCCTCACCGCCGAAGATCCGGTTGAGTTCAATTTTAAGGGCATCAACCAGGTTCCGGTAAAAGAGGCCGTGGGCATGACCTATGCGAAGGCATTAAAAGCATTCCTTCGCCAGGATCCCGATATTATCATGGTGGGTGAAATCAGGGATATGGACACGGCTGAAATTGCCATCAAGGCCGCCATGACAGGCCACCTGGTCTTTGCCACCCTCCATACCAATGATTGCCCCTCCACCATCGGCAGGTTGATAGATATCGGTATTCCCGCTTTTATGCTTGCCTCTTCCATTACCATGGTTTTGTCCCAGCGTCTGACCAGAAGACTTTGTTCCCAGTGCAAACAGGTTGTCACCGGTTATAATCCCATGGATCTTGAACTCCAAGGCTTTTCAAAGGAAGAAATTGCCGATCTTAAAATTTATGGTCCCGTGGGATGCGGTGCCTGCAATGGAACCGGATACAAGGGAAGAGTCGGGCTCTATGAGCTGATGGAGGTCACCGATGAGGTAAGTAAAGCCATCACCGCCGAGGTGGCCGAAGATCAACTCAGAAAGGTAGCGGTTCAGGAAGGCATGATTACCCTGAGGGATGCAGGCCTTGTAAAAATAAGATCTAAAGAAACCTCCCTTGAAGAGGTTTTGAAAAAAACCACCATTACCAAGGAAGCGCTGCCGGCCTATCTTATAAATCCGGATTTGGAACAATACGAAGACAAGGATGTGATCATCCGGGAGGGCAATAAAGATATCGATTTTTTCAAATTGGAGCAGGGCGCACTCCATGTGGTAAAAGGCGGTAAAAAAATTGCGGAAATCACACAGCCGGGGGAATATTTTGGAGAAATGGCTGCCATCACCAAGGATGCAAGATCCGCCTCCATCATTTCAAAGGGAAGATCCAAGGTCAAACGGTTTCCAGGGGATAAACTGGGTGAGATCATAGAAAAATATCCAGATGTGGCCAAACACCTTTTTTCCGTGCTTGCCGACCGACTTAACCAGGCAGATAAAAAACTGGTCAATATCCACAACCAGATCCAGAAGAAAAGGCCCCCGGCTAATTAAAAATTAGGCTTTCAGACCTTTTTTTTTACCCCTTCCTTGTAATATCTGTCCTTTTCACTGTATATACATCCGCAATACTGTTGCCGATACATGCCCAAATCTTTAGAAATTTTGATGCCTTCCTGCCATCCTTCCCTGAAGTCCTGGTAATAAAAGTTCAAGCCATATTCCTTTGCAAGGGCCTGTCCAACCTCAATAATTTGCCGGTGATTTTGGAATTTACTGTAGAGCAGGGTGGTTGTAAATCCATCAAATTTTCCCTTTTTGGCCACCATGGCAGTGGCCTTAAGCCTTGCGTGGTAACAATATCGACACCGATCTTTTTCTCTGAACACAACAGACTGGATAAATTTTTCCAGCTCATATCCCTGCTGCCATATCATTTTTAACCCAAGGCTATCCGCATATTCTCCCAGGGTTTCTTCGCGCTTCATACATTCGGTAAAAGGATGGATATTATGACGGAAAAAAAATCCCATCACATCGATATTTTTTTTCTTGAGCTCCTTAAGGGGAAAAATCGAACAGGGGCCGCAGCAGGTATGGAGTAATAGCTTCAATCCCGCCCCCCGAAAATAGCAGTTCCCACCCGCACCATGGTGGAACCCTCTTCAATGGCCACTCTAAAATCGTTGCTCATTCCCATGGACAAATGGGTAAGGGAGGCTACACCTGCCGCCATAATCTCTTGTTTGATATGACCTAATTGTTTAAAATAGGTTCTCGCATCTTCCGGATCACTAAAATAGGGGGGCATGCACATGAGCCCCTCCAGGGAAACATTCTCAAATCCGGCCAGTTCACGGGCAAGACAAACCGCATCCCGGGCTAACGCACCAGACTTGGTGCTTTCTTTTGCAATATTAACCTGAAGCAAAATTTTTTGTATTTTTCCGACTTTAGCAGCCTGTTTATCAATCTCCCGGGCCAGCTTGATCTTGTCCACGGTATGGATATAATCAAAATACTGAACGGCAAATCTGGCCTTGTTTGACTGGAGATGCCCGATGAAATGCCAGCATGCCCTATCCCTGCCCAGGGCATCGATTTTGTCCACTGCCTCCTGGATATAATTTTCACCCAAATCACTGCTGCCGGCATCCAGGGCCTTGGAAACCGTGGCTGCGCTTTTCCGTTTGCTCACGCCAATAAGGGTGATGCTTTCAGGGTCCCTGCCGCAACCAAGGGCTGTTTTTTCTATCTGTTTTTTTATGGTCTCAATATTGTCTATTATGGTGGTCATTTTGTCTTCCTTAAAGGTGAATAATGCCAAGTGTTGAGAGGCTTTCCATAACTTCACATACGGGCAGGCCCACAACATTTGAGTAGGAACCGTTAATCTTG
Source organism: Desulfobacteraceae bacterium (assembly GCA_016744295.1). GTDB lineage: Bacteria > Desulfobacterota > Desulfobacteria > Desulfobacterales > Desulfobacteraceae > NBML01. Next base: position 40,673 of record JADGEQ010000038.1, on the reverse strand, counting down.
CGGACCATAAATGCGCCAATCCCCTGTATCCCATAGCCGCCGGCTTTGTCATAGGGCTCATCTGTACCGGTATACCAGTTAATTTCCTCCAGAGACAAATTTTTAAACAAAACCTTAGTTTCAATGGTTTTTGTTAGGGTGATTTTCCTGGCCTGGCAGGAGATGGTGAATCCTGTAAAAACACTATGGCATCTGTTGTTCAGGCTGGTGAGCATCTGACCTGCATCATCCCGGGTTTTGGGTTTTCCAAGGATGGCATCATCCACCACCACAATGGTATCCGCACCAATAACCCAGTGATCCGGATAGCGCTTTGCAATATGATCGGTCTTTATCCGGGAAAGCTCACTAACATAGTCCCTGGGGCGGGACAGAGGAACAGAATCCTCATCTATATCTGCCGCCATTATTTCAAATTTGAGACCTGCTTGTTCCAACAGCTCTTTTCTTCTGGGGGATTTGGATGCCAGAATGATGGATTCCTGATATAAAGGATTTGTCTTATTTATTTGGTTTGTTTGGTTCATGGCACCCTTTTTATCAGAAATGAACAAGGATGACAATGGATCGAAAATCTCGTGAATTATATGGGACACATTGGAGATAGCCCATACCGGCCGGGACACTTTTACCAAGTGTTCCGGCTGGATATAATCGGTATGATTGAATTAATTGGGTTGGTTCAGTCGCTGAAGACAGGCTCTACACGCTGGTCATACAAGACCTCGTAATAGGGGGCCTGATGATTGTAAAAAGATCTGAGATGCTCACTGTTATCAACCGTCACTTCAAAGGTTTCCACATTTTTCTTGATACCGGTGGTCCTTGCCGCATCCTTGTGCCAGTCTTCCCAGATGTCCCACTCTTTCTGATGCCGGGACTCCCAGGTCATGGATTCTGGGATAAAGGGAATGTCAACGGCGTCGCAATAAGCCTGCACCGTAACATCAGGGGTATCTTCAAGATCATCGGCATCCAAGACAACGGTGTCCAGACCCATTGCCTGAACTTTTTTGAACACGCCGCATAACTGTTCCAGACCGATTTCTTCAAGGGTTACATTTTTGTTCATGGTATAGTAAGAGGCGATGGCCTTTGCAGGGTCCCGAATGAGGAAGGTATGGGTCACCCGCTCCAGAAAAAAGTTGTCTTCCACTACCCGGTTATAACAGTCAGCGCACATGTCCTTGAAAAATACGGGGCCGTGATCTGATGCTTTGAGAATATGATTCCGAATGCCAGCGTAATCCGTGGGATGATCCGGATTCACATACTGCTGATTAATGCTAGCATCGCCTTCATGGACGTAATAAAGATATGAAAAGGGCTCATGGAGTACATTAAAGTCTCCCCGTTCCATCATAACCCGTTCAAACGCAGTGGATATGGATCTGGGGTGCGTCCAGAGTGCAATAATATTATTCATTTAGATATAGTTCCTTTAGTTTTTTTTTATTTTATATGTATGGGATGTTTAAATGAGATACCTATCGAAGTAAACTTTAATGTCAAATAAAAATTGAAAATAATCACTTAATTTCAACCACTTATTATTAAATATTTTTTACCGATGATCAACCGGGGTAGGTCAGCATTACACTGAAACAGATGAAAAGTGATGTCTTCAGGGCGATATTTTCACATTTTTCAAAGGATATTGGCGATATCTATAACTATGCGGACATTCTCTCGGATCCAGCACTTGAATTTTTAAAAAAGGCTGAAAAAAAACTTAGAACACAATGTTAAAATAATCATACACCACCAACAGCTCGTCAGTTAAATTAGGTGTTTTGATCTGTCGGCCTTTTAATACAGTCACAAAATTGTATCGTACCCGACGCTTTTTTCAGTGTGGCATAAGGCCCTCAAGAATCGGCTGATTGCATGTCCAAGGGGCAGTGGGGTGAAATAAAGATCCTAGTGTTCAAAAATAATGATTTTGTCATTTCATAATGTTGAATAGCGATGATGAGATAGCTCTATATTGCCTACAGTTGATGATCATTATAACCAGCAACTATATCAGTTGGCAAATATTCATTTTAAAGGTGCTGCCATCCAAGATAAAAGGGATAGCTTAAAAAACCATATGCGATTGTCCTGTTTTTTTGTTCGCCTGAACATGGTATATAAATTCAAATTTTTTTAAACCGTTAGCCCTTGCCTTTAATTAATAAACCTACAAGGTAATACCATGTCAATTATAGAGGTCAAAAATTTAAAAAAATATTTTCCAGTTACCGGCGGGGTGTTTCTGCGCCGCACCGGATGGGTATATGCGGTGGATGATGTTTCTTTTACGGTGAATAGGGGAGAAACCCTGGGGATTGTGGGGGAGTCCGGTTGTGGTAAAACAACCCTTGGACGCTGTATCATGGGCATGTATGATTTTACCCATGGGGAGGTCATTGCATGCGGCCAATCGGTTTCAAAATTAAATTCCTCCCAAAGACGACCCCTTGCTGCTAAACTTCAAATGATCTTTCAGGATCCCTTTGAATCTTTGGATCCCAGACAGACCGTGCGCCAGATCCTGGAGGAAAAATATCAAATTCATTCCAGGGCGGGCAAGGATCTTGATTCTGCCATCGAAACCTTGATAGAGCAGGTTGGGCTGTTACCGGATTCTTTATTAAAATACCCCCATGAATTTTCCGGAGGACAGCGCCAGAGGATCGGTATCGCCAGGGCCGTCAGCATGAATCCGGATATTATCATCTGTGATGAACCCGTCTCTGCACTGGATGTTTCGGTTCAGTCCAAAATTTTAAACCTTTTGCTTAAGCTTCAGGAAAAAATGGGATTGACCTATATCTTTATCTCCCATGATTTGTCCGTAGTCAGACATATTTCAGATCGGATCGCGGTGATGTATCTGGGCAAAATTGTTGAAATCGCAGATGCCCAAACCATCTATAATCATGCCTGTCATCCATATACCAAGGCCTTATTGTCTGCTATTCCAATTCCCGACCCAACCTTGAAAAAAGAAAGGATCCTTCTTAAGGGTGAGGTGCCGTCGGTTGAGAACCCGCCCCCCGGCTGCCGTTTTAATACCAGATGCCCCCATGCAAAAGATATTTGCAGACAATCGGAACCCTCTCTTTTTGCCAATAAAACAGACCCTCTCCACAGGACAGCCTGCCATTTTTTTTCCTAGGATAATTTTTTAATATAAGGTACTCAGGAATAATTTCATCTCAAGTTTTGGAAGGTTTAAGGCTTTCCCCTTTGGTTATTTCCGGGTTATTTCATCCGGACGATGCGGAACCCCAGACTATTTCTTTTGGCAAAGGGTTTATAATAACTGCGGTAGGCGCTTCGCTGGTATTTGCCTGTCTGATACCAACCCCCTCCCCGGATGATCCTATGATTTCCTTGTGTTTCCAGGGGATCGACAATATTGTTCCTATAGGTATTTGTAATTACCCCAACCTTGGCCTTCCAGATATTACGCCATTTGCAGGCATCCATAACCCATTCCTGAACATTGCCATGCATGTCGTAGAGTCCCCATTTATTGGGCTTTCTAGTTTTGACCGGATGGGGCTTAAAATCCCTTGCCGGACCTTGAAGTCCTGAAGTATAGCAATACCAGGCAAAGTCTGACAGGGCGGGATCAGGTTCATTGCAGGAAAAAGTGGTGATAGGACCCTGGGCAAATGCTGTGGTGCTGCCGGCCCTGCAGGCGTATTCCCATTCTGCTTCCGTGGGAAGCCTGTATCGGTTGGTTCCTTCCAATTTGTTTAAAAAGGAGATGAACTGCACGGCATCATCCCAGGAAGCTGAGTCAACCGGATAATTATTTCCTAATTTAAAAGAAGAGGGGTTGGGAGATACCAATCGGTTCCATTGCCCCTGGGTGACCTCTGTCTCCTGGAGATAAAAACTTTTTGAAATGATCACCTTGTGTTGGGTTTCATTCCATTGTCTGCCTTTTTCACTGGCAGGACTTCCCATGGTAAAACTGCCCGCCGGTATCAGGACAAACCGCATATTCAGTTTATTGGTAAATATTTCCTGGGCCGTACTGGTTCTTGGTTGGAAAAGAATAACCATGAGGACTAACAAAACAAGCAAAGAAAATCCTATTCCCGAAAAATATTTCATACTATTATCCGAACGTATAATGCCACAGCTTTTAATATTATAGGTTTGCATATGGTCAGAACTCTAACACACTCATTGACTCTGGTTCAATACTAGATTTATATTATATTTTTTCCCAGGCAGTTGAAAAATTGGTCCCAGATGATATGAAGGGGTATAGGTTAATCATTAAGACAGGAGTTGCCCGATGAAATCAAAGGATAAACCAGGGTCAAAAATATCCACCACACAAACAAATACAAACCAGAAAAAACCGAGCAATGATCCACAAAAGATGGATATAGGCACTTCCGTATTGAAAAAGAATGAATTTACACTGATCATAGCAGGGGCCTTGGTTGTTACCATTATTGTTTTTTTTGTCTTTTTCAAATCCTCGGGACCCAAAACCGAAACCCTGCCTGGTTTGTCGTCAACCGCCGGCTCCACAGAATTTTTTGTTGAACTGGAAAAAAGAATTGGCGCCATTGAATCTGCCCTAAAAAACAAGCCAAATCAGTTAGATCCGGAAAATAAAGGTTCAAACTTACTAGGATCAACTGAACCTCCGGCTGAACTGGCACCGCTGCAGCAAAAAGTCCAACGGATTGAAACCTCCGCCTCTGTGAAATTTGATTCTCTTACCGAAAGAATGGGAAAAATGGAAAAACAGATCCGTTTGCTGAATAAAAAGCTGAGCGCTCTTCCGGCAAAGGTTAAGGCGGCTCCCCTGATCTCTCCTAAAAAAACAGCCAATAAAAAAATTGCAAAAAAACCGACGTCAACGACGGCCAAAAAAGTCGCCATCTTCCATACTGTTCGAAAAGGAGAAACCCTTTGGAGTATCTCCAAAAAGTATAATACCAGTGTGGCCAATTTAAGAAAGTTGAACAACATGTCAGAAAAGGCCGCGATTTATCCCGGGACCAATATCCTGGTCAGATAATTCGGGTCAGATAATTCGGGTCAGATAATTCGGGTCAGATAATTCGGGCCAGATAATTCGGGCCAGTAAGATTGGGTCAGGTAGATCGGGTCAGGTAGGTCGGGTCAGGTAGGTCGGGTCAGGTAGGTCGGGTCAGGTAGGTCGGGTCAGCTAGATCGGACCAGCCGAATAAAGGATTTAACCTTTTCAATATCCTTGAATCCATACCCCTTTTCCACACCGGAAGAAACATCCACAGCTGTCGGACTGGCAAGGGATATTGCTTGTTTAATGTTTTCACAAGAAAGACCTCCGGCCAGCATCAAGGGCGTTTGGGGGGGCAAGCCTGCGGATAATCCATAATCCCAAACCTCTGCATTGCCCCCCGGGATAATCCCTTTGCCATATTCCACCAGACAAAATGAGGCGGCAGTATACAGAAAAGCATCTGAAAAAAATGGTTTTTTAACCGCAAACACCGCCTTGATCACCAAAAGATTTTCATTTGCAAGTCTTTTAACAAATTCCGGCGACTCCTGGCCATGGAGCTGGACTGCCCTTAAATTACATTTATCAACCCTTTCCATTATAAAGGAGATGGATTCATTGACAAAGACGCCACAGGTCAGGATATGGTCGGGCAAAACCTTTGTTATGGCTTGGGCCTGATCAATGGTTAAATTTCGAGGGCTTTTGTCAAAAAAAACCAACCCGATGGCATCTGCCCCAGCCCTGACACAGTCTGTGGCATTGTCCGGCTGGGTAAGTCCGCAAATTTTGATCAGGGGCCTGGGGTCGGGGAGGTCAAATTTTTTTCTTGTCATTTGTTGTTTTTTACCTGGTTTTAAACCTGATTTTTAACTTGTTTTAAAAAGGGGTCAATTCATGGGATCTTTTTGACAAAGGGTCTGGATAAATCCTTTGGTATCTTCCGCTCTGACAATGCTTTCCCCCACCAGAAAATTATAAATATTTTCATCCAGCCCTTTTTCGATGTCCTGTCGGCTGGAGATTCCCGAGGCTTCAACAGGAATAATGTCCTCCGGGAAAATTTTTGCCACCCGTTTGGCAATGGTGGGATCGGTTTTAAGGGTTTGAAGATTTCTGTTGTTAATTCCCACAACCTTTCCCCCCGAGGTATAGGCTTGTTCAAATTCCCACTCGGAATTGATTTCCACCAAAGCTTCCATGCCAAGATCCCGGATAAGACAGGTATAGTCCTCTTGCTGCTTTGGGGAGAGCAGGGTGGTGATCAGCAGTACGGCGGATGCCCCGGCTTTTTTTGCCTCAAAGATCTGGTAGTCGTTGATGATAAAATCCTTTCTCAATACAGGCAGATCAGTGGCATTGCAGGCGGTTTCAAGGTCCTTGAGGCTGCCTTTAAAATAACGAGATTCGGTGAGCACTGAAATGGCACTGGCCCCGGCATCTGTATATTTTTCAACATAGGCTGCCACATCCAGGTTTTGGCGAATATCTCCTTTGGAAGGGGAGGCTTTTTTTATTTCTGCAATAATTCCCACCTGATCCATTGACCCTCTGGCCATGGCAGACAGGAAACTTGCTGGGGCTTTTTGTTGTTCTGCATCATGGCGAACAGCTTTCAAGGGGATGGCCGATCTGTGCCGCTCAATCTCTTCTCGTTTGACATCCCTGATGACTTTCAAAAATCCTTCCACTTTTATCCTATTCATTATCCTATCCATTCTCCTGTGTATACTGGGCGAGAAGCCTGAGCTTTTCCAATGCACTGCCTGAATCAATGGCTTGTTTCGCAAGTGCAATTCCCTGTTCAATATTCCTGGCAACACCTGCTGCCACAAGCCCCACCCCTGAATTGAGCAGGACAATATCCTGCTTGGGTCCTTTTTTCCCCTCAAGAATTGTCCGGGTAATAGCGGCATTTTCCTTAACATTCCCGCCCTTCAGGTCATTGGGATTGGCATAGCTGTCAAAATAGCTCAAAGGATCAAGATCATAGGATTTAATGGCATTGTCACTCAACTCCGATACCCGTGTAAGATCGGTGGTGGTTATTTCATCCATACCGTCGTGGCCGTGAACCACAAAGGCTTTTTCCACCCCCAGCAGTTTTAAGGCCCTGGCAAACATTTCCGTTAAGTGGGGTGCATAAACCCCCAGAATCTGGCAGGAGGCAGCCGCTGGGTTGGTCAGGGGGCCCAGCATATTAAAGATACTGCGGATGCCGCAGTCCTGCCGTGCCTTGCCTGCATATTTCATGGATCCGTGGTACATGGGGGCAAACATGAAGCCAATACCAATATCGTTGATGGATTCTTCCACAATCTCAGGATCAATGTTCAGGTTCACTCCCAGTTCCTCCAGCACATCGGCACTGCCGCATTTGCTGGAAATACTGCGGTTTCCATGTTTGGCCACGGTAACCCCGGCCCCTGCCACCACAAAGGCTGTGGTGGTGGAGATATTAAAGGAACCCGACGCATCCCCGCCGGTTCCGCAGGTATCAATCACATTTTTGGACAACGCCTGAATTCGAATAGCCTTTCTGCGCATGGCACGGGCAGCACCTGCAAGTTCTTCAAAGGTTTCGCCCTTGGTGGCAAGGGCTGCCATAAAAGCACCGATCTGGGCTTCTTTTATATCGCCGGAAAATATATCCGTAAGCATGGACCCCATGTGATCCGGGTCAAGGTTGCCACCCGAGATAATGGTGTTGAGATTATCTGTAAATGTCATGTCATATTCCTTTGATAAAGTTCCGGATCAATCGTTTGCCCACAGTGGTCATAAAGGATTCCGGGTGAAACTGCACTCCCTGGGTGGGATGCTCTTTGTGGCGGATCCCCATGATTTCTCCATCTTCGGTCCTGGCCGTTACCATAAGGCAGTCGGGCAGATCTTTTTCCAGGACTGCCAAAGAATGGTAGCGCATCACAGAAAAAGGATTTTTCAACCCTGAAAAAATATGCTTTCCGTCGGCTGTTACCATGGAAGTTTTGCCATGCATTATTTTTTTGGCATGGATGACGGTTCCCCCAAAACTCTGGGCAATGGTCTGGTGACCCAGGCAAACCCCCAAAATGGGGATAACACCGGATAATTGTTTAACAACTTCCAGAGAAACCCCTGCGTCTTCGGGTCTTCCCGGTCCGGGTGATATCACAATGGCCTGGGGGCTTAACGCTTTAAGTTCTTCCACCGAGATTTTATCATTTCTGAAAACCGTTACCTCTGCCCCGGTATGGAGAATATAGTGGACCAGATTAAAGGTAAAAGAATCATAGTTATCAATAATGGCAACCTGCATCTATCTGCCTCCGTTTATATTTGAAAGGGCAAGTTTCAAAGCCATTTCTACACTCTTTGCTTTGTTTTTGCACTCTTCAAGTTCAGTTTTAGGGTTGGAGTCATGGACAATCCCGGCACCGGCCTGGACGGTTAGTCGATTATTCTCCATGACAGCCGTACGGATTGTAATGGCAAAATCCATGTTGCCTGTAAAGGAAATATATCCGGCGGCCCCCCCATAGATCCCCCTGGGCTGATGTTCAAGTTCTGAAATAATCTCCATGGCCCTAATCTTGGGAGCTCCGGAAAGGGTTCCGGCGGGGAAGGTTGCCTTGAACAGGTCAAAGGCGTCACACTCCTCTTTCAGGTCACAGGTGATATTGGAAACCAGGTGCATGACATGGGAATATCGTTCAACCACCATGGTATCGGTGACCTGGACGGTTCCGGCTTCGGCAACCCGGCCCAGGTCATTTCGGCCAAGGTCTATGAGCATCACATGCTCAGCCCGTTCTTTTTGGTCATTTAACAGCTCATCGGCAAGAGAGAAGTCCTGTTGCTCCGTGGCTCCCCTGGGACGGGTTCCGGCAATGGGACGAAGGGTTGCAATCTTATTTTCCAACCGCACCATGGTTTCCGGGGAAGAACCTGCGATGACCCGGTCGGAAAAATTCATGAAAAACATGTAGGGAGAAGGGTTGATATACCGCTGTGCCCTGTAAATAAGGATGGGATCCACCTGGGTATTGCATGAAAAGGGCTGGGAATAAACCGCCTGAAAAATATCTCCTTCCACAATATGCTCTTTGATGGTTTCAACTCCCGCAAGGTACTCTTCTTCGGGTGTTTCCGGTGCAAAACTGACATCCGGCACCTGATCATAAATTTGTTTTTCGTAGGGTTTATTAATGATCTCCACAAGGGCGGCAAGATCCTGCTTTGCAGCATCATAGGCTTTGCCGGGATCTGAGTTTGATGTTGTGGTTTTGACGGGTTCTCCGGACTCGCTATATTCTCCAGATTCCCTTGGTTTCCCCAGATAACAGATTTTTACACAGGTTAGGGTTTGTTTTATATTATCAAAGATGACCATAAGATCCGGGATAATAAAATGACCATAGGGGACGTTATCGGGAAGATCCACCGGGATGTTTTCAAAAAATGAAACCATTTCATAGGTGAAGTATCCGGTCAGTCCGCTCCAGAACCTTGGCAGATCTGGAATATCAGCCGGCGTATATCCGTTGATAAGTGTCCGCATCACCCCCAGGGGATCGTTGTTATGAAAAATTTTTTCCCGGCTGTTTTGGGTGATAATTTCCACATACTCCTTAAAAATTTTGAGGGTACCAAAGGCAGAAACGCCTAAAAAACTGTACCTGGCCCATCGTTCCCCTCCCTCCACACTTTCTAGTAAAAAGCATTCTTTATTCTTGTCATAACATTTTTGTAAAATTGAGACCGGGGTGTCTGTATCGGCAAGCACCCGGGTGCAGACCGGGATCACATTGGCGGTTCCGGCCAGTTCGACAAATAATTTTTTATCGGGAAATTGTTCTAAAATCATGGTCACTTCCTAGTTGTCATAAATAAAAAAAGGCTTGCATCTTAATGCAGCCTTTTGTGGATGACTGCAACAGCTGTTTACGGCTGCTGCAATGACGGGGTCTTTGAAAAATTAAAACAATCGGTCAAAGCAGCAGCAAGCGCCATATCGGCCAGGGCCACAGGATAAACAGTATTTTTTCTGACTGAAATTGTTTCATCACCCTATCTCAATATCCTATTTCAATTTTATGATGTTTGAACAAGTGCTATTTTTAATGGATTTGAGATGACTTGTCAATACAATTGTTTCTATCAGTAGAAACAATCGCCGAAAAGATTCCGCTAGGGGCTAACCGCAAAGGCCAAAAAATTACAAGTGTGGATTTGATCGAAATATGATAGGTTCAAAAGGATTTTTAGACATTTTACCAATATATTTTATCAAGGATAAATCGTTTATGCTGCTAATTTTTCCCCCGGTTGCAAAACCCTGTGAGCCGCCGGCCGGAGTGGCATTATTGTCATCAGCGTTAAAAGCCCATGGATTACCCTGCACCGTGTACGATGCCAGTGTTGAAGGGTTGATGTATTTAATTAAATCAGATCTTGACGCCACTGACTCCTGGTCTTTGCGGGCAAAAAAAAATAGGGAAAAGATTCTAGCTGATCTGAAAATTCCCGCCTTATACACAAATGTCGACCGGTATCACCAGAGGGTCTACGATCTTAACCGGCTCTTGTCCATATCCGTGGATCAATCCCGGTTTAAGATAAGCCTAAGCGATTACGCCGACAACCAGCTTTCTTCGGTGGACAGTGGGGATCTTTTAAAAAGTGCAGCTAACCATAAGGAAAATCCATTTTTTCCCTTTTTTGAAAAAAAAATTCGTCCCATGATCCAGGCATCTGATGCTGAGTATGTGGGAATTTCCCTTTGTTATTTAAACCAGGCCCTTATCAGTTTCGCCCTTGCCGGCTGGATAAAGGCAAATTTCAAAGAAAAAAAACTGGTCATGGGCGGGGGGCTTGTCGGTTCATGGATGAGCCGGCCCGGATTTGGCGATACCTTTAACAATCCTTTTTCCGATTTGATTGATGTGTTGATTAAAGGAGAGGGGGAGCAGCCGTTGCTCGCCCTTTTAGGCGTTCCCAACACCACCCGAAAGCATTATGTGCCGGATTATGAATTTGCAAAAAATCACTCCTACCTGGCCCCGGGAAGTATTCTTCCCTTTAGGGCATCCATTGGCTGCTATTGGAGCAAATGCCGGTTCTGTCCTGAAAAAGCGGAAACCCGTCCCTATTCAACCCAACGGGCTGCCATGGTACTTGAAGATTTAATAAAAATGATGAATCGGTATTCTCCTGATTATGTACATTTTATTGATAATGCCGTAACCCCTGCCTTTTTAAGGGCATTGTCCGAAACAGATCTGGGATTTAGATGGTATGGATTTGTACGGTTTGAAAAGGAGTTTTTAAACCTTGATTTTTGCCATTCTCTGAAAAAAAGCGGATGTGATATGCTCAAATTGGGTCTTGAATCCGGGGATCAATCGGTTTTGGATCAGATGAACAAGGGGACCGACCTTGGGATGGTTTCAAAAATTTTAGAAAACCTTAGGGCCGCCGGAATCCTGACCTATGTCTATCTTTTGTTCGGCACCAGTTTTGAGGATGAAGCCGCAGCCAGGAAAACCCTTGAATATATTCAGGAACACAAAACCAATATTGATTATTTGAACCTCGCCGTCTTTAACCTGCCCAAATTCAGCGAAGATGCAGATGAGCTGGAGACCCAGGAATTTTATCACGGTGATTTGTCGCTATATCTAAATTTTGTCCACCCCAAGGGGTGGGAACGACGAAGGGTTAAAAATTTTTTAGACAAGGAATTTAAAAAAAAGCTGGCCATTGGATCCCAATTTCGGAAAAATCCAGCCTATTTTTCATCCAACCACGCCATGTTTTTTAATCTACTTGAAGATAAACCTGGTAGATAAACCTGGCTGATAAAACAGTGTAATAAAATTAGTAGGGATACAATTAGTAGGGATAAAATCAAAAGACAAAAAACGAGGGTAATAATGGAGCACAAAGAATGATTGCAGAAATTCTGTCCACAGGAGATGAAGTTCTACTAGGGGATATTGTTGACACAAACAGTGGTTTTTTATGTGAAAAACTGTTGGATCTGGGGATAACTGTGAGTCAGATTACGGCTGTTGGCGATGAGGTGGGCCAGATAAGCCGCACCCTTGATCAGATTGCCCAAAGGGCTGATATTTGTCTTGTCACAGGCGGTCTCGGACCCACCAGTGATGACCTGACAGCCCTGGGATGTGCCAGGGCCGCAGGAGAAGAATTGATATTGAATTCCAATGCGGTTGAAACCATGGCACTTTTTTTCCAAAAAAGAGGGTTTGAGATAGACCAGGCCAACAAAAAACAGGCCATGCTGCCTGCATCGGCAGGGGTCCTTCCCAACACAAACGGAACGGCTCCAGGCTTTTTTATGCGTATGGGTCAATGTTGTTTTTATTTTATGCCCGGGGTGCCGTCTGAGATGATGTCCATGTATACAGATGCGGTAAAACCCAGGCTTGTGGATAATTTCGGCCTCACAAGCCAAATTTTGATTGAGCGGCTTACTATTTTTGGGCTGGGGGAATCCAGGGTGGGATCTCTTCTCAAAGGTTTTGAAAATAAATTTGCTGGGATGCACCTGGGATTTCGGGCAAAATTTCCCTTTGTTGAAGTCAAAATAGTTTATCCGGTAAAAATCAAGTCAGACAGGGCAGGGAACACGGATAGAAAACAATTGGATGCAGCCAGCAAATGGGTACTAGGTTGCCTGGAAAACAAGGTGATTTCCAAAACGGGTCAATCGCTTGAACAAGAGGTGGGATCGCTTTTAAAGGAGAAACAATTCACCCTGGCCATTGCAGAATCCTGCACCGGCGGTTTGATTTCAAATCTTGTCACCGATGTGGCCGGTAGTTCAGACTATTTTCTCTTTTCCGCAGTTACCTATTCCAATGAAGCCAAGATGAATATTCTAAAGGTTTCACAAAAGACCCTGGAAACCTATGGTGCCGTCCATGAGCAGACCGCCCTTGAAATGGCCAGGGGAGTAAGATATGCTGCCAATTCCGACTGGGGGATTTCAACAACCGGCATTGCAGGACCGGGGGGTGGCACCCAGGACAAACCTGTGGGAACGGTCTGCATCGGCATTGCAGGTCCCGGGATTGAAACATCAAAACGCTATACCTTTAATTTTGGGAGCCGAAGTGCAAACAAAGAGATGTTTGCGGCCACTGCCCTGGAATTGTTGCGGCGTAACCTAATTGGGAAATAACGTTTTTTAATCATATCGGGGGAGTTAATAACGATGCATCGGCTTCAAACCATTTTAATTACGTTTTTATCCAATAGCATCTTTTTTATAAGATTTTCTTTAAATAGAATCTTACCCAATAAATTTTTAGCGGGTCGACTTATCTCCATCAATAATTTGGTGATGCTGGTTCTGGCTATTTTATCCGGACCTGTTTTCAATGGCCTAATGGATAATGGCACTGTTTTTAAAGGTTCCATGGCCTATGCCCGGGAGCAGACACCGGCCCGGGTGGTTATCTCAAAAATTACCCATGAAACAATTGCCCAGACCGACTCTTTCATTGGCACCCTTTATTACGAACGGATCAGCCATGTCTCTTCCGAGGTATCCGGGCTGGTCAATAAAATTGATTTTCGTACCGGAGATTTGGTGCAGAAAGGATTGGCCCAGGTTCACCTGGATACGGAAATATTGGAAAAAGAGATACAATTCCAGAAAAATCAGGTAAAACTTGCCAAGCTTGATATTGACCACAAACATCTTAATTTCCAGCGAATGGCAACCTTATATAAAAATAATTCCATCAGCGAAAGGGATTATGATGATGCCTCTTTTGTTTATCAGGCTTCCCTTTTAAAAAAGATATCTGCCCAGACCACCCTGGAAAAACTGCTGATCCAAAAAAGAAAAAGTGTGATCAAGGCTCCCTTTGAGGGAATTATTCTGGAAAACAATGTGGACTCAGGAGACTGGGTTCACCAGGGAAAGCAGCTGTTTGACATTGGCTCGGTCAATGATCTGTTTATTCGAGTATCAATGGCGGAAACCCTGCTGAAGTTTGTTGTTGTGGGTCAAAGCGTGCCTGTCATTATCAATGCCTATGACCAAAAAATAACGGGGATTATTGAAAATCTGTCTCCCCAGGCAGATACAAAAACAAAAAATATATTTTTAAAAATACGGATTCCCCGGTTAACCAAGGTGGCCCAGAATATGTCGGCCACAGTCATTCTTGCCACGGGCCAGAAAAAAAAGCTTTACATGATCCCAAGGGACGCATTGATTCGTTTCCAAGGGAATGATTTTGTCTATACCATAAAAGACAAGAAAGCAGTTAGGCTTGGTGTTCATATTGTGGCCTATCAGGGCAACCAAATGGGTGCGGACAATCCGCATTTTATCGAGGGCATGCCAATTGTGGTGGATGGAAATGAGCGATTGCAGCCGGGACAACCTGTTGTCATTGTAAGTAAGCAATTGGGTGGACAATAAATGGACATTATTCGCTTTTTTATTCAAAAACCGGTAACCGTTGCGGTGGGGGTGATTTTAACGGTAATGTTCGGTATTATCGGGTTTCAAAAATTACCGGTCCAACTGACACCGGATGTGGAAACCCCATTAATTACAGTGAACACAACCTGGTATGGTGCCACTCCCTATGAAATTGAAAAAGAAATAATTGAAAGCCAGGAAAAAGTTTTAAAGGGACTCCAGGGGCTCACCAAGATGGAAAGTTCCAGCTACAACGGGCTTGGCACCATTACGCTCTCCTTTAAAATTGGCATCGATCTTGATGATGCACTGCTCAGGGTCTCAAACAAGATGTCCGAGGTGGGGAATTATCCTGAAAATGTAGACAAGCCCACCATCGAGTCTTCCGGTGCCAACAGTTCTCCGGTCATTTGGATGATTTTAAAAACAAAGGCAAACAATCCGGATCATATCAACCAATTCAAAACATTTTTTGAAGATAATGTCCGTCAGCATTTGGAGCGGATTCAAGGCGTTGGTTCCCTGCTGGTCTTTGGCGGGACAGATACCACCCTGGATCTGATCATCGATGCCAAAAAAATGGCCCGGTATAATGTGACCATCAACCAGATCATCACTGCTGTGTCCAGGGCAAATCAGAACATTTCCGCAGGCATTCTAGGCATGGCCAAAAAAAATTACCGAATAAGAACCCTTAGCCAGTTTCAAAACCCAGCGGATGCCCTGGATGTGGTTATCTTTGACGATGGAATAAAGCGGGTCTATCTGAGGGACCTGGCCCAGGTAAAAAAAGGGTATAAAAAAGAGGCCGCTTCGGTATTGCACACAGGGGTTCAAGTCATCGTGGTTGGCATCAGAAAAGAAAAAGGCGCCAATGTTTTAGATATGACAGATGCCGTTGAACAAGCGGTTCATCATCTGAACCAAACCATTTTTAAGGTCAATAAATTAAGTCTGGAAATTGTATATGATCAGCGCTCCTACATCAATACGGCCACCCGATTGGTGAAGCGCAATATTCTCATCGGCAGCTTTCTGGCCATCTGCGTGTTATTGGTGTTTTTAAGAAGTGTAAGGGCCACGTTGATCACAGGCATTGCCATTCCCATTTCAGCCCTGGGCTGTTTTGTTTTTCTCTGGCTGTTGGGAAGAAATCTGAATATTGTTAGCATGGCAGGAATTTCATTTGCCGTGGGCATGCTGGTGGACAACGCCATTGTGGTGCTGGAGAATATTGACCGCCACAAGAAGCTAGGAAAAACTGCTTTTGATGCAGCCTACCAAGGCACCCGAGAAGTGTGGGGAGCTGTTCTGGCATCCACGGCCACCACCATGGCTGTTTTTTTACCGGTCATCTTTATCCAGGAAGAGGCGGGACAATTATTCAGGGACATCGCCATCGCCATCAGCTCCTCCATTTTTTTAAGTCTGGCTGTTTCCATTTCCGTTATCCCCACATTTTTTCATCTGCTGTACAGAAAAAAAACCGACCCAGGTATAGTTGAGCATACAACTATCAGGCGTAATCCACTGCAGAAAAGCATTATAGGACCTTTTCTATCGGGTATGCTCATGAAATTCAGCAATTTGTGCATCAAAAATATTTTTACCCGACTGATCACGATTCTTTTGTTTACCAGTTTTTCCATTGGGATGATTTTACGGTTGCTGCCCAGTGCCGAATACCTGCCCCAGGGCAATCGAAATCTTATTTTAAATATTCTCATACCGCCGCCGGGTTATTCCGTTGAAAAACTCAAAAGCCTTGGAAAATACGTATACAAACAAAGTGAACCTTATTTTAAAGAAGATAACAAAGATGGTCTTCCCCAGATCAAGCATATGTTTTTTGTGGGGGCGGATCGCATCACATTATTTGGGGCCATCAGCACCCATGAAACCCGTGCCCGGGAGCTGATTCCTCTTTTTCGCAGAATAATGGGATCCATCCCCGGGGTCTTTGGGGTCAGTATTCAGGCGGGTATTTTTGAGTCTGGTATAGGTAAAGGCAGAACAGTGGATGTCAATATTTCAGGGGAAAATATCCAGGATATTATCCAGGCAGCCTATGGGTTGTTCGGGGCCATCAGATCGACAATGGAAAATACCCAGGTTCGTCCGATTCCCTCCCTTGAGGCCAGTTACCCGGAAGCCAACATCATTCCCAATCTGGAAAAACTGGCAGCCAACGGACTGACGGCAAGGGATCTTGGGGTATATATTGATATCCTCATGGACGGCCGTAAAATTGAAGAATACCGCCCGGAAGGAATCAAACAGGTGGATCTGGTACTCAAGGGATTGGATGCTGCAGGCAACTCTCCCGAAGATATTTTAAACGCTACCATTGCCAACAGTTTTGGCGATCTTATTCAGATAAGGGATGTGTCAAAGATCTCATATGGAGAGGGTATGCCCCAGATAAATCACCTGGAACGGGATCGAACCATTACCCTCCAGGTTACCCCACCCGGGGATCTGGCCCTCCAGAGTGCCCTGGAAAAAATAGAGAATGAGATTATCCCGGATTTGGAAAAACAGGGTAGGCTTAAAAACGTCCGAGTCGGGGTGGGAGGCAATGCCGACAAACTGACCCAGACCCGCCAGGCCCTGCAGTGGAATCTTCTTTTGGCATTGATCATTACCTACCTGCTCATGGCAGCCCTGTTTGAAAACTTT
This sequence comes from Desulfobacteraceae bacterium, assembly GCA_016744295.1. Classification (GTDB taxonomy): domain Bacteria; phylum Desulfobacterota; class Desulfobacteria; order Desulfobacterales; family Desulfobacteraceae; genus NBML01. Next base: position 23,541 of record JADGEQ010000038.1, on the reverse strand, counting down.
TTATATCCCTTTATCATCCTTTTCACGGTTCCATTGGCTGCGGCCGGCGGTTTTGCAGGCCTTTGGGCGGTCAATACCTTTATCGCCCCCCAGGGGTTTGATGTTCTGAGTATGCTGGGGTTTATCATTCTCATCGGCACGGTTGTGAACAATGCGATTCTCATTGTCCATCAATCATTGAACAATGTCCGTTATAATGGGTTTGTGGGAAAACAAGCGGTTTCAGATGCCGTCAAAACCAGAATCAGGCCCATATTTATGAGTGCCACCACCAGCCTTTTGGCCATGCTGCCCATGGTCATCTCAACGGGTGCCGGCAGTGAATTGTATCGGGGACTTGGCTCGATTCTTCTTGGCGGTCTTGCCATGTCAACGGTTTTTACCCTTTTTGTAATTCCGTCCCTGCTGGTGTTTATTATAGGATTTGAAACCAAAAATTATGAATCGGCCTGATTTCATTTTTTAAGTATTGTCTCCAAAGCCTCTGTGGCGTGAATATCTGCTTTAAAAATTTCCAGAAACCAATCCAGAACTTTGGTGGCAAAGTCTGCCTGGTGTGACCTTGATGCCATCTGGTGATCTCCTTTTCTGTGGATGATCTTTTTTTTAGGAAACTTCATCCGGTCATAAATATCATGGGCATTATCCACCGGTACCACCTCATCGGCATCGCCGTGGAAAATCAATACATGGTGAAGTGACTTTGTTTTATCCAAAAGATTAAATAAAAGATTTTTTTCAAAAAAACTTATGGGCAGGGCAGGTCGGTTATTATTGGCCTCAACTGGAATATTTTCTATGGTCCGGCTTTGAACCGGGGCTGAACACAGAACCCCGCCGCAAACTTTTATCCCAAGGGATTCAAGGGATTCCCAAGCATTGATACAGGTGGCCCCCCCCATACTGGAACCAAAGAGCCCCAGATTTTTTGATGTAAGATTCAGGTCCAGGATATGGCGGATAGCTGTTAGATAGTCCTGGGTTCTTTTTTCAAGGGAGGTGTCCTTTAAAAAATTTCCCTGGCTTTCACCACACCCCCTATGATCAAATCGGAAAAATGCAATCCCGTTTTCGGGCAAAAGACGGGTCAAGACCATTTGCTTTGCAGAGGATTTACTGCCTTCCAGCCCATGGGATCCCACCACCAGGGGGGGATTACAGGTTTGGGGCAGGTGTAGAACGCCCTTGAGTGTAAGCGAGTCCACCTGGAAATCAATATTTTTTATTATGCGTTTCATACTTGTCTTTATGTCATTTTACCCTTATAATATCAAGTTTTTGAAAGCAAAATACTTCTAATAATTTTAAAAGAATGAAACCCCATGTCCCTAAAGAAAAGAAAAACCTACGAACTTGAGATCATTGACCTGGCCTTTGGCGGCAAAGGGCTTGCAAAGCCCGATGGATTCCCCGTGTTTATTGATCGCTGTGTGCCCGGAGATCTGGTTTTTGTAAAAATAACCAAAAAGAAAAAGTCCTGGGCCGAAGGGAAGCTGATCCAGATTTTGAAACCATCCGAGCTTAGACAGAAGGGCAGATGCCAGTATTGTAAATTTTGCGGCGGATGCAAATGGCAGGAAGTTCCCTACGATCTTCAGCTTGAATATAAAAAAAGGCATGTTACCGATTCCATCGAGCACATCGGCAGATTAAAAGGAATTCCCGTCATGGATGTCATTCCTTCGGATCCCATATTCGAATACCGGAACAAGATGGAGTTTTCCTGCTCTGCCAAACGCTGGCTAATGCCCGAAGAGCTTGCGGATGAGACCATTAAAAAGGGATTTGGCATAGGCCTTCATGTGCCGGGCACCTTTGATAAGGTCATTGATATCAAGCAATGTGAAATCATGCCTGCCATGGGAAATCAGATTTTAGAAGATGTTCGACGTTTTATCACAGAATCCGGGCTTGCGTCCTATGACCTCAAGAGCCATGAAGGGTTCTGGCGGTTTCTCATGCTCCGGCATTCCGTGGCCCATGACCAGTGGATGGTCAATATTGTGACCCGGGACAAAAATATTGAGGTAGTATCCGAACTGGGCAGGCAGCTGGCAGAAAAATATTCCAATATCAAGAGTATTCTCAACAATATCACAAATTCCAAATCTGGGGTGGCCATAGATAAAGAGGAAATCCTGATCCATGGAGAGGATCATATTACTGAAAAATTAGGGGATTTCAGTTTTAAAATATCAGCCAACTCCTTTTTCCAGACCAATACAAGAGCCTGTCAAAAACTCTATGCAAAGGTGGCTGAGTATGCCGGTCTCACAGGGCGAGAAACGGTTCTGGATCTTTATTCGGGTACCGGCACCATTCCGCTCTGGCTGTCAAGGAATGCTAAAATGGTTTATGGCATCGAGATTGTTACCTCGGCTGTCATTGATGCAAAAAAGAATGCCCAATTGAACGGAATAGAAAATTGTGAGTTTTTTGAAGGCGATATTAAAGATGTGCTTCCAAAACTTACCCATACACCGGATGTGATCATTATTGATCCGCCCCGGGTGGGAATGCACAAGGAGGTTGTCAGCCAGGTGCTGAACATCCATGCAGAAAAGATCGTGTATGTTTCTTGTAATCCGGCCACCCTGGCCCGGGATCTTGAAATGCTCGCTGTGCGCTATGAAGTGCTGGAGATAACCCCCGTGGACATGTTTCCCCACACCTATCACATTGAATCCGTGGCCTTGCTGAAGCGAAAATAAGGCCCCTGTCTGAAAAGAGAGAAGCTGAAAGTCAGGAAGGGGAGTGCCGGAAATATCGGCACTCCCTTTTTCTATTGGGTTATCCCATGGAACTATCCGAGTCCTTGACCGCCTTTTCCTTGTCCACAGGTTCTGAAAATAGACAGTTAAGGATAATCATGTCATCATCTTTTTCAGAACTGATACCATAGGGCAGTTTGTTAAAGAGCCGGATCATCCCCTTGTTCTGGGGGGAGGTATAGGCGATCAACCCTTTTATCCCATTGTCTTTAGCAGCAGTGGCAAGCTTTTCCTGGAGGATTTGGGCAATGCCCATGCCCTGGTATTCCCGTGATACGGAAAAGGCAATTTCCGCCATGTTTATGATGGTATTTCTGAAGTATTCCCCCACGGCAATGATTTTTTCAAACCCAAGCTCTCCTATGGTGGCCACAATGGTCAGGTCATTTATATAATCTATTTCATAGGTGGTTTCGATCTGGTCATGGACAAAGCTTTTCTTTTCGTGGAAAAAGCGGGAAACTATATCCCCCCGGTTCATGGTATAATAATGCTCCTGAACGCTCCTTTGATCAACAGGCTTGGCAGGCCTGAAGGTTATGGGAATTGTGTTGATCTCGATAATCTGTTCATACTTAACCGGATATATCCCCTTGATTGCCTGTTTAAATTTACGTTCCACATCAATTAAATTCAACTCCTTGGCCTTGGAAAACAACTCGTCCCTAAAATCGGGATGGGCAATGCTAATAAGGGCCATTGCCCTTTCCTGGAGTGTTTTTCCAAACAAGTTTACCACCCCGTACTCTGTGGCAATAAACTGGACATCCCCCCGGGGAACCACCACCGGAATATCAGAAAGGCTGGGAACGATCCGGCTTTGTCTGCCGTGATCAGAGGTGGAGGTCATCATTAAAATGGATTTTCCATTTTCAGACATGGCAGCCCCCCTGGTAAAATCAAGCAGCCCGTTTATCCCGGTATAATTATTATAGGGGAGGGCATCTGCAGCTACCTGACCGGTTAGATCAATGGCCATTGCCGTATTCAGCGAGACCATGGAATTGTGCCGGGCTATGATGGCAGGATTGTTGATATAATCAGAAGGATGGAATTCTATGGAAGGGTTGTCATCTATAAATTCATAGAGCAGGTTGGAGCCCACGGCACTTCCCGCCACAAGCTTTCCATTATTAAACCCCTTTTTCTTATTGGTGACAACCCCCATGGAAAACAGGCGCATGATACTGTCGGTAAGATATTGGGAATGAATGCCGATATCGTTTTTATCCGACAGGCAGACCATGGTAGCTTCATTGGTAACGCCCAGGCTTGTCTGGAGGGTGGATCCGTCATCAATGAGCCGGGAGATGTGTTTGGCAATTACATTGGCTGTTTCCAGTTCCGGCATGGGTTTGATGGTGAGCAGCTCCTCTTCATGCTCAACAATAAAATTCACATCATTGACATGGATAAAACTTCTTCCCAATACCCTGGGCATGTTCGGATTGACCTGACAAATGACAATGTCCGCAGATTCGCAGGCAGCCAGGGTGATATCCACAGACACCCCAAGACTCATCCAGCCGAAATCATCCGGGGGGGAGGCCTGAATCAGGGCTGCGTTCAGGGGCATGAGTCCTGATTTAAACAAACGGGGAATCTGGGACAAATTAATGGGGGTGATAAACCGCTGGTTTTTTTTGATTAAGTTTGGAGAGGCCGACCCCAGATAAAAGGATCGAATATTGAATTGCTGGGAATGGGATTTGTTGGCAATCAGGGTTAAAGGGCCGCTTTCAATACTCAGAAGGCGCACAATTTCAAGGTCCGTGAATCGGGCAGATGACTGGGACAATTCATTGACTAGATATTGAGGTTCTCCGCATGAAGAGCCGATAAAGACCCGCTGTCCAGGCCGAATATGCTGCAGGGCATTCTTTGCACTCGAAAGTTTTTCCACATAGCTGTCGGCCCAGTAAGTTGATTTTGGCATGTTATCCTTCTCCGCTGATTTTTAACGGTTTATTGTTCCTAGGGACTGTTTTTTATGGACATGATAGTAAAAAAAATCATTAATGGAAATACAAAAAGCGAAAAAGATCGCCAAAACAAATCATAAATCTGATTAAATCTCATTATTTTTTATCTTTATTCTTGCAGTTTTTTTCAGATTTTTGTATCTATCGATGCATTAATACAGTTTCTGAATCATATTCAAAAAATAAAGAGGTCGGAATGGGTATACACGAGCGCAAACAAAGAGAAAAGGAAAGAAGAAGAGACGATATTATTGCTGCAGCCCGGAAGGTGTTTTCTACAAAGGGGTTCAACAGTGCAACAATGGAAGAAATTGCTTCTACAGCGGAATTGAGCCCGGGGACACTGTATCTGTATTTTAAAAACAAGGAAGAACTTCACACCTCTTTGTCCATTAATATTCTAAAGCATCTGGGTGTGCAAATAAAAAAGGTGGTGGACGAGGAAATCTCTGTTGAGGAAAAGATTGCAAGATTTCGTGATGTATTCATCGATGTCTATGATTATGACCCCAATATTCTGATTAACTTGTTTCATCTTCAGTCCGGAGAAACCCTGCAGAATCTTTCCGATGAAGTGATGCAACAGCTGAAAAAATACTCTTCCCTGGCCCATGGTGCCATCATAGATGTGGTACAAGAAGGGATTGATACCGGTATTTTTATTGATGAACACCCTGCTGCAATGGCCGATGTTCTCTGGGGTTCCTATGCCGGGGTTGTACTTTGGGTGGATTCCAAACGGCTGTTAAACGACCAGAAAGATTTTGTCCGACCCACCCTGAGAACAGCATTTAAAATTATGATTCAGGGAATGAAGGTAAAATAACACTATTTGCAAAGTCTGTGAATTGTCTGGGCATGCCACTCTCCCCTGCCGGAAAAGGTTGGCATGCCTTTTTCAGTTAGGTACTCGGCTATTATTGAAAACGTAGCCCCCTCATCCCTCATCTTCTGAATGATGGACAGGATGTCGTCCTTTGTGTAGTGGGTTCCCGATGCATAACTGGTGGTGACTTTCTGAGGGTCTGTGAAAATGTTTTTTTCACTGGTTCCCAATACCATTTTATTCAGGTTATTAAAAAAGTCTGCAACGGCATTGTGCTGTCTGATCTTTGCCTCTGCCACCAATTCGTTGGTTGCGGCCAATTTTTCAACCTGCTCGGTCAAAGTGGTTGTATGCTCCAGAATTTCCGGGATGGTATCTCCAATTTGTCGGGATAAATTTTCAAAATTGCCTGTACTGCCGCTATTTCTCCTGTCATCCATTGATCTTCGTTCGGTATGCTGAAAATAATTGCCCTCAAGTTTTTTCCTTGGCGGGGATACTTCCTTTTTAGTGGAGCTTCTTAGGTTTTTTAAAAAGTCACTCATCTCATCTCCTCAATCTGGCTTGTTGATATGGTCCATATAGATTTTTTTCTGGACACGCTAAATAAAATAATATGGAAAACAAATTTCAGGGATTGAATACGATTTATAATTTAAGTCATGTTAATATATTTTTAGTATCCAAGTCAAGGTCATGAATACACTAGCCATATGAATTAATGAAAGAGTTCTATTAAAACGCCATCCATTGCGCCATTATTGTTTACCATAATCCCCATTCCCTGTTTGCTATCACATAAATCCCCAAAAGAGAATTGGTGACCCCATGGGCCAGGATGGGTGAAAACAAATTTTTCTTTTGATAGAGAAGTATGGCATAAAAAAATCCGGCAAAAATTCCAGGCAGCCATCGATGGTGCTCAAATCCAAAGGCAATAGAAACAAAAATAAAGGAAAACCAGGTAAAGCTGCCCAGGGAATATCGTTTAAAGTTGGTATCAATAAGAAATCGCAGGCCAAAAGAGCGCCAAAATAATTCTTCCATGACCGGAAAAATCAGAACCGAACCAAAGAGACGAATACCCATGAGAAGGTATGCATGGGGTCCTTCAACCAGTTCAAATGGGTTAAAAAATGAGCCAGGGCCAAGTTTGGGATAATGATTTTCAACTCCTATCCAGATGATGAAAACAGCGATGCCTGCCATTACGGCATTTAAATCAAGAACCACCTTAATTTCATGCTTTATCCTGGGCCAATAGAAAAACAGCAAGGCCATCACCGACAATGTTTTGGCTGGATATACAAGGATTTTGGATAAATCAAATATTGGTATCAGATAGGAGAAACCGGCAAAAACAAGAAACGGCACCACATAGGGGAAAAATTCGCTAATGCTTGTTTTCGGTTTAGAATCCGGCATGGAAATTCACCCTATTCAAGAATCAAAAGCCCGACCACCATATGATCTATATGTTTTCCATGCTCTGGTTCTGAAATATGTTTTATTTGGGTATTATGGGGGATGGGATTGCTGGTGACCCTGTCCGGATGATAGGTCATTGTAAGCACATCACCCGGGTTGATATGCTCAAGCACCTTGGAGTCTTTACGTACCAGTATACCAAATCCCCCGGAGGAAAAATCCTTTAGTTTAAAGCGATATGCCAATGTATTATCCCCGGGTTGAAATTCCACACTCGCATTTGCCTCACTTTCTGTTCTGGCCTCGCTTCGTAAATTCATTGGTTCTTTACTTTCGCAATTATTATTCACTGATATGTGGAGTCCTTTCAAAAAGATGGTGTACAAGAAATTAATGATACTTTTTTAAAAAAAAATCAATGTTTAATTTGTTGCATCCTAATTTTTCTATATTGTACGGCACCCGCTTCTTAAAAATTAACAATGGATTTTGGGTTGCAAAGGGGTGTTTTCATCCTGGAAAATTTAGGGTATGGTGGTAGCTATTTAAACCCACGATTTCGGAGGAAAATTTTATGCCCATAGCAGATAAAATGGTAAAAATGGTGGAATCCGCATCCATGATCCGGAAAATGTTTGAAGAGGGAGCAAGGCTTAGAGAAAAGCTAGGCCCTGACAATGTATTTGATTTTTCACTTGGAAACCCGGACGTTCCTCCGCCTCCTGCCGTCAAACAGGTTTTGCTGGAACTGATCAACAATGAAAATACCTCCCACGGGTATATGTCCAACCCGGGGTATCCCCATGTTCGAAAGGCCCTAGCCGATTACCTGAATAAGGAATTTAAGGTGGGGCTTACCCAGGATCTGATTGTGATGACCGTTGGAGCCGCAGGGGCTTTAAATGATACCCTCAGGGCATTGCTGAATCCAGGGGAAGATATTCTGGTACCAGCTCCCTATTTTGTCGGTTATAATCAGTATGCCTTTGTGGCCGGTGCCAATCTGAAAACCGCACCCACCCTCCCTGATTTTCACCTGGATTTGGAGGGGATCAAAGCGTCCATCACCAAAAACACCCGGGTCATGCTGATTAATTCTCCCAACAATCCCACCGGAGTTGTATATACAAAAGAAGAACTTGGGAGCCTGGGAATCCTTCTTGAGGAGGCCAGCCAAAAATTTGGCAAACGCATTTACCTGATTTCCGATGAACCCTATCGAAAGATTGTCTATGGGGTGGAGGTGCCATCTGTATTTGACGCATATCCCCATACCATTATGCTTACCTCCTACTCCAAGGAGTTGTCCCTGGCAGGGGAGAGAATCGGATATCTTGCCGTTCATCCTAAAGCCGAGGATGCAGCCATGATTGCCGGGGCAGCCGGGGTGACCAATACCATGATGTATGTGAATGCGCCGGCCCTTTTCCAGCAGGTGGTAGGACAGCTCCAGGGGGTCACCGTGGATATTGATATTTACAAAAACCGCAGGGACATGTTCTGTGAAGGACTTTTCGCAGCCGGGTATGAATTTGCCGTACCCGAAGGTGCCTTTTATCTTTTTCCCAAAAGTCCCATTGAAAACGATATAAAATTTGTCGGTATCCTAAAGGAACAAAACATATTGGCGGTTCCGGGAACCGGTTTTGGCGGTCCCGGACATTTTCGGCTTTCCTATGCCGTACCGGAAAAAATCATCAAGGGATCTTTTGAAGGATTTAAAAAAGCCATTGACTGTATAAGATAAGCAAGACCTAGATTCAAGCTGAATAATCCACCATGAAGGGTATGGTTTCTTCATACCCTTCATGGTGAAACATGTAAAGTCAGGGTGCTTGCCTGGGTTTGGGCAAGGGTTCAAGATCCTTTAATGCCATATCAATTTGTTCCTGGGGCAGCTCATGGTCGGCAAGTTTTCCCCTGAAAAATGATTCATAGGCCCCCAGATCAACCAACCCGTGGCCGGACCAGTTAAAGAGGATGGTTTTTTCTTTTCCTTCCTCCTTGGCTTTCAGGGCTTCCCGAATTGCCATGGCAACGGCATGGTTGCATTCGGGAGCAGAAATGTATCCTTCGGACCGGGCAAAGGTCATGCCAGCGTTAAAGGTTTCAAGCTGCTGGATGGATTCGGCCCGGACAATACCGTCCAGAATCAGTTGGCTGACAAGGGGGGCCATGCCGTGGTACCGCAGGCCGCCGGCATGGATGGGGGCCGGGACAAAATTATGACCCAGGGTATACATGGGTAACAGCGGTGTCATCTGGACGGTGTCCCCGAAATCATAGGCAAAGGGGCCCCGGGTGAGGGTGGGGCAGGAAGTTGGCTCCACTGCAATGATATCAATCTCTTTTCCGTTTATTTTATCCAGGGCAAAGGGGAAGGCAAGACCTGCAAAATTACTTCCGCCACCGGCACTGCCGATGATGACGTCTGGATAATCCCCTGTCATTTCCATTTGTTTCTTTGCTTCCAGCCCGATGATACTCTGGTGGATCATGACATGGTTGAGAACACTTCCCAGGGCGTATTTGGCGTTCTCAGTGGTAACCGCTTCTTCAACGGCTTCGCTGATGGCCATGCCCAGACTGCCCGGAGAATCTGGATCTTTTTCCAATATGGACCGACCCGCCTTTGTTTCACTGCTCGGACTTGCGGTGCAATTGGCCCCCCAGGTTTCCATCATCAGCCTACGGTAGGGCTTTTGATTGTACGAAATTTTTACCATGAACACCTTGCATTCAAGACCAAAAAAAGAGCAGCACATGGCAAGACTGCTCCCCCATTGTCCGGCTCCTGTTTCCGTGATGATTTTTTGGGTGCCGGCCACTTTGTTATAATAGGCCTGGGCAATGGCGGTATTGGGTTTGTGACTTCCGGCGGGACTCACCCCTTCATGTTTATAATAGATCTTTGCCGGTGTATCCAGAGCTCGTTCAAGAGAATGGGCCCGGAAAAGGGGAGAAGGGCGCCAGATGGCATATTTATCCAGGATTTCTTCGGGGATATCAATCCATCTCTGGGTGCTCACTTCCTGTTCAATGAGATTCATGGGAAAAATAGGGGCCAGATCCTCAGGACCGCAGGGTTGTCCCGTGCCCGGATGAAGAGGGGGTTCCATTCCATTGGGCAGGTCTGCCATGATGTTGTACCATTGACGGGGCATCTCATTTTCCGGTAGCAAATACTTTCTGATTCTCATAACTCCTCCTTTCCTTGGGGTAATCATTGGGGTAATCATTGGGGTAATAAGTGAATTGATTGCACCTGACCGAACCGGGACTCCCAGGGGAACTGCTTTTTAAAAAGCAATATTACTTGCTTATGAATTCATCTGGATTGTCCATAAAATCTTTATAAAGCTTGTAATGCCGGCATTCTTTATAATCCATTTGATAAATATTATTTTCACCAAAGGTATAAATTTGGGAATCAGGGCAGGCCATCAAAAAAGGAGAGTGGGTGGCGATAATAAATTGGGCATGCCCCATTTTGTTTATTCGGATCAGCAGATTTAAAAGATCAATCAAGGAAGAGGGGGACAAGGCTGTCTCCGGTTCATCAAGAAAATATAAGCCCTTTAATTTATATCTGGAAAAAAAATAGGACAGAAGTGACTGGCCATGGGATTGGGCAATCAAAGATTTTCCCCCGAAATATTGCAACATACCCGGATCATTGAGAGCCCATTCTTCAAGGTTTTTCGCAAAGTGGGAAAATATCTGGGACCCAAAGTATGATCCCGGTACCGGACCCTTTTCCCATTGAAGTGTGATATGTTCATACAGAAGATCTTCATGGGGATTTTTTTTTACCCTTAAATTAAATTCATTTTGCCAGATATGAATACCGCTTTTGATGGCCAGGGCCTTGAGCAGGGTTGATTTACCAGTGCCGTTTTCGCCGATAAAAAAAGTGATCCCGCTATTGAATTCAATAAAATCGGTGTGATGCAAAATTTTCATCCCAAAGGGATAGCCCTCCCGGACCGGAAAATTATCAGAATGAATATTGACCTGTTTCAGATAAATCAACTGGATTCTTCTTTGCTTTGCTTGGCCTGTTCGATCAGGTCAAGCAGGGAAAGAATTTTGGATGGAATTTTGTTCTGGACCAGATTTTTAAAATCGGTTTGTGTTAGTTGATCCCCAAGAAAAGCCTGTACATCAAAATGGGTGTACCAGCAATCAAGAGTTTTAAAGCAGGGAAGCCCATGGTTTTCAGAACGACAATAGGAAAAATTGATCTGGTGACCCAATCTAGAACAGCGGATGGTAAACTTGTCACCGGGAGGCTGTGATAAAAGGCTGGTTTTAGTTTCATTCATGGATTATTCCTAATTAAATCATATTTGATGAATCCTATTTTCTGAAACCTAGGTGCTGAATATGAGTTGCTGAATATGAGATACCAATGAAACGAGAAGGAGTAATCAACTCTTTTTTTCATATGAAAATAAAGGGGTCAAGTCAAGCACTAAATCAGTTTTAATTTTTTGAAATCAGTGTTGTTTTTCTCAACTGTACCCCTTTTTTTTTCTATAATCTGTCGCTTTATTTTCCCTTTAAAATTTTCCATAACAGAGGAAATCTAAAAATAAGGGAGAAGGACCATGACCGGAAAATCTCATCATTATTCCATTGCAACTGGATACTTGTTCGCCCTGGGAGCCACTGCCATATGGTCAGGAAATTTTATCGTTGCAAGGGGGCTAAGTGATCATATCCCCCCTGTCAGTCTGGCATTTTTCAGGTGGATGACAGCAGTCCTGGTTTTTACCCCCTTTGCCATCAAGGGGATGATCCGGGAGTGGCCCCTAGTCCGTCAGCACCTGGTTTATTTTTGCATCACCTCTTTTATTGGGGTCACCTGTTTTAATACCTTTATCTATATTGCCGGCCATACCACAACGGCCATGAACCTGTCGCTTATTGCCATTACCTTTCCCATTTTTATTATGATTTTTTCAAGATTTTTTTTCCAGGAAGCCCTTTGTATTAAAAAGGGGACAGGGGTTATTCTGGTTTTTACAGGGGTTGTGTTTCTTATCACCAGGGGGGCACCTTCCACTCTGATGAATATTTCCTTTGCTGTTGGTGATCTGTGGATGCTGGCAGCCTCAGTTCTTTTTGCCATTTACAGCCTTTTGTTAAAACGCAAACCCGGGGGAATCAGTGTGTACTCCCTTCAATTTACCTGTTTTGTTATGGGGCTTATCTTTTTATTGCCTTTTTTTGTCTGGGAGCAGAGCCAGGTCCATGGGGATCTTTTAAATCAAACCACCATCCCAGCCATCCTCTATGTTGGGATCTTCGCTTCTTTGTGCGCCTTTGTGCTCTGGAACCAGGCCATCGTCACCCTGGGTCCCTCCAAGGCCGGTATGGTCTATTACACCCTGCCTCTGTTCAGCGGGTTTCTGGGGTATTTATTTTTGAATGAAACCATGGGCATCCTTCATTTTTTCTCCATGGTGCTTATTTTTTCAGGCATTGTGATTACCAATCATGAATCCAGGCCGAAGTTTGAATCCAGGCCCGGCGCTGAAAAAACCTTGGACTCGATTTCAAAAGATAACATTTCGCATTAAAAATCATATCACCAACCTCATTGAACAGAGAGTATGCTGATTGCGAATTCTCCTTTAGTTGAATATCCTAAATGATTGAAACTGCAATGGACAGGAAGAAAGTGTCGGCCCGGGTTAATTTTATCTGGGAGAATGTGTCAGCATCGCCTCTGATACCCTGTAAAAACCCTTAAAATTTTCCAGCCAATAGGCCTGGTATACGGGATTATCGCTGTTAAAGGCGATAATTTGCTGCCGTTTTTCCGATGCATAGATAAAATACATTTTTTGGGTGTCGTCAATCCAATAGATCATGGCGGCGTGGTTGTCATTTAAAACAATGAGATCCCCGTTTTTCAGATCATTTTTGTTCACTTCTCTGGTCCGGGGTAATAGATGGGCCATGGGAAGATATCCTTTGTAAGACAATCCCGATTTTTGTGCAGCCATGGCATAAATGGAGAAAAAAAGATAGGAATTGTCCGATGTCCCGGTTTTTTGGGGATTCCCCCCAAGTTCATAGGGAATACCGATAAACTGGTTTGCAATGGATGGAATGCTTTGCCGGAAGATTTGTTCTTGTTCCCCAAAATCGATATTCACAGGTTCAAGAGATTCCCTAGTTGTTTCCTCATTTGAACCAGATACAAAACCGGCGCAGCATAAAATCAATATCGCAACAAATAGAATTTTTTTCATGAATTTTTCCCCTTTACCGTATTAGACGGATGTAAAAATATAGATTATTGAACAACAAAAGACAAGAAAGATCCCATCTCTTTTATTTTCAATAAAGATCAGGTTCATTTTTTTTCAAATCCGGCCTTGTTCCCCATAAATCCTTTTCTTGTTATTTTTTTTGTATCTGCTATTCTTTAAAGGTCTTAAGGAATAAGTATTGTTATACGCCAGAAAGAAAGCAACCCATGCGCTGTAAAATTGCAAAAAAAATAATTCCGGTAAATGATGAAGTCTGGAACAAATCGTTGTGGCAAGAGATCTCACCTGAACCTATCCAAAATTATATGGGAGAGAAACCTGACCATTTTCCAGAAACAATGGTAAAAATTGCTTATGATGAAAAGGCTCTATATCTGATGTTTCAGGTGAAGGACAGATATGTTCGGGCAGTTGCAGCAGAGCATCAGGATAATGTTTGGGAGGACAGTTGTGTTGAATTTTTTTTTACACCGAATGCGGTGTCCGAGGGCTACTTCAATCTTGAAATGAATTGCGGAGGAACCATGCTGTTCCATTTCCAGCCGGGGCAGGACAAAAACAGGGTCGTCATCCCAAAGAGCGACTGCAATAAGATAAAAGTTGTCCATTCCTTGCCCAAAATTGTTAATCCTGAAATAAACTTCCCTGTTAAATGGACCGTTGCCTATTCGATTCCCCTATTCTTGTTGAAAAAATACTGCCGGGTGACCCAGCCGGGGCCCCGGGTTGAATGGCGGGGAAATTTTTACAAATGTGGGGACAAAACCTCACATCCGCATTGGTTAACCTGGTCAAAGGTGACTTTCCCAAAACCAAATTTTCACCTGCCCCAATTCTTTGGTATATTGGAATTCCAATAAGATACCTGGCCTGCAAAAACCATATTCGTCCTTGAAAACTTTTTCCCTAGATGCAATATACCTTAAATTTAGGAGTCTCATCTTCCAACAGATTTTTGAAAAGAAAATTTTCATTTTCCTTAAAATAAAGGGGTAACCATAATGGTAAATTTTAATAATAAAGTAGTTATAATAACAGGTGCTTCAGAAGGAATTGGTCGTGCTTTATCCCTTAAATTTGCAGCCCAGCAAGCAAAAGTTGTTATCGCTGCAAGAAATGAGACACGGTTAAAGGAACTTAAGCGTGAAATTGAAACCCTTGGTGGGAGTGCGTTATTGATAACAACGGATGTAACAGATAAAGATTCCTGTAAAAACCTTATTGAATCCACAATTAACGCCCATGGCCAAATTGATGTATTGGTTAACAATGCCGGCAGAACAATCTGGACCCCATTTGAAGAGATCGAAGATTTATCGATTTTTAACCAAATTATGAATGTTAATTATTTGGGATCTGTCTATTGCACCTATTATGCCCTGAAATATTTGAAAAATAATAAGGGGCAGATAGTTGCGGTCTCCAGTGTCTCAGGACTTAATGGCGTTCCATCCCGAACAGCATATGCAGCCAGTAAACATGCAATGTTCGGTTTTTTTGACTCACTTAGAATAGAATTAAAAAATACAGGCGTTTCCGTAACAATGATTGCGCCTGATTTTGTACTTTCTGAAATCCACAAAAGAGCCCTTGACGGTTCCGGTAATCCCCTTGGAAAAAGTCCAATGCAAGAATCAAAAATAATGACAGCGGACGAATGTTCTGTGTTGATAATGAATGCCATTGAAAAACGAGACCGGATACTCATCACATCACTCAGGGGAAAATTGGGACGCTGGATGAAATTAATGTTCCCTTCAGTGGTTGATAACATCGCCGCCCGAGCAATCAAAGAGGCAAAATAAAAAGTTCCCCAGGGGCATTAAGATGCAAAAAGGGTGTGGACACCCAATCCCGGCAGGTCCGGCAGTGTAATTGTTGAAGCGGTGTAGGTTATACCGCCCGGGGCCGAGGATTTCTTCACAAAAAGAGGCGCATCAAGGTCAACCCCGGTGATAACTTTTTTGGCAGCAGCAAGATGAGCTGCCGCTGTCACGCTGATATGGCTTTCCATCATGGAACCGATCATGCAGCCAACACCGGCGGATTCAGTAATGGCGGCTATTTTCAGTGCATTGTAGATGCCGCCGCACTTCATCAATTTAATATTGATACCGTCAACTGCATCCATATTGATGATCTCCATGGCATCCCTGGGAGAAAACACGCTTTCATCCGCATAAACCGGCACATCCGTGTTATTGCGAACAAATTTCATGCCTTTATAATCCCTTGCATGAACCGGTTGTTCAAGAAGGTCAATACAGATATTGTCCCGGGCAATTTGTTCCATAAAAAACACGGCTTGTTTGGGACTCCATCCCTGATTTGCGTCTATCCTGAGTCTGATCTCAGGTCCCACGGCCCTCCGGACGGCTTTCAAGCAGTTTATATCAAGCTCCGGCTCCCGGCCTAATTTCAACTTGAGTATACTGAATCCGTTATCAACCGCTTCCCGGGCATCAAGCGCCATTTTTTCCAAGGTGCCGATACTCACGGTCATGTCTGTTTCAAGGCGCTTGCCACCACCGCCAAGAAACCGGTATAAAGGTGTTTTATAAAATTTTCCGATAATATCATACAGGGCCATATCAACCGCAGCTTTTGCGGAATTGTTCCCCTTCATGCAGGCATGAAGGGTTTGCATGACAATTTCAAAGTCTCTTATATCCAGCCCGGATAAAGCGTCATGGATATGCTGTATCGCCCCCTTAATTGACATTGGTGTCTCTCCGGTGATAACAGCTGTGGGGACAGCACATCCAATACCGGTAAACCCCTTTGTTTCAATAAAGACACAGATGTTTTCAATCGCATCAACGGATCGCAAAGCAGTTTTAAACTTTTTTTTCAAGGGGGTAGGAATGGTTTGTGTTCTGATATTTGTTATTTTCATGAGTTGTTTTATTCCATGGGTTGATTTTATTCCATGATTTGGTTGGTCAGGATAAAGGTGTTGACATGTTTTTGGCTGAAGTCCGACGCTTCCGGGTTCAAGCTGTTAATTCTGACCCAGCCCAGGGCGTGGATAAATTTATTGTTTCCAAGACTGATGCCCACATGGGTGATTTTGTCTTTGCTGTCCCCAAAGAAAATAAGGTCTGAAACCCGGGCATCCTGATAGGTTTTTGAGAAAGCAATCCCTTTTTTTGCCTGCATCCAGGCATCCCGGCTGATCTGTTTTCCAAGAAGGCTGAATACAAATTGAACAAATCCGGAACAATCAAATCCCCTGGGTGTTTTCCCTCCCCAGAAATATGGGTATCCCATAAACTCCCTGGCAAGGCGTATCACAGCCTCCCTTGAAAAATTCGAAAAAATACCAAAATGTTTTTTTTGAGCCCACCCCAACTCTCCTGAGGGCAAAAGAATCCGGTAAAAAGTGTCGTCTTCATCAACGGCAAGGAGATGGCACCCAATAACCGCATCCTTTAAAGGAAGTGACATTTTTTTGTCTTGATAAATTCTAAGAAAATGATCTCTGGCAACAATTGGTTTACCCTTTGCACTTGGCGGTTCTGAAAGATGGTGGTTGCTGATCCAGCTTTCATAGGCATCTTTTTGGCGGATTCTGGTAAACTCGGTTCCATATTCGAGCATATCCACTGTTTCACCCAAAAGCCCCTGGGTTATTATTTCACTTTCATGGGCGGGTTCCCGGTAAAGATTTGCAACACTTACATTGATACAGCCTTTTTTATGTTTCATGTTTTTTTTCGATATTATAATTTATTTTCTGATCAAAAATCCATAAACAGATCGATCACGTCTCGGTTAAAGCCTTTGGAAGCCAGAAACAGCTGTTTTGTATACGCGTGACCAAAGGTTTCATTCTCCAATTGCTTCTTTGTTATGGTTTCTATAATCCTGCCATGGTTCATCACGGCAATGGTATCGCACATATGGGACACAACCGCCAGGTCATGGCTGACCAGTATATAGGTCAACTTTTTCTCCTTGCCGATTTTTTTTAAAAGGTTCAATACTTCAGCCTGGATGGATACGTCCAGAGCGGATGTGGGTTCATCCAAAAGAACAATGGATGGTTCCAGGATAAGGGCCCGTGCCACGGCAACCCGCTGCCGCTGACCGCCTGAAAGCTGATGGGGATACCTGAACCGGAACCTATTATCAAGTCCCACCTCATCCAGCACTTTTTCCACCCGCCTGTTGGTCTGGGTCAGCCCATGAATCTTGAGGGGCTCTTTGAGTGTCTTGTCAACTGTATGTCTTGGGTGCAAAGATCCATAGGGATCCTGAAAAACCATCTGAACTCTTTTATAAAACCCGGAATCTCTTCTTGGGTTCTGGGGTTCATCATTGATGGTGATCTTGCCTGTCCACTGTTTCAACAGGCCTGCAATGCAGTTTAAAACCGTGGATTTACCGGATCCTGATTCCCCCACAAGCCCGAAAAATTCATTGGATTTTACCGTAAAAGACACATCTTTTAGGGCATGGTTTTTTGATGTCCCTGTTCCAAAGAGAATATTTAATTTTTCTATTTCCACCATATCATTTATTACCTGCTATTTTGTAAAAGACCCATTGGGACAAGACCCATTGGGCCAAGATGCATTGAGCCAGGCCTCATCCCGATTCAGTATGGGCAGAAAATCGGTATCCCCCTGAATTTTCGGCAAACAGTTTAAAAGTCCTCTTGTGTAGGGATGGGAGGATCGGTGAAGATCTTTGGCCGAACATATTTCCATGATTTGACCGGCATACATGATAATCACCTCATCACAAAAGGATGACACAAGCTCCAGGTCGTGGCTGATAAAAATCAGCCCCATGCCCCTTTGGGTTACCAGATCATCTAAAATCGCCAGGACCTGAAGCTGAATGGTGACATCCAGGGCAGATGTTGGCTCATCTGCAATCAATAGGGAGGGTTCGGGTATCAACATCATGGCAATCATAATCCGCTGGCCCATGCCGCCGGATACTTCATGGGGATATAATTTGTAAACCCGTTCCGGATCTCTGATCCTCACCGCTTCAAGCATGGCAAGCGTTTTATTTCTGGCTTCTTTTTTGCTGACACGCCTGTGGGCCAGGTAGGCTTCTTTGATCTGTCTGCCGACGCACCTGACCGGATTCAGGGAGTATTGAGGGTCCTGCATGACCATTGAAATTCCCTGCCCCCGAATTTTGCGCATCTCTCGTTCATTTTTCTCAAGCAGATTTTCGCCCTTGAACTGGATTTTATCCGCCGTTATCCGTGTATGGGAAGGCAATAGTTTTAAGATAGCCCTGCCGGTGACAGACTTTCCGGAACCTGATTCGCCAACAATACCAATCTTTTTTTTACCAACGGAAAAACTGATATTTCTGACGGCATGGATATCTCCCTTTGGAGAAGGAAAATGAACATTCAAATTTTTAACCATCAGCAACTCTTGTGGTTTCATTTTAATTCTCACTTTTCGGATCAAGAACTTCTCTTAACCCATCTCCCAGAAGATTAAAGGCAAGGCTGACAATAAAAATGGCGGTTCCGGGTATGGTGATCAGCCACCAATGATCCAGGATAAATGCCCGGCCGCTTGATGTCATGGCACCCCATTCCGGCAAAGGGGGCTGGGCCCCAAGTCCCAGGAAACCAAGCCCTGCTGCGGTCAGAATGATTCCCGCCATATCAAGGGTCACCCGGACAATCAGGGATGAGAGGCAAAGGGGCATGATATGTCCTAGGATGATCCGCAGGGGGCCTGCTCCCTGCAAACGAATGGCATCGATAAATACACACTTTCTGATGGTGATGGTTTCTGCCCGGGCAATCCGGGCATAGGGTGGCCAGGAGGTTATGGCGATGGCAATGACGGCATTTTCAATGCCAGGTCCCAGTGCCGCCACAAAGGCAAGGGCTAAAATCAGCTTTGGAAAGGCCAGAAAAATATCGGTGATCCGCATCAATATGGTATCCAATAGACCGCCAAAATATCCGGAAACCGTTCCCATGAGGATCCCCACCGGCGCTGCGATAATGGCCACCAATCCGATGACATACAGTGTCAGTCTGGACCCGAAGACAATGCGGCTGAAGATGTCCCTTCCCAGTTCATCGGTTCCAAAAATATGGGCATAGGACATGGGCTGCAGCCGGTTTTGCAAATCGGTTAAAAGGGGGTCATAGGGAGCGATAATATTTGCAAATATGGCCATGAAAATAAGGGCAAGAATGATGACAAGACCGAGTACCGCCAGTCGATTGTTTAAAAATTCAAGCATACCCAGGTATATTCTGCCGCAGTTTGCCTGGAAAGCGGATTGGGGGGTATCTGTTAATAACCAGGATTTAATGGTCTCTTTTTCCATTGGGCTTGTCTCGTTCCTATTTTTCTTTAACATCCGGGTGATTATTTTGCCCTGGGATCAAAAACTTTATATAAAAAATCTGAAAACATATTGATACTCAAGAAAATAGCTCCCACCACAATGGTACTCCCAAGAACTGAGTTCATATCGGCATTTAAAAGGGACCGGGTAAGATAAAGCCCGAGCCCGGGCCATGAGAATACCGTTTCCGTAAGAACCGACCCCTCAAGAAGGGTCCCAAAACTCAAGGCAACCACCGTAATAAGGGGAATGGCACAATTGCCCAGGGCATGCCCCCAGATGACACGCCACTCGGGAATACCTTTCACCCGGGCCGTAAGCACATATTCCTGGCGCAACTGATCAATCATAAATGAACGGGTCATCCGGCTCAGATACGCCATGCTGTAGTATCCCAAAAGCGAGGCCGGCAGGATTACATGCTGGAGTGCATTGAAAAATATATCCCTTTCCCCGGCAAGGATGCTGTCAATCAACAAAAAACCGGTTACAGGATCTACAATATCTTCATAAAAGACATCAATCCTGCCGGGACCGGGAAGAATATCCAATTGTACATAAAACACCATAAGACCCAGAAGGCCCAGCCAGAAAATGGGAAGAGAATACCCAAGCAACCCGATAACCCGGGTGACCTGATCCAGAAAACTACCCCGGTAAACAGCGGAAAACACCCCCAGGGGAATGCCAAAGATCACACCGATGCAAGTGGCTGTGATGGCCAGTTCAAAGGTGGCCGGAAACACCCTCAAGATATCCTCGAGAACAGGACGCGCCGTCAGGACGGATATCCCAAGGTCGCCTGACAAAACATTGCCAAGATAAATAAAAAACTGGTGCCACAGGGGCAGATGAAGGCCCATGGCGATATAGGCTTTTTCATAAACTTCAGCAGATGCCCTATCACCAACCACAGCCAGGACCGGGTCGATGGGAACGACCCGGCCTATCAAAAATGTCACCAGAAGCAGACCTGTAAAGGTCACACCGACAATGGCAACAGTTTTGATAATCTGCTTTAACAGGTTTAAAAATTTCTTATGTTTGCTTGGGGTAAACATCTGTTTCAACTTGGCCTATTTGGTTGTGGCGTGATAAAAATTACTGTCAAAGGTGGGTCCGAGGATAAACCCATTGACATTTGATCGTCTGGCCAGAATCTCTATATCCTGGAACATAATGACAAATGGAGAAGTCTGCTGATGTTCCTGCTGAAGCTCACTGTACATTTGTGAGCGTTTTGCAGCATCAAATTCCAGGACAGCAGCATCTGCTTTTTTTGTCATTTCAGGAATGGCCCAGGCATTTCTCCAGGCAAGGGGTTTTGATTTTGCATCGTCTGAATTGTCGGGATTTCTGGCAAATGTATCTGCATTGGTATGGGGGTCCATGTAGTCGGGTCCCCACCTGCCGATGTAGATATCATGGTTTCGGGCCCTGTATTTTGTCAGGGTCTGTTTGCCTTCGCCGGGTATGATGTCAAGCTTGATTCCCCCCAGGGCCAAAGATGCCTGTATGGCAACAGCCATGGAGGTTGTGGGCTCGCTGTTTCTAGTATCCATGGTGATGGAAAACCCGTTTTCCAGACCCGCTTCTTTAAGAAGGGCTTTTGCTTTTTCAACATTCAAGGAAAAAGGGAGTTCCTCCAGAGAGCCCAGGAACCCCTTGGGTAAAAACGACTGGTGAACCGTGGCGCGTCCGTCAAGAATGGTGGATGCCATGCCCTTATAATCGATCAAATATTTAATGGCCTGTCTTACCTGGGGAATCTTCAGATATTTATTTTTCTGATTTAGACCCAAATAGTAAACAGCCCCTTTTGCTTTGCTCTCAATCTTGATATCGCTATTTTTTGCCAGACCTTTGATATCATCGGGCTGAAGGTTTCTGGCAATGTCGATATCTCCTTTTTCAAGCAGCAGTCTCTGGGTTGTTGATTCCGTGATATGTCTGAGGATCACCCGTTTTAGCTTTGCTCGTTCTCCCCAATAATCATCATTCCGGTCAAGAAGAAGCGTCTCCGAGGGTTTCCATTTTTTCAGGGTAAAGGCACCGGATCCGGCATAATTTGTTTTCAACCAGTTGTATCCGAGATCTCCGTCCTTTGCATGGGCCATAACCACTTTTTTATCCACAATGGAGCCGGGGGTGGCAGTCATGCAATACAAAAAGAAAGTGGGCGCATATGCTTTATCCACCGTCAGCCTGACAGCATATTGTCCTGTTTTTACAATTCTTTCGTCAATATTTTCAGGTGTAAATCCAAATTGTGTCAGGATAAAAGCCGGAGACTTATTGAGTATAATAACCCGTTTCAATGAAAAAACCACATCGTCCGCACTCAATTTATTGCCCGATGCAAAGGTGATGTTTTCCCTGATTTTAAAAGAATAGGATTTGCCGTCCCCTGAAATTGTCCAGGATTCTGCAATGGAACCATAAATATTACTGACATTATCAACATCGTAATTGATCAAGCGGTCATAGGTATTTGCAGCAAACTCTGCCCCGGCAAACTCAAAAATTTCAGCAGGATCCAGGGTTATGATTTCATCCATGACGCCTGCCATAACCAGCGTATTTTTTGGAGCCGATGCAAATACCATATTTGCACCCAACACCATAAGCGCTAAAAACAGTAAACACAATTTTTTCATAATTCCTCCTTTTTTAAAAAATCTCATGGTTAAAAATACTAATTTTAAAAATGCATATTAAATAATGAGCTAAAGGAGGGAACCTTACAAGACCCGCCTATACAATTAGCATATTCAGATCTTGTCCAGGACGAGGGGCAGTGGATTACCCTTCTGAATAGACAAGGTGATATGAAATTTTAGGTAGCATGTCAAAAAGTTATATGCAAGAAAAAAAACAGTAATTACTATTTGGCTTTAACACCCGCATATTTTTTAACAGCATCTTTATACGCCACAAGAATCGCTTTCTGAGAACTGCCAAAATACCGTTTTGGAATCTCTTTTTCAAGGTCAGGGGAAACAAAACCCATGTTTTGTCCCATGAAAAGATGCCCTATGAATTTACTTGTAATTTCCAAAGTTGCGGAGCATCCCACATCCATAACAAGGTCGGTTTCAAGATCAACCACAAAACTGATAAAAAACATTTTAAACCGCTCTGTTATTGCGTTGTCAGTACTTGTTTTAGCGTGACCGACAATATAAACTGTGTTTTTTGTGTAATCCATATTTCAACTCCTATATATCGAGCACCCGCTAGGTTTAGCCTATAAGATATGCTTAAAATACCCATGGGCATTCCCATGGCAGATTTTATCAATAACCCTGGGTAAAATTCCCTGCTTTTCCATTTCCCTGACCAGATTGGGAAGAGAATGAACGCCGAATATTGTCCTGGGAAGGGAGCTAACACCGTCAAAATCACTTCCCAGTGCCAGACAGTCTTCCCCGCCGATCCCTATCATATGCCGGGCATGTTCAACCAAAAGAGAAAGGGGGGCAGCCGAAAGTTTTGACAAAGCATCGTGTGAAATTTTCTGGGCATCCTGGGGGGTAATGGTCTCATCTCTAAACCCTTTGAGGATCTTATTCCGACATACCAATTCATGTTTAAAGTATTCCGGCTGGATGAACCCGGAACCATAGGTGAGGCCAATCACTCCCCCGGCATCGGCAATGAGTTTTATCATATCATCGGAAAGGTTACGGTCATTTGGGCACACTGCCCTGGCATTTGAATGGCTTGCCACAAAGGGAATTTTGGTGATGGCCGCGATCTCATAAAAGGCCTTGTCAGATGCGTGGGAGACATCAACGATAACCCCCAGTTCATTACAATATCGGATAAGCGCTTCCCCCGATTTTGTCAGCCCTCCCTTATTGCCAAACACTGTCCCGCAAAACGCATTGTCATCCCAGGCAATGGTC
>JADGEQ010000076.1 GCA_016744295.1 Desulfobacteraceae bacterium | reverse complement strand
GAAAAAGTTAAGTCTGGCCGAAATGGGCCCCCGCCAAGAAAAAAACTCCCCGATTTTTCTTTGGACGGGTCTGCACAAAATTAGGCGGTGGATTTAGGAATGTCTTGACATATAGACATTTTTATGTCTTTGATACAACTGTCAGGGGTGTCGAATGAAATCTATAACGCATTGTATGAGGGGCTCATGGACGAAAAACTCAAGTTAAAACAACTTACACTAAGGATGCCGGAAAATCTTCACAAGGAGTTCAAAGTGACTGCGGTTAAAGAAGGCAGAACAATGGGCGATGTGACAATCGAACTCATCAGGCAATATTTAAAAAAAGCATCTGATCCCCTGTGATTTATAATTTTAAAAGGAGGGTGTCATGAAATTTTCCGATTTTTTTGTTCCAAAATATGTTCATTCCAATCCGGAAGTTCGAATTAAATTTGTGAACAAAACAACAGACGTGACCTTATTGCAGTCCATGGTGGAAAAAGACCAGGATGGTGAAGTTGTCCAGGCGGCAAGGGATAGAATTCATACCCTGACGGTTAGTCACAAAGCGTAAATTTTATGTTTTGCTAGGCGTGCTTTGATTCAATGGCCGCAATGGCATCTTGTGCCGCCTCTATGATCTCTTTGTTTTTTAGATCTTCAACAATTGTTTCGACCCATTTTTTTGTTTCAAGGTTTCCTATTTCGCCAAGGGCATAAAGGATATCCCCCTGGACAGGAATATCCTTGTTATCAAACGCCTGGATGAGCATGGGGCACAATTCTAATGCCAGGTCCGGGCGTTCTTCTGCAAGGGTTTCCACCACCACCATGGCACCCAGTCGTACTGACCAGGTGTCATGGAGCAATAATTTGATAAACTCTTTGAAAATTGTACCTGCCTGGATCATCTCCCGTGATATCCAAAGGGCATCGCCCTGTTCCAGAATACTTTTCAGGGTTTGTGAACTGAGCTGGGACCCGTCTTGCCGGGTGATCATGGAAAGAACCTCTTCTGCTGCCAGGGCGCCGGTCCACCGGAATCCATTGTCAAGGATCAGGCAAGGGGCTGACATGACCTTGTCTTTCTGGGCGGCTTCGGGAAACAGGGTTCCGTCGATGATTTTTAATTTTATTTTATCGGAGAACACTGCCAGGGGGAAAATGGTATTGACCACCCCTGGGCA
Organism: Desulfobacteraceae bacterium; assembly: GCA_016744295.1. Taxonomy (GTDB): domain Bacteria; phylum Desulfobacterota; class Desulfobacteria; order Desulfobacterales; family Desulfobacteraceae; genus NBML01. The sequence continues at coordinate 14,304 of JADGEQ010000076.1, read as the reverse complement.
ATGGGGGCAATCCATGGCAATATAAAGGGTAAGCTCGCAGGGGATGTGAATCTTGTCCAGAAGTGACTGAATCGGTTCTGTGGGTTTTGGAGCTTGGGTTCGGATGCAGGATAGCCCCTTTAAAAAAGGAGTCAGTTCCCTGCCCAGGGCAAGGGCGGAATAGATGATATTCTCTTTGAGAAGAAATCCGGGCAACCTATTTTCCTGGTCAGCACTTTTCACCCGGACGGAGGGTGCAAGGGCGGACAGGTTGCGGCCAAAAGACTCAAAATTTGTCTGTTCCCCATGGTCTGTCAAAAATAATTGAATGGTTTGTTCGCCGGCTTGTTTGTTCGCCCAGTCTAAAATGCTTTTTTCAGCCGTCGTATTAATCATGGGTCTGGTCTTTGCCTTTTTTTGTCCCGGGCAGGTATTGGAGGGTGTTGCCTCCCTGTTGCACTGCCAGGCCCACCGCGTCCATGGCCTGCTTCACAAGGCCTTGAGATGGAGGTGAAAGGGGATCTGTTTGTTTGGGAGAGGCCAGGCCGATGCTGACCGTTAAATGAATGGTATTTTTGTCTATACCAAAATTGTGGAGGCTGATCTCCTTTAATATTCTTTCTCCGAGGATTTTGGCACCCTGGGGACTGGTGTTGGGAAGCATAATTGCAAATTCATTACCGCCATACCGACAGACCAGATCAATATTTCTGACCATGGATTGAATCAGGGCGGCACTGGTGATTAAAATTTGATCACAGGTTTCATATCCATGGGTTTGGTTCAACAATTTAAATTTATCAAAATTCACTATCAGAATGGACAGAGGGAGCTGGTATCGAATGACCTTGCCGATTTCAATGTTCAGGGTCTGGTTAAAATATTGCCGGTTATACAGCCGGGTCAGATGGTCTTTCTGGGAAATCAGGACAATTCTCTCCCTTGCCTTCCTGATTTCCTTTGACAATTTCGATTTTTCAAGGGTTTCCCATATAATGGACAAGATGTTTCGTGTTGATATTTTTTCTTTTATGAAAAAATTGTCCGCACCTTTGACAAGTGCCTGAGCCCCCATGTCCATCTGGGAGTTTTCCAGGGTGAAGATGAGGGGGGTATCAGATTTTGACAGAATCGGATCGGACAAAAGATCAAACCCTGTTCCGTCGGCGAACTGATGATCACTAAAAATAAGATCCAGTTGCCGGGTTGAAATGATGATCTCTTTTGCCTGGGCAAGGGTATGGGCCTGCTGTATACTGCAGTTGAGCGCACCTTTGATATAATGCCGGAAAATATCAAACTCATCTTTGGACCCGGTTACATAGAGAATACAACAGGGTCGTTCTACACCTTCGGCATCTGTCAGGCGGGTCAGTCGTTTTGGAGCCAGGGCTGCAAGGGTGGAGATTCTTTTTGTTATCTGAGTTATTTGTTGGGTCGCATTTCGGATATGGTTCACCCCATGGATCAGGGATGGGGGCAGATCCCGGGCCTTTTGCAGTTGATAAGCACCTGCCTGAATATTTTTCAAGGGGGATTGCATCTGTCCGGCAAAAGCAGTTGAATGGCTTATCATCTCTTTTCTCATCTCCTGTTCTTTAAGAGACTCCTTTTGGAGATGCATTATTTTTTCATAGGCATGATCCAGCTCGTCAATACTCTGGGTCACAGAGATTTTGTTTTGATAAAGTTCAAAAAAAATCTTGATTTTTGCCTTTAAAAGTATCGGATCAAGGGGGGTTGGAAGAAAATCAACCCGCAGTGAGGGAAGGGGTTCAAAAAGATCCAAGGGTGCAGAAGAGTTGGTGATGAGCACCATGGGCGTCACTTTGGAATGTTCCTGGTTTGCGAGTCTGGTTCCTATCTTCAGGGGGGTGATACCCGGGAGACTCTCTTGGACGAAAACCAGCATAAAGGAATGGGTCATAATCAGTTCAATGGCATCGGCGTCACAGTTGGCCCGGATTATCTCAGTCCCGGAAATAGTGTCCATACCCTTTGAAATAGCCTGGGCAGAATCGTCAGATGTGATGACAAGCAGTTGATTTGTGTTCATCTTCATTGTTTTTCCCTCTCTTCTCTTAGAATTGCTGGAATTGATTTATAGGTATTCTTTATCAGAATCCGGCTTTTAAATTAAGGGGAAATCATGTAAATAAATTCAGATTGATAGAAAACTTCTAATCCCGAGTACAGGCAGATATAAATGACCTTTATTGCAGATCTCCACATCCATTCCAAATACTCCCGGGCAACGGCCAAAAATCTTGATCTGGAAAACCTCTACCGCCTAGCACAGATCAAGGGGCTTTCCGTGGTCGGCACCGGGGATTTTACCTTTCCGGCATGGATGGATGAGATTGAATCCAAGCTGGAAGAAACAGAACCCGGACTCTTTTCTCTAAGGAAAGAAATTGCAGAGACGATCGATCAAACCGTTCCAGAATCATGCCGAAATCCGGTCAGATTTATGTTACAGACAGAGATCAGCAATATTTATAAAAAAGAAGGGCGGGTTCGAAAAAATCACAATCTGGTTTATTTTTCGAACCTTTTGGCCGTAAAAAAATTTAATGCCCGGCTGGATGCCATGGGAAATATAAAATCAGATGGCCGGCCCATATTGGGCCTGGATGCAAGAGCGCTGTTGGAAATTATGCTGGAAACCAGTGAGGATGGATTTTTTGTCCCTGCCCATATCTGGACCCCCTGGTTTTCCATGTTCGGCTCAAAATCAGGGTTTGACACCATCGAAGAATGTTTTGGCGATCTAAAGGATCATATCTTTGCCGTGGAAACCGGCCTTTCTTCAGATCCCCCCATGAACTGGCGGGTGTCTGATTTGGATCATGTCAGTCTGATTTCCAATTCTGATGCCCATTCTCCGGGGTATCTTGGCAGGAATGCCTCTGTTTTTAATACCAATTTGGATTATTTTTCCCTGCGGTCCGCTCTTGAAACAAGAGACACAAACGCATTTGTCGGCACCCTGGACATGTTTCCCCACCAGGGGAAATACCATTATGACGGTCACAGAAAATGTAATGTAAGTTTGGACCCTGCCGCTACAAAAGAGCTTGGCGGCATCTGTCCTGTATGCAAAAAGCCTTTGACCCTGGGGGTGCTTTACAGGGTTCAGGAGCTTGCCGACCGTGGGGAAGGCTTTGTTCCGGACAACCGTCAGGAATATACCAGCATAATTCCCCTGGCTGATATTTTATCAGAAATTTTTGAGGTGGGCCCCAGGACCAAAAAAGTAACCCGATATTATCAAAGGGCCATTGAAGCCCTGGGACCGGAACTTCGTATTCTTACGGAATGTTCCCCTGATAAGATCAAAGGGGCCGGGGTGCCACTTCTGGCAGAGGCCATCGTGAAGATGCGTGCAGGTGATATTCGGGTAGATCCGGGGTTTGATGGTGAATATGGCAAGGTGAATATTTTTTCCCACCGGGAAAAAGAACACCTCAGGGGGGAGAATAGTCTTTTGTTTTCCCTGCCGGCTCCCAAAACTCCAAACGGGAAAAAGACAGCTTCTTCCCTGGATTTGGGAAATTTGCCTAGGGAAAAATCAATTGGGGAAAAACCAATTGAGAAAAAAGGGGTCAAGGCAAAATCAGTGATTGAAAAAAAAACAACCCTAAAAAAAGGGCCTTCACTGCCCAAATCATACACGACAGAAAAGGAGGCTGGGCTTTTGCAAGGATTGAATCCCGGCCAGAAACAGGCGGTTGAATCCGCTAATCCGGCCATTCTGATCCAGGCCGGGCCCGGTACCGGTAAAACCAGAACATTAACGGCCAGGATTGCCTACCTGATCTCTGAAAAGAAAACAGATCCAAATTCTATTCTGGCCCTGACATTTACCAACAAGGCTGCCAGACAGCTTGTCCAACGTATTGATGGTTTTCTGCCCAAGGGGAACTCCCGGGTTATGGCTGCCACATTCCATGGGTTTTGTTTGAACTTCTTAAAGGAAAATCTGGGATTTAATGCAGGTGTTATGGATGATGATTTAAGGCTGGAATTGATCAAAAACGGACTTGACGAAGCAATCCAGTCGGATTTGTCCACTGACACGCCAATTCAGAATGGGTCGGGGAAAAAGAAGATCGGAGAGGAAAGATCCGATGATATGAAGCGAGGGGGCGGTTTTTCAGGGAAAAAAGGAGTGGGGCAGTTGGACCGGCTCATTTCCCAGTGCAAACAGCAGTTGCTGGGGCCTTTTGATGATTTGTCCTGCCTGGCAGGTGGGCAGGATGTTCGGGTACTCAGCCAGGTTTATGCTGCCTATCAGAAGCAGTGCCGTGAATTGAATCTGGTGGATTTTGAGGAACTGATTTTTTTGTCCTGGCATCACCTGAAGGCCTCTCCCATGCTTTTGACCCGGGTTCAGAATCGGTTTGCCCATATATTTATTGATGAATACCAGGATCTGAATTTAAGCCAGTATGAACTGGTTAAATTATTGGCCCAAAAAAGCTGCCTTTTGGTGATCGGTGATCCTGACCAGTCCATCTACAGTTTCCGGGGATCGGACAATAAATATTTTAAGCGGTTTACAAAAGAGTATCCCGAATGTGAACAGATTTTCCTGGACCAAAATTATCGATCCACCCAGACTATTTTGGATGCATCTTTTCAAATGATCGCAACCTCCCATGAAAACAGCGGGTCCCCAATATTTTCCAATTTGAACACCGTCCAAAAGCTTATGATTAAGGAGACAGCCACGGAAAAGGCCGAGGCCGTGGCCGTGGGGAAGATGATAGAAAAACTTGTGGGAGGGCTGTCGTTTTTTTCCTTTGATGCCAGAAATACCAGGACAGGGGAATCAATGGGGGAAAAAGAGTATTCATTTTCAGATTTTGCCGTTCTTTTTCGCACAAAAAAACAGGGGGATATTTTTGCCCAAGTTTTTCAAAAAGCGGGTATTCCCTTCCAGATGGCAGAGAAAATGAACCTTTCTGCCATAAAGGGGATTTCTCAGGTGCTTAGCCTTTTCCGGATACTAACAAGCCGGGGTAATACCATGGATTACCAGAGTATCAGGGATCATTGTGATCCTATAGTGAGAAAAACGGATGCCAGACTCATTGTTGATGAACCCATGGGCCAGATTTTTGATCCGGTTCTTGGCCCGCTTTTTGATCTTATCTCGGGTAGGGATAGCCTTGCCTGTTTGGAAATATTAATTGATTCATTGGGTGTGAGCGAGATAATACGGCAAAATGACACCCCGGCCAGGGCATATGAACGATTAATTGCCCTGGCCCGTCTCTACCCAGACCCCGGTGGGTTTATGGATTATCTGGTTTTGGACCAGGATCAAGATCATCTGGCAGGTTCTGTGGAAAAAGTATCATTGATGACCCTGCATTCGGCCAAGGGGCTGGAGTATCCTGTGGTTTTTGTCACAGGTTGTGAACAGGGGCTGATTCCCTTTGCAAGGGATGGGAACAATTGCGATAATCCTGAAGAAGAACGGCGTTTGTTTTATGTGGCCATGACCCGGGCCATGGATATTCTTTGTTTGACTTATGCCAAAAAAAGACGCATATATGGCACCAGTCAAAAACGGCAACGATCCTTTTTTATTGATGATATTGAAAAAAAATTGACCCAATACGAAACAAGTATCCTCCGGGCCAGAGAAACGAAAAAGGAAATCCAATTGGAATTGTTTGCAGGGGATGTCTCCTGAAACAGATAAGATTAGAAACCGGCAACAAGAACAAGCGGGAAAGAAAAAAATGAACAACAGCATATTTAAAACACTTGAATTGGAAAATAACCATATACTGGAAATTCGTGATGAATCCAGAAAAATAGGGGAAGATGCCTATGTGGTGATCATGGGTGCCCGGATGGAGATTCGGGTTCAACAGACTCTGTTTGCAGTAAAGGAGGTATCCGATACCCAGTTTGCCGATATTAGGCAAACCCTGGGAGATAATATCTTTTATGAATACAAGAGTGAACGAAACATGATCATGGCCAAGGATAAGGACCAGGTTTTTGATGCCATAGTCGATACCTTTTTAACAAATATGGTACCCTATATCTCCAAACCCATATTTCCGGAAAAGAAGGTGTTAAAAGAATACAGGGAAAAGATTGAAAAGAAAAACTTATACAGATAAATATGCCTTAAACACCGGAGATGGATCAAACTCCCGAGGCCGGGCTGAACCGCTTTATTTCCCGGTAACCCTGGTGGTGATTTTCCTTTTGGTCTGTCTTTTCCCGGACATCTCCCGGGGGGACATTTACCAATATATAGACAGTGAGGGAATTGTTTATTACACCAATACCCCTACCTCGTCGGACTATTTATTGTATATCAGGGAAAATTTGTCACAGGTTGCACCCGAGCCTGATTCCATGGCCTATGATACCATTATTCAAAAAGCCCAGGCAAAATATGGAATTGAGTTTTCCCTGATCAAAGCGGTGATCCAGGCCGAGTCCGGATTTGATTCCCGGGCAGTCTCAAAAAAAGGGGCCAAGGGTCTCATGCAGATCATGCCGGATAATTACAAGGCCCTGTCTGTGTCAAATCCCTTTGATCCGTCCCAGAATATCATGGGAGGGACACGCTATTTGAAACAGCTTTTAAACCGGTATGATGATAAATTGCCCCTTGCCCTTGCCGCTTATAATGCAGGCCCCGGTGCAGTGGATAAATATCGTCAGATTCCGCCATACCCGGAAACCCGGAATTATGTTCAAAAGGTTATGACCCTGTACAGCCGGTACAAAAATATTTAAAAATCTTTTTGGATCTCTCGGATAAAGCGGATCAGCTTATCTCTCAAGTCAGGCCGTTCCAGGGCAAAGGCCAGGTTGGCCATTTGAAATCCTGCCTTGTCCCCGCAATCAAATCTTGTACCCTCAAATTTATATCCAAAGATAGGCTGTTCTTTGAGCAGGGATTTCATGGCATCGGTCAGCTGAATCTCCCCCCCCGCCCCCTTTTCTTTTTTACCCAAATGCTTAAAAATATTGGGTGTCAGGATATAGCGACCAATGATGGCAAGATTGGAGGGTGCTTCCTCAGGGTTGGGCTTTTCCACCATATCATTAATTCGGAAAATATTGTTTTCCAGTTGTGAGGCATCTAAAATGCCGTATTTGTCGGTCTGGTCCTTATCCACTTCCATGACCGCGGCAATGGAGGCCCGGAACCGGTCGAATTTTTTAACCATTTCAGCCAATACCGGCCTACCGGTCTGAATCAGATCATCTGCAAGGAGGACGGCAAAGGGTTCGTCTCCTACAATATCCCTGGCGCACCAGATGGCATGGCCTAACCCCAGGGGTTCATTCTGACGCGTATAGACAATGGTTCCGGTTTTGGGAACCAGTTCCTGGATTTGTTCGAGCAACTCTTCTTTTCCCTTGTTCTTAAGGGTTAGTTCGACTTCAAAACACCGATCAAAATGGTCTTCAAGGGCTTTTTTTCCCCTGCCGGTCACAAAAATAATCTGTTCAATTCCTGCATCAAATGCTTCTTCGACCGCATATTGAATCAGAGGTTTGTCAACCACTGGGAGCATCTCCTTGGCCATGGCTTTTGTGGCCGGGATAAACCGGGTGCCAAGTCCTGCCACCGGGAAAACTGCTTTCTTGATTTTCATAAAAACTCCTTGGATTTAGACTGTCTGAATAGAATAACGGCAGTACCGTATCCGTTTTCTGAAAGATAGGGTACATTGTGTTTTTATTTAAAAAGGATTTGAATGGATGTCAAATCTATTTTAATTCTTTTTTTATACAGGGCGGGTCCTCCAAGGCGGTAAAAGACTCTATCCGCTTGACATTATTATATTATTTTTGTATAGTCCACACCTTTAAGCGACCTGTTACAAATTGATGAGGATCTGCAATGAATGATGATATAAAGAAAACATCTGAAATACCGCCTGAACAGATGAGCCTGAAAAGCCGGTTTCAGTTCAAGTGCCACAAAGGGGTGAAATGTTTTACCGATTGCTGTCGGGGCATTGATATTATGCTCACCCCCTATGATATTCTGACCATGCGCAAAAAACTGGACCTTACCTCCGAGGAGTTTTTGGCGGTGTTTACCCAGCCCCAACTGCTTGAAAAGGCCGATATGCCCGTGGTGACCCTGAAACTTTTGGATGACGAAAGAAATTCCTGTCCCTTTGTTGAGGATAAGGAGGGGTGTGTCATCTATGAAGACCGTCCCACCACATGTCGGTATTATCCTCTGGGAGTTGGTTCCTTGAGTCATTCAGGAAAGCAGGGCAAAAAAGATGATTTCTTTTTTACGGTCAAGGAATCCCATTGTCTGGGGTTTGAAGAGGATCATGAATGGACTGTGGCAGAATGGCGGGATGACCAGGGTGTTAATCTTCGGGACGAGGTCAATGACGGATGGCTGGATCTTATGGTTCGGAAAAAGTCACTTCCCCCCAGCATGAAACTTTCCGAAGAGAGCAAAAAAATATTTTTCATGGTCTGCTATAATATTGATAAATTTAAGGAGTTTGTTTTTAAAAGCACATTTCTTACGCGGTATGATATTCCCGCCCAGAGAGTTGAAGAGATCAAGAACGATGATGTTAAACTGCTTCAGTTTGGATTTGAATGGCTCAATGCAACATTTTTCAATGCCGGCAAAGAAGAGCCTCAAATTAAAAAATAACCTCAAATTAAAAAATAACAAAAAGGGTCATGCAGTATTTGCATGACCCTTTTTTAGGTTCTAACAATTCTGGATTGGGGTTGGGGCTAATAATTGTACCAAAGGTCTTTCTGGTAATCCGTGTTGTTCAGCCGGTCATCAATGTTTACGTGGAAGAAGTCTCCAATGGGTTTGAACATCTCAGGCGTATCGGCCTGGACCTGCTTTAGCGCTTCCAATACATGACCAAATCCCTTTTCGGTCATTCTTCCCAATGGTTTTCTACAGGGTCCCGAGGGCATGCCCAACAATTGCATCATGGTTTTAAGGGGCAGGGGGTTTCTTGCCCGGCAGTTGACAGGACCGTATTTTGTTTCCTCTTGTGTGCTAACCACCACAAGATCCAGCAGGGGTTTTAAACTGTTCTGGATTTTTAAGGCCTCATCAGCCTTGCCATCATTGAGCAGGGTGACCATCTGACTCATAAATTTAGGCACAATATTGGCCATCACTGAAATGGAGCCGCAGGCTCCTATTTCAGGGTGGGTCATCATCTCATAGACCAGTGCATCATCACCCGACAGAATATTAAATTCATCTTTGCAGTATTTTCGGGTGAGTTTCATATTGTCAAAATTGCCTGTTGCTTCCTTCACCGAGGTGATGTTGGGACAGTTTTCCGACAGGATGGCAAGGTCCTGGGGAAGCATTTGGGCGCCTGTTCTTCCCGGGATTATATAGGGAATTATGTCGATGTCGGGGTGTTCTTTTGCCACCACCTCGTAATATTCTTTTCTTATTTCAAGGGAGCTTGGCCCGTTATAATAGGGGTCCACCATGAGGATGGCATCCACCCCTTCCTGGGCAGCATGGCCTGCACCCACAATGGCTTCTGCTGTGTTGTTGCTGCCGGTTCCGGCGATGCAAAGGCAGTTGCCTTTGGTCTGTTTCGCCGTGAGGGCAATGACAAGGTCATGCTCTTTCCATTTGAATGTCGGACTCTCACCTGTGGTTCCGGTTGCCAATATACCAGTGATGCCATTTTGAATCTGAAAGTCAATAAGCTGCCCAAGACCCTTCTTGTCCAGTTCTTCTGCCTTGTTAAACGGGGTGATTAATGCGGTAAAGCATCCTTGTTTCATAACGACTTACTCCTGCAGTGTAAAAAATAAATGATACCCTTTGGGGTATTCTTAAATTCAGGTGCTATCATAAGTGCGGGGAGGGTTCAAGATTTATTATTCCAATCAAATACCTTGACACCTGTATTGAGGGCACTATTATATAGGGTTTCAACCAGAAAACAATACAAAAATAGATTCACTATTGAGGAGTTATATATGTCAAAGGACCAAGCCCCGAGTTATCTGCCGAACAATGTGGACGAGAATATCTCAAATTTGAAGGATCAATTGTCCCGGAATGAAGAATGCGGTACCACCCACTATAATCTGGCAGTGGCGCTCATGGGAAAAAAGGAATATGCCGATGCGGAAAAAGAGCTGCTTGAAGCCATTGATTGCAGCCCCAGTCTTGCAGAAGCCTATGTGCTTCTGGGCGGCATCTGTCTTCAGGCAAATGACCTGGAGGGCTGTTACCGGTTCAACCAGCGGGCCACAAAAGCCCGTGCAGGATTTGCAGAAGGCTATGGCAATATGGCCTTTGTGCTGCTCCAGCTGGTGGATGGCAAGGATGCCAAGGAAGATGAGGAAAAAGTGGACAAGGCCATTAAAAATCTAAGAAAGGCCATCGTTCACAACCAGAAATTTGTCCAGGCTTATTCCACCCTGGGTACGGCCTATTTTATGAAGGGGTTGGTTTCAGAGGGCATCAAAGCCAATCTTCAAGCCATTGCCGTGGAGCCCAAATTTCCCATTGCCCACAACAATCTGGCAGTGGCCTACCTTGAGAATGAAGAATACGAAAAAGCCATAGTGCATTGTGATGAAGCCCTTGGTTTGGGCTTTGAAGTGGCTCCGGCGCTCCTGGAGGAACTGGCACCCCATAGAAAGGCATGATCCCTCGTTCCTCGTTTTTGTTTTTTATCCCGGGAGAGGATGGACGTATTTCTCCTGACCATGACCTGTGGTCTCTGCCTTTGTCTGGGAATTCATCCGGTTTTTCAAAGGATATCCAGAACAGGGAACTCGTTTCGAAGCCAGGGTTGACAATTGGGGAGTATTTCACAGCAGCCAGAAATTTTTTGGAAAATGACCATCTGCTGGAGAACGCCTTGTCTTCCATGGAGGGCAGGGGGAAGAAGGCTGATCCCGTCCAAACGGTGGCGCTGTTCCTTGAAAAACATGGTGCGTTCTACCACCCCATCCGTGTAAAGGTTTTGTCAGAAACCTGCGGGTCTGTTTGCTTTGTCTTGAACGGAGCGGTTTCCAGGCCCGGACTTTCCCTGATAGAAAGGGAATATCATTTGTTGGCCTCTCTTGAAAAACAGGTGTCAATTGCCTATACTCCCAGGGTTTTTGCTTGGGGGGTCCAGGCGCTTGGAATCCAAGCCCATGAAAAAACCACCGCAAAAAATCCTTCTTCCATATCTAATTTGGAAACAAGGGATGTTCGGTTTTTCCTCGGAGAATGGTTTGAAGGGTTCCGGGAGTTTCATATTTCAAACCGTGATGGAGAGCGGCAGATTGCAGTCTGGGCCTCCAACGGTGAAATTGAATATTTGTCCCTGGAAGGGGCAGCCGTCATCTACGAACAGATTGCCTATATTCTCACTGCCTATTATAATGTTGATACGGGTGAACAAATTTTTCCCTGGCACCATGCTGCCGGTGATTTCATCGTAAATCCTTTGGCCGATGGGTTTCCGGTTAAGCTGATCACCCTGCGGGGATACGAGGCCTTGATGGAATTTGATTCCGACGGTGCACCCTCCGAACAGGTTTTGCCCTCCCTGCTTTTCTTTTTTTTGAATTTAACCCTCCGAACACAGATGGATCGACTGGATGGTGTGGGCAAGTTGGTTTTTCTGGGTGAGGCTGTATTGAAAGCCGCCATTGCAGGCTTTTTAAGGGGGCTGGATGACAAAACAGCTTACTCTGGGGCACCGGCCACGGAAGGGTCTGGTGCGGGGGGGGGGCTGAGAATGGTGTTTATCCGGTTTATGAAAGGGTTTAGCCTTGAACAGGTAGCGGCAGTTCTGGTAAGTTTGATTGAATCCTGGCCTGAAGATGCGGCTGGGGTAGTCCTGGCAACCGACCACCTTGAGTCCCACGCCAGTAGCATTCATTCTCTGTTTAAAAACATATGAATCCCAGGATTTTTATTGACATGTGGAAACAGAAATTCTATATCTGCAATGTTATTTTGCTTAAAATGTTTGTTTTTAAATGGTTTGGCTTTTGTAACTATTTGAAATAGCAGTAAAATTAGATTATTGAATGAAGAGTTTGGAAAACCTTTTCATTAATTGAATGTAAATTAACTATTAACGGAGGTAAGTAAATGGCAAAACATGAGACTCCTTTACTGGACCAACTGGAATCCGGACCATGGCCAAGCTTTGTCTCGGACATGAAACAACAGGCCGAAGCCAGAGCCAAGAATGTAGATGGTGTTGAATACCAGATTCCTGTGGATGCAGTTGATGATCTGCTGGGTGTTCTGGAGCTGTCCTACAAACATGGTAGAACTCACTGGAAACATGGCGGGATCGTAGGTGTTTTCGGCTACGGCGGTGGTGTTATCGGAAGATATTGCGATCAGCCCGAGGCATTCCCTGGCGTTGCGCATTTTCATACAATGCGTGTTAACCAGCCGGCTGGTAAATATTATACAACAGATTACCTGAGAACCCTGACCAAACTCTGGGACTTCAGGGGTTCCGGTATTACCAATATGCATGGCGCAACTGGCGATATCATTCTTCTGGGAACCACTACTCCCCAGTTGGAAGAAGTTTTCCATACATTGACCCATGACATGGGCCAGGATCTTGGCGGATCAGGTTCCAACCTGAGAACACCTGCCGATTGCCTGGGCCAGTCTAGATGTGAGTATGCATGCTATGACACCAACGCTTTGGTTTACTTTTTGACCCAGGAATATCAGGATGAGCTTCATAGACCTGCCTTCCCCTACAAGTTTAAATTTAAACTTGATGGTTGTTCCAACTGCTGCGTAGCATCCATTGCACGTTCCGACATGTCCTTTATCGGTACCTGGAAAGATGATATCCGCATTGATCAGGATGCTGTTAATAAATATGTTGAATGTGCCGATGGCTATCCTGCCAATGCAGGTGCATTCCGCGGTTCCAAAGACTGGGGCCCCTTTGACATTGAAAAAGAAGTGACCGGTCTTTGTCCCACAAAATGTATGAAGTTTGAAAATAAAAAACTGTTCATTGATAATGCCAATTGTACCCGCTGCATGCATTGTATCAATGTAATGCCAAGAGCCCTTAAAATCGGTAAAGAAACCGGTTGTTCCATCCTGGTTGGTGCAAAAGCACCCATCCTTGATGGTGCCCAGATGGGTTCTCTGCTGGTTCCGTTTATCGAAGTTAATCCTGAAAATGACTACGAAGCAATCACAGAAGTCATTGAAAATGTTTGGGATTGGTGGATGGAAGAAGGCAAGAACCGTGAAAGACTTGGTGAGCTGATCATGCGTCAGGGTTTCCAGAAACTTCTTGAAGTAACTGGTATTAAAGCTGCTCCCCAGCACGTACAATACCCGAGAACCAACCCCTATATCTTCTGGAAAGAGGATGAGGTTGAGGGTGGTTGGGAACGTGACGTTGACGAATACAGAAAACACCATCAAAGATAAGAAGGGAGAATTATAATGGCATTTATTTCTACTGGTTATAATCCAGCCAAGCCGATGGAAAACAGAATCACTGACATCGGTCCGAAAGACCATAACGATTTTTATCCTCCTGTTATCAAAAACAACAAGGGTAAATGGTCTCACCACGAAATCCTTGAGCCCGGCGTACTTGTTCATGTGGCTGACTCAGGAGACGAAGTATATACAGTAAGATGCGGTGGCGCACGTTTGATGTCCACCACCCATATCAATGAAATCTGCGACATTGCAGACAAACATTGTGATGGACATGTTCGTTTTACCACCCGTAACAATATTGAGTTCATGGTGGATTCCAAGGACAAACTAGAGCCTCTTAAAAATGATCTGGCTGCCAGAAAATTTGAGGGTGGATCCTTTAAGTTCCCCATTGGCGGAACCGGTGCCGGTGTGACAAATATTGTTCATACCCAGGGCTGGATTCATTGCCACACACCTGCAACTGATGCTTCCGGTACTGTAAAAGCTACCATGGATGAGTTGTTTGCAGATTTCCAGGACCAGAGACTTCCGGCTCAGCTGAGAGTTTCCATGGCCTGCTGCCTGAACATGTGTGGTGCGGTTCATTGTTCTGATATCGCCATCCTGGGATATCACAGAAAACCGCCGATGCTGGATCATGAATACCTTGATAAAGTATGTGAAATTCCTTTGGCTGTTTCTGCCTGCCCCACAGCAGCACTAAAACCTTCCAAAGTAGCACTTGCTGATGGTACGGAAGTAAAATCAATTGCTATGAAAAATGAAAGATGCATGTATTGTGGTAACTGCTACACCATGTGTCCTTCCATGCCCCTTGCTGATACAGAAGGTGATGGTATTGTTCTCATGGCGGGTGGTAA
>JADGEQ010000096.1 GCA_016744295.1 Desulfobacteraceae bacterium | reverse complement strand
CAACAAGCCCCTTGGATTCCAGGAAATGGCTAAGGATTTTGTGCTTTACCAGGAAGATACCAGTGGCAAGGGATTAATCACCGATATGGAGAAGCTGCTGGGTATTGATAAAGAGGCCACCATGGGCGCCTCTTTTCCCCAGATGAGGATAATGTTCAGTGCCAAACGTCAGGCCAAGCTGTTCAGTGGTATCGTTCAAGACACACGTGTCTACCTTGAAAAATTCAGGTCATACTATGATTTGAATTTTACGATGCGTTCAACCATGAAAAATATGGATGTCCAGAGCATAAAATTGGAAAAAATCGCACAAGAGATCCGGAGGAATCAGATGGAAAGGCTCGGTGTATTTCTGCGGAATGCCGCCATTTTCCTACTCGCCCTTATTCTGATCTCCATGGTCGCGGGTGGCGTTGTCAGCCTTAAAGTGGTTCAAAATATTGTGCCCCCACTCCAGGCAATCGCTGACATGGCTCAGCAACTGTCAACGGGAAATGTCGAACGTGATGACCATGGGCAAAAAAACCTCGACAACATCGGAGCCCGTTCCGATGAACTCGGGGATACAGGACGTGCATTTTCAGCAATGACGGCGTATTTTACTGAAAAGGCAAACCTTGCTGCGAATATCGCTGACGGAAATTTAAGAGTGGGTGTGACAAAGGCATCTGATAAAGATATTATGGGGCATGCGTTTATGAAAATTTTGGAGCGGATGGGGACACTGCTGCAGGAAGTCAAAAATTCAGCTCATAAAGTGAAACAAGATGCCGATCAGATCAATACAGCCAACATGGACTTATCTAAATGGACCGGCGATCAGGCCCTTTCCGTCCAATCCCTGCGGGAAACCGTCGAGGGAATTTCTGTGAAAAATGATGAAAACGTTCGAATTGCCGAGGTGGCAGGCCAAATTGCAAATGAATCTTCCAGCTTGGCTATGGCAGGCAAAAAAGAGATGGAAAAAATGGTTTCAGCCATGTCTGATATAGACTACTCCAGCCGACAAATTTCCAAAATGGTCGCTGCAATAGAGGATATTGCCGAGCAAACTAATCTGCTGGCTCTAAACGCCACTATAGAGGCGGCAAGGGCGGGTGACGCAGGCAAAGGGTTTTCCGTTGTGGCCCAGGAAATCAAAACGCTTGCAGCCCAAAGCACTGAATCAGTATTAGAAAGCAGGAGGTTATTGGATGAAACGCTGACAAATGTTGTCAAAGGAAACCAGAATGCTGAAAAAACGTCCTCAACCCTTGATCGGCTAGAACAGGTGATTCAAAGAATAGACGGTGAAATGATTCACGTCAGAACGTCCTCTCAACTTCAGGTCAAAGAAATTGAAAAGATCAGATCGGAATTGCAGGACGTGGAAAACGTTGTGCAAAACACGGCTGCCAGTGCAGAAGTAACTGCCCAGATTTCCGGTGTGTTAAACGAACAGGCACATCAACTTGAACTAAGCTTGGGAATGTTCAAAATGAAGGATTGAATCCAGCCAAAGGAATAATGACTGTATTGTCTAATAATCCCGTTTAAACCTATTCATAACATGATTCAATTTATAGGCCCAACCAGGCGGCTTGTCACATCAACCGGGGCCACGATCTGTTTTCCCTTGACCATGATGCTTTCGGTCTGCTGCCATGCCCTGGTATCAATGATGCCGATTTTTGTCCTATTGTCCGGTTTGATCAAAGGCCGGGTGGCTTCAAGCTGTTTGGGGCGGATATCGTCCCTGGTGCCTTTATCCTTTTTTTTGATGTGGGCTAAAACCTGGGCTTCATTGGCTGGATCCACGGCAAATTCCCAGGCCGACAGCAGCGCCGTCATAAAGGCCTTTACTGTATCCGGGTGTTTTTTCATCATGGTGCCTGAGGTCACAACCGAGTTGGCCACAAAGGATACACCGTAATCCGCAGGGTTGAAGAATTTAACCTGCTCGCCTTCTGCGGCCAGTCTGTTTTCCAGAACAACCCCCTGGGTGTTGCGGTATACCGGCCACACATCAACTTTTTTTTTCAGAAACGGGGTGAAATTAAACCTGACGCTTGAGATCCGGACATCCTTGGGGGTAAGTCCTGCTTTGGCTAAAAGGGTGTTCATGATGGTTTCATCGTTTCCCCCGAAGGTGACCCCGATATGCCGGCCTTTTAAATCGGAAAGGGCCTTAATTTCAGGCTGGTCCGACCGGTAGATCCACTGCATGGGATTGACCTGGAACAGTTGGGCTAAAACTACCACGTCGGCGCCTTTCTCCAGGGCCCGGATGACTTGGTCGGCAGATGCCACGCCAAAGTTTGCATATCCCAGCTCCAGCTCTTTGATGGCATTTTTTCCGGTCCCGCCTTCATTCACGGAAACATCCAGTCCTGCTTTTTTAAAAAAACCGCCGGTATCGGCAATGATGTCACCGGCCACAGAGGTGTTGAACAGCCATTTCAGGCGGTAATTAAGGGTCTCGCCAGCGAAAGCTGTCGCGGGTGCAAAAAGAAGTATCATGCACAGGACTATGAGTGCAGCCCTGATTACGGTGTTGGTTTTAATGTTTTGATTCATATCAGATCTCCTCCCTTTGGCGCAAACCATTTGGTTTTCATTTGTTCGCCCACAGTTTCCAAAATGCCCTGGTAAATCGAGATGATGATGCCGATGGCAAACAGGGCCACAAGAATGCAGGCAAGATCGCTTTGGTACAGGGCGATGCGTATACTGTAACCGATGCCTTGATCTGCGGCGATAAACTCGGCCACAATGGTACCGGCCATGGCCAGTGTGGCGGAGCCTGCGATCACTGTGGTCAGCTTGTTTAAATTTTCAAAGGCCCGGATTTTGACTTCCAGCTGCCAGCGCATTCTGCCGGTGGCAATGTAAAAATGTTCAATGTCCTTTATGGGGGAGGCCATGATTCCCAGGACAGAGAGCAGCAAAGGGAAATAACAAATCATGGAGGCAATGAGCAGGCGGGATAAAAATCCGTCCCCCATGAGAATAAAAATAATCGGGGCCAGGGCCACAATGGGGTAGGCCTGGATGTTATAGGCCATGACCTTGATAAATGAGCCTGCCCAGGAAGATTTTCGACCGATGATTCCCACAAAAAAGGCCATGAAAATGGAGACCATCTGGCCCAGCACAGTTACGGAAAGGGTGTTGAGCACGTCAAGGAAATAACCGGCCAGCATCCGGTGCGCCGTATCAAAAATCAGCGCTAAATCGGGGATAACATAATTGGACAGGCCGGCGGCATATTTGATGGCTAAAAGGCCTGTAACACCTAAGCAATAGACAATGAAAAACTGGTAGATTCGTCTAAACAGCATTCATAATCTCCAGCAT
>JADGEQ010000075.1 GCA_016744295.1 Desulfobacteraceae bacterium | reverse complement strand
CAAGCCCCGATTGAAGGCTTTGAAGCAAAATCACCTTCAGATCCTTGGCATTGCTCCTGACAAATCCTGCAAACTCCTGGTTCTCGGCCCGGGTTTTTTCAAGGTCCTGGTTGAGCCGGCCTTCCTCTTTTTTTAGCTTACCCAACCGCTCGCGGATTTTTTTGTTTTGGAGGTTCACGGTTTGAATATTTGCTTTAAAATCTGCGATGGCTTTTTTAAGGGCCTGGCGATCATTTTTAATCATAAGGGACTGACTCTTGGCTTCTTTCTGGGCTTCTTGTTTTTCAGCCATGGCTTTTTGGACCAATAGGCTGCGCTGCCGGGCAAAAACCTTATGATCCGATCGCATATCAACTCTTGTGCCCGATTTAATATCTGGTTTGATGTCCGATTTAAGATTTGGTTTAATGCCCGATTTGGGTGTGTCTGCCTGGACAGACACGGGCAGGCTTGCCAGAAAAAGCAGATACATACCGATTAAAAGACAGGGGGTTCTCATTGAACATCTCCTTCTAGGGCCAGATGTCCGATGGGGAGGGACAAAAGTTCCACGGGTTTTCTCTTGGTGCCGATTTCCACTGCCGAACGGATGGCGGGAAGATACGCGTCGGCGAGGGGCTGCCATGCAGATTGGGCCACATTAAAACGGGCGCAGGACTGCTGGTCCAGGGATAAAAAGAAGAGGGAGACCCGGCCCAGGCGAAAAATATTGCCGGTGGTTTCTTTGTCTCCCATCATCACCTTTTTCTGATATACTTCAATGGTTGTGCCATATTCGGCTTCAACAAACAGGGCTTCCATCACCCGTCTGTATTTTTCAGCCACAGATACCCCGGGGTTGTTGATCTCCTTTTCAAGGGAATTCATCCGCTGGGTTCGTTCTTCTTTTAAAAAAGGGGTATCCGCTGCCACAAGGCTGGACAGTCTGTCATACACCGTCTGTACAAAGGGGAACAATTCCTTTTGAATTCTCAATGAGGCCTGTTTTTGTTGAATAAGGGCCAGGTTTAGGGCTTTTTGATCCTGTTCCGCTAGGGTCAACTCCCGGTTTTCCAAAACCAGTGTCCCATGCTCCTGTTCAAGTTGCTCGTACAAGAGGACCAAATCTGAATGTTCCTTCTCCCATTGGACCCTTTGTTCCTGGCTTTCCTGGCGGATGGTAATCGAATGTTCAAGGGGCTGAGTCAATTTTTGTGTGATGTCGGTCTGGCCGAGTGCGGGAGAGGCCAAAGCAGCAAAGGCGCATCCCCAGAACAAGAGACCTGTCTGGATACCCCTTGTCTGTTTTTTTGAAATTTTCATGACAATCCAATTATTTAAAAAGTTTATATTTATCCCTGTCAACACCTTAAATCCATCATCGGGATATCCCTGGACGCATCATCGGTATCAAACAGATTGTGGAAATGGAAAAAAAACACGGCCTTTTTTCACCAGGAGGACGGGGTGAAAAATTTTTGCGGATGAATCTTGTCCGTTTACTTGCCATCAATGTTCTTCGCCTCTGCGTTGGGATTGATTAAAAACACCCAGGGTTTGCCGGATATGGGATTGGGTCTGACCTCAACCTCTGTTTGATACACCGCCTGGATGGATGCCTTTGTCAACACCACTTCCGGGGTGCCGGCCTTGTAAATTTGGCCGTTTTTTTTGTCCAGCAGCACCAATCGGTCGGAATATTCGGCGGCCAGGTTCAGGTCATGGAGCACCATGAGAATGGTCAGGGATAATTGTTCTTTAAGGGTGTTGACAAGGTTAAGAACCCGAACCTGGTGGGTAATATCCAGGTGGGCTGTGGGTTCATCCAGAACCAGCAGGGCCGGTTCCTGGGTTAATGCCCTTGCAATGGCCGCCAGCTGCCGTTCTCCTCCGCTGATTTCATTGATTCTGGCTTCTGCAAGGTCTGCAATCCCTGTCAGTTCCATGTATTTTTGAGCGATGACCACATCTTTCTGACTTTCAAAAAACTGGTACCGCTCAAAAAAGGGCAGCCGGCCCAGCAACACATAATCCATGACGGTCATGGCAGCCGGATCAATGGTTTGCATCACCACTGCCAGGTGCCTGGCAAGATCTTTGTTGGAAAGGGTTTTCACCTCCTGACCCTGGATATGGATACTGCCGGTTTCCGGCAGG
Organism: Desulfobacteraceae bacterium; assembly: GCA_016744295.1. Classification (GTDB taxonomy): domain Bacteria; phylum Desulfobacterota; class Desulfobacteria; order Desulfobacterales; family Desulfobacteraceae; genus NBML01. The sequence continues at coordinate 14,366 of JADGEQ010000075.1, read as the reverse complement.
ATGCTTCTTAAAATTGTTTTGATCAAAGTGGTTTTGCCGCAGCCGTTGGGCCCGATAACAGAGACAAACTCCCCTGGAGCCACGGAAAATGAAATATTCTTGAGGATGATTTCCTGCTTGTACCGAAAATTAAGCTGCTCTATTTCCAGCACGTTTTTTGCCATGTACGCCTTGGTTATGTCATCGTTGGTCATCTTTTTGTTCAAAGGGTCACCTGCTTTCTTGAAAGGGCCCAGATAAACATCACCCCGCCGATGATCCCGGTAATCACCCCCACGGGAAGCTCCAGGGGCGCTATGATCACCCGGGCAATCACATCGCACAGGGTGAGAAAAGCTGCTCCTGAAAGAAAAGAGGCGGCCAGAAGAATTCGGTGATCCGGGCCTGTGATCATCCGGACAAAATGGGGCACAATGAGTCCCACAAACATAATGATACCGGCCACGGCCACGCTCAACCCCGTTAAAAAGGAGGCTGTGATAAAAAGGATCTTTTTGGTCCGTGGGGTGTTGACGCCCAAATTAGCAGCTTCTTCATCCCCCAAAGCCAGGGCGTTCAGATCCATGCAGAAAAAATAGGAAATAAACAGACCGACAATGGACCCTGCACAGCAGATCCTGATCAGGGTGGTATCGGGTTCATCCAAAGATCCCATGATCCAGAGAACAATGCTCTGGAGATCATCGGTTTTGGACAGGGCCATGAGCAACATGACCAGGGAGGAGGCCACATAGGAGATCATCACACCGGTTAACAGCATCCGGTTGGACCTAACATTCTGATTGTTCCGGTTCAGGTTGTAAACCAGGAAAATCACCAGGCTGGCCCCGATAAAACCGGACAAAGGATAGGCAATTATACCGATGACAGCATAAAACTGGCACAGGATATTGACACAAACCCCAAGGGATGCCCCGCCAGAAATCCCCAGGGTGTAGGGTTCCACCAAAGGGTTTCTGAACATACCCTGGAGAAGGGTCCCGGCAAGGCTTAAGGCCCCTCCGATGGACATTGCCAGCAAGATCCTGGGCAAACGGATTTCCATGAGAATGCTGTATTCAGCCGTGTCTTTTCCGTTCAGAAGAAGATCGGGGATTTGCATGATCGGGATTCCGGCACTGCCCGTACACAGGGCCAAAATACCCACAGCCACCGCAAGGACTGAAAGCGTCAAAAGGATCACCAGCCATTGTCTGGTTTTCTTATTCATTGGCCTCTCCTTCGGGGTGGAGCAAGGGTAAAATCACCCGTAAGCCCTGGACAAAGGTGTCAGGGGTGGGACTGCAAATCATTTCCGGGTCCAGCACATGGACCCTGTTGTTTTTTACCGCATCAAGACTCTTAAAAGCCATCCATTTTTGTTGTTCAAGTTGCCCGGCGCGTTTGGAGGTTCCCATGGTGGCAATCAGAATAATGTTTGGATTGTTTTGGATCACCTTTTCCCTGCTGTAGATGCCGGAAGATTCATTTTCCGCAATGTTGATGCCCCCGCAATACCGGATATATTCATTGATAAACATCTCTCGGTTGGCAGAATGAAGGGGTTTTAATCCTATCTGCAAAAAAACTTTGGGCCTGGCAAGAGATCTTGTTTGCTCAAGGATATGATTGGCTTGTTCCCGGGCCTTTTCCACAATGATTTTGGCGCTTGCTTCCCGGCCCAGGGTCGCCCCTATCTTCAGGGTCATTTCACACATCTGGTCAAAGGTTTTAGGATTTTTCGTCCTGAGCAAAGGGATGGACTGTCGCTCTAAAATTTTGAGTTGTTTTTCCCGGGACAGGGCACTGGCAATCACCAGATCAGGTCGCAGACTAATGATTTTTTCAACATTCATCTGGGTTACCGACCCTATTTTTTTTTTAAATCGGGCCTCTTCGGGACTATTGCAATAGCTGGTATTGGCAATCAACTGTTGTTGAGCGCCCAAAAGGTAGATGGTTTCCGTAATTATGGGGGAAAGTGAAATCACCCGGTGGACGATTGAATCGGCCAGGGCTATGCCCGAAAATCCCAAAAAGCCTGCAACAACCAGGAACAATTTTATCCTATTCATTTTGAGCAATACCTATTCAGTTTGAGCAATATCATTATTAAGTTTTCCCAGGGCTCCGGTAAAAATAGTGTTCAGGGCTGTTTCGAGGACAAGGGGCATCTCTTGGTCCATGAGAAGATCCTGGATATCCGTAATCTTGTGTCCGGCAATCTGGGATGCAATACCAATACACCAATCCTGGAAAAGACTCAGATCTCTTATCAGACCGTTTTCATAGGCATCACTCAGGGCCATGGCGGATTCCAAGAATGCCGCATATTCTTTTTCGAGCAATAAATGTTCAACCGTTTGGGCAAAAGAATTTTTTGTGACACCATTCTGGTGCATACAATCGCAGGCCACCCCGGATGCAAGACTGAACAATGAGATCTTTCTCTCCTTAAGGCGCTGAAAAATATGTCGGTTTGAACTTATTTTATTCTGTTTTAGGATGGCCTCCTTCACACCTGCATAGACAGCTTTGCCAATGAGTTCCCCCATTTTTGAATGGCCCCCGGCATTTTTGATGGCAGTTCCTTCCCCCTGCACCACCAGAACATTGTCGGTTCCCGTTCCTGTGGCGCCGTTTACCAAGGGCGTATAGGTGCTTCTGACATCCATCTCCTCAAGTGCCGCCGTTTTGGCTTCTGTGGCTGCGATGATGGCCCGGGTCATGGCCCGGGGGGACAATTGACAATTGGTCATGAGAATGATGTTAATGGTACCGGGCTCGTAGAACATTCCTGTATCCTTTGACATGCGCATGGCATTGGACAGGACACCGGCCGTAATAAGCGCAGTAACTTTCATCTGTTTATACGCTTGTTCTGTCACACTCAGATTGTCCATGTCAGCACCGGTGATCAAAAAAGATGAACTATTTTTTTCCCGTTCATTGGCCCTTAAAATATTGGCCCAGATATGGTCGATCCCCTGCAGATGCCCGGGACCCCAGGTGGGGGGCGGAGAATAGTGATTGCCCACGGTGAGGATATTGTCCCTCTGGCCTTCAAGGGTGGACACAATGGTCTGGGGAACTTTGAAATCCACCACCAGGGTTTTGTTGGTAAAATCATAAATATCCGAATAATTGATCACCGCAGACTGAACATAGTCCAGGTCAAGGTTGATGGATCGGGAACGGGTTACCTTGACCGGTAGAATTTCATTTTTGGGGTTTGCAAATTCCTTTGTGTAAATCATGGAGGAGAGCCAGGAAACAAAATACCCCGAATGGGTTGCAGCCCTGCAGGTCAGCTCACAGGGAAAATAATAAATCTGATTATTTTTTACTGCGTCCACATCCTTCCAGCCCGGCTGTGAAAAGAAAGCCTCGGCCGCCTTTCTGTCATTTCCGCAGCCGTAAATCACCTGGGGGTTAAACTTAACCCACTCCTCTAAGGTCACCTCAACCACAGAGCCAGACTTGCCGAAATCCGGGGGAATGCCCCCTGAAAGACGGATGAGTTCGTTTTGAAAGGAGGTGTTGCCCGGCGTCATGATTTTATCCCGCCCCATGAGCCGGATGACGCGTTTCCGGTTCTTGGGAACGGCCCGGGATAGTTTTCTTTCAATGTGGCCGATTTCAAGTTTATTTTTTTGGATTACCTGTTTTGCCTGGATTTCCCGGTGGAATATTTTTCCCAGAGTCAGGATGTTTTCATGGGACTGGGCAATGCTTTTGGCTTCATAAATGAAAAGGGGGATTTTTGTTTTTTTCAGATCGGTCAGGATCTGTCCATGAAACGGGGCCAGAATAATCAGATCCGGCTGACTCTCTATGATTTTTTTAACCGAAGGCATGAAAAATCCACCAACCATAGTTTTTTCGGCTGCCCCTTCCAGTGTGGCATCGTGATAGGTCACACCGGAGACAGCATCCCTTGCCCCTATTTCAAACAAAATTTCAGTGGCCGTCGGAACCAGGGAGACCACACGTTGGGGAGGATGTTCAAATACCAGTCTATTGCCCTGGGAATCAACCCCATGGGAAGCAAAACAGGAGTTGCAGCACAGCCATACCAGGATAATCCCTGCAGTCATAAAAACTTTCACATCTCTAATTGTTTTGATTTTCACATTCAATTTCCAATTCGATAAAAAGGTTTATTCCTTCATCCTATACTCCGGTGTTTTAATTGTCCCCTTGGGAAGGGGGCCGGATTGGGCAAAAAAAAACTCCGGACCGATTTTTAAAAAAAATCAATCTGGAGTATCCCTTTGCTTCATCCAAGATCCATAAACACCCCTTCGTCCTCAAAGGGTGTATAACTTTCCAGGTAGGTCTTCTGACTCTTGGATCACCCTAATAGCTTTTGCCTTCCCATCAAGCTTACAATTGACAGTGGCGTGAGAAAAGCGTTCGTCCCCAATTACAGCGGCGGGCCCGTCCCTGGTTTTCACAGGGGTTCCCTATTAAGCATTTTCATGCACCTGAACTGCTATGTTCTTAGGTTGAAAAAGAATTAAAGTCAAGGCCAAAAGAATTAAACGAGAGGAATGATTGGACCCTTTAATGATTTGAAATTGACACGGTTTGCCCTGCCGGGTGAATGACCATTGAAACTGGTTTCACACAATCAAAGATCAGATAAAATCTTTTTTTTTCATGGGGGGTCGGAAATATCGGCAAAACTTGTAATGATCTCCCTTTGGAGGCGGTTTACCGCCTTGCTGAAACGATCTCTGGGCCTGGGCAGGTCAATTGGATATTCTGCATGAATTCTGCCCGGGGATGGTGATAAAATGACGACTCTGTCGGCAAGACAGATCGCCTCCTCAATACAATGGGTGACAAAAACCACTGTTTTGGGGTGGGCAGCCCAGATAGCCTGAAGTTCTTGATCAAGACGATATTTACTTAAGGCATCCAGAGCGCCAAAGGGTTCGTCCATGAGAAGGATGGCCGGATCAAGGGCAAGAATCCGTGCAATGGCGGTCTTTTGTTTCATTCCTCCGGAAAGTTCATGGGGCATGGCATTTTCAAATTTTCCAAGACCCACAAGAAAAAGATAATAACGTGCAAGCCGAATTCTCTCCTCCCTGGGTATGGGCCTGTGGTCAAGGCCAAAGGTTATATTTTCCAGGACCGTGAGCCAGGGGAAGAGACTGGGTTCCTGGAAGACAACACACCGGTCCGGTCCTGGGCCAAGGATAGGCTTCCCTGCCATGAGAACTTCTCCTGCGGTTGGAAATTCAAATCCGGCAAAGATATTGAGCAGCGTCGTTTTACCGCACCCACTGGGGCCGACCACACAGACAAATTCATTTTCAAAAATGGCAAGGTTCAATGCCCCAAGGGCAAGGGTCTCATGGCGCATCACATGATTTCCAAAACGCTTGCCCAGGTTCCGGCATTCCAGAATCGGTTCAATTATCATTGCGACGCACCCCTCCGATTCGTGCTGCTGCCCGGTTTTCAATCACTGAGAAGACACCCTTTTCTATCACAAGGCCGGTAATGGTTATAAGCCCGATGCAGACAAACGAGGCTTCGAAATCAAGTGACCACCGGGCTTGAATCAATGAATACCCAAGTCCCTGGCTCACACCGGCGATCATTTCAGCGGCAATGAGAACTCTCCACCCGTTTGCAAGACCAATTCTGAGCCCGTTTATGACGGGCATGACGGCACAGGGCATCATAACTTTATAAAACCGTTTCCAGGGAGGGACTCCCATCATCATTGCGGTTCGAATATAGAGGGGGGGCACGTTGCGAATACCGCTTGTCGTATTAATAACCACCGGCGGCAGGGCCGACACAAGGATCATAAAAAAAGTAGACCCCTCGCCGATACCAAACAGGAGAAGAGCGATTGGAATCCAGGCAAGTCCCGGTATCAGCTGGAGAATGTAAATTAACGGCATGGCAATATCATAGGCCCGCCGGGATACCCCAAGGAATCCTCCAATCCCTAAGCCGGCAAAAGCTGCGCAGGAATACCCGGCAAACCACCGTAACAAACTTTTCCCCAAGTGCGCTGCAATGGAGGCATCGTAAAGCAACTGGCCCGAGACAAGCTGAACCAAACGGGAATAGACATCCATGGGGCCTGGAAATAATTTTCCAGAAACCTGTTTCGTCCACAGGGAGACGGTCATCCAGATGCCGAAAAACAGGACAAGTGTACACAGACGATTCATCCATGGATGCCATTTTTTGTCAATTCGATGGGGTTTCATATATCAATGGCCTAAACTTATTATTGCCCGGATTTATGACGAATGGCTGGAAAATAAGGCACCTGGGAAATTTTTCCAACCGTTAATAGAAATTTTGCCGTGGTCTCAAGGCTCTCCAGGGTTCCAGGGTCAAGGCCCATGGTATAGTAATGATGGATCATGGCAGCCTCAATCACCTTTAGATTCAACCCGGAAATCCCTGAAAGGATCTTTGCCGTTTCTCCAGGGTTTTCCCTTACAAATAGCGCAGCATGTGCCAGGGCCTTAAAAAACCGGTCTGTCATGTCTGGATTTTTCTCTAAAAATTTGGCATTGCCTAGCATGCAGATGGGGTAGGTATTGCCCAGATCACCCAAAGAGACAAAATCCTTGCCCAGCTGTTTTGAAAGGGCCAAAGACGGGGTGGGCTCGCTGGCAACAATGGCATCAAGTTCGCCGACTGCCAAGGCGGTAAGCTGGAGGGAAGGTGGCATATCAATCAAGGCGTCTCCCAGATCCAGACCATATTTTTTGGCAAACAGCATCAATCCGCCATGGGTAGAGGTTCCGAACTTGACTCCGATTTTTTTCCCGACAAGATCCTGGGGATATTGGATTTTTGAATCAATTCCCACTATTATTCGATGGCGTTTCTCTCCCCCCCCGTGGCTGGTTAAGAGCTTAAACCTGTCTCCATGGCGGGAAAGGGTAATGATGGCGGCGGTGTCTCCCATGGTGCCAATGACAGCATCGCCATATATCAATGATTCCGTGCATTCAGGCCCGCTGTGAAACCGTTTTGCCTCGACAATCAGGCCTTGCTCCTTGAAAAATTCTTTTTCCACGGCAATAATAGACAAGGCATCTGCCATGCGATCCTGATAGGCAAAAACAAGTGAGGGCGGCGAAGATTTACATCCCTGGAAGAGGGTGGAAAGGATAAACAAAGAAAGAAACAGCCCCGGCAAAACACAATTAACTGAAAGACGATTTGTAAAAATAGTTCTTTTTTTCATGATGAAAATCTCCCCAGACTGCGTCTATAGTCGATGCCATCTTCCAAATCAAAAGTACCCATAACTTATTTCAACATCCTTGTCCATCGTCCAAAGGATGATTTTGATAGTAAAAAATAAACGAGAGGAATGAAAGGGAAACAAAGGCATCATGCCCAAGATGATTTGCCGGGTTGAGATCGCTCATTCTTACGTCAAGTTCCGTCGAAAAGACCAATTTGTCTGTTATTTTAATTTCAATGCCTGCCATGATCTTCCTTTGCAAAAAAGCCCCCCTGCCGGTGCCGATTCAGAATGTTCTTCCAGCCCATTTATTAAAGAGGGTTTGCCGACCGGGATTGAAAATTGTGGCTTACCAGATATTGTGGTCTGAACGTTATAGATATACATCACAAATTGGTGGTTGAGCCGGTATAACCATGTTCATATCGGTTTTGTTTTGGTTTAAAAAGGCCAGACCTGGGGGATGAGAAGAGAGGACAGGGTAATCACAATAAGATTCAGGGGAAGTCCCAGTTTGAGAAAATCCGAGAATCTATACCCCCCGGGGCCGTATACCAAGAGATTGGTCTGGTAGCCGATGGGGGTTGCAAAGCAGGCTGAAGCCCCAAAGCAGATGCCCATGATAAAGGGTTTGGGATCTACCCCAAGGGATGTGGCCGTGGCAATGGCAATGGGCAGCAGGAGAACGGCTGTGGCATTGTTGGACAGGATATGGGTGGAGATGCTGGCCAGAATGATGGTGCCTGTGAGGATGACCCCGGGCCCCATGCCACGGAAAAGATCCAGAAACAGGCCTGCGTAAAGGGGAGTGGCCCCGGTTTTCTCCATGGCAGTACCCAGGGCAATGGTGGCGATGATGAGCAAGAGCACCTCTGGTTCCAGGGCCCTGTATGCGTCTTTAAGGGTTAGGCAATGGGTCAGGGTCATTAGAAACACCCCGGCAAGGGCGCAAACCATGATGTCTGCCAGACCCAGTGTGGCGACCAGGACCACCCCTGTGAAAATCGTGATGGCCAATCTGGCTTTTTCCCTGTCGATAAGGGCATGGTGAACATCTTCAAGGATAATAAAATCCATACTTTTCCTGATTTTTGCAAGCTTGTGCCTGGGGCAGCGCACCAGGACGATATCCCCGATTTTGAGCCTCACCCTGCGGATCTTACGATGGGAGTAGTGGGTACGCCGGGTACGGATGGCGATGATCTGGATGTGGGGATCATCTTTGAGCTCTGTTGACCTGAGGGGTTCTTGTAGGAGGCTGGACATGGGGGGAACAATTAGTTCGATGATGAGATCATCTTTCAGCCCGGTGCCCAGATGAAGGTTTTCCTCTCCAAGGGCGGGCTGCAGGTGCTTTTTCTTCAGGCACTGAACCATGTCCTCTGCAGACCCTTTTGCCAGAAGGATGTCATCCTTTTGGAGGGTGATTTGGGTTCTGGACGGATCGATGATACGGCCTTTGCGAAAGATTTCAATAATATCCAGTCCATACTCTGACTCAGCTACCTGAATGATATTTTTTGCCCCGATCAAAGGGCTTGTCTCAGAAACAATCAGCTCTGCCAGATACCGTTTTTCACTGGTTTCATTCAGCTCGCACACCGGTCCCATACGGCCAGGCATGATCCGCCCGGAAAAAATCAGGAGAAATACCAGACCCGCAATGGCAATGGGCCCCCCTACGATTCCCAGTTCAAACATGGATAAAGGGGCATAGCCGTAGGCTGTTGCCAGGTCACTGACAATGAGATTTGTGGAGGTGCCGATAAGGGTGCAGGTACCTCCCAGAATGGAAACATAGGACATGGGGATCAGCAGGGCGGAAGGGGAAAAATCACATTGGCAGCTCAGGACCATGACAATGGGGATAAAAAGCACCACCACTGGTGTGTTGTTGATAAAGGCCGATGCCAGCCCAACGGTAACTAAAATGAGAACAGCAGCAGATTTTTTGTTTGATTTGGACAGGGCCAGCACCATTTGAGAAATAAAGCCAACAGCTCCGGTGCGGATCAGACCTCTACTGAGTAGAAACATGGCCCCAACCGTTAGAACCGCTGGATTGGCAAATCCGGCAACCGTCTCCTTTGGGGAGAGGATACCGGTTAAAGACAAGGCCACCAGGATGCCCATGGCAGTTTTGTCCACTGATATTTTTCCCAAGACCAGAAAAACAAGGGCAATGAAGAGGATCAGGGTAACCATTTGAATATCAAGGGAGGGCATAAAAAATCCTTTATATCAAATTATCTTAAACTGAGTACAGGAATATAATCATTATTCAGGTAAAGAAAAGAGTGGGCAGTAAAATGCGGGGCCAGAAGATGCCAAGGTAAATGATGCTGTCAATAGTAATTGTTAAAATTAAACACTTGCTTTTTAAAGCCATGGATGACCTCTTTTATCATATAAGTTTTAAACCAGGTCGACTTCCTTTAACAATTCAAAATGTATCCGCAAAAGCTCTTGAAAAGAACGTTATATGAAAAACTGGATATTAAAAAAAAGTTCAATGATTTGACCCGATTTTCTTCTGAGCCATAATAGTATCATCGGTTGCTCAAATCTATTTAAAAGCAGCGTTCAATAACAGGGATAGTCCGGGGTGGCTATTGAATCCTGAAAAGCCTTGTTTATTAATAATAGTGCTCTCCTTTCAATCCAAAACAAAACTGATATTTTTCACCCAAAATAGTTAAGATTACAATTGATATGTTCAATAATTTTAGGCCCGACAAAAATTACGCACAGGATAATTAGTCTTGATCCTAAAAACCACAAAACCAATTTTTCAGCATTCAGTAAATTCTATTGGTGGGCCTGTAAGAGTCATGCTTTTAATGAAACATGGGTGAATAGCACAGTTTTGAAAAGAAGGTTTGTGAGGGCTATTCATTGAATATATGATGTGCTTTGTTCCATTGCTATGGACTACATCCCCTATAAACCCTATTTCAAAAAGGATTGACAACAAACCACTCGAATCAACTTCATTTTTAATTTTATAGAGCCAAGTTTCATTAGGTTCGCAGCAAGCCATAATTTTAAGAAAAATATCATCGAATTGATTCCTTGTAAAAAAGAAGATTATTTCTTCCAAAGACTTTTTCCAATAACTAAAAAATGTCCTTAGTCCAGGGTATTGATACATATACTCATTACATAAATCATCAAGTTTCCAGTCGGAATAAGTATGCTCCACCCGTCTCAATATTTTTTTGCTGGGAGTTATGGAGTCATTTTTTTCTGAGTAAATTCTGGCCAATTGTAGCAACTCTCTCGGCCTCTCTAAAGTTCTTTGTATCATCCACTCAATCGTTTCAATCCCCCCAACTTGATCAGGAAAAACATTTTTAAATGGTTCTCCGTTTAAATATGCACCATTCTCTTTAAAATTATAGATTATTCGTTCATCTAAAATCTGCTTAAGATTTTCCCGATCCCATCTAATATTTTCAATGTTTCTATATTTATCACTATGCTGCGTATCCCTCAAAAGAATTTTGTAGACGTCTTCTCGCATGGCTATAAAAAGGTGAATGTTACTTGAGAAGGCTTGCATTGTGTTGCAGCAAGAAAGCAAACCTAATAGTAAATTATTTGAAGTCCTTGAGTTATCCCAAAGGTGATCAAGGTCATCAATAAGAAAAATTATTTTTACATCCGTCTTTTCAATAATGTTATTGGTATGAAACATATATTGAGGAACATCTGAGAGTACTTTTAAATCCTTCTCGATATTAATACCTAAATCCCCAAGTTTCCCTGCTTTCACCTGAATTTTTGTAAATAGGTCAGCAACTACTTCCAAAATATCTGGAGAGGTAAGTTGATCCTTTTTTGCGAGATTTCTTGCAAATTCAAAACTATTTTTCACATACTTACCTTGCGAGGAATCGCCAAAGGCCACAACTGCTTTATAAAATAGGAGTCTCATCCATGCATATTGAAAAAAGACTTCTTCCCCAAAGTTGTTTACTAAAGCTTGATCTGACAAGATATTTTTGATTGCATTGAAAGAAGGTTTAATGCTGATTGGGATGATACTTTTATTTTGACTATAAGTGTCATTTAGCTTTTTTAATAGAGCACTTTTACCAGAGCCCTTACGTCCAACAATCAGCGATTTGTTTTGGCTATCTAATCGTTTAATTGTTGTTGGAGTAACAAAATAGTTTAAAAGATTGGGATCTTTTTCTGCGCTATCATCTCCCCAGTTGATTTCAGATATTTTCATCGAAAATGAATCCTATCTAATTATAGTATTTTTGTTAAATTAAGCTTGTCAACGCCTCTATATATTGTTATGATTTTTAATCAATGTACTATATATACGCAACTATCGCATGAGACAAGCAAATCTCCTTAATTATTAATGTTTATTAAATAAATTGTATTCAGCGAGATAAGCTAAAACTAACTTGCATTTAGATTAATTCTTCCAACGGTCAACAATTCAAATGGTATCAGTAGGATACAGTCAATAAAAACGAGGGTAATTTGAAAATTTCTCCAGGGAGGATTACCCCTGTTAGGCCGGGCTTTATTCAGAAACAATCCAACCACAGCATATGGTCCCATGTTTTTTTCCATCCCAAACCCCAAAAATAAATTAAGTTATGGATTATCTTGACTATTGATTTTCGCCGTAAGAGATGTTTTTTTTAAAAGTTGATTTCCTAACACTTAATCCAATCACCTTTCCAATGCATTATCTTTGGCTGGATAAGTTTTACGCCAAAATTACGCCATTTTGAGAGTAATTATCTTGACAAGCCTGTTTTATGGGTATATATCTGTGTATATGGAATACTCAAAGTGGAGAAAAAAGGAAGGCGAAGGTAAAAACGAACGCCAAAGGGAAGGTGGAATATGAATAACTTTGGTCAAATGATGAAAAATGCCAGGAAAGTCAAAAGAGTAACATTAAGGAGTCTTGGTGAATATGTAGGAAAATCTGTTGGGTATTTGTCTGATATCGAGAATGGAAGGAAAAGAGCACCACAGCTTGATTTAGTATTAAAAATGGAAGAATGTCTGGGAATTATGGACGGAGCTCTTGTGAATATTGCGGCCCAGGTAAGAAGAAATATCCCTCAGGCAAAAAAGCTATCCGAAAAAATTATAAATATGCCAAAATTGTCGGAGGCGTTGTTGCGGGCGGATGAAGATTTAACAGAAGATGAGTTTGAAGAATTCATGAAATTTGTGGAAAAACAGAAACGCGGGAGGTAAAATTCTTGTCAAGAAGAGTGCTTGCAGCAATTCCAAGAAAAGGTACAGACATTGATCACCTGGCTCAGAAGTTGGTTAAACACTATCAGCCTGAAGTTCTAAGGGGGGATAAGGCCTTCGATATTGAGGAGTTCTTCGAATTTGATCTTGAAAACATCTGTGGCGTCAAAACGGATTATAGAGAATTGCCCCCCGGAATTTATGGAGTGACGGATTCTGAACGGAAAGAGTGTATAATATCTGCTGAACTCATGGCTCGCCCCAGAGAAAGTGATAAGTACTTTGCCAGATCAACCATTGCCCATGAGGCTTATCACGCAATGGTTCATATAGCCGAGTTCAGAAAAAAAAGAGCAGTTCTAAAATCCATCAATGATAATAAACATCCGGCTTTGTGTCTATATCGGCAAGAGGATGTCCCCGTTTACATGAATCCAGAATGGCAGGCGTTTAGGTTCGGAGGAGCCTTACTGATGCCGGAAGTGCCGTTCAAAAATGCTATCAGAAGCGGAGCAGGCATCAGAGAGCTGGTCGACCTTTTTCAGGTAAATCCGGCAAATGTCCGTTCGAGAGCCAAAGCTCTCAAGGTATATGTAAAATAAAAAAAGAGCATCGCCAAATGCTCTTTTTTTATACTCTGCAGCACCAATATTAAGGCATAGGGGCTTAAAATATTGGAAATAGCCGATCAGTAATATGGCTGATGGCGGTTTGCTGCCCAAAAATGTAACTTATAGTTACTGTAAGATGTCTACAAGTTGCATTATGAGACCAAGTTGTCAAGAAAAAAATCCCTTCAGAGGATTTGCTAATGGCTGGAAAAAAAAGCCGTAAAGTGGTCCGGTACATATATCGCGCGTCTCGTACGCTTCCAGATGGAAGGGTTATATATGCAAGAGATTATGGCCGAAAAGCTTGGCGGATACCAATTTACGAATAATTAATTGGCTCTCCTGTGCTTAGACCACCGTGTCCTGGCTTCTACATGGGAACAGAATTGAGGCCACCATTTAAATTAATTTTTTAACAAAGAGGTGCAACTATGACTGATCGCGATACCGTTACGTATGAGCTGAAAAAAGGGAACAAAGTTGTGTATGTTGGAACCACCAATGATCCAGAACGGCGGGAAGTTGAGCATAAGCAGCAAGGTAAGCAATTTACAAAACTTAATGTAACCAGCCGGAAAATGACAGATAATGGTGCAAAGAAAAAAGAAGCCGAAAGGCTGAAGACCTACCGCAGGAATCAGGGGAAAAACCCTTTATATAATAAAGACTTAGACGGATAATTCAGCTTTTTTCATTTTGTTAGATTATAAGGCCCTGGGGTTCTCAGGGCTTTTTTTATTATTAAGGTCTACAAATCCCAAAAGAAGAATACCCAGCCACAAACTTTGCATGGTGCTTTTCATTTGTATTTCGTATAGAAAATGGAAAGGTTAAAAAGAAAGCATTATAATCCTGATCTCCCGGCCATTCCAAAAAATCAACTTTATAGAATAATTACCATCCCTGGAAAAGGTTCTCCGAAAATCCAGTAAATAATATAACTAACGCCCTGAAGAGGATTCCAAAAATCCTGTGGGCTGTTAATCCGGGCCTTTCAGAATTCAAAATCACCCCGGTCTATTCTCAGTAATCCTTCCCTTCAAATTTGAGTTTAAAACCCCGCACTTTTTATTAATAGTTCCATATTTTTCCGAATCATAACCGAACACAAGATCTTGTGATTGGGGGAAATTGTAATTTATCTACGGGATTCTTTACTTTACTTAGCCTAAAATTTGAATAAGTGAGATTTGAATTATTAGGACCGATTGGAATCTGGGGTTGAGGTCGGGGTGGGATGCGGGTGAATCGTTGATTGCAATTTTGTACAGGTTCTTAATGCAGTGAAGCGGTTAAAAGATGGA
>JADGEQ010000095.1 GCA_016744295.1 Desulfobacteraceae bacterium | reverse complement strand
ATCACAAATGTGCAGTATGCCCAGCAGGTTGTCACCTCAAATATTGTTCTGGATGCCCGATCTTTTTTAACCAATGCCGACACCAACTACTACCAGGCCCTATACGGATACATGGCTTATCTGGCGGATCTGGCCAGAGCTTTGGGAGATCTCTAAGGGAACTTTTTTTCCATGTCAACCTCCTGAATGTGTTGAGAATCATGAAAGTCCATCAGCATTTTCCTACAAACAGTTTATTGATGCCATTCATATAGTCGATATTTTTGCAGGGTTACCTGGTGCGTATAAAAAGGCTTTATGCTTTCAGGGGTAAATGATGAATATCCACAATCACATTTTTCAGGAACAATTATTTCTTCAGAAGTCGGTTCCATTAACTTTTGTTTATGCCCCTTGTGTCCTTTTTGTCCGCCCTGTTTAAGCTTGCTTTTCTTTTTTTCCTTTAGCGACTTTTTAAATGGGGATATTACTGAGCACCCTACAGCAGAGTGGGTGGTTCAGCAGTTGAAAAATGCATTTCCTTTTGACAATGCTCCAAAATATTTAATCCTTTGATCGGGATTCAATTTTTTCTGCCCGGGTAAAGCAATTTATAAAGAATATAGATATAAAGCCAAAAGTGATAAGTTACAAATATCCCTGGCAAAATGGTGTGACTGAACGTTACAACAATGAAAGATGCCATTTAGCAGTAGGTCGGGATTCTCCAAACGGTCGAAAAACCCTAAATAAACCATTTAAATCTGCAAAGCTTATCTCCTCTCCCAGAATCGGTGGATTACACCATGTATAGAGACCTTTGATTAATTCCCGGTTTCATCGATTTTGTTCTCAAATCTAATATCGGACCGAAAATTCCTAAATTTGACTCAGATTGACAAATTTTTCCATGATTTTTGTTCGGTTTTTAGCTCATTTTTTTCCCCAAATGGCACTTTTTGCCATCTGGGCGCAACTATGCCGTGGCTTTCTGCTTTTGTAGTACCTTAAACCCTCTTTGTATGTTAAACGCCACCTGCCTGAACCAGATATCAATATGGTTTTTCGCTATGGTCGTGAATCTGGCTCTTTGACCTTTATCATGAAGATGGCTTAGACCAAAATACTGTTCCACGATATACCTTACCTTGGATATTTTTTTATTACCTTCTATCTCGTATTCTGTCAGCTTGGCATTTTTTTCATTCTTTCTCATGATGCCGTCTTTAAAATCGTTCATGGCCAAGAACGTCCGGTTTGGTTCACCGTGATACCCTTTATCTGCATACACAATTACAAGCTTATGTTTGCTAACTTTTTATTACTCATCGGGCGGCTAGCTGATTTTACAACCCTGGCATCTACTGCTATGCCTTCATTTATTTTAAGGCCTTCTTCAGAAAATTGCGTTAGAATTTCTCCTACGATCAAATCGAATTTTCCTTTTGTTAATCTTTTTCTGAATACTGGAAAAGTTGAATGATCCGGTGAGGTATCAGTCTCAGATAATCCTAAAAATTTCCTGAATGACCTGCGATCATTGATCAGGTTTTCAAGTTCAGGATCTGAATTAATCCTGAACCATTTTTGTATTAACAGGCACTTAAACAAAAATAAGGGTGGATACGCCTTATTGCCCTCTTTTTTATAACCCACCGGGTAGTCTCTCATCAGGATACCTTCTATTCGATCCCAGATAATGGTTTTGTCCAGATTCATCAAGGTTTCAAGGCTCTTGTTTTTCTGATCCCGCAATGATTTTAATCGGTTATGGACAATTTATTAGGTGTTTTTTGCTCGGTTTATTTCAATTTTGTAAAAATTGAGCACTTTGCTGGCTGAGTTGCTCAAAGGTCTCTTAATGTAACCCCAAAAAATAACCGGTATCATCCGGTTCATTTTTTTGTTGAGATATTGTGATTCAAAAAGAATTCTCAAACCACCTTTTGGAGGATATTTCAAGAAGAATGATCCATAAGATCAAATTACAGGATTTTATCAACGAAGTCGGTTTTACTTTGGATGTTTGAACATACTCGTTTTATTAAAAAAATTACGCAACTTCCAGTCTTAACCTTTTCCCAAGCGCGTTTGCAAATTTTTCTAAGGTTGATAACTTAATATCTTCGGCATGATTCTCAATCCTTGAAATAGCAGATTTTTTCGTGTTTAAACGAGATGCTAATTCTTCTTGCGTGAGACCGGATTCTTCTCTTGCCTGCTTCAGCATTACTCCGATTTTAAAATGTTCATATCCAGAATCAAAATTTTCTGCAAATGCCGGATCCTTTTTCTTTCTTTTTTTTATATACTTTTGGAGATCACTCATTGCTTTTTCCTCTTAAAATAGTCCTTCATGCGTTTCTCAGCAATTTTAATTGCCTGTCTGGGAGTCTTTTGAGTTTTCTTCTGAAAAGCATGGTTTAAAATAATAATTTCAGAACCATCAAAAAAACAAAGGATTCGAAATATATTTGATCCCAAATTAACCCTGATTTCCCAAAGATTATCTGTGTTAACCATTTTCTTAAAATATTTAGAAGGAACATTAATATGCTCTTCGACCATATTCAAAACCCAGACAACTTTTTTAGCCTGTTTTGCGGTTAAATTATCAAGGAACTCTTCAACCGGGCTTTTTCCAGACTCTGACCTGTAAAAATTAATTTCTTTCATATTGCCTATATGTTAACACGCAGGTTAACCAAGTCAAGGGGAATATTTGATCAATACTTTCTTCTAAATCAGATGTGAGCTCTGAATTGAACAGGTTCAAGCCTACAAGATTTATCAAGGCTGCCCTTTAGTTCAGCAGTTGAAAAATGCATTTCCTTTTGACAGCGCTCCAAAATATTTAATCTTTGACCGGGATTCAATCTTTTCTGTCCGGGTAAAGCAATTCATAAAGGATATGGGCGTAAAACCAAAAGTCATAAGTTACAAATGTCCCTGGCAAAATGGTGTGGCAGAACGTTTTGTCCTTTCAGTTCGAAATGATATGTTAAATCAAATCATTATCTTTAACGAAGACCAATTGAGGGACTTTATGAAAAAATATTTTAAATATTACAACAATGAAAGATGCCATTTGGCAGTATGTCGGGATTCTCCAACCGGACGAGAGATCCAAAACAAACCAATTAACTCTGCAAAAATTATTTCCTATCCCAAAATCGGTGGATTACACCATGTATATAAGTGGGATAAAGCTGCTTAACTAATTTTTAAAGAACGAAAATTTGAAAATCAAAGTTTTTGTATATCTGCGGCCTGTATTTGAAATTATGTCGTATCTTCAATGCTTAATTGAATCCTGTTATTAACATTTTGACCAGTTTCAAAAAATTAGAACTGAAATGCACAGTAGTTCAAAGTCAAATTTTCATACATTTTTCCCCTGATTCTTTTTTGGCAAACCACAGCTATAGCGAAGCGGTGCCCCTTGTGGTCCGTTGCAATGAGTTATTATGTGTTTTTTTAGTTCAACTAAGTTATTAATTTTTCAGAATCGATCCAATTTAAACCCAAAGTTTTACAAATGGCTTTGAATCGTTTTTCATCAGGCGGTTCAGCTTTTGTCGATGGTCATGTTAAATTGAGCCAAAAATGGTCATTAGAAAATGAGCCACTAGGGAATTGAACAGGGGGGACCGCAGGTTCACTCCCCCCTGTT
>JADGEQ010000001.1 GCA_016744295.1 Desulfobacteraceae bacterium | reverse complement strand
TGGTACTGCATGGGAGACTGTGTGGGAGAGTAGAACGCCGCCAGATTATTCTTCAAAAAGCCCTATCGCGATTTTCGTGATAGGGCTTTTTGCGTTTGGTGCCCGCAAACGGATATATTATGCCAGATTTTGAGTCCAGAAAAACAAACTGAATACGGGTTAAACATTTTTTCTACAATATATGAACCGGGACATGAACACGGGAAATTTTACTGCAGTCAAGTAAATATGTATAGATTTCTCCAAACCATTGGCGTATATAAAAAAATGGTTTTTTTTATACTTTCGAGATTGTGTCGCGTTACAGCAAATTTCAGTAAGAATTCAATTGCTACCACGGGTAAGGATCACCACATGAATATAAAAGAAAATTTTGGAAAAAAAATTTATTATTACAACCGAGTTGGGGCCTGAAAAAGGAACGTTCATAGAGGCATCCATTGATAAAGCCAGGAAATATCTGCCCCTTTACGGCATCAATGGCCATGGGAATGATAGATAAGGGAACCAACAAAATCATTGAATTTATAAATTCTATTACCCATTGAAACGCTCTTTTAAGGTCAAGTCCTCTTTTAAAGCGAAAGGTTATTTTTTATGATAAAAACAGAACTGCTAAACTGCAAAAATGTTGGCCAGGATATGAATGAGTACTTTCAACAGCGGGTCAAGCTTCCATGAGTTTTACCAAGGAACAATTTATGGAGGTGTTGGCCGGGATAGCCCCCAACCGCTATCTCCAGGCTCTGCTGCTCATCCTTTTTTTTCTGGGGCTGGCAAAGCTTGTGGATGTGATTCTCACCCGGGTTGTCAAAGGGTGGCTCGAAAAAACAAGTATCAAAGTGGATGACCAGGTTCTTGAAATCTTTCACAAGCCTGTTTTTTTGAGTATAATCCTCTTTGGTCTGGCCCTTGCTACTGAAAAATTAGGGTTTCCCGAAACCATCAGTTTTATCACCCTGGGGTGTCTGAAAACCATTGCTATATTTTATTGGGCCCTTGCTGCCACGCGGTTTCTCAGGCTGTTACTCAACCTGGTAAGTCGTGACAAAAGCTGGTTCAATCTGATCCAGGACAGAACCCTGCCCCTGTTTAACAATCTTTTGATTCTTTTGGTTTCCGGTCTGTCCATTTATATTGTGTTTCTGGTCTGGAATATCGATTTGACCGCCTGGGTTGCCTCCGCCGGTATCCTGGGTCTTGCCATCTCCTTTGCCGCAAAGGACACCCTGGCCAATCTGTTTTCCGGTGTCTTTATCATGGCGGATGCTCCCTATCAACTTGGGGATTTCATTGTTCTGGATTCAGGCGAGCGGGGGGATGTGACCAATATCGGTATCCGCAGCACCCGTATTCTAACCCGGGATGATGTGGAAATCACCGTGCCCAATTCCATCATGGGAAACAGTAAGATTACCAATGAAGCCGGCGGTCGCCATGAAAAATTTCGCATCCGCGTCAAGGTGGGTGTGGCCTATGGTTCCGACATTGACAAGGTTCATCAGATTCTGCTGGATGTGGCCTCAGGTTTTTTGGACGTGTGCAAAACCCCGGAACCCAGGGTGCGGTTTCGCGCCTTTGGCAATTCCAGTCTTGACCATGAATTATTATGCTGGGTCAGCAAACCGGTTTTGCGCGGCAAAGTGCTGCACCTGCTCAACACCGCAGTCTACAAACGGTTTATGGAACAAGGCATTGAAATTCCCTTTCCCCAGCAGGATATCCATATCCGATCTGTTTCAACAGATGATCAGACACGTGATCAAACAGATGATAAAATAATACAGTGAAAGATTCCTGAACGATTGCATCTGCCGGGCCCATGATATTTCCTAAAAGCCCGAGGGTATTCGGAGAAAGGATCATGGCCAGTCTAAAGGGTACGTTCGGAGTATTGGATCACCCACAGGATTTGTCGTTACTGGTTTGTATATCCATCACCTGATTTTTTGTTTGATTTACAGGGACAAATTCCATACTGAAATTTTTCATCTCATAGATACAGATATTGTCAACTGTTAGGCATCCATCCGCCGTAATAGTGTAGTTCTCTGAAAGAGCTGTGATCTCCTTGACATGGGCATGGATTTCTATTCTTTTGTTTGAAGGGATGACCTGCCCTCGATAAATCCATTCATGGGTGTTACCGGGTGTCATTTGCGGGGTATATCCATTTATAGGTAGATCGAATTTTTTTAAAAGAAAGAAGCGAAGCATTTGTAAAAAAGATTCCACCCCAAGTGATCCCGGACAAACCGGATCCTGGTAAAAATGGGCGTCAAAGAACCACTCATTGGGATCCACTGTTTTTATGGCCTTGATGTATCCATTTTTATACAGACCTGCATCGGGATCAATTTGTACAATCTGATCGATCATTCTCAATGCCTTGGACGGCATTCCGGAACCTTGGCCGGTTTGGTTATCTTCCGGGGTTATGGGTGCATCATCCGCAAAAAGATGGAGGGGAGAGTCCTGTTTGGAAAGAGAGCCGCCATTAAATTCACTGTCCCGGATGCCCACCTGGTTTGAAAGGGAGGTTTGTGAGAAAAAACCAAAATTGGTTGTTCCCTGGTATACACAGTGACCGTTATTTCTTACCTCCATTTCAAAATCCTGGATAATCATACCACCTGCCTTGGATACATCGGTCATCCGGCTTCGAATGGTAAGCGTTCCTGAATCATTTGAGATCGGTTGATTCACAAGGGCTTTGCCGCCTAAATTTCTAAAGTGGAGGCGGTCGGCACTTTGCAGAGCTGATCCGGCATAGGCTGCAAGCCATCCGCAGGGCTGGAGTGCAATTTCAAGGAGAATACAAAAGGGCATGGTTTTGGTTCTGTTTGCTGTAAAATACCATGCATCAGCGGGAATATCATATTCAACCTCAATCCATCCGCCCGGCTGCATTTCCCATTGAGGGTGGTCTGCTTTTTGAACCCGATCCATGAAAAAATAGGGAGGCCGCGGCAGTCTTGCAATTTGTTTTTCTTTATCAAAAACTTTATATTTTTCCCCAAAGGCCTCGGAGGGGTTTCCCTGGGCAAAGGCCAGAATTTTTTCCCTTGAAAAAAGAGGGCTGTTTTTAAACTTTGACCGTAAAGACGGGTCCATAATTGCTTCAAATCCTGTGATGCTGGCGATCACGGCCTGGGTTTCATCCAGGAATGTGAAATATCCCTTAATCTTATGCTGGGTTTCTTCGTTGACGGTGAAGAGGATCCGAACATTGCCCTCTAATTTTTTAGAGAAAGCATAGAGGCGGAGATTTGCCAAATAACTGGGCAGACAAACCTGCTTTTTTGTTCCATAGGACCACAATATGGCCGCCTGAAAAGCAGCATCCAGCATCATAGGATCAATTGTCCACCCCTTGCTGTGCGGCTGTTTAAACCATTGCTCAGGTTTTGGGGCAAGTCTGGTGATCACCTCTATGCCCTTGGCAGAGATGCCCTTGATGGCAGTTATGCACTGGAGCCCTTTTCCATGGAATAAAACCGATTCGTAGGCCTGCTCCACTGAGAGTTCATATGGTTTCAGATCCATGAATGCGGCTTTGGAAAGCATAGGTGGCTGGGGTAGTTTGTCTTTTAGTCGAAGAATGCTGGTGGCATGATTTTGGTTGCCGTTGGTATCATCCTGGGTTGTCAGACTTGCCTGGGTGGTGAATCCTGATTCACCGGGGCAGCATTTTCCAAGATTAACCTGGACCTGTATTTCATCATTTTCAGGTTTGATTCCTTTTAAAAGGCGCATGTCGTCCATACCGGCAAAAACCAGGCCTGGATTGTTTTTTTCAGAGGCATGGGCCATAAGTTCGATCAGCAGGGCAAAGGGCACCACTGCTTCCTGTGCGATCTTATGGGATTCAAGGATGGGGGAGGCTTCATGACCAAAGGATTGTTTTAATACGGTTTTTAAAACCGGTTCTTTTGAAGGGGAATCCTGTGAAAGATGGGCGCCAATGACGATTTCCACAGAGTTCGTGTCTGGATTTCCCATCTCTTTGAGCAATTGCAGAGCGCCCTGCTCAAGGGGTATCAATTCAATTCCTTTTTTTGAAAATTCCCGTTTCAAACCGTCATCCACCATACCGCCGGCCCAGGGGCCCCAGTTCATGGACAAAAATCGGCAATCGGGTTTGGCCTGGGTCAGTTTTTGGGCTGTTTTGTTCAGAACTTCATTGGCCATGGCATAGTCACATTGGCCGGTATTTCCGGTTCTGGCAGCGATGGAAGAGAACAGAATAAAATATTTAATAGGATCATGTTGGGTGGATTCCAGCAGCGCATCAAGTCCTTCCACCTTGGTGTCGAAAACCCGGTTAAACTGATCCATACTTTTGTCAAAAATAAGTTTGTCTTCCAGGACGCCTGCCCCGTGGATGACCGCTGAAATTGTTGTGAATTCTTTTCGGACCTGTGTTAAAATTTCATCTATTTCAGTCTGGTTCCGGATATCGGCGGAAAAATATGTTACCTGGGAGCCACATGCCCTGATACGATCCATATTCGCCTGAATTGCCCGATTGGATAAAAATGTCTGGTATCGTTTTTCAATATCTGCCGGCCTGGGTTTTATCTCAGTGACCCCATGGGATAAGATCTTTTTTTTCATATCAGAAGGATCGGTAATCCCCTGTATCCATTCAGGCTCCATGAAAGGTTCCGGTGATCGCCCAATAAGAATGATGTTTGGAGAACAGGTTTTGGCAAGTTGAACAGCACATTCTGCCGTAACGCCCTTGGCCCCGCCGGTAATGACCACCACATCGTCCCGGCCCAAATCAACAGCCCGGGCGGGAATTTTTTTGTTTTCAAGGGTGGGGATATTGCAGTTGTCTCCGTCCAATCCCATTTCAACTGCACCATGGGTCATCATTAAGGCGACTGCGGCCTCGGAATTAGCAATACTGTTTTCAGCAGAATCCGGCATATCCAGGGCTCTGCACAAAATATTTTTCCATTCAAGTCCGGCTGTTTTTACAAGTCCTGCCAATCCACCGTAAACCGGGCTGGCTGAAAATGAGGATGTATTGAACCCAAAACCGCCTCCCATAAAGCTTATGGTTGTGAGAAATCCCCCTTTTTGGGCGGCAGAATCAATCAGATGGGGACCATTTTTTTGTACCAGACAAAAGGCGGTTCTTAAAAAGGCTTTTGCGGTTTTGTGATCCGGATGTTTGAATGAATCCGGTATGATGACAATTCCAGCGGCATCGGGTAGGTTTGGAATTTTATCCTGGCTGATGTCGATGAGCTCGGCTGGTATCCCTAATTTTTCAAACTCTTGTTTG
Source organism: Desulfobacteraceae bacterium (assembly GCA_016744295.1). Lineage (GTDB taxonomy): Bacteria > Desulfobacterota > Desulfobacteria > Desulfobacterales > Desulfobacteraceae > NBML01. The sequence goes on along the minus strand of JADGEQ010000001.1, from coordinate 290,452 downwards.
AAATTGTCTGCGATTCCGGAACTGTCACGGGTTAAATAAACTTTTTTTTGGGCAGGTAATTCAATCTTGGCCCCATTATAAAACCGAACCTGGTTGGTTGGAAATTTTTTAAGGGTAATTTCCTGTCTTAAAAGCTGATTTTGGACAGATTCGGCTTCAGAATGGGCTAATTTTTCATCCCCGGCATTGACTGAAGTTTTTTTTTTGTCAGTAGGTGTTTCGGTAGATGATAATGTGTCGGGAGCGCTCGGGGTAATAAATTGGACGATGTCCTGGATATTTTTCAAAGCAGCCATGTCTTCGGAAGAGATGGGGTTGATATCATCTAGCTCCTGTTCCAGTTTGGACAAAATTTCCACCCGTTTTATAGAATCAATACCCAGATCAGACTCAAGGTTCATCTCAGGTTCCAGCATTTCCACCGGAAAACCGGTCAGCTCACTGATGGCATCCACAAGGACGGTGAAAATCTTTCCTGCCTCACAATCGGCACAATCGGAAGAATCTACGGAGGCCTCTGCTGATGGTGAATTTTCTTCCTGGGCAGCAGTTATTGCAGGCTGAATGGCTCTACAGATATCATCCAGGGTTTTTACAGATCCCATGTGGTCAGTGGACAAGCCGTTTCCTTCCGGGATCTGTTTTTCAAGTTCGGAAATGATTTCAACTTTTTTAATGGAATCAATGCCCAGATCTGATTCGATATTCATCTCGGGCTCCAGCATTTCCACGGGAAATCCTGTTAGTCGGCCAACAATTTCGAACAGGATTTGTCGAATGGATGATGAAGGGACCGATGGTGCTTGGGTCTGGGTATCCACGGTCTCCTGTCTGGGTTCAATGGGGGTGTTTTTTTCAAAACGGTCAGAGGATGGTGCCGGCTCACGGGTGTAAACCGGGGGGGATGTGATTGCCTGGGACACGGGCCCAGGCACATCAGGCACATCAGATACAATGGGGGGAGCAGGTGTGGCACAAATTCCTGCAGCCGCTGTGGGGTTGCTGATAAATTCCCGGGTTTGCTCCATCATGCTTGCCAGGGTTTTGCTTGCCTGGGCCTGGGTGTCCAAAAATTTTTCATGGGCATGGGCAGTTTGTGACTGAAGTTGCTGCATGGCCTCAAGTCCCTTTTGAACCAGGTGCATGGATTCTGAAGAGGGAATCGTCGGGGCTGATGATTGATGTTGTTGGGAAACTGATCTCATATCTGATCCTTCTAAGGCAGGCCTCTGGGGTTCTGGCCTGGTCTGTGCAACCATTTCGGGTGCGTCTATTTCTTGTGCATTAATTTCTTGTGCATTAATTGGGGATGCATTTTGCGGTGTGTCCATTGAAGATGAATATATTACCGGGGTATCCTGGGCTGGTTTATTTGTCGGGGCCGGTGCTGCTGTCGGCAGAATGCTTTGTTCGGTGACTGGCTTGGGGTTTGCGCCGCTGAGCATTACCTTCATCTTTTTGGCCCTGGGCTGTTCTGTTTTATCTTCCCATTGGGTCAGGTCCACACAAAAACCCTTGGCTGCAATGGTGCAGAGAACCATTGCAAGATCTTCGAGCCCTGACTTGCTTCCAGAGGAAGCATCCAGGGAAAGGGCCGTGATATTTTTTTCTTTTAATATGGATTTTGCAAGTCCTGTCAGGACAGCCTTGGGACCGATTTCGACAAATGTGGAAATTCCATTTTTGCTCATTTGTTCAATATTGTCGATGAAATTGACCGGATGCATCAGCTGGCTACCAAGAATCTCCTTGATTTGGCCTTGGTCCGTCGGGTAAGGGGAACCGGTTGTATTGGACAGGACATCAATCCCTGAGGGGGTTATTGATACGTTTTTAATATAATTATTAAAGGGGGCGGCAGCCTCTTCAACCAATTTACTGTGGAATGCTGCCGCCACAGGAAGCTTGATGGCCCGCATCTTTTTTTGTTTGCAAAGTATTTTTGCCCTATCGATTTCCTGGGTGGGGCCGGAAAGAACTCCCTGGGTGTGGCTGTTTTTGTTGGCAAGAACAAGGTCAAGGTTCTCATCGGAAATTAGCTGTTCAATATCCTTAACGGGGGCTTGAACCGCCAGCATGCTGCCGGAATCTGTATTCTCGGTTCCGGCGGCTGCCATGTATTTGCCCCTGGCGGCTGCAAGCCGCAAAAAGAGTGCCCTGTCTATCCATCCGGCAGCATAAAGGGCTGACAGTTCTCCGAAGCTGTGGCCGCAGGCCATGGTGGGGGCTACCTTGAATCGTTTTAAAATCTCTGTCATGCCAAGACAGATCGCCCCAAGGGCTGGCTGGGCAATATTGGTCTGCCGCAATTGGTCTTCTGACTGTGTTTTGTCCTGTAGGTGCTGGGGGGGCGGAAAAATATAGTCGACCAGTGACTTATATGGCTTGCCCGGGTTCTCCTCTTGAAAGCAGGACTGGGCAAGGGAAATGGCCTCCATGGCTTCGGGGAATACCGAAGACAGGGTTTTTGCCATCTGGGTATACTGGCTACCCTGACCGGGAAATAAAAAACCAAGTTTTCCGTCTGATTTTTTTGATGAAAAGAATACAGGCCCCTGGGCAATTGCATCGTTGCTAATTGCGTCTTTGCCAATTGTGGCAAGGGCTTTGTCAATCAAATCAAAAATTTCATCTTTTTTGTTTAAAACAATAAGAAGCCTGAATTCATCATCACAGGAAAATTTTTGTCTGGATTCAAAGGCCTGCCAGGCAATGGCTATACTTTTTTCTCCTGAATTTGAATCAGAATAGGCACTGAGATGCTTTTTTAGATCATCTACCTGGTGCAACAGATCCTTTTTGGTGTTGGCAGAAAAGGCAATGATCTGGACAGAGCCGTCCCAGGATACATGGGATTTGATGGGTTCATACTCTTCCAAAATCGCATGAAAATTGCTGCCGCCAAAGCCAAAGGCGCTGATGCCGGCACGTCTCGGATGACGATTGTTTGAATTTGCCAGCCAGGGTTTGGATTGGTTATTCAGGTAAAAGGCTGAATTGTTGATATCCAGTTCAGGGTCGGGGGTGTCGGCTTTTAAGGTGGGGGGAATTACTTTATTATACAGGGCCAGGGCGGTTTTAATGATGCCTGCGGCTCCTGCGGCCGCCTTTGTATGGCCGATCATGGATTTGACGGACCCGATTGCTGTTTTGTTTTGGGTAGCGGTTTTATTTTGGGTGGTTTTGCTTGCATCATGGTGGTTAAAATGAGATTTCAATGCAGTGAATTCCACCTTGTCTCCCACCCGGGTGCCGGTGCCATGGGCTTCAATCAGTTCCACGGTTGAGGGATGGATATTGGCAAGAGTATAGGCTTGATTCAATGCCTTTACTTGTCCTGCAGCCTCGGGGGCATAAATGGCTGAAGTTTTGCCGTCACTTGAGGTTCCTACTCCTTTGATGAGGGCATAAATTCTGTCTTTATCACGCTGGGCGTCTTCAAGCCGTTTGAGAACCAGCATGCCGATGCCTTCTCCCAGTATTGTTCCATCTGCATCCTTTGAAAATGGTTTTATGTCACTGGTTCGGGATAAAACCCCGGTCTTGGCAAAACACATGTGCATGAAAATATCGTTAAGGGTATCCACCCCGCCGGTGATGGACATATCGCATCTGTGGGATAACAGTTCCATGACAGCCGTGTGAATGGCTGAAAGGGAACTTGCACAGGCAGAATCACTGACGGTATTGGTTCCGGACAGATTCATTCGGTTGGCAATTCTGCCGGCCACTACATTGCCCAGAAGGCCCGGAAAAGAGTTCTCCTGCCAGGGGACATAACCAGCTTGAATTCTATGGATGATCTCCTCTTTTTTTTCCGGACTGATGCCTGAATCTTCCAGGGCTTTTTTCCAGATGGGGTGGCCAAGTCTTGCCCCCAGGGGGATAGCAAGTTCCTGGGTGCCGGTAACACCCAAAATTACATTCACTGTTTTTTCTTCAAGATAGGGATGGTTGGCAGGATATCCGGCATCTTCCAGGGCCATTCTGGCAACTTCCAGGCCCAACAACTGGGAGGTATCTGTTGCAGAAAGGTTATTGGGCGGGATGCCGTAGCTTATGGGATCAAAGGCAATTTCGGGAATAAATCCGCCCCGGGTGCAATAGGTATGATCCGGGGTTGAAGGATCCTGGTCAAAATAATCCTTTAATTTCCAATGGGTATCATCTGGAACATCTTCAATGGCATCAGTTCCATTGAAAAGAAGATGCCAGTATTCCTTGAGATTGCAAGATTTTGGGAAAATACATCCCATTCCAATGATGGCGATAGCCTTTGTATTTGAATTTTTATCAGTCTTGTCCATGGATGCATTTTTTTTTAAAATTATAGTAAATTAATGGCGCAATATACTATTTGAGATGGGGGAAATCACCCATTGGCAGGGTTTTTGACAAAAGTTTTACAATCAGTCTACCCCTTGAATCAAGGGAAGCAGTTCACGTTTTTCCATGGGCTCAAAGGAGGTGACTTCCAGGGGCAACTCAATACCCTGGGCCCGGAGAAAAGAGACCCGGGTGCACAGACAGGCACCAAACAAAAGGTTTAATGCCACTTCCGCGGTTTTCCTGTTTTCATGGCTCTCAAGAAAACTGCCCTTGACCCATTGGTTGAAGGCACCAATGGAGGGACCACACCAAATTTGGTAATCCATTTTTCTTTGGGGAACCCCATCAATAGCCCAGCGAGAGGATTGACCCAGATAGGATCTAAAGACAAGGGCCATTTTATGTTTTGGGTCTGATAGAGCCCTTTGGATCTCCTTGGTGTTTCCCTGGTTTTCAAAAAAGTGTTGGGTGGACACCCAGGCATTCTCAAACCCGGTCAGAAGAAATTTTTCTTCAATTTCCTTCCGGGATTTTTCATTGATTTCTTCAAAACTGGAATGGGCTTTATAATATTGGTATAGTTTCTCCGCCCGGATCGGAAACAGGGTTCCTCGCTTTAATACCTGCACCCTGGCACCGATTTCAAACATGTCTGCTGCCGGGGCCATTGCCACATCTGCCTGTTCTGCCTGGCAGAGCAGTTGTTTGACCTCCTGGCAAATGCCAGCCTCCACACAGGATTGGTTAATCGAACCTGTCAGAATATAGGCCGCTCCCATTCCGAATGCAGCTGACGCCGATTCCGGCGTGGCAACACCACCGGCCATTCCTACGCACAAGGGCGTTTTGTATTGATAGGTTTCCATGAATTCATTTTTCAGGGCAATCATGGTGGGGAAAAGGGCTAGGGCAGGCCGGTTATCTGTGTGGCCGCCGGAATCTGCCTCTGCCGTTAAATCCTGGGCCATGGGGATCTGTCCTGACAAATCAGCTTCGTTTTGGGTGATCAGGCCTGATTTAAGCAATTGGCTTATCAGTTTTTCAGGTGGCGGCGCAAAAAATTGTCTGGCAATTTCTATTCTGGAAACTTTGGCAATGATGTTGTTGGGAGCTATAATTTCGTTGTTTTGATCCCGGAAGATCCCTTTGACCCGATAGTACACCAAGGGCAGGGTCATCCGCATGAATGCCGCCGCACTGATCAGACGAACCTGATGTTTTAAATAGAGCTTGACCGTATTCATTTCATGGTCAGGGTCTCCCAGGCTGTGAATCAGATTAAAGCCAAAGGGTTTGTCTCCCAAGCTTTGTTTTAGATCAATGATATTTGCTTCAATTCTGTCCAGGGAGAGGCCACCGGCACCCAGAAATCCCATCATGCCGTTTTCTGCCATTGCTTTGACCATTTGAGCCGAGGAGATCCCATTGGCCATGGCGCCGGCAACATAGGGGTAACGTAATCCATGCCTTTTTTTAAAGGTTTTATCGCCAAGATTTTCCAACCCAATGCCAGGCAAAAAAGCAATTTTACCAGGGGAAGATCTCTTTTTATCTGGTAAAGGCAACAGGGTCTCCTCTTTGAATGAACAAGAAAATTGTCCCTTTGTTTCTATGATATAAGCAGGGGTTGCTAACTGCATTAATATTTTTTTTAAAGCGTATGTGTTATCCATAGTGTTGTCTTTACGTATTAAGGTTTCAGGATTCTCGATTCAGTGTCTTTGGCCAGGGGTACAGACCGAAACAGACCGCTTCTCTTTGCGGCAGCTTCCATGGAACAAGGATACCTTTTAACATATAAGAAGGCTAATAAGCAATGGGTGCTTTGGACAAATATTATATAAACACCCAGTTTTAAAGGGGTTTTTGAAAGTTTATTCGAATTAGTATGTGGTTACACGGTTCAGTGTTTTAATTGCTATTATTGCGGTCTTTAGTTTCTTGGGTGATATTTTTGGTGCATTGTTATCAGATATTCCTTTGAAATATGGGTGTAGATTTGGGTGGTCGATATATCTGAATGGCCTAGCATGGTTTGTACCGATCTCAGGTCTGCGCCTCCCTCCAGCAGGTGGGTGGCAAAAGAGTGGCGCAGGGTATGGGGCGTCACATTTTGGGAAATCCCGGCCAGGGATGCATTTTTTTTAGTGATTTTCCAAAAGGCCTGCCGCGTCATTGGTTTTCCAGCCCTTGCAACAAACAGATAGTGGCTTGGGATATTTTTTAAAACCAGGGGGCGTGCTGTGTCAATCCATTCCCGGGTGATGGCTTTGGCTTTGGTTCCTATGGGAACAATTCTTTCCTTGGACCCTTTTCCCATGACCCGTAAAAGGCCTGCATCAAGGTTTACATCCTGGAGTTTGAGAAAGATCAGCTCAGAGACCCTGAGGCCAGCGCCATACATTATTTCCATCATGGCAATGTTTCTGAGTTCTTTGGGTTTTGTCAAATCTCCGACATTCAGAAGCATTTCAACTTCCTGAACAGACATGATCTTGGGAAGTGATTGGCCAATTTTGGGGATATCCACATCTTTCACCGGATTTACGCTTAAATGCTTTTCGCTGATAAGGTATTTATAAAATCCTCGTATGGTAATCAGATGTCTGGCCCTGGATTTAGAAGACAGGCCTTTTTGGGTCAGGTGGACCAGCCATGCTAAAATTACGGTGGTGTCTGCCCGTCCCATGGTGATAAGATTTTTCTCAAGGAAATCACCATAGTCAGCCAGATCGCTTGAATAGGATTCAATGCTGTTATGGGACAGGCCTTTTTCAATTACCAGAAAATCTATATAGTTTTCGATTAAGTTATCCATGTTATTTTCAATGGTTAAAAGAAAATTTCAGATATGCATCTGAAACCAATGGTGTTGGCGGAAAATCCATTTTTAAATAATGCCCTGGAGCTGATGGTTACATCGGGGGGTGCATTCCATGCCCCTCCCTTTGCGATGCAGTATAGGTTTTCCTGTTTGGTTTTAAACGGCGGCTTTTCCATACCAGAGGTCCATTCCATGACATTGCCCAGCATATCCACGATTTTGAGTTCATTGGCATGGTTGTCATATTCATCCACAGGGCAGGTATCGGAGAATCCGCTTTTTTCAATGTTGAGGGCCGTTGGGTTGGGCTTATTTCCCCAGGGATATTTATATCCCAAGTCGGTTCTGGCGGCTGATTCCCATTCAGCTTCCGTGGGTAAGCGTCTGCCGATCCAGGCGGCATAGGCAAGGGCATCTTCTACACTGACCTGAACCACCGGGTGGTTTCGTTTTTCGTGGAGAGAGGATCCAGGGCCTGTTGGCTGGTGCCAGCAGGCGTCTTTAACATCTTCAGACCCTGCACTCTTGCTCCAGGAAGAGGTTGTGCCGCTCTTCTTATATCGGGCATGGTAAACAATGCCAAATCCTTTTTTTTCTGCTGTGGTGACATAGCCGGTTTGGTCAATGAAAATTTCAAAAAGAGAATTGGTAACCGGATATCTGCCGATATGTACTTCCGGCATGTCAAATTGCTGGAGTTCAAGGCTTGTTTTGAAACTCTTTTTGGTGCCAATGGTGTATTTCCCTTTGGGAACCGTTACATAGGCATTGAATTTTTTTTCTCTTTTTCCCAGGGTGTCATCAAAATTTTCAGCAAGTTCCCTTTGCTCTCTGAAATCTTCGAGTGCCTTGAGTTCTTCTTTGTCAAGTCCATCAACCACTTCCAGATCTTCCCCTTCCTCCAGTTCAATCTCTTCCAACTCTTCATCTTCATCGAGCTCAATTTCTTCTGTGTCCATCTCCTCTTCATCAATTAGGTCCAGCTCCTCATCTTCCGCAAGCTCGATCTGGTCCTCATCCTCTTCAATAAGTTCGGTGTCCTCATCGATCTCAATCTCTTCAGTGTCCTGGTCCTCTTCAATCTCTTCCAGTTCTTCATCTTCATCGAGCTCAATCTCTTCCAACTCTTCATCTTCATCGATCTCGATTTCTTCTGTGTCCATCTCCTCTTCATCAATTAGGTCCAGCTCCTCATCTTCCGCAAGCTCGATCTGGTCCTCATCCTCTTCAATAAGTTCGGTGTCCTCATCGATCTCAATCTCTTCAGTGTCCTGGTCCTCTTCAATCTCTTCCAGCTCTTCATCTTCATCGAGCTCAATCTCTTCCAACTCTTCATCTTCATCGATCTCGATTTCTTCTGTGTCCACCTCCTCTTCATCAATTCGGTCCAGCTCCTCATCTTCCGCAAGCTCGATCTGGTCCTCATCCTCTTCAATAAGTTCGGTGTCCTCATCGATTTCAATCTCTTCAGTGTCCTGGTCCTCTTCAATCTCTTCCAGCTCTTCATCTTCATCGAGCTCAATCTCTTCCAACTCTTCATCTTCATCAATGACTTCAAGTTCCTCATCTTCCGCAAGCTCGACCTCGTCCATCGTTTCTATCGGTTCAACATCCTCCTCTTCCGGTAGAATTTCATGGGTTATTTTATTGAGGATTTTTTTTATTTCCTTGATGATATCCAGAGATTCGTTGTTGGCGGTATCAATTTGAAGTGTTTCCAAGAAGTCTGTGACTGTTTTGAGGATACCTGTGGCTTGTTCAAGATCGATATCCCCTGTTTTTACCGCATCTGTGAAACTGTTTAACAGATTGCTTTTCGCCTCTTCTGTCATATCAAAGATATTGGCTTCGGTGATGATGATGTTTTCCGGATTCAGATCTTTTTTTGCCAGTTTTTTCAGATCTGCATTGATGGATGATTTGAGGCTGGAAAAATTTCTTCTTTTTGATTTGAGTTTAGAAAAATCATCTCCCACATCCCATACCATTTTCACCAGGGCATCCGTGTCAATGAAGTTGAGCTCCTTTATTGCATCCTCTGAATCATAAAATGATCGAATGGCTAAAATGGTTTTTTGCTTTACTGAATCGGGTCTGTATTTTAGGTTTTCAATTGTATGTTGAATACCCTCAAGTGAGATGGCTATATTGGCCAAGGGATGAGATCTCCTTTTGTAATGGTTTAATCCCTTGGCATTATGCTATATCCCTTTGATTAATTCAACCGGATGGGGGTGTTTTTAGGCAAGTGGATAGGATTTAAAATAGATTGCAACACTGCAAATGGCGGTTTTAAAAATAATGGGATTGATATTTTTTTCAATTGTGCGTAAATATATGGATATGAGTAAAGTATTGACAATTTCAGGACAGAAGGGCGGTTCCGGCAAAAGTGTTACGGCACTGAACCTTGCGGCCTCCCTTGCATTATACGAAAAAAAAACCCTTCTTATTGACTGTGATCCCCAGGGGTCTGCCACACAATGGTCTGGAATTAAATCATTGGGATACCTATTTAATTTGTCTTCTGTTTTAAGTGGCAAAGTGACTATTATTGAGGCCATTGCGAAAACCGAATTTAATTATCTGGATATATTACCCGCTGGATTTGATTTATTCCAGGTTGCATCAAAATTGGCCGGAACTATTGCCAATGAAAAAATTGTACGCCTTTTCTTGGAAGATATTGAACCGGAATACGATTATATCATCATTGATTGTCCCTCTTCATACGGGTTTTTAAGTGTTGCTGCCCTGACTGCCGCCGACTGGTTAATCATTGCCATGTGTCCCCGGCATAATTGCCTTGAAGACTTTCATTGTCTGCTTAAACTAATAAAATATGTCCGGGATACCCATGAAACGCCCTTGAAGATAGCGAGTATCCTATTCAATCGGTGTAAAATAAATACGGAAATTAAGCGGTTTTTAGCAGATCAAAAGATGTCAGAGCTTAATGATTTGGTATCAAAAACCTTTATTCCGGAAGATGGGGCTGTTAAACGAGCCATTGATAAAAAACTGCCCCTTGTCCTATACGATGTAAAATGCCCTGCAGCATCGGCATACTTGAGTTTTGCAAAGGAAATGGTATCGGTATTTTAATAAAATTGAGGTGAGGATGAAGCTTACAAATCCAGAGACAATCCAGGAGAGTGAAAAAGAATTTATTGATTCAATAAATGCAGAACTTGATTGGGATACCATCGAAAAATTATTGCTGGAAAAACACCAATTTGCAATTCAGGATGAAGTTGATTACAAAGAGGGGGATCTTGTAGTTTACAACAATCAAATTGCCTATAAGTTTGATTTTGAAATAAAAGTCCCCTTATCCGTGATTTTTAACCGCCAGGGAGAATGTCTTGAAATCTCAACATCAAGGGATGATGAAGACAGGGAAAATAGTTTGCTTGAAAAAAATGAGTTGACAGAAACAAAGATTAATACTGTGTTGCCCGCAAAATTGCCTAATAGTGATAGAACAGGACAAATGGCCTCTGATATTGCGGATATGATTTCCGATATTAATCAGGGAGATGAATGATGGAGAAAGCGTTAACATCGGATAAGGAAATCAATCCTCTGATTGTAAAAACACAATTGGATGAAATACTTGCCAGGGAAATAACCTCCTTCATAGATGTTGATTCCCATGCGGCAATGATGTCCTTTAATCTTGCTACCATCTCTTGCATCACTATTATTGTTGAGCGCGAGCGCGAGATCAGACAATTCTCCGATTTTCCTCCCGAGCGATATCAACTTGACTCCTTTGCCAGTGAACTGGTGGCCATCGGCCTTGAAAAGGATGATGAGCTTGACACTGCCATCACCTCATCCCTTAAAAACGGGTATATCAGTGAGAATGAAACGGGTGAATTCAAGGCTGAAATGCCCTCTTTTATGATGGCCGGTTTTTTGGACAGTATGTTTCCGGGTATGCAGGGAATGAATTTGATTGCCTTTGTTCTCCAGATGAATCATGAGGTAAATTCCGGCCGAAAAAGTCTTGAGCTTGCCAAACAAAGCTTTGAGTCCGCTTTAAAAAGCCGTGGGGTTTCCGTTTCCCGGGATCATGCAGAAAAAAAGGCTTCGGAGATGGCTTCCGGGGTGCAGAAATCGCCTGCCCAGACAAAAGAAATTTCAATAAAACTTAAAAAATTAAAGCAAGAAAACATCGACCGGTTGTCAACATTGATGAAAACCCGTAAAAAACGGTCGGATGAATATAGGGAAAAGGTCCAGGTAAAGGATGTCTTTGATAAAGGGCCTACCAAAGAAGAGATTGCTGCACAGAAAGCAGAACAGGAAAAAATTCAAGAAAAAGCCAGGCAGGACGCAGAACTTGAAAGACAACTGGCTGAAAAAGACGCAAGGATAAAACAAGCAGAAGAAGCAGCCGAAAATACGGCAAAACAGCTCAGAAAATTGGAAGAAAAAGAGCTGGCTTTGAAGGCAGCCCAGGAAAAAGCAGAGGAATTTGCGGCAAGGGAAGCCCAGATGGCACAGAGAGAAGCCCGGCTTAAGGCCCTGGAAGATCGGATCAGGCAAAAGGAAGAAGCGCAAGCCCTCCAGGAAATAGAAATTAGCCCTAAGGATTCAAAGGTCCAGGAAGAAAAAGAAATTGTTTTATCAGAAGAGGATATTGCATCCCGGATTGCCCAATTTGAAAGCGAACTTGCCATGCCCTGTCCCTTGTGTGCCACGGGGCAGATTGAGGAAAAAACAACTGAAAAAGGAAAACTATTTTTTTCTTGTACAACATCAGGCTGTCGGTTTGTAAGCTGGGATAAACCCTACCATTTTGAATGTCCTTTGTGCAAAAATTTATTTTTAATTGAAATCCAGGCATCAGGCGATGAAAAAGGGCTTAAATGTCCCAGGGCAGCCTGTTCCTATACCCAGAACAACCTATTGGATCCTAAACAGAATATGGCCAGTGCGGCAGCCAGCCAAGCACCCAAGAAAAAAAGAAGGGTTGTCAGAAGAAAGAGGCGTTAATGAAGATATCGTTTTTGGATGAGCGGCTTGAAAGTATTTACTCGAAAGTCAAAGAGGGCTCCCGTCTTTCAAAGGAAGACGGGATTTGTATTTATGAAACCCATGATTTGCTCGGGCTTGGCACCATTGCCAATTATGTTCGTTGTAAGCTGCATGGGAACAAGGCATTTTATGTCTATAATCAGCATCTTAATTATACCAATATTTGCAAAAATCGGTGCCGGTTTTGCGCCTATGCAAAGGACAATGGGGAAAAAGATTCCTATGTCTGGTCCATGGCGGAAATTGAAAAAAGGCTAGTGGAGCGTATCGAGGAGCCTGTTTCTGAATTGCACATTGTGGGTGGGCTCAATGAAGACTTAAGCTTTGATTATTTTATTGATCTTTTGAAAACCGTTAGACGACTGCGGCCAAAGGCCAGCATCAAAGCGTTTACCTGTGTTGAGATAGACTATCTGTCAAATTTATCAGGCCATTCTTTGGAAGAGACGGTGGCTAAATTAAAGGAGGCAGGACTTGACATGATGCCCGGCGGAGGGGCTGAGGTATTGAATACAAGGGTCCATGACGCACTTTTCCCAAAAAAAATAGGTCATGTACGTTGGCTTGAGATTGTCAGAACCGTTCATAAGGCCGGGATCAAAACCAATGCCACCATGCTCTATGGTCATATTGAAACCATTGAGGAGCGGGTGGACCATCTTATCTCCCTGAGGGAACTCCAGGATGAAACCCATGGGTTTTCAGCCTTTATTCCTCTGGCCTTCCATTCCCAGAACACCCAATTGTCTCATCTTCCCCCAACAACAGCCATGGATGATTTGAAGAATGTGGCTGCCGCCCGTTTGATGCTGGATAATTTTGCACATATCAAGGCCTATTGGGTCATGATAGGAGAACCCCTTGCCCAGGTGGCCCTAAGTTTTGGCGCCGATGATCTGGACGGAACCATCATTGAAGAGCGGATTACCCACACGGCAGGGGCCACATCTGCCACAGGATTGACCCAGGATCAAATGGAAATGATGATTCGTTCCGCTGGCTTTGAACCCGTGCAAAGGGATTCATTTTATAATCCTATTTTGAATAGAACTGAATAAAAAATGGTATGCATATGAACCATATAGATAAGATTATTGAAAAAATAGAAAAAAACCTGCGAATTGACGGCAAAGAAGGCCTTGAACTCTACCAGAATGCCGATCTTATGACCCTTGGCAGGCTTGCCAACCACAAACGGTTTTCCCTTCATCCGGAAAAGGATGTCACCTATGTGGTGGACCGGAATATCAACTACACCAATATCTGTGTATCCGGGTGTCGGTTTTGCGCCTTTTATCAATCTGTTGAAAAAGGGTATGTCATTTCAAAACGAGAATTAAAGGACAAAATTCAGGAAACCATTGATCTTGGCGGCACACAGATTCTTCTCCAGGGAGGGATGCACCCGGATCTTGAAATTGATTTCTATGTGGACATGCTTGCTTTTATACGGAAAAATTTTGATATCCATATCCACGGATTTTCACCTCCTGAAATTGATTTTATTGCGAAAAAGTCAAATTTGTCCGTGGCCAAAACCATTCGCATCCTTAAAAAAGCAGGCCTTGCCTCCATACCCGGAGGAGGCGCTGAAATTCTTGATGATAGGATCCGGCAAAAGGTATCTCCCAATAAGTGTTTGTCCCAAGAGTGGCTGGATGTGATGCGTCAGGCCCATCTTGCGGGGATGAGATCCAGTGCCACCATGATGTTTGGACATCTTGAGCAGGATTTTCATATTGTTGCCCATCTGGAAAAGATCAGGGCGCTCCAGGATGAAACCCATGGATTTACCGCCTTTATTCCCTGGACGTTTCAGCCGGGGAATACACAGATAAAGGTGAAAAAGAAAACCAGTGTTGAGTATCTCAGGGTTCTGGCCCTAAGTCGTATTTTTCTGGACAATGTTGATAATATCCAGGCCTCATGGGTTACCCAGGGTGAAAAGATTGGTCAGACGGCTTTGTTTTTTGGCGCCAATGACATGGGCAGTACAATGATTGAGGAAAATGTGGTGGCATCGGCCGGTGTGAACTTCATGCTTCCGGAAAGCGAATTGCGGCACTTGATAACAACTGCAGGCTTTGAGCCCCGGCAACGGGACTGTTATTATCATTATCTATGAACAGGTTGTCCCATTGATTGAGTTTATTAATGCTTGGGGGGCAAATACCCCGGGGGCGAAAACACTTCATAGGGCAGGGTGGGTGCTTATCAGTCCCTGGCATCTCATTGAAAACGGATGTGTCGAAGTTGAAGATGGGCGAATAACCAATGTTTACAAAATTCCCTCCGGTCGGGTTTTTTCCGGAAAAAATACAATAGCACAGGGCCCGTTAACACAGGACCCGTCAGGACAGGGTCAGTCAGGGCAGAAAATCATTGACCACGGAACCGGGGTGATCATGCCCTGCCTGGTCAATGCCCATCTTCATTTGGAGTTGTCGGCACTTAAAGATTGCCTTTGTTTTGACCGGGGCTTTGCCGGATGGGTTCAAGACTTGCTGGAAAAAAGAGATGCTGCTGGGGAAGTTGTTTTGGCCGGGGAAGCCAAAAAGGCTGCCAAAGAGCTTGCTGCTCACGGCACGGGATATATTGGCGAAATATCCACCCAGGGCCTTACCAAAACCATTGTCCAATCTCTGAATCTTTCCGGTGTCTGGTTCCAGGAGTTTCTCGGATCTGCCCAGGACGCCTTGATTGGAGAAAACAGGATTAAAAAGAGTGATTTGCTGTCCTTTTCCCTGGCCGGCCACGCCCCCCATACAACAGATCCTTTTTTGTTGCAGGCGGTCAAGCAACAGACCCGGGCACAAAATTTGCCCTTTTCCATCCACCTGGCCGAGTCAGATACAGAATCAGAATTTATTTCGGGTAAAAAAGGGCAATGGGGAAAATTCCTTGCTTCAAGGGGGATAGACACCTCCCTATGGCCCACGGGTTCAAAGAGTCCGGTTCAATATCTGGATGATCTTGGTCTGCTGGATTCTTCTACTCTTGGGGTTCATCTGCTCAACATTGACGGCAGGGACCTGGATATTCTTGCCCGAACCCAAACCCGTATATGTCTTTGCCCCAGGAGCAATCAGAATCTTCATCAAAAATTGCCGGATATCGGCAAAATGCTGGAAAAAAAACTGGCCCCGGCTCTTGGGTCTGACAGCCTTGCCTCCTGTGATTCTTTGAGCATTTTTGATGAGATGGCATTTGTAAGGCAAAAATACCCCAATATTGAACCTGACAAGGTTTTGTCCATGGCAACCATAAACGGGGCCAGGGCTCTGGGGATGGAACACCTTGCCGGAACCCTTGACAAGGGGAAAAAATCAGCGTTTATATATGTGGATTTAAATGAACCCACCAAATCAGCAATTATTGAAAGTTTGACCACCCATGAAACCTAAAATATCCCCTAAAATATCCCCTAAAATATCCCCTAAAATATCCTTGGGAAAAATATCTTATATCAATGCTTCACCCGTGTACTATGGACTTGATAACGGGCTGCTGCCGGATTGGCTCACCATGGTTTCCGATGTTCCTTCGGCCCTTAACCGAAAAATAATAACCAACCAGATTGAGATCAGCCCCATATCAGCGGCATTTTATGCCATGAACCATGATAAACTTCTGCTGCTTCCGGATCTTTCCATCTCCTGCCATGGCGATGTTTTAAGTGTCATCTGTGCCAGCAATTATGCGTTGGACGACCTAAACCGGAAAACCGTTATGTTTTCCCAGGAATCAGCTTCGGCAGCCTCGTTTTTAAAGATGATTTTTTCCCAGAGACAGGTTTATCCTGATTTTAAGGTGGGACCGGTGGGAGATATCAATCAGATCCCCAAGGGGGTGGATGCGGTCATGGTCATTGGGGATAAAGCACTGACCCAGCCCTGGAAGGAGCGTTATACCCATTGTTTTGACCTGGGGGGGATCTGGTATGAGATGACCGGATTGCCCTTTGTTTTCGCGGTCTGGGTGGTCAGAGAATCCTTTGCAAAAAAATACCCTGGTCAGGTGGGGGCGGTGCTTGACTTGTTGCTTGCTTCAAAAAAACAAGGGTATGCCCATATTGACGAAGTAATAAAAGCTGGAAGCAAAAAATTAAATCTTAGCCATTTGCTTGTCAAAAAATATTATGATCTGTTGATCTGTGACCTGGATCCCTTGAAAATAAAGGCCATGAAAATATTTTTTGGATCCCTTTACGAGCAAAAGATACTGGATACACAGGCAAGGGTTCGATTCTTTAATCCATAATCGGTACCATCAGAATTAAAAATAAGTGAGCTGCTTTTATTCAAACTTCTTGGGTCTTTTCGGGACTGATTTTGTAATCCCGGCAGGGAGAAGTCTATCTTTTTTATGGAATATTACTTGACTTGGTATAAGATTTTTGCCTAAAACGAGATTTAGTAAATCAATGATCTTCATTTTTTTAGACCAATGGGTTTTGACAATATATACAGTTGCGATCAATGTGTGAATCCATATGACCATAGTATTAGGACAGTAATTCTAAACTGAAAAAGGAGATTTCGCATGGAAAAGAACAACAGGCGTGAATTTATCAAAACAGTGGGCGTTGGAGCAGCTGCCGTTGGTGCTGGAATCGCAGCCAGTGCAGTTCCGGCAATGGCAAAAAAAGAAAAAACATTTCGCTGGAAAATGTGTACCACCTGGCCACCCCATTTTCCCATGCTGGGGGAAAGTGCAGATAAAATTGCCCAATGGGTAGATGAAATGAGCGGCGGAAGATTGAAGATCGAGGTTTATGGCGGTGGCGAGCTTGTACCGGCAATGGGGACCTTTGATGCCGTCAGCCAGGGAACGGTTGAGATGGGTCATGCCGCTTCCTATTATTGGGCAGGAAAAGTTCCGGCAGCCCAGTTTTTTGCTGCCGTACCCTTTGGATTCAATGCCCAATCCATCAATGCATGGATCTTATCCGGCGGCGGAATGGAACTTTGGGAAGAAGTTTATTCAAAATTTAATATAAAACCATTTCTCGCAGGAAACACCGGTGCTCAAATGGGCGGCTGGTTCAATAAAGAGATCAACTCCATGGAGGATTTTAAAGGCCTTAAAATGAGGATTCCGGGTCTAGCTGGCAAAGTTCTTGCGAAAGCTGGCGGGAGTGCCATTCTTATGGCAGGCGGTGATATCTATACCAACCTTGAAAGAGGGGTCATTGATGCCACGGAATGGGTGGGCCCCTTTCATGATCTGAAACTGGGCTTTTATAAAGCCGCAAAGTATTATTATTATCCGGGCTGGCATGAATTTGGGACGGCATTTGAATGCATGATAAACAAGGATGCATGGAATTTGTTGCCCGATGATCTTAAAGCCATTGTTGAGGCAGCTACTTACAAGAGCAATATTTGGATGTTGTCTGAGTTTGAAGCAAAAAATAATGCCGCCCTAAGGGAACTGGTTGATGTTCATAAGGTTCAGCTTAAAGAATTCCCGAAACCGGTTATTAAAGAGATGAGAAAATTATCCCAGGAAGTATTGGAGGAACAGGCTGCTTCTGATCCCATGTTCAAAAAGGTTTATGATGCCTTTCTTGCATTCCAGAAAAATATTTATGGGTGGAATAAATTATCAGAAGAGCCTTACCAGGAATTGAAAAAGCTTTAAAATAAGATTTCTAACAGAAGGGTGTAAATAAAAAAGGGGCCGGGAAAAATTTCCGACCCCTTTTGTTGTTTTAAATGTCTGGAATCTCCCTAGGAAAGAACCCTGGGCAACCAGGTGACCGTCTCGGGGAACAGGCAGATAATTAAAAGACCGATAATCTGGATGATGACAAAGGGGATGATCCCTTTATAAATATCCATGGTTGAAACTTCAGGTGGGGTGACCCCCTTGAGATAAAAGAGTGAAAACCCAAAGGGCGGTGTTAGAAAAGAGGTTTGAAGGTTTACCGCAATAAGGATGCCCAGCCAGATGGGATCAACTCCCAGGTGAATCATGATGGGTGCCAGAACCGGGACATGGATAAAGGTAATTTCAATAAAATCAAGAAAAAACCCGGCAACGAATATAATGGACATGACTATAAAGAGAATTCCCCATTTTCCAAAGGGGAGGCTTAAAATCAGACCTCTGAGCAGCCCATCCCCTCCCAAGCCTCTGAAAACAAGACCCAGTGTACTGGCTCCCACCAGGATGATAAATACCATGCAGGTCAGTTTGGTGGTCGTATTCATGACCTCTTTTACAATCTGGTAATTGAACCTTTTGTGCATGACCGTTAAAATAGTTGCACCCACGGCACCGACAGATGCCGCTTCCGTGGGAGAAGCAATCCCGGCAAAAATGGATCCCAGGACAGCGATCATAAGGGCCAGAGGTGGGATAAGCGCTTTGAATACTTTTTCCAAAAGCTGCCTGCGCGACAGCGCATCAAGGATTTTTTGATCAATGGGGGGAGCCCATTCCGGTTTTATCTGGGCGATAATCAATATATAGAGCATATACAAACCCACAAGGATGAATCCTGGGATAATGGCAGCCAGAAACAATTCACCCACCGAAACATTCATGATCTCTCCCAGCAGCACAAGGACAATGCTGGGGGGGATGATCTGCCCCAATGTTCCGGAAGCGGCAACCGTTCCTGTGGTCAGGCATTTATTGTAGTTGTTTCGAAGCATGGTGGGTACGGAAAGCAGCCCCATGGTAACAACTGTTGCGCCGACAATGCCGGTGGAAGCCCCCATGAGTGCGCCCACAAAAATAACAGAAACTGCAAGCCCACCTTTGATCCTGCCGAAAACAAGGGCCATGGCTTCCAGCAATTCCTCAGCCAGGCCAGACTTTTCCAGCATGACCCCCATGTAAATAAACAGGGGCACGGCCATGAGGGAGAAGTTTTCCATGGTTCCCCAGATTCTTAGGGGCAACAGGTTAAAGAATCCCGGCCCAAACCCATAAAGACCGAATGCCATGGCAACGCCGCCAATGGTAAAGGCAACCGGAAATCCGAGAAGCAATAGGGCAAAAACAACAGCAAACATAATCAGGGGTAAAAATTCAGTGATAAATTCCATTATGAGTCATCCCCCTGCTGTTTGCTTGTGACCTTTCGGTTATATCCTAGGATAATCATGAAATTTTTAGCAGCTTCGGATAATCCCTGCACAATAAGGAGGGAAAACCCCAGGGGAATCATTGTTTTTAAAATATAGCGTGCTGGCAGACCTCCGGGATCGGGGGAAATTTCCCGGATTGCCCAGGAATTCATGATAAATCCCTTGGTGGAGAGAATGACCATCACTGAAAAGGGGATAAGAAATACAAAGACACCTAAAAAATCAATCCAGGCTTTGGCTTTTTTCGATAGACCGACATAGAGGATATCCACACGGACATGCCCTCCTTCCTTCAGGGTATAGGCGGCTCCTAACAAAAAGACAATGGCAAAAAGGTGCCATTCCAATTCCTGGAGAGCAACATTTCCCTCATTGAAGGCATATCTCATTACCGTATCATAAAATACGACGAGGACCATCAAGCTTGTCATCCACCCGACAATATGCCCGATTTTATCGCTCAGGTTGTCAACAAGGTTAACAAAGTTTTCAAGAATTTGCATAAAAGCTACAGCTCCCTTTCATTATAAATATATTTTATTAAGTCTGGTTAAATAAAGATGGTATCGTTATTGTTCCAATAAAAGCTGAATCTTTATAAAACTATGTAAACAGTTGGTTTGTCAAGTCTTTTAACCTGGGAATCCATGGGATATAATACCGTTTATCCGGGATAGGGGGCCTATCAAAAAGTTTGTCTTTTACATGGGATGGAAGGGAAGGTTGAAGGTGAACCTAGTCCCCTGATCCTCAGTGGATAGGAATGTTATTTTACCCTTAAGATATTTTTCGCCGAATAATTTCATGGAATAGGTGCCAAGTCCACGGCGATCACCTGGTTTTGAGCTGAAATAGCGCTGGAAAATTCTTTTTTGTATGGGGCCGGGGATACAGGTGTTGTTCCAGACGTTCCAGGAGATTTCTCCCTGGGTCATGGTCACGAGGATGTGAATAGAGCCGCCTTCTTCGGTGGCTTCCAATGCATTGATAACCATATTACCAAGAATTCTGGCCAGAAGAAGGGGGTCGGTTTCCAGTATCACATCTTCCCAGGGCCAGTCTTCAATGATTTCTTTTTTGGAAGACGCGCCATGGCCTTTGATGATCAATCCAAGTTCTCTTTTGATATCGCTCAGGGATACGGGCATCTTGACCGATGTATAGGTTGCATCCTTGTGCTGGGAAAAATTTTTTTGGATCGCAATTTCTTTGATCAGTCGTTCAACCCCTTGTCTTATGGGCTCAATTTCTGGATTTTCAGAATTGTTCATTTCAAACAATTGAACATTCCCATATAATGCTGCCAGGGTATTATTGATATCATGGAAAAAGACATGGTCCAGATTGATCCAGAATTGCTGCTGGGTAATATCCTGGGCATAAAAAATGATCCACCGTTTGTTGTCAATCTCAATGGGTTCGGCTTTCACCTGCAGACAAATGTCTGACACGGTTCCGTTTTTATCGGATACCAGGGCGCAGGTCTGCTCATTGGTTTGGTTATCCATGATGGCAGCCATCATGGCAATTGCTGCACCACAGGAAACACAATATTCTGTTGTGCCGCAACCGGCAGGTTTTTTAACGGCATGGACACAACCCATGGTTTCGCCAAGGCGAAGCCCCAGTGCTTCCTGCGCATCTTTAATACCCAGTTTTTCTATAAAGGAATGGTTCAGGGCGACAATCTGTCTGTCTTCATTCAGTACCACCAGAAGGCCTGAAGCAGTTTTTAGCAGGGCATCCATGATGGGATTTTGGCTGATGTCGGCGATTTGATTTTTGAGTTTTCGTTTTTCGGTTCTTTTTGCAGGTGCAAAAGAGGAGTCCATTACCCATTCCTTAATTCAGGTTATGCCGGATTTTACTAACCCAAACAGTTTTTGTTTATACCTGCCAACTAAGAAAGGTGGTCGGGATGAGAGGATTTGAACCTCCGACCCCAGCGTCCCGAACGCTGTGCTCTACCAGGCTGAGCCACATCCCGACTATTAGACAATCTTAGATATATTAAAATTTCATAAAAGTCAATTTAGAATATTTTTTCCTTTATGATTGTGGCTTCCCTTCCAGGTCCCACGGACACAATTTTTATGATGACCTTTGCCAGTTCTGACATCCGTGCCAGGTATTTCTTTGCATTTTCCGGTAACGCTTCGTATTCAGTAATCTTGGAAGTTTCCTGTTTCCAGCCTGGATGGGATTCGTACACCGGGGTGCATTGTTCTAAAATGTGGATTTCAGGTGGAAAATCATGGATGATTTGTCCCTGGTACTCGTAGCCGGTACAGATTTTTATCTCATCAAGGTCATCCAGAACATCTAATTTGGTGATGGCCAATCCTGTAAGGCTGTTCAGGCGAACGGCATTTCTCAGCACAACCATGTCCAGCCAGCCGCATCTTCTTTTTCGTCCCGTGGTGGCGCCAAATTCTGAACCGGTTTTCTGAATTTTTTCACCAATTTTGTCAAAAAGCTCAGTGGGAAAGGGGCCTGCACCTACCCGTGTGGTATAGGCTTTTACAATTCCAATGATTTCGTTCAGGTATCCAGGGCCTACACCGGATCCATTGGCTGCATTCCCGGATACGGTTGAAGAGGAGGTCACAAAGGGATAGGTTCCATGTTCAATATCCAGGTGGGTTCCCTGGGCCCCTTCAAACAGAATGGTTTTATCTGCATTGATTCCCTCGTATAAGGCAACCGAAACATCTGCAATATAAGGAATGAGTCTATCTCTGATTTTAAGAAACTGGTCCATTATCAGGTTAAGATCAATGGTTTCAACCTTAAAATAATGCTTCAAATAAAAGTTTTTTTCTTCCAGAATGGTTGCAACTTTTTCTTTGAAAAGCGTCACATCCAGGATGTCACAGAATCGGATTCCCCTCCGGGTAGCCTTATCTTCATAGCAGGGACCGATTCCCCGGCCCGTTGTCCCAATCTTATTTTTTCCTTTTTTCTCTTCCCTGGCTTTGTCTATGGCCTGGTGGTAGGGCATTATGATATGCGCCCGGTTACTTACTTTGAGCATTTCCGGGGAAACGTCAATATTATTTGCAACCAAATAATCAATTTCATCCAGAAGGACAAAGGGATCCACTACGACCCCATTTCCAATAAAACATTTTTTTTGCTGGATAATACCCGATGGAATAAGATGACTGATGATTTCTTTTCCATTTACAACCATGGTATGGCCGGCATTGTTGCCACCCTGGAATCTGACAACGTAGTCTGCATGTTCACTTAGCAGGTCTACTATTTTTCCCTTACCTTCATCTCCCCACTGGGTTCCCACAATCACTGTATTTGACACTATTTGCTCCTTTTATTCATAAAAAAATTTTTTATGATTTGTCTTGTCTTGTCTTCACACACCCCTGACTCAATCTCGGGGCGGTGGTTTAATCGATGATCAGAAGCCATATTGTATAAAGAGAACACAGCTCCCCACTTGGGATCAGCAGCCCCAAACACAATTCGTTTGATTCTGGCATGGATAATCGCTCCCATACACATGATGCAAGGTTCAATGGTTACATACAAAGTTGTCTGTGGCAGCCGGTAGTTGTTTAACCGTTTAGACGCCATTCGCATGGCATTTATTTCAGCATGGCTTGTGGGATCACTGGTTGAAATGGGCCTGTTAAATCCCTGCCCGATCACCTGGTTCTGTTCATCCACAATGACAGCTCCCACTGGAACCTCATCTATCTCTTGTGCTTTTTGTGCCTCCTCTATGGCAAGCATCATGTAAAATTCATCATTCATATTTCAGCCTATACTTATATAAGTCTTTTTTCCCAAGGTCAAATAATTTTCAAAAATCAGGGTTTTCCCGATTGAATTTGCCGGGTTAAATTGATATTTGGATACGATCTCTTGTAATTTTTATAGAATAATTTAAAAATAATTAGGTTAAAAAACATGGAAATTTACAGAACCCCTTTTGATCGAAGAAGCACTATTCAAAGAAGGCAGACGATGTCAACATCGTGTTTGGAACGAAGAAAGGGAGAACGACGGATATCGGGAGAACGCCGTGAGTTCTGGGTAAGATTTTCAAAATGGAATTCTGTTAACCTTGACCTGAAAAATCGATACCTGTGGGCAACATTCAATTAGCGTCATGGGTTTTTTAGCAAGCCAATGCCCAAGGATCAGCATCATAAAATTGCCAAATCTACTGATGCTTTAGGATCTAATCCTGTTTTCCCTTTGATCGCATTTCCTGTTCCTTCTGAATTGAATTGCCTAATTTTGCCGAGAAATGGAAAATGTCTTGAAATTGTAAAGAGGCTCTGATATAACCTGTTTCCGTGATGTGCGCCTGTAGCTCAGCTGGATAGAGTATCTGACTACGAATCAGGGGGTCGCAGGTTCGAATCCTGCCAGGCGCGCCACTCATACCATGGGTTTTCGGCTTTCAGCTTGAAAACCTTTTTTAGTTTGTGTGAGAATCCATGTGATAAATTGAATTTCCCCATTGTTTAGCTCCCACCCCTGTCAAAAAAAATCTGTTAGCCACCGGGTGGCAGGTGGACATTAGAACCGAAAATTGACAAAATTTAAAGCATTGTATAAAATTAGCCCTAGGTATTCTTACAATTTTTTTAAATTGTAATTGAGGTGACAGTATGCGAAAAAATGGAGTTTCAAAATTCATTATAGGTTTAATTTTGCTTGCTGTTCTGGGTGTTGCCTGCACCATACCCTTTTATTTCGAATCTCCGTCCATCTATTATAAAACGGGTATCGACAAATTCATGCTCAGAACGGGTAAAATTTTGGGTATTATGGCTGCCATGCTTATGTCTTTTCAATTGATCCTGATCGGACGTTTTTCAGCGCTGGATAAAATTTGGGGCCTTAAAAAACTTTTCCAATATCACCGCAATAATGGGTTGGCAATTTTAATCATAGCCCTGATCCATCCGCTTCTTATATTGGGTGCGGACCATTTTGTTTTATTTCCATTGAAATTCAAATACTGGCCCGAATTTATCGGCATTCTTCTTTTGGCCTTATTGATTCTGTTTGTCGGGATATCCCATTGGCAAAAGAAACTTGGCATCGATTACAAGATTTGGCGGGGTTTGCACAAACAAATTGCACCGGGTATTTTCTTGCTGATGTTTGTCCATGTGTTTAATGTGAGCCGGACCTTTGAATCAGGAATTCCTTTTTATGCATTGGGTGCAGGGGGGGGGATCGTCATTCTTTTATTGGTTCGAAAATATCTGAAATGATGTTTGATACTTGGCCTATGGGTTTACATGACGATATTTCTGTCTTAGTTTGAAGGAACAAAAAAAACATTTTGTTCTTACCAGAGAAACGGTAACCTTTATCATTAACCTGCGAAATATAGGAGAGAATCCATGAAAGCTTTGATTAGATTTTTGAGTTTATTTGTATTGGTTTTTTTCTCGTCTCAAGTTTCTGCATCCCAGTGGCGTATAGATGCGGATCATTCTGAAATCCGGTTTGAAATAAAACATATCCTTACCACTGTTTCAGGTCAATTTATTGATTTCAAAGGAGATATCGTTTTTGACCCTGACAAATTGGATGCGGGAAAATTTGATTTTACTGTTAAGGTTGACAGCGTGAACACAAACAATGGAAAACGAGATAATCACCTGCGATCAAAAGATTTCTTTTATTCTGATAAATTCCCTGAAATGAAATTCAAATCATCTAAGATTTCCCATTTAAAGGGCAATCGTTATGCATTGGAAGGCATGATGACCATTAAGGATGTTACAAAAAAAATAAACATTGAGTTCCAATTTTTTCAGCCACAGCCCCACCCCTTTGATAAGAAGAAGAATGTCAGTGGGTTTCAGACAACTTTTATTATCCCCCGGCTTGATTACAAGGTTGGCAATGGTAAATTTCTGAAAATGGGTGTTGTTGGCAATGATGTAGAGGTAGAACTTACCATGGAAGCCCTGACAGCAAAATAGTCACACAGGTAAACCAGAACTAGGTTGTTTTGGCAAGGGCAACCTGGGTGATTTAAAATCAATAGCCCCATAATCAATTGAGAAAAGGTGTGATTATAGGGCTATTTATTATTATTTTTCGGGTTGCAAACAGGTTTGTATACAAATTAAATTGATCTAATCACTTCAGTCATTTGATCGAAGGATGCAATTGGATGGGTTGCAAATTCGCAAAAAGGGCTATATTGCTGGATCATTTTGGAAATATCAACCTCGCTTCCCTCCACAACGCAATATCCATTTCCTTCACCAACAAAACATCCCCAATCCTTTGTTAAGCCGACCTCAATGTCTTGTGCAACAAATGCCATCAATGCTGCAAATCCTTGGCCCCGTTCGTGGGGGTCAATTGGTAGAAGAGATCTGTTCAATGTCCAGAGCATCAAATATTTTCCCATGGGTTATTTCCTTTTATTAAATGTTTGTTTTTATGGCTATGTTCTTGCTATGGATTTCCATTCCCTAAAAATATGATACCATTTTTAAAATTTTTAAAATCGAATGGGTTCTGGTACGATGGGAGACGGACCCAAAAGATCAAATTTTATATTTAATGCATAATCTCGCAGTTCCTGATTGACCTTTTGAACTGTTTCGTTTTCAACCCAGGTTGCCCAGGCTGAAAAATTTGCAAATTCATAGGTTATAATAATCTGGTGTGAGCCTGTTACCGGCCTGTATCCTCTGAATTCTTTAATTCCTGGAACACTGAACTGGCGTTTCATTGCTGTCTGGGACCATTCGTTATATGCTTCTGTTTTTCCAGGCAGAATATCCCATTTGCAAACGTAAAGAATCATTTTAATCCTCCCAATTTTATAGATAGAATATATTTTATTTAAACACGGGAACCCTGGGCCAGGATTCATCTTGAATTTTGGAGCGCCCCCAAAGGAATCAAAATTCCTAAGGGAGCCATGGCTTGCATAGTTTGAGGGGATATTCCATTGCGAAAACCTTCATTGGTTTAATCTGTAAAAGAGTAGCCCATACCGTTTTCACCATGCTTCATTTGGAAAATTTATATGTGACTAAAAGTGTGTTTGGTGGTGAACAAGACAGGATTTAGCGTTGCCTAGGTACAGGGGCATGTGTATTCTGATTTTATTTATCATGTAGATAGAAAGAAAAACAAAAAATATCAATCAGGGAAAGCCCTATTTTTTGATAAAATTATTATAGTTTTTTTGAATATAAGGTTAGGATTAACAAATCCTTTGGTTCGTTTTCCCTTAAATGATAATTATTTCTCGTGGAGAACTGCTAGATCTCTTTGGGCCTGGTCTTGTGCTTTTTTTTAGAACGTGTAATATTCGCCTCGTTGTGACCTTCGGATTAATTATAATTTTGGGATTAAAAACTATATGACAAAGTCGACAGAGGAATCCTTTGACTTTTGGAATGATCATTCTCTTGAATTTCTTGAAATGGCCATGAAGCGGGACTACCAGGAAAGTGTTCAGGCCCCCGACGGATATGGGAAAAATGTCAGGGATTGCGGCGATGCGGTTGAATTTTATTTGATGACAAAAAAGGAAGAACTCATCTCCATTTCCTATGATATTAAGGGTTGCCTTTTCTCCCATGCCTGTGCCAACACAATCATCAAACTGGCCCTGAACACCAGCATTGAGCAGGCAAGGGGTATCAGACCAGAAGATATCGTAAATTTTTTAAAAACACTGCCCGCAAAAGAAAGCCATTGTGCCGACCATGCCCTGGAGGCATTTGGCCGTGCCCTTGACAGCCTGGCCTAACAGTCTGATCTGGCAACCTGGCCTGGCAGTATTATTGAACAAGGGGTAATTGTTTTCTATATGTCGGCCAGACGCTGGTCATACATGGATCCCACCCCGTATTCATTGCGCCGCATGAATTTGTCCAGTGACGGGCCAATGAGTTGCATCTCGGGATTTTTTTTCTGGACCTCCTGGGCGATTCTCATTTCCTTTGTACAGCCGGTGCTGTAGGTTGAGTCCTTTCCAATCCATTCCGGGGGAACTTTTTTGTTCATCAGGGCAAAGCTATCGGTAATATCGTCTGCTGTCTGGAATCGCCAGATATCAATATAGCCGCTTGTCTGGACAATTTCCCACATATACATGAGGTCATCTGCGTCCATCCCGAGTTCATAATACCGGGAGGGGTTGATGATGAACAGGTCGGCAGATAGCTGGTTTAAATCTTGAATAAAGAGGCCCATGATCTCTTTGGCCACATCTATTTTTCCGGGTATGGAGCCGATGATACCTGAGTAAAACATCACGGTCATGTTCCGGGATTTGGCGGATTTCATCTGATCGATGATTTTGTTTGCCTTTTCTTCAAGGTCTGTGTGGGAAAAATTTATAAAATCAGGATGTCGGGGTTTATAGGTGACAGACAGCTCTTCTTTTTCCTCACTGATATTGATGATGTCCCTGGTGAACTGAAAATGGGTATTGATCAGGCGGTTTTTCTGTTCTCTGCCCCTTGAGATTACACAGTCTACCTCCTTGAAGATGCGGGAAAAGGTGGTGGATGTCAGCAATAGATTTAATATTTCCTGGGTGCCGTCGGAGATTACATAGATATTTTCATTCTGTTTGAGGCGCTGGACAAGTTTGTTTTTGCTGATGGTCTTTTCATGGATAAAATGTGCATTTTCAAGGGCTTTTGCCAATGTCGGATCTGTCCGGGTATCGGTGAGGGATATTTTTTTGAAAAACGGTGTTTCTTTAACTGCTAGAATAACAATATGACCTAAGTCTGCTAAAAATCTGGCAATGAAAATATCCACTACCACGGCGCCTGATTCGTCCACAAGCCAGAGAATTTTTCTTTTGGGGGTGTGGATCAGCGCGGTCAGCCGGGCCAATCCATTTCCCGTTATCCGGGTGTCGAAAATTGTTTTGATCTGGGACAAGGCGGGGGTTTTATAATTTTCACACCGCCATAAATTCGGGGCGGACAAGAGACTCAACAGCCGGTGAAATTCAATCTCTTTTATTTTTTCCCTTAGTTCATACAAGGATAAATTGTCGATATTTTCTATGGACCCGTTTATCTGGTTCAACACTTTTTGAAATGTTTCAGAGGTGAGCAGTCTTTTTACCCGGCTGTTTTCTCGTTTTTTTTCATCAAAGTAAGGGTTTTCAATATGGGTCCGGCTCAAAAAGATTTTATACAGCCTTTTCTCCAGGCGGGAAGGGATTAGAAGCCCGGTTTCTATCTCATGATCATATTTGATTTTTATCAGGGATTTTAAAAATTGCCGGTCATAATCAGAGTCTATGACATCATCCACCAGTTGAATTACCTTGTCATAGACCTTTTTGTATTTTTCTTTAAGCAAATTTGGATATTTCCGGGACATGATGGCATCAAACATTTTATCGGAACAGGGATAGAAGCGTTCATTATTTTCCGGGTAGACCATAAATTCAATTTGCTCGATGGTGCTGACTTTTGTGGGATAAGCAAATGGATCGATATGGTTCTCAAGAAAAAAAACAGTAAACCAGGCATCAAAGTCTGGATCTTTTCCGATTTGTATGGAAGTAAAGCTAGCGGGGATCATGGAGTCTCCTTTTGTGGGTTTGAAAAAGAATGTATCACTTCATTTTAAATATTTCAAATAAATCCCGTTCAAATTATCTTGACTTGGATTGGCCCTGGGAGGTATTTTTATGGGAATGAACCAGAAAACTGCCTATAAAACACTCGGCCTTGGGCCGGGGGCATCCCTGGCCCAGGCAAAAAAAGCCTTCCGGGATTTAGCCAAAAAATACCACCCGGACCGTTATCCTTCGGGTGGTAATTCCCAGGACTTCCTTCTAAACAGTGAAATTGGGGATACCCAGCTAGAAGCCAGAATGGATCGGATGAAACAGATCAACCAGGCCTTTCATCTTCTGGCCCCCTTGCTGCCCTCGGCCGATGGCGTGCCTGACAAAGCACCTAGTGCCAAAACATTTACTAACACGCCGCCAGGTGCTGTGGAAAAAAACGCTTCTGGCAAAACAGACCTCGGTTTTTTGGATATTCTAAGGAGGCTCAAAAAGGGGATTTTATTAAAATTTTATCGAAAAGCAGGTCCTCTGACCAGGTCTTCTGGGAAAAAGCCGCTGAAATCAAAAGCTCCGGGAAAAAACAGGGGAGGGCAGGCAGTCCGGTTTTCCACAATTTTGAATACCCTCCATCCAGGGACTGGTTTTGATGAAAAGAACAGGGACCCTGAACGGGGAGCCAGGATTCAGGCCCGGGATTTAAAAAATCGTCCGGGCGGGTTAAGGGGTAAGCCCTACGGCAATTACATAAAGTATATAGCCCTTAAAAAGAAAATTGATGCCAGGGCAGGACGGTATGGTGAACACAATTTTGATAGAATCGAAAAAATACGGCCTGTCACACGGGTGAATTACCTTGGAGATAAAGAATGATTTGCTTTGATCCTAGGGACCGCAAATTATTTTATCTGCGGTCCTAAAGATCAATGACACTGAGGGGATCGCCTGTTTTTAGATCCAAAATTCTGGCCTGGAAATTATCGATAATACCGTAGGTGTACAATTTATTTCGTGGGTTTGTGATGGTCCCGGGATTCATGAAAATCTGGGATTCTTTTTTTTCTAAAGAGCAAAGATGGGTATGGCCCTGGATGATAATATCAATATCATCGGGAACAGGGATGTTTGTATGGCCGTGGTGCAAATAAAGTTTTCTATTAAACGCTTTAAATTCTAAGGTCGATCCATACCCGGGAAAAAATAAAGGCAGATCACAATTGCCGTACACATAATAAAATTTTTGGGAAATATTGAGTATCTCCTGTTTAATGAAATCTGGTTGAAAGTCGGTGTGGGAATAGTTGCCGTATCGGGTATCAAAAAGATCCCCGGCGATCACCAGGCTGTCGCCGGGTTCCATCAACCTCTTTATGGTCATCCAGGTGTTTAGGCTTCCATGTATGTCTGCCGTGATAAAAAGCCGTTTCATTGAGACATGCCTGTTTTGAATGTGCCTGTTTTGGGTTTTCCTGTTTTTTGCAGCGCACGAATTCGTTCAAGAATTGGCGGGTGGGAATAATTTAAAAAAACATAAAATGGATGGGGGGTCAGGTTTGCCAGGTTGTGGGCACTCAATTGTTTCAATGCGGTGACAAGGGAATGGTGGTCATGGGTTGTGTCTGCTGCAAATTGGTCAGCCTCATATTCATCCCTGCGGGATGAAATTTGCATGATCAGGGAAAGAAACATATCAATGGGAGAAAAGAGCATGCCAAAGAATATCAGGCCTGCATAAATGGAAACCTTGTCCACAAAAAAAGCGTGAAATAACGCTTCTTGGGTGATGAAGAGGGAGATAAGGAAGAAGATGATCCCCATCTGAATAATGCTGATCACCAATCGTTTGATAATATGTTTTTTTTTGAAATGTCCCATTTCATGGGCAATAATGGACACAAGTTCCCCGACGCTCTGTTGTTTGATTAATGTGTCAAAAAGAACAATGCGTTTGTTTCTTCCAAATCCTGTGAAAAAGGCATTTGATTTGCCGCTTCTTTTGGATCCATCCATGACAAAAATGTGGGAGAGGGAAAAATTAATGGACCCGGCATAGCGGAGAATGGCCTCCTTTAAGGGGCCCTGTTCCAAGGGCGTGAATTTGTTGAACAGAGGCATGATCCAGGTGGGAACAATGTATTGGATTGTCATGATGAACAGGATGCTTGCCATCCAGCAATACAGCCAGGCCATGGGGCCGCCAAATTCAAAAACCCAGAGAATCAGGGATAAAAAGAGGCCGCCGAGAGCGGTTGATAAAAGAATGGATTTGATAAGATCTGTAAAAAATAACTGTGGTGTCGTTTTATTAAATCCGAATTTTTCTTCGATGACAAATGTGGAATAGAGGCTGAAGGGGAGGGATATGAGAAGTTTTAAAACCAACAGAATCCCGGTAAACAAAAGACCGGATACAATTGTGTTGTGTCCAAGGCCTCTGATAAAGGTATCCAGAAGACCAAAACCCCCGCCAAACCAAAACGCCAGCAGAATGACAAGGTCAAAACTTGCACAAATGAATCCAAACCGCGTATTGACCTTGAGGTACAGCTGGGATTTGGCATATTTTGCAGTGTCATAAACATCTGAAAATTCATCGGGCAGTTGCGGATCCAGATGTTTAATGTTCATAAATTCTGCCAGGCTATCGACTAAATATCCAATGATCAGCGTTGACAGGATAATGATTGTAATGAGTTGATCTGAAAAAAACATGGGGTATGGGTAGCCTTTTGAATAAAGGTTTTATGAGTTGATAAGATCTCTTAATTTTCCTGAACATTTAAAGGTAACAACCTTTCTGGCGGGTAGGGTCATCTCTTCATCCGTTGAAGGGTTTCTTCCCTTTCGGGCTTGTTTCTCATTGATACAAAACTTGCCGAATCCGCTGATCATTATGTCTTCTCCCTTTTCAATGGTCTCCTTGATGATTTCAAGGAACTCTTCCATGAGATCATAGGTAGTGGTTTTCGGCAGATCCAGAGTCTCTTGTATCTTTTCAGCAATGATGGTTTTTGTTAAGGCCATATGATTTACTCCTGCAATATATCTGACTATTTAACCTTTGGTTTGTTTGAAAAAAGTGACTGCCAAAATACGTTAAAACCAGGAGGGTTGTCAAGTGAGTAATTCCGGATATTTATATAAAATAGTTCCTGATTTAAAGGGTTCTGCATGATAATTCATCAGATTGAGATTCAGGGTTGAAATTGTTATGATCAAACTTGTGATTAAACATCGTCATGGGCAAGCTTTTTTTCTGGCATTTTGTCTGAAATTGTTAATTTGTTTGTTAATTTGTTTGTAGTTTGCTATTTGTAGATGGCGTTCAGTATCCCTAAAAAAAATAATTAATTTGATGGTGAGTGTCAAATAATTTATAGTTTTAACTTTGGTTTTAAGATGGAGTAGTTATGACAACAATAAAAGCAATTACTGCCCTGGATGGGCGATATTCCAGGCTGACCCATGAGCTGGCAGATGTTTTTTCTGAATACGGGCTGATTAAACACCGGGTGCAGGTTGAGGTGGAGTGGCTTAAATTTATTATCAGCGATCTAAAACTGGTCCGGAATGATGAACTCGATCTTGGACCCCTTGATTTCAAACTTATCGATGAAATATTTACCTGTTTTGATGTCCAGGATGCAGAACAGATAAAAACCATTGAAAGCAAGACCAATCATGATGTAAAAGCGGTTGAGTATTTCATAAAAGACAAGCTTGACAAGGGGGGGCTTTCCCGTATCAGGGAATGGGTCCACTTTGCCTGTACCTCCGAGGACATTAACAATACTGCCTATGCCTTGATGCTCAAGAAAGGCAAGGATTTATCAACAAACCTGCTGAATCTGTCCATTGAAAAACTGGAAGAAAAAGCGATTGCATACAAATCAATTCCCATGATGTCCAGAACCCATGGGCAGCCTGCAACCCCTACCACTGTGGGCAAAGAATTTGTCAATTTTGCCTGGCGCATTCGTCAGGAAACCCTGTTCCTGGAAGAAAAAAAGGTGGAGGCCAAGATAAACGGGGCAACGGGAAATTACAATGCCCATTGGTTTGTGTTTCCTGAAATTGACTGGATTGATGCATCAAAACGTTTCATCACCCAGCATTTGAATCTGGAGCCCATTTTGTTTACCACCCAGATCAATCCCTATAGTTCATTATCCCAGGTGCTTCATTCTTTGGTCCGGGCGGCTGCTATTCTGATTGATTTTGACCGGGATATGTGGGGATATATCAGTCTTGGTTATTTTAAGCAGCGGATTAAAGAGGGAGAGACCGGTTCATCCACCATGCCCCATAAGGTCAATCCAATTGATTTTGAAAACAGTGAGGGTAACATGGGGCTTGCCATCTCCATGATGGAGCATCTATCCGTTAAACTTCAGCAATCCAGATTTCAGAGGGATTTGAGTGACAGCACAGTTCTTCGAAGTCTGGGATCGGCCTTTGGATATTTTTCAATCGGGGTAAAAAATGCCCTAAAAGGGCTCTCCAAGCTGGATCTAAATGCCCAGGCCCTTGCCGATGACCTTGAAAATAATCAAGAGCTTTTGGCGGAGCCCTTCCAAACCGCCATGCGGGTTTTTGGAGAAGAAAATCCCTATGAAAGACTCAAGGATCTGACCCGGGGACATAAAATCGGGAAAAAGGAATTGCAGACCTTTGTGGACGGCCTTGAAAAGGTTCCCCAGGACTTTAAAAACCGCATGGGACAGTTAACGCCGGCAACCTATGTGGGACTTGCTGAAAAATTAGTGGATACCTATTTTAACACCAAAAGATAGGGGGAAAAACGTTCATGCACCCTGAATCACAAGAACATTTGGATGCTCTCCTTGTCTTTGCAAAAGAAGAGGAGCCCCTGCCTGGAAAAAAAAGTTCTTTGATGGATATCAATGATTTCTGGACGATTTTGATTGTTGATGATGAAGAAGATGTTCATGAAATTACCCGGATTGCCCTGAAAGACTATTCCTTTCAGGGGCGGGGTGTCAGACTGATCAGTGCTTACAGCGGTCATGATGTGAAGACAATACTGGCAAGGGAAAAAGAAATTGCATTGATTCTCCTGGATGTGGTGATGGAAGAGGAGGACACAGGTCTTACCCTTGTTGAATATATTCGTAATAATTTGGGAAACAATGCGGTTCGTATTGTGTTGAGAACCGGACAACCGGGCAAGGCACCGGAACAGACCGTCATATCCCGGTATGATATCAATGACTATAAAACCAAACCGGAATTCACTGCCCAAAAATTATTTACTTGTGTGACTTCCTGTCTGAGGGCCTATAAAAGCCTGCGAACCATTGAACGGAATCGTGAAGGCTTGGAGTCCATCATCAATTCTTCATCAATTGTATTTGATAACCCCTCCTTTTATAAATTTGGACACAGGGTTCTTGATCAGCTCCATGCGATTTTAAAATTTGACAGGGAACCCGGGATTGATACTGCCTATTTTGTTGGGATGCCCAATGGGCAGGTATTGCTCATGGCTGGAACCGGAGCCCATGCAAAAATGGAAGGAACGCCCCTGGAAGAAGTGCTTCCCCGATCTATTTTGACAGAATATGAACGTCTGGCTTCGGTGGGAGGAGAGGTGGTGCAGGTTGATAAATATTTGGGAATCTTTAAATCCAAAGAAGGCTTTGTCAGCCTTTTGTATGTGAAAAACAATATCCCCCTTGGGTCTGTTGAAAAATATCTTTTGAGAATATATGCCAACAATATTTCCATTGGGTTTGACAATATTAGGCTGGCCAGGGAAATCATTAATACCCAGAAAGAAGTCATTTTAACCCTGGGGGAGGTTGTGGAAACAAGATCCCAGGAAACCGCCCACCATGTTAAACGGGTGGCGGAAGTCTGCTATGTCCTTGCGAAAAAAATCGGAATGGATGAAAAAACTGCTGAGTTGTTAAGATTGGCCTCTCCCATGCACGATGTGGGAAAGATTGGGGTGCCGGAAACCATTTTGAACAAACCCGGTAAACTGACTTCCGCGGAATTTGAGATCATTAAAAAACATGCCCAAACCGGATATGAAATTTTGTGCAAATCCAATCGTTCTATCATGAAAACAGCCGCTGTAGTGGCACTTCAGCATCATGAACGATGGGATGGCAAGGGGTATCCCCAGGGACTGAAGGGGAAAGATATCCATGTGTTTGGGCGGATTGCAGCCATTGCAGACGTGTTTGATGCATTGAGCCATAAACGATGCTATAAAGAAGCCTGGCCCCTGGAAAGAATTCTGGATACATTTAAACGTGACGCCGGGTCCCACTTTGATCCCGAGCTAGTGGAAATATTCATATCAAATATAAATGAATTTTTGGGGATTAATCGGCGCTTTCCCCAATAAGAAGGGAAACGAAGCTTATTGAATAGCAGAAGGTTTTTTAACGTTAAAGCTGCTGAGATACCATGGGGCTGATTTGTATTTGAGTTGGTTTAGTCCCCTTGTTTCAAGACAATCAACAGCAAGCACAAAGGTGTGATAATCTATTTCAACATCAATCCAGCCAAGATATTTCAGGCGTTTATTTGCCTGGCAATGTGACATGCCGGGGTTGATTAAAAATGCATTGGCAAGGCTTCGGATAAAACCGGGGATTAAAGAGGCTTCAACTCCATTTTCAATGAGTTTATGAATCAGTTTTTGATCAATGATGGTCATCGTAATCGCCTTACCGTTTGGGTGACTTGGGAGCATTCTCCGAGGGGATTCTATCCATTTTTTCGCCCATGATATTAAAGATACTGAAGCGAGTCAATCTTGATTAATCCAGATGAAAAATGTAATGGAAAGTAGGGATGCTGTAAAATTGGGTGTTCCACGGGGGTTAATCGGTTTTCTTTGTGTATTTGCTATAAAATGCTTTGATTTGCGCCAAAAAATACTGTTTTTTTGAATTGCACAAGTCCAAACCCTTTTCCCTTGGTCATTCGCCGGTTTAACAGAAGTTTCATTTTTTTATTGCCTAAACCAATGATATCGTGTTCTAACCGTAGAAAAGAGGAGGGGGGTAAATGGGAAAATTTGTCTTGGGCAAAGAGGAAGTGGCTCTTTTAAGATTGGCAAGGGCATGTATTGCCGGAAAGCTTAAAGGAAAAAATCTGGATGAACAAATGATTCTTGAGGGGATTTCTGATGCATTTTTAGAACAAAAAAGGGGCGTCTTTGTGACCCTGCATAAAAAAGGAAACCTTCGCGGGTGTATTGGAAATATTGAACCTGTAAAAACCCTGGTGCAGGGTGTTAAGGAAAATGCAGTATTTGCGGCCTTTAAAGATAGCCGATTTGCCCTCATGACCCTGGATGAACTGCCTCTGATTGATATTGAAATCAGTATTTTGAGCAAACCGGAAAAAATTGTTTATCAAAATTATAGGGAACTGCTGTCACATCTTACCCCGGGAAAGGATGGGGTGATACTGGAAAAAAACCATCATCATGCGACCTTTCTACCCCAGGTTTGGGAGCAACTTCCAAAACCCGAGGCGTTTTTGAACCATCTTTGTCTCAAGGCCGGGTTAGCGGGTAATGAATGGGAAAAAAGCAAATTGATCATTCACACCTATCAGGTTCAATCCTTTGGAGAACTGGATGGGGATACAAATTTTACTTTCTAAAAATTGGTAAAAAGGGTATGTTTCTTCTAATAGAAATGCGAATTTGGGGAAATATATGACCATAGATCAGGAATTGTTAAGTGTTATTTCATCCATCAGCACACTTGATGAGCTAAACCGATTTTTTAATGATATTTTTACACCAGCAGAGCTGGATGATATTTCCCTAAGATGGAAACTTCTCAAGGATCTCCACAGCGGAATGACTCAGCGAAAAATTTCTGAAAAATATGGGATCAGTCTGTGTAAAATCACACGGGGTTCCAAGGTTCTTAAGGATGAAACCTCTGTTGTGTTAAAGGTTTTGAATCGTTAGCCTTGGGAAATCAGTTCCAGGGTTAATTGGGACCAGAGCTCCACATTAAATTGATTCAACTTTTTGGTTTTCACCCATTGAAATCGGAACAGTTCGGGACCGGGCAGATAGGATTCCGGGGTTTGGGTTAGAATTCTGAACACCGCACCCAGGTGAACGCTGCCCACATCGGTGATGTCTTCACTGATAATTCCGGAAAATTCTGCCTGATCCAGACTCGGTCTTTTCACTAACTCTTCATCCAGTTCCCGGTTCATCCCTGACAATAAAATATCCTTGAAGGATGCCTTGCTGTTCGCCTGATCAAGCGGATTGATATGCCCTCCAATCCCTAAGGACCAAAGATCATGGAGCCGGGTTTCACTTCCCTGGCGATTGTAAATGGCTGTGTGCGCCAAATCTTTGGTCTGAAGAACAATATAGGGAATCACCTGTTTTAAGGAGGGGTTTTTTTCTGCTTCCTGTCGATTTATAAAGTCAAATCCGCTAGCGGTACACGCTTTGATGAATGCAGCCATTTTCATGGGCACAATGCTCTGGAGACTTACCCATGACGGGGGCAATCGATCTCGATGAATGCACAAAACTCTTTCTTTTTTTTTCACAACTATTGTCCTTGAATAACGGTTGGCAACCTTGACCTTTTATCACAATTTTATACGAAAGGAAAAGAGATCTGGTGAGGGGGCACTTTTTTCTTCCTCCATTTCGTTTCCAAATCAGGGAAAACAACTTTTCTAACCCAGTTTTCATGGAGATTTTTACATTCCTATGATAACTAAGAATCAAGAATAAACTGAAAATCATCCAATAATTAACCAAGGGAGATTCAATGCTGTTTATAAGTAAAAAAGATATTAATAAAATTAGCCAGAACCTTATTCAGGATGCTGTTAAAGATGCCTATGAACTTGTTTTAAGCAACTCCTATAACATGCCCGACCGGATACATGTACAGGATGAAAAAAATACCCTGTTATTGATGCCCTGTTTTAGCAATGCGTTTTTTGCAACAAAATTAGTCTCTGTCTTTCCAGATGCGGTTAAATCAAATCAACCCGCTGTGAATGGGGTGTTGGTGCTTGCAGACAACCGAACAGGCCAACCGTTGGCGATTATGGATGGGGCTGCTATCACCGCAGAGAGAACAGGGGCAGTCGGTGGTTTGGGAGTGGATTTACTGACCTCTATAGACCTTAAAACTGCCGGTATCCTCGGGGCAGGGGTACAGGGACTCAGCCAGGCAAGGTATCTTCTCTTTAACCGGGAAATAGCCCAATTGTGGATCGGAGACTTGAGCCTTGCTTGTGCTGACAAGATGGCGCAAACCTTGAAGCATGAGTTTCCCAATGTTACTTATGTTACCACGGATAACTCCGAAGAACTGGTGGAGAACTCCCAGTTGATTATTGCAGCCACCACCAGCAACAAACCATTGTTCCGGGATGATCCCGCCCTTGTTAAAGGGAAGACATTTATTTCCATTGGGTCCTTTAAGCCCGGCATGAAGGAGTTTCCAGATTCGGTTATTTCGACTGCTGATCATGTGTATGTGGATACCTTGTTTGCCGCCAAAGAGTCCGGGGATATTTGTATTCCCCTTGAAAATAAGGTTGTGGAACTTGGCAAAATCAAGCCATTTGTCGATTTGCTGGAAAAACCGATTTCTTTGGAGAATAAAACCATATTTTTTAAATCCGTGGGCATGGCATTGTTTGATCTTACGGTTGCATCGGCTGTTTATAAGCTGGCATTAAAGGAAACAATGGGGCAAAAACTTGATTTTTAATTGGATATTTGATTTTTTGTTGGGTGATATGCTTTGAGCAGGCAACTGAATTAGATGGATCAGGTACTAAAAGGAAAAAAGCTGGAGCGGGAAACGGGAGTTGAACCCGCGACTTCGACCTTGGCAAGGTCGCACTCTACCACTGAGTTATTCCCGCTCAGCAAAAGTGTGCATTTTTTACTGTAAAACATACCCTTTGTCAAGCATAGATTAAAACTTTATCTGGGATAATCTTATGGCCCACAGTTATTATTCGTGAAATTAGGATGTTATGCTCAGCTCTTTAAAACCGCTGGCAGACCTGGTGGTTGATAACAAAGGACAAAATGAAAATAGAGAATGTATTGGTCACAGGCGGGGGCGGGTTTCTGGGAAAGGTCATCGTCCGAAAATTGATCCAAAAAAAACTGAATGTTACCTCTTTTTCCCGGCATTGGTATCCGGAACTAGCAGAGATGGGAAGTGTACAGATTCAAGGGGATTTGTGCCGTAAATCCGATGTTGTAACCGCATTTCAAGGGATGGATACTATTTTTCACGTGGCGGCGAAGCCCGGAATATGGGGGCGCTATCAAGGTTATTATTCTGTTAATGTCACGGGAACCCAGAATGTGATAGATGCCTGTTTTGTAAACCGTGTGGCCAGGCTGATCCATACCAGTTCTCCCAGTGTGATCTTTAATGAATCAGATATGGAAAATCTGGATGAATCCATTCCCTATCCTGCAACCTACCTGGCGCCTTATCCTGAAACCAAGGCCCTGGCTGAAAAGTTGGTTGTTGGTGCTGCCAAAAAGGGGCTATTATCTATTATCCTCAGGCCCCATCTGATCTGGGGGCCTGAAGATAACCACCTGGTTCCGGGTATTATCAGCCGGGCAAAACGCTTGAAACAAATTGGGCCCGGGGATGATCTGGTGGATACCATTTATGTTGACAATGCCGCTGATGCCCATATTATGGCTGCTCAAAAACTTGTAACAGACCCCTTTCTTTCGGGAAACATATACTTTATCAGCCAGGATGAACCCATTTCAAAATGGAAAATGGCCAATGCCTTTCTGGATGCAGCGGGATTGCCGCCTTTGAAGGGTCATCTTTCTGCCAGAACCGCCTATCTGGCCGGGGGGATATTTGAATTTATCTATAAAACATTTGGGATAAAAAAAGATCCGCCCATGACCCGGTTTGCCGCAAAGGAGTTGGCCACCTCCCATTGGTTTGATATCTCCCGGGCTAAGCGGGACCTTGGGTATGCGCCTGCCATTTCTACAAAGGAAGGGCTTAGAAGATTAAAAGAATGGCTTGCTGCAGAGGGGGAATCATATTATGGATTATAAAAGAGAATTTTTTGAATTTTTCCAAAAGTTCAACCGGGTCATGGTCTCTTCCCTGAAGAGTTTTAAACGGGATCGCTGCGGGCTGAGTGCCTCTGCCCTGACCCTGTACACCCTTTTTTCCATTGTTCCGATCATGGCCATGGCCTTTGGTATTGCCAAGGGATTCGGGTTCCAGCAGTTTCTTGAAGGAAAAGTTTTGACCCTGTTTGAAGGCCGGGAAGAGATCATTATTAATGTACTTGAATTTTCAACCAACCTCCTGGACAAGACAAAGGGCGGACCCATGGCAATTTTGGGTGTCCTGCTGCTTTTGTACTCCCTGGTAAAGCTGCTGGGACATATTGAAGGTACCTTTAATCGAATCTATTGGGTGAAAGGTGACAGGTCCATCATCCGGAAAATCACTGATTATATGACCATTTCCATTGCAGCCGGTTTGTTGGTGATCTTTTCAAGCAGTGCCAATATTTTTGTTTCCACCCGCCTGGGACACTTTCTAGGGCTTTTGAATCTACCGGTGGGTATAGAGAGACTGATTTCATTTGGGTTCAATATTTTCCCGTTTATATCCGTTTGGCTGCTTTTTGTCTTTTTTTATGTGATCATTCCCAATAAGAAGATTGATGTTAAAGCGGCCATTGTGGGTGCTTTGATTGCCGGCACTATTTTTCAACTTGCCCAGATGGGATACTTGAAATTTCAGGTGGGGGTGTCCAGTTACAATGGGATTTATGGAAGTTTTGCAGCCTTGCCGTTATTTCTTATCTGGCTCCAGGCCTCCTGGTCGATTTTATTATATGGGGCCCAGATTGCATTTGCCTGGGAAAGCACAACCTTCCTGGAAACCGATGGGGACTATGAGAATTTAAGTCTTAGGCAACAAAAACTTGTGGTTCTTAAAATCGTATTGTTGTGTGTTAAACGGTTTGCCCACGGGAGTTATCCTGCAACCGATATTGAAATAGCAAAAGAATTGAATCTTCCCTTGAGACTGATCAAAATTCTTTTGGAAAAGCTTTTGGAATCACATCTTTTGTTTAAAGTTATGTCTTCCCCAAATCCGGGGTATTCTCCTGCAATGGATATTGAATCATTATCCATTATGGATGTAATTACTGCCTTTGAGCATCCAATGGGCAAGAAAAATCAACTGAACGCTGGCCAGGAGTCTGACGTATTGGAAGCAAGCTTGAATACCTTTACCCGCTCGGCCATCAAGTCTTCCGGCGAACGCAAACTTAAGGATCTTTAGTTTTTATTCGGTTGTAATTTTGAAAAAATCTTTGATGTCGTTTTCCTTACGCTTGAGCTGATCAATGGTAAGGCGTAGAACAGATTCATTCACACCAATTTTTTTTGGAGCGTTCTTGATGGTGACTGGCACTGGATTCCCACTGTGTCCGATTCCGGCTTTCTGGGTGAGATAGTTTGCCAGGTTTATGATCAGGGCCTGGTGTCGAAATTGTACAGGAGATGATTCCGGGTTGTGGTGGAATCTGCAAGGGACAATAATGGATTGAGGAAAATTCCATCGTTTCATCAACAGAGCAGACAATATGGAATGGTCCAGTTTGAAGATTGCATTTTCGGCAAAATACAATGGTTTTTTGTTTTCAATGGCAAATTGTCTGACCTTCATATACTCTTCTTTAAAATACATGCTGAAAATAATTTTCCCCATGTCATGGAGGAGGGCAGGGATAAATATTTTGCTGGCAACGGCAGGATTGGTTCGTATGGCCAGTTCTTTAGAAACGGTTGCCACCCCTATCCCGTGTATCCACAGGGCCTTCATATCCAAACTCAATCCTGTTTTATTGGTAACAGCCGAGAGAATACCCATGCCAAGGGCAATACCGATAATTTCATCAAATCCAATGACCGAGATGGACCGTTTTATGGTTGCAACCTTGGTCTTTTGGGCATAATAAATTGAATTTGCCAGCTTTAACAGTTTATTGCTCATTCCCAGGTCGTAGGATATTACATCTGCGAGTTCTTCTGTTGTTGTTCTTTCATCGGCAGCAACACTGAGAATTTTCTCAATAACAACCGGGAGCGTTGGAATATCACTCTCCCTTTTTTGGACCATTTTAAGAATTTGGGTTTTTACGTCCATTTAATCCTTTTCGTTAAACAGATTAAAAGAAACCTTGTTAAATGGCAGAGTTTCCCTTGGGTGGCCTTTTTTGACCTCGCCAGGATACCCTATCGCAATGATTGATTCAATCATTAAATTATCGGGTATTTTTAAAAGATCTTTAATATAGGTATCCGCACTTTTCGATCCATCATGGTCCCGTTTTCTGATCTGTATCCAGCAACTGCCAAGGTCTAGTGACTGTGCTGCCAGGTGAATGAATACCGAGGCTATGGATGCATCTTCCACGCAAACATCGCTGGCAGAAGGATCTGCGCAAACCACAATTCCCAGGGGGGCTTTTCCCAAAAAGGAAGAGCCATGGGGCTTTACCTCGGCCAGTTTTTCCAGAAGTTCAGGTCTGTTAACCACTACAAATCGCCATGGGTTGAAACTTCTTGAGGAAGGTGATCTTAGGGCTGCCTCGATAAGCTGTTCTATTTTTTCCTGCTCAATGGGCTGTTTTGTAAACTTTCGAATGCTTCTTCGCTGTTCAATGAGTTTGTTAAACACGTCTTTTCTCCTTTTTTATTTCATTCAACCCCTCTGATCAAGCCGGTATAATGAAACCAAATTAATGAAATCGGGTGATATTGATGTCTCCCTTGGATTGCATTTCATCAAATTTTTTCCTTAAAAATCGTTTGAATTTATTCCGAGTTACCGGCCAAAGCAGCATCAGCCCGAAAGCATCGGTCATCAGTCCCGGTGTAATGAGCACAAGTCCGGCAATGACGATAATCAGGGCATCCATCAGATCTTCTGCCGGCATGATGCCCTGTTGAAGATTTGTTCTAACCTTCAGCATGGTATTTATCCCTTCCATGCGGGCAAGCCAGGCTCCGGCAAATCCGGTCAGGATGACAACCAATATGGTGTTGAATCCGCCAATGACCGTCCCCACCTTTATTAAAAGATAGAGCTCAATTACCGGTATCAGCGTAAAACATAAAAAAAGTCGAAAGAGCATGGTTTTTTCTCCCAAATGGGTTTATATTTTTATAAGAATAATGTTAATGAAACCATTATTGTCAAGGCGATTCCAGCCTGATGTTGCCGTGGTAAAATAAAAAATACCCTAGAAATCATCATTTCAATCCTTTATTTTTTTTCATTTTGGGGAAGGGGATCCAACGGTTGGGAAGGATCCCAAATGCTAGGATTCATTTTTCTGGCAATGGAAGAGGCTAAATTTTTGAGGAACCTATCCCTGGAAATTTCAACGGCTCCCATATTGAGCAGATGGGGGGTGGTTACCTGGCAGTCAATCATATCAAACCCATGGGTCTTTAAAAGGGTTGCCAGGGCTACCAGGGCAATTTTCGAGGCATTGCTTTCAAGGCTGAACATGGACTCCCCAAAGAAGAATCCCCCCAGACAAACTCCGTATAGACCCCCAACCAAGGCATTTCCATGCCAGGTTTCAATGGAATGGGCATATCCGTGTTTGTGGAGCTGGATATAGGCATCTATCATTTCTTCCACAAGCCATGTGCCTTCAATCCCACCCCTTCTTGGCTTTGAACAGGAAATGATGGTCTGCTCAAAGGCGTTGTCCACGGTGATTTTAAAGGGTGTTTTCTTGATTTTTTTTTTCAGACTTCTGGAGATATTGATGGTGTCCGGAAACAATACCAGCCGTGGGTCCGGGGACCACCACAACAGGGGCTCATTCTTTGAAAACCAGGGGAAAATACCTTTTTGGTAGGCAAGCAATAGCCTCTCCAGACAAAGGTCTCCTCCGATACAGAGGAGACCGTCGGATCGTGCCAGCCATGCAGGCGGAAATTCGATTCTTTCTGAAAGCCTGAAAAGGGGCATTCAGTTTTTGATATTAAAGGTTAATGCATCATCCTTCAGGCCGATGGAAAGCTTTCCCCCTTTTTCAAGTTTCCCAAAAAGAATTTCATCCGTGAGCTTGTCTTTTATGCTTGTTTGGATGAGCCGGTTCAAGG
This sequence comes from Desulfobacteraceae bacterium, assembly GCA_016744295.1. Lineage (GTDB taxonomy): Bacteria > Desulfobacterota > Desulfobacteria > Desulfobacterales > Desulfobacteraceae > NBML01. Next base: position 246,407 of record JADGEQ010000001.1, on the reverse strand, counting down.
GTCTGGCGCCAAATTTGGGGTCATATCCCTTGAGGGCGAGAAATGTTCTTGCCTTGGCCGAGTAAGTCAGGGAAATTTTCTTGGTTTTCAGCATGGTTTTCAGTTCGCCCATGTTTTTATCCACGATCATTTCCATGATCTGTTTGGATAAATGATTGAACTGAACAATACTGTCCAACCGATTCCTGAATTCCGGGCTAAAGGTTTTTTCAACGGCCTTTAAGCCTTTGGAATCTGTCAGGGCAGTCTGGGAACCGAATCCAATGTTGTTGGCATCCATTTCTCTGGCACCTGCATTGGAGGTCATGATAAGAATCACGTTCCTGAAATCAGCAGATTTGCCATTGTTATCGGTTAGGGTTGCATAATCCATGACCTGGAGAAGGATGTTATACAGATCCATATGGGCTTTTTCAATTTCATCCAGCAGGAGGATACTATGGGGATGTTTTCTGATACTGTCTGTTAAAATCCCCCCCTGTTCAAATCCAACATAGCCGGGGGGTGCCCCGATCAGCCTTGACACCGCATGCTTTTCCATGTACTCGCTCATGTCAAATCTTAAAAATTCAATTCCCATATTGGCAGCCAACTGTTTGGCCACCTCTGTTTTTCCCACACCGGTCGGACCCATGAACAAAAAGGAACCGATGGGCCGGTCAGGAGCGGAAAGGCCTGCCCGGGATCTCTTGATGGCCGTGGTCAGGGTATTGATGGCATCATCCTGGCCGAATATAACCTTGAGCAGCCTTGCAGGCAAGGACTCAAGATTGGCCCTATCCGTTGATGTGACACTGGTGACCGGCACTTTTGCAATTTTGGCCACAATGGTTTCAATGTCTTTGATGCTGACATTTTTGCGTTTGCCTGATCCCTTTAGACGCAGGTAGGCACCGGTTTCATCAATCACATCAATGGCCTTGTCCGGCAACAGCCGGTCATTGATATATTTGTCAGACAGATAGGCCGCAGCGGTTAGGGTTTCATCAGGATATTTTAACCCGTGGTGCTCTTCGTAATGGAGGCGAAGTCCCTTTAAAATTTCACAGGTCTCATCCACACTGGGCTCGGTGACTTCAATTTTTTCGAACCGTCTTGAAAATGCTCGGTCTTTTTCAAAATGATTTTTATATTCTTCATAGGTGGTGGTGCCGACACATTTGATATCCCCGGAGGAAAGGGCTGGTTTTAGAATATTTGAGGCATCCATGGAGCCGCTGGTGGTCGCCCCGGCACCCACAACCGTGTGGATCTCATCAATGATCAAAAGGGCATTTTCTTTTTGTTCCAGGGCATTGATCACATCCTTTAACCGTTGCTCAAAATCGCCCCTGTATTTGGTCCCGGCAAGAAGGGATCCCATGTCCAGGGAAAACAGTTCGCAGCCATCTAAAAGGTCCGGTACCCGTTTGGAATGGATCATCAGGGCAAGTCCTTCCGCAATGGCTGTTTTGCCAACGCCTGGGTCCCCCACAAGAATGGGATTGTTTTTTCTTCGGCGGCATAGCACCTGCATGACCCTGTCCATTTCGTTTTCCCGACCGATGAGGGGATCAATTTTATCGTCCATGGCCTTTTTCAACAAGTCGGTGGTAAAAGATTCCAGAGGATCTTTTTTCTTCTGGCGTTTGGGCTTGGGATCTGCCTGGGGAAACATTCTTTTGGAAAGGTCCTGGTCGCTTCTGGGCTTTTTAGCCGGTTCACTTGAATGGGAAATATATTTGAGTACATCCAGCCGGGTTATGCCTTCGGATTCAAGATAAAAAGCTGCATGGGAATCTTTTTCCTGGAAGATGGAAGCAAGAATATCTCCAAGGTTAACCTCGCTTTTTTCAGCAGATCGGGCATGGTTGATTGCCCGCTGGATCATTCTCTGGAATCCGATGGTCTGTTGGAGTACATATTCATCTTTGGTATCTATTTTGGTAAGTTTTTCGTCAAAGAATTTTTCTAATTCATCTTTTATCTGATCCGGACTTCCCCCACATTTTTCAATGGTTTCAAGCCCTGTCTCATGGTTAAGGATTGCATAAAGAACGTGTTCCACACATACATATTCATGCCTTCTTTTTTTTGCTTCCCGCACTGCAAAACCGAGGGCAGTACTCAGTTCTTTGCTGATCATGACGCTACTCCTTTTCCATTGTACTTTTCAAGGGAAAGCCCCTGTTGCTTGCCAGATTGAGTACGGTTTCCACCTTTGTCTCTGCAATTTCCAGTGGATAAATACCACACACTTCCTTTCCCCTATTATGTACATTAAGCATTATTTGGTTTGCTTTTTCAAGTGATTTTCCAAAAACGGTTACAAGAATCTCCACAACAAATTCCATGGTAGTATAATTGTCATTATGAATAAGGACTTTATACATGGGTGGCTGATCTTCTTTGGCTTTTGATGAGATCCCTGTTTTTGTCGTTGAATCAGTGGATGTCATGTTTTTCTCCTAGGACATACAGCATCTTTTATATTTTTTACCGCTGCCGCAGGGGCAAAGATCATTACGTTGCACTTTTTCGTGACTCCGTTTCACAGGTTGTTTGATTGAAGGCTCATCAGAATGGGAAAAAGTCAAGTTTTGTTGCTCCTTTTTTTTTATTTCATCCACCCTGGAGGAGGGCGCTATCTGAATTTTGAACAGGATATCCACCACCTCTTCCTTGATCATTTCCATGAGGCCATGGAACATGTCAAACCCCTCTTTTTTATAAATCCGAAGGGGATCCTGCTGTGCATATCCCCTGAGGCCGATACCCTCTTTTAAATGGTCCATGGACAAGAGGTGCTCTTTCCATCGGGTATCAACGGTCTGGAGGACAATGAACCGCTCTAACTGCCGCATCTGCTCATCCCCGATGAGGGTCTCCTTGGCAAGGTAATGCTCCTGTGCCTTGCTGAAGATAAAGTCAGACAGCTGGTCCTGGGAATAGTTTTCTTTCACTGCCGGCGCAAGGTCAATGGAGAAGAAATTAAATAATTTATTTGCCCCGGATTCAATGCTTTTAATGTCCCACTCTTTAATGGGTTTTTTTTCATCGGAAAATTCGTTGACCAGTTCATATGCCTTGTCTTCAATCATTTCCAGGATTACGGATTTTAAATTGTCTTCCTGTAATGCCTGTCGCCGCTGTCGGTAGATCACTTCCCTTTGCTGGTTCATGACATCATCATATTCGAGCAAATGCTTTCTTATCTCAAAGTTGTGACCTTCCACCTTTGACTGGGCGTTCTCTATGGCCTTGGAAATAAAGGTGTGCTCAATATGCTCCCCCTCTTCAATGCCCAGGCGGTCCATGACGGCATGGATCCGATCCCCGCCAAATATTCTGAGCAGGTCATCTTCCAGTGACAGATAGAATCTTGAACTGCCGGGATCCCCCTGCCTTCCGGAACGCCCCCGAAGCTGGTTGTCAATTCGTCTGGATTCATGGCGGGAAGTTCCTAGAATATGCAATCCGCCAAGTTCTGTGACACCCTCTCCCAGTTTTATATCTGTACCACGCCCCGCCATATTGGTGGAGATGGTTACTGCTCTTTTTTGACCGGCATTGGCAATGATTTCTGCCTCTTCCTTATGGTGTTTGGCATTTAACACATTGTGGGGAACCCCTTTTTTCTTGAGCTTTTTGCTCAACTCCTCGGAAACATCAATGGAAATAGTTCCCACCAGTACGGGCTGGCCTTTTTTATGGAGGGCAATGATCTCCTGGATGGAGGCATTATACTTTTCTTTCTGGGTCTTGTAGATCAAGTCTGGAAAATCCTTGCGGACCATGGGCTGGTGGGTGGGGATCACCATAACATCCAGGTTGTATATTTTTTTAAATTCAGGCGCCTCGGTTTCCGCGGTTCCGGTCATTCCGGACAGCTTGTCATACATTCTGAAATAATTTTGAAAGGTGATGGAAGCCAGGGTTTGGTTTTCATTTTCAATTTTAACATTTTCTTTTGCCTCAAGTGCTTGGTGCAGCCCTTCGCCGTAGCGTCTTCCCGTCATCAGACGTCCGGTGAATTCATCAACAATTACCACCTGGTCATTTTTAACGATATAATCGGTGTCTCGCTTGAACAGGGTGTGGGCCTTAAGCGCCTGGTTGACATGGTGGAGCATCTCAATATTGGCGGGGTCATATAAATTATCAACTGACAACAGATCCTCACCCTTGGCAATTCCCTCTTCGGTGAGGGAAACGCTCTTGGATTCTTCATCCAGGGTGTAATCGATCTCTTTTTTAAAGCTAGGGATGATGGTATTGACCTGGGTATAAAAATGAGTGGATTTTTCAGTCGGACCTGAAATGATCAGCGGGGTCCTGGCCTCATCAATGAGAATGGAGTCCACCTCATCCACAATGGCAAAGTTGAGGGGGCCCTGGGCAAGGTTTTCCTTTTCAAACTTCATGTTGTCCCTGAGATAGTCAAACCCGAACTCATTATTGGTGCCGTAGGTGATGTCAGAGCCATAGGCCTGTTTTCTCTCCTGGTCGTCCATATCATGGAGAACAACCCCGACACTTAACGCCAGGAAATTATAAATTTTAGCCATCCATTCTGCATCGCGCCGGGCCAGGTAATCATTGACCGTTATAATATGAACCCCTTTGCCGGAAATTGCATTTAGATAGGCCGGAAGGGTTGACATAAGGGTCTTTCCCTCACCAGTTTTCATTTCAGCAATGGTGCCCTGGTGGAGGGCAATGCCCCCAATGAGCTGCACATCAAAATGGCGCATGCCAAGAATTCTGACAGAGGCTTCCCTTACCAGGGCAAAGGCTTCGGGTAAAATACTGTCCAGGGTTTCGCCTTTTTTAAAACGATCCTTGAATTCATCCGTTTTTTGGGGCAGCTGTTCATCGGATAGCGACTGCATCTTGGGTTCAAGTAAATTAATTTCATCTATAATAGGCTGAAGTGTCTTTAATTGCCGCTCATTGGCGGAGCCAAAGATCTTTGTGAAAAATTTGAGTACCATTTAAAATTTACCTATTGTTAAGTATGTAGGTGTTAAGTGTGTGGCCATTGCGTAAATAGCCATTTAAATCTTGCTGTAAAACATATAAGCATTAATATAGAAAATAAAACAAAAAATTAAAATAAATTGATTGTTGTGGCGGGCGGGTTTAATCAATCTTTGGGGGAATGGATCAATTAAGTATATATTTAAGCGGGTTGACTGGAGCACCGTTGATCCGCACCTCGTAGTGGACATGGGGGCCTGTGCTCTTACCGGTGTTGCCAAGAAGGGCAATTACCTCCCCTCTTTTTACTTTTTGGCCGGGTTTGACCAGAATCTTTTGAAGGTGTCCGTATTTTGTTACCCTGCCATATCCATGATCAATGATAACAAGGTTGCCAAAATTAATTTTAGGGGCTGCATAGGAAACCTTGCCATTTGCAGTTGAAATGATTTTTGTTCCTGTCTTGTTTGAGATGTCCAGTCCGGAATGAAAGCTCCTTTTCCCGGTGAAGGGAGATTTCCTATATCCGAATTTAGATGTGATCCACCCGTCAACAGGTTTGATAGAGGGGGTTGATGCCAGAAGATTCCTTTTTTTCTCAAGTTGGCCAATAAGGTCTTCAAAATTGAGTACCTGCTGTTTGGCAGCCAGGGTGGTTTGGTTTACCTGCTGGTGCATTTCCCGAATCAGGTTGTTGTGCCGGGCTTCCAGGGGGATGTCCTGGTCAAGGTCATTCTCCGGTATGCCGCCAATGCCTATCAGGCCAGAAGAATTATCGGTTCTTCCGATATCGGCAATGAGTCTGACCTTACCTTCCAGTTTTGACAAGTTATCCACCTGACTTTTAAGAACTTCAATATTTACAGCAAAGGCCTGAATCTGATCTCTCTGGTCTTTGATCTCATTGCGATGGGAATCAATTGTCTGGGTTAGGGTGCTGTTGTTAAAGGAGATAGCCTTCAAGCGATAGTAATCGTACCCCAGATAGGAAAGACTGCCCCCGGCCCCCATGACAAGAAGAAGGAAAAAAACTAAACTTAGTTTGTGAATGGATATTTCCCTGATATTGGAATTAGAACCGGAATGAAGCCATATTTTTATTCGTTTTTTCATTATCACTTTCTTAGTTAGATAATTAATTTATGTCAAGCACAATATTTGTCAGTAATTTTTTTATTGGTCACAAAGGGGTCTGAACATAATTCAAACCAATTTCATCGACCAGCCCAAACATAATATTCATATTTTGAACCGCTTGTCCTGCGGCACCCTTTAGCAGGTTGTCAATGGCAGAAACAAGGATTATTCTGCCCGTATCTGCATCAAAATGGCAGCCGATATCACAGCAATTTGTCCCCCTGACATGGGACATGGCAGGAAAACTTTTGTCGGGCAGCAGTCGGACAAAAGGTTCTCCCTTATACCATTTTCGGTATGCCTGGCGAATATCTTTAAGACAAACAGATTTGGCGGCCTGTCCGTAAATTGTGGAGACCATTCCCCTTGTAACCGGTACCAGGTGGGGTACAAAGGTTATCTTGATCTCTTTTCCTGAATGTATACTTAATATTTCCTCTATTTCCGGGGTGTGACGGTGATTTCCGATTTTGTAGGGTGTGAAAGATTCATTTGCTTCACAATAGTGGGCAGCCAGAGACAGAGATCTGCCGGCGCCGCTGACACCGGATTTAGAATCGGAAATAATTCCTGTGGGTTCTATGAGTTTCTCCCTGATAAGGGGGAGCAGGGCCAGAAGAATTGTGGTGGGATAGCATCCGGGGTTCCCAACGATTCTTGCGCTTTTGATTTGATCCCGGTATATTTCAGACAACCCGTAAACACTCTCCGCCAGAAGGTCTGTATTCGTATGTGTCTGATAAGCCTTTTCATAGGTATCTGGATTATTAAATCTGAAATCCGCAGACAGATCAATCACGCGAATGCCCTGTTCTATTAAGGGGGCTGCATAGGACATGGAAACCTTGTGGGGTAGGGCGAGAAACATGAGATCCACCCTGGTTGAAAGTGCTTGTGCATCCAGATCTTCACAAATGAGGGATTCAAATCCCCTCATGGAGGGGAAAATATCTGTCAAAGGTTTTCCCTTGTAGCTGCTGGAAGTAATCGTTTCCAGCCGGGCTTTGGGGTGGTTGGAAATTAATTTGACAAGTTCCACTCCTGTATAGCCCGATGCTCCTGCAATGCCGACCTTAATCATAATATATTTCCTGCCTGGTTAAATTATTATTTTGGGCTTAATTTATGTCATAATTACTATTTTTGCAAACTCAAATATTCAACCAGGGTGTGATTTTCTCCCATAAGTTGGTGATCAATAATACCACAGATTTTATTCCAGTCTCCTTTGGCAAGCCCGGCACCGATTTTTGGGTAGCCGATTTTTTTTCCTGAAAAATTTGTTTTTACAAGTGAAAATACAGAGGCAATGGCATCATAGTCTGCCAGCACTTTGGATCCGGAATAGTGGTGCTGGGTATATCCGTTTATGATCGTCAGGGCCTGGTTACCTACTTGGATCCTGGCTTTTGAATATGTTCCCAATTTGTTTTTGTCGCCTGGCCGGGTTTTAAGATCCGCTTCATATGCATTTGGGAATCTATCTTTGATCTGTTTTGCAATGCCTGCCCCCATGCTGCAAAAACAATTGCACCCGTGGATGATAACATCAAATTTTCCTGAAAGGGCCAGCTGAATCAGATCTCCCTTTAGATGTTTCATATCTTTCCTTTTTTTGCTGGATTTTTATCTGTTATTAACGATACGTTTGGATAGATGCAAAAAATATTCCTGACTGGAATGAAAGTTTGATCTGGGAACAATTATCCATCATTATTCATCATTGATGAGCTGGTACAGGCCTCTCCAGGCTTTTAAAATTTGGATGCAAGCACGGAACTTATTGAAAAAGTCAGTCGAAACGGCGCTGAAATGGTGGTGTTCCAGGAAATTTTTGCCCACCTACAATTAGATCTCCATGAAAATTGTTGATATATCGTTGATTTGGTGAATAGTCATTTGTTGCGCACCCTGCCAGAGGTGAAAAGATTTTCTGACAGAGTGCTGCCATTAGATAAAAAAAGGGGAAAAAGAGTGGTGCTTGTAAGGCAATTTAGTGGAGAATTTGGCTGAGGAAAAACTTTGTCCGTTCATGTTGAGGGTTTTCAAAAAAATCAATGGGGTTGTTTTCTTCCAAAATCATACCTGCATCCATGAGCATAACCCTTTGTGCCACTGTCTTGGCAAACCCCATTTCGTGGGAAACCACGATCATTGTCATGCCTTCATCGCTGAGTTGTACCATTACATCCAGAACTTCCTTGACCATTTCTGGATCAAGGGCAGAGGTAGGCTCGTCAAAGAGCATGACCTTGGGTTTCATGCACAAACTTCTGGCAATGGCTACCCGCTGCTGTTGTCCGCCGGATAGTTGGCCGGGAAATTTTTTGGCCTGTTCTGCGATTTTTACCTTTTCCAGGTAAAACATGGCTGTTTCTTCCGCTTCTTTCTTGGGGGTTTTTCGGACCCAAACCGGTCCTAGCGTGAGATTCTCAAGGATGGTTAGATGGGGAAACAGGTTAAAATGCTGGAAGACCATTCCCACTTCGGTTCTGATTTTTTCGATATTTTTTAGGTTATTGGTCAATTCAACCCCGTCCACGATTATTTTTCCCTTCTGGTGTTCTTCCAGTCGGTTGATGCAGCGGATAAGGGTGGATTTTCCGGAACCGGATGGACCGCAAATGACTATTTTTTCTTTTTTTTTGACTTCAAGATTGATATTTCTCAACACATGAAAATCACCATACCATTTGTTCAAATCCTTGATCTGAATGATGGTATCGTTGTCGCTTATATTGTTTCCTTTTGAGTTGGAATCGGTCATTTTATCTTCCTAAAAAAAATTAACTGCGTTTATCGGTATCAAGTTCTCTTTCAAGTTTTCTTGAAAAATTGGACATTGAAAAGCATCCTAAAAAGTACATCAGGGCCACAAAAAGATACAACTCTGTTGAAAATCCCATCCATTCCGGATTCTGTATAACTGTTTTGGAGGTCAAAAGAAAGTCGTATAAGGCAATTATGACAACCAGGGAGGTGTCCTTAAAGGCGGATACCAGCACACTGACTGTCGGGGGGATCACTATTTTAAGGGCCTGGGGCAAAATAATCAGGCGCATGGTCTGGTAATAGTTGAGTCCCAGGGCATCGGCTGCCTCGTATTGTCCCTGGCCCATTCCCTGGAGGCCTCCCCGGACAACCTCGGCCACATAGGCGGCGGTAAAGAAAATGATGGCTGCCTGGGCTCGCAATATTTTGTTAAAGGTCACGCCTTCGGGTAAAAACAAAGGAAAAATAATGGAAGACATGAACAAAAGACTGATCAGGGGGACTCCCCGTATCAGTTCAATATAGCCGATGGACAGATATCGGATCATGGGCATGTTGGATATGCGGCCCAGGGCCAGAACCACCCCAAGGGGGTAGGCAGCTGTAAGGCCGAAAACAGAGAGCAGCAGGGTCAGGGGCAATCCGCCCCATTTCATGCTGTCCACAGGTGTTAGTCCCAGGATGCCGCCCTTCATTAGAAGGGCCATGGAGATGAGTCCAATGATCCAGGCATACCCCAACCTTTTGGACCAATATTTTTTATTGTTTGAAAAAAAGAGCAGACCGAACAGGGTCATAATGGCGGCAAATGGTCGCCAGTGAAGCTCATGGGGGTAGAACCCGAAAATAATAAATCTCAGATTTTTTAATACCACTGACCAGCAGGCCCCTTCACATTCTTTGCAGGCAGGACCGCTTGTGAACCAGACCGAGTCGATCAAGGCCCATTTAATAAACGGCGGCAGAAACCAGACCAGAAATGCCAGTATGAGAATGCTCAAGATGGAGTTGAAAAAACCGTTAAACAGGTTTTTCTTCAGCCAGCCAATGATCCCCCGTTTTGCTACCGGGGGTTTGATACTGTCGATATATGCTTGGTCGATTGATACAATACCCATAGGAACTATCTTTCAACAAGTTTTGATTTTTTATTATACCAGTTCATGAACAGAGAGGTGGAAATGCTGAAGATCAGGTAGCACCCCATGATCATGGCAACTCCTTCTATGGACTGGCCGGTTTGGTTGATGGTGGTATTGGCAACCGAGACAAAATCAGGAAATCCAATGGCAATGGCCAGGGAAGAGTTCTTGGTCAGGTTGAGCATCTGGCTTGTCAGGGGCGGAATAATAACTCTTAGTGCCTGGGGAAGAATGACCAGGTTCAGAATATGGCCGCTTTTTAGCCCAATGGACATGGCAGCTTCGGTTTGTCCTCTGGTAACGGCCTGGATGCCTGCCCGTACCGCTTCGGCCACAAAGGCGGATGTGTAGATCACAAGACCTAACAGAAGGGCTATGAATTCAGGGGAAAGCATGATTCCGCCCTGGAAGTTAAAGCCGCGAAGCGCCGGCACATTCATCCTGGTGGGGGCACCTGCCACTATCCAGGTGATGAGGGGAAGCCCCAACGAAAGTAACAGAAAAGCCCAGAGTACGGGAAAATCCCTGCCCGTATCAAATTTTCGTTTTTTCGCCCAGCGTTTGATACCAAAGGAGAGTATCAATCCCAAAATCAGTGCCGCCAGCATATATGCATGGATTGGGTGTGCTGCCGGAACTCCAATGGCAACGCCCCTGTTGCAGAAGAACAGGCCAGCAATGGGATTGAGTGCCTGTTGGGGGGAGGGAAAAGATTCATAAAAAAGAGCATACCAGAAGAAAAGCTGTAAAAGAATCGGGATATTCTGCATCACCTCGATATAGATGGTGGCAAGCTTTTGTACAAGCCAGTTGGAGGACAGCTTTGCCACACCGACTAAAACGCCAATGATCAGACTCAGGACCATGCCGATAAAAGAAACCTTTAATGTGTTTAAGGCCCCCACCACCAATGCCCTGCCGTAGGAATCGGCTGCCGAATATTGAATCGTGCTTTCACCGATCTCAAAGGCGGCTTCTTGATCCAGAAATCCAAACCCCGAAGAGATAGATTGTTTTTCTAAATTGACAAGGGTGTTGTTCACCAGATACCAAGCCAAAAGGCCCACCATTAAAAAGGTGAACCCCTGGTAGAAAATGGCTCGCTTGTCAGGATCAAGCCAGAAGGGTATTTTTTCTTCTGATATGCTATTTTTCATGTTTTTTACGGTGCCGGCTAAAAGGGCGGCCCGGGGGTGAATTTCCCCGGACCAACCGTTGAATTAAAAGAACTATCGGATGGGGGATGCGTACATCAGGCCGCCTTCTGTCCAGAGGGCGTTGAGACCGCGCTGTAGTGCAAGGGGAGTGTCAGGACCGATATTTCTATCGAATATTTCGCCGTAGTTGCCAACTTGTTTTACGATATTATATGCCCATTTTTCATCCAGGCCCAGGTTTCCGCCCATGCCGGGGGTTACGCCGAGAAATCTTTGGATACCGGGGTTTTTGGAGTTGAGCATCTCATCCACATTTTTAGAGGTGATGCCAAATTCTTCTGCCTGGATCAATGCCATAACCGCCCAGTTGACAATGTCAAACCATTGGTCATCCCCATGTCGGACAACAGGGGCAAGGGGTTCTTTGGATATGATTTCGGGCAGCAGTTCATAGTCGTTGGGGTTGGGAGCAACCGATCGCTGGGCCGCCAACTGAGAGGCGTCGGATGTCAGGACGTCACAACGGCCGGCAAAGAATGCTTTGTTCAGTTCCGCAGTATTTTCAATTACAACCGGAGACCATTTCATTCCGTTTGTTCTAAAATAATCTGCTGCATTCATTTCTGTTGTGGTGCCGGGAAGAACACAAACAGTTGCGCCACCTAATTCTTTGGCACTTTTTACGCCCAGTTTTTTGGCAATCAGAAACCCTTGACCGTCATAATAGTTGGCCTGGGCAAAGTTCAGACCGGATTTGGTTTCCCGTGACAGGGTCTGGGTGGTATTGCGGCACAGCACGTCAATCTCTTTGGACTGAAGTGCAGGCAGTCGCTGGACAGCCGTCAGGGCTGAAAATTTAATCCGGGAGGCATCTCCGAATACGGCTGCGGCAATGGCTTTTGCTGTGTCCACATCCAACCCTTTCCATTCGCCTTTGTCATCGGGCATGCTAAAACCAAACACACCGCCGTTAACACCAACTTTGATATACCCTTGCGCTTTTACGTCTTCAAGTGTACTGGCTCCTGCCCAGGTTGATACTGCGAGAAAGGCGGTGCAAACAATTAAAATCTTAAACAATTTCATAGCGACTCCCCTTTTTTGTCTGTGGCGATTAAATGTATGAATTACCGAGAACTTTAGTCAGTATTAGCACACCAGCATAATTTTTCAAGAATTTTTACTTCAGGGAGTTTATTTTTCAGTATAGGGCCTTATGCATGAATTCAATTGATCTTGGCGCCACAGTGAGAGAATGTTTTGAAGTTGGTAAAAAAAATGTAAAAGGGGTTGGTTCTTGTTGAATCCATTAAGCGTAAAGGTAGGGTAGTTGTATGGGTATAAACATAAAAATCTTCAGGGAACCGGTAAACACCATTTCCCATATGGCAGGTGCACTGGCCTCGGCTGTCGGGCTGGCCCTCATGGTCGTTTTTGCTGCCACCCGGGCCGATGTCTGGCATGTGGTCTCTTTTTCCATTTTTGGCACCACATTGATCCTCATGTATACCTCGAGCTTTCTCTACCATGGTCTGCACATATCTGAAAAAGCGCTGTTGGTATTTCGCAAGATTGATCATATCATGATTTTTATGGTAATTGCAGGGTCTTATACCCCCCTTTGTCTGGTGCCTCTTCGGGGGCCCTGGGGGTGGAGCCTCTTTGCCACAATTTGGTCCATTGCCGTTATTGGAATTTTTATAAAAATATTTTTTATAAATGCACCCAGGTGGGTCTCCACCATGATTTATCTGATGATGGGCTGGCTGTGTATGGTGGTTATTTATCCCCTGACCAAAACCCTTGAACCCATTTGTATTTTCTGGTTGGTTCTGGGTGGGGTGTTTTACAGTGGCGGCGCCCTGATTTATGCGCTTAAAAAACCAAATCCCTTTCCCCAAATAATGGGTTTCCATGAAATATGGCACCTTTTTGTCATTTTGGGAAGTGCCTGCCATTTCTGGCTTTCATTTCGATATTTGATGTACATCAATTAAATTTTTTGCAATTTATTGGGTTCTTTAGGCCAGTTACTTTTTTGGGGTGGTGTTTTTTCTTTTTCATGCTTATCCTATGTAAAAATTGATATTTAATTTTGTGATTTAATATTATGATCTAAGGGAGTGAGATGGAGATCTGTCAGATCGAAAAAATTACCGACCGCAAACACCTGAACCTGTTTTCCGCCCAATACAGGGATCGGGCAGACAATATGAAAAATTGGGTGTTTGCATCCCGGTCCCATTTGCCCAATCCCTTGAATAGAGAAGCTGGCGTGAACAGTGAACCCGGCATCCCGGATGCGGTGGTGGTGGTTCCCTTTCACAGGCTGGAAGAAAAATTGGTGATTATCAAGGAGTTTCGGGTGGCCCTGGGCGATTATCAGTATGGTTTTCCCGCAGGCCTTGTGGACAGGGGGGAATCCATTGTGCAGGCCGGGAAACGTGAACTTTTAGAAGAAACAGGCCTGGAGGTCACCCGGGTTTTAAAATTCAGTCCACCGATTTATTCTTCATCGGGAATGACAGATGAAAATATCAGTCTTTTGTTTGTTGAATGTGATGGGGAACCCAGCAATGAATTCAATGAAATGTCCGAGGAAATCGAGGTTATCATGCTTTCCCGGCAAGCGGCTGGAGAATTAATCTCAAAAGTTGATCTCAAGTTTGATGTTAAATCGTGGATGGTGTTACGCATGTTTGCCGATTACGGTATTATCTGTTAAGGAAATTTTCTCGTGTTTTCAAATTTTTTATATTTTCTCATCGCCCTAGTGATCTATACCGCTTCCGAATTGTTTGATAAAACTGCAAGGGTAGATCCAAATAGTATCTATTACAGCCTGATATCCCTGGCTGTTTTTGCCCTGGTCTGCCACACATGGTTTAAAAAGCTTGCCCAAGGGAAACATTCGTATGTGGGGCTGGATCATTCCATCAATGGGGCTATTTCAAAGCTATCCCTAACGGCATTAATGCTTTTTGCTGTCAATATTTATCTGTTCAGGCTCCCTTTTTTCTTTACCGACATCCGGTTGTTCTCACTTATTCCAACGCTTGGGGCTGTTTTATTTCTGGGACTTTTTCTTGTCTATCTTGTTATCATCTGGAATGCCGCCTATGGGGTTCAAAAACGCTATTTTCCAGGAGAGTTGACCAAGAAAAATTTTATTTTTTCAAACATTTCATTTTCCCTGCCGGCCTTGCTTCCCTGGTTTTGTCTGTCTTTGTTTGCAGACATGGTTCAGTTTTTTCCCTATGCACCTGTGAAAAACTATTTTAATACAACCGCCGGTGAAATTGTCTATATCATATCTTTTTTGACCATGGTTTCCATTTTCGGGCCGGTCCTCATAAAAAAACTATGGGGCTGCACCTCCCTTGAACCCGGGGAATCTCGTGCCCGCATTGAATCAACCTGCCAAAGGGCAGGGCTAAAGTATGCAGATATTTTAAAGTGGGAACTTTTTGGCGGCAGCATGGTAACTGCGGGTGTAATGGGGCTTGTTGGAAAATTTAGATACCTTTTGGTTACGCCGGCCCTGATTGCCGCCCTGGATGCAGATGAGATTGATGCGGTCATTCTCCATGAAATCGGTCATGTCCAAAGATATCACATGCTGTTTTACCTGCTCTTTTTTGCAGGGTTTATTGGATGTAATTTTGTTTTTTTCGAACCCATGATGCTCCTGCTTTATATTGCCGGACCTGTGTACCAGGGATTCTCTTTCTTGGGAATTGATAAGGGGGATGTTTACCCTGCACTCATCTGTTTGTCTTTGATCACCTGTTTTGTGGTCTATTTCAGGTTTGTGTTCGGGTTTTTCATGCGAAATTTTGAGCGCCAGGCAGATATTCATCTATATGATTTTCAAAGGGATGCCGCTCCCTTGGTCTCAACGTTTTATAAAATAGCCGCCTTGAGCCGACAGTCCATCGACAAGCCAAATTGGCATCATTTCGGCATTGGTGAAAGAATCCGGTTCCTGGAGCAATGCCGGGAACATCCCGGACTGATCAGCCTGCATCACCGGCGGGTCAAAAAAATGATGTTTGGGTATTTTCTGTTGGTTCTTGCTCTGTTTTACACAGGCTATAGTCTCAGCTATGGGAGGGCAAAGGATACATTTGGAAATTATGTTGCAAAACAGATTCTATTCCAGCAATTGGCAGTTGAGCCGGAAAATTCCGATCTCTATGTTTACGTGGGGGATTACCATTACAATGACAAGGCCTATGGGAAGGCAGTCGCCGCCTATGAAAATGTGATTCGCATTGACAGCAAAAACATCCACGCCCTGAATAACCTTGCCTGGCTGCTTGCAACCTGTCCAGATGAACAATTCCGGGATGGTGTAAAGGCTTTGGAACTCGCATCCAAAGCTGTTTTAATCAAGCGGGAGGCTTTTGTACTGGATACCTATGCTGAAGCCTTATCCCTAAACAATCGGAATGACGAGGCAGTTGAAGCGGCAAAGGACGCGCTGTTGCTGGCGGAAGATAAACTATCCTATTACAGGGAACAGGTTGTCCGGTTTGAGAAAAGCGGTCCACTGTGAAAGGTTGTTTTCCGGGGCTTTTTTCTGATAGGAAACGGCTTTAGAGTCCAATGGGGAAAAAGGCCATTCCTGCGATGTGGACAACTTCTGTTATCATCCGTCCGGTTCTGGATGAGACAATCAGTGCCATGGTATCCTGGAGGGAAATTAGTTTTCCGAAAATCCGTTCAAAGCTTAAGTTTTCAATTGGGCCGTCACACACATTGGTCACCAGGAACAACTTTCCATTTGGCTGGTGCCGGGCTTTGAGTCTCCAGACAAAAATCTCGATATTCCGGGCACTATTATAAATACTTTGGGCATTCAAAAAATCCAGCATAAAGAGATCACAGTTTTTGCTGTATGATGTATGGAGCATTGTATATAGCCCATACATCATTGCAAAGACCCGGTCCCCTTGAAACCCGGGTTCAAACCCGAGCAGGACGGCATCAGCCCCCTCTTTGTTCTCAAGGAGGCTGTCGCTTTTGACCGGTGGGCATTGGAATATCCTGTCTATCTGTGAATCAATTGTCGCCCCAGGTGTCTTGTCAAGCTCCATGGAATTCATTCGATAGAGCTTTCTGGTCAGGTTTTTTAACAGCGCTGCCACCTGGTCGATGTGAATTTCCGATACCAGATTGATGTCTGTCTTGGCAAGATTTTCAATGTGAAAATCCGTGGTCGAGGTGCACCCGTTTAGCAGGACAACAAAAGAGACAAGAATATAGGCAAAATTTTTAATCAGTTTTTCCTGGATGTTAATTCCTCAATTCCCAGGTGCATGGTTTTTATGGCAAGCTGAATACAATGGTGTTTTTTTTCCGGAATATTCTCTAACACCTTAAAAACATCCCCATCATTTATTTTCAGGGCCTCACCCAGAGTTTTGCCTTTTACAAGGTCCACGGAAGCCATGGCAGCGGAAATTGCACCGGCGCAACCGGTAATTTCATACCGGACGTCATCGATAATTTCATTCTCATCCACCTTGAGGTAGACTTTCATGATATCTCCGCAGGACCCTATCTTTTCAGATATCTGATCGGCATTTTCAATGTGGCCTATATATTTTTTTTCCAGATAATAATTTATTGCCGGATCGGCATATCCGGCTTCGGATAGCATTTTACGTTCAGCATTTGATGATGTAGTTTCAGTGACCACTGGTGTTCCTTTTGTTCTGCCCTGATCAAAAAAGAATATTTTACCGGACAGTATACTAAAATATTCCTAAGGTATAAATTTAATGTCCCCCATAAAATAATTAATTTCTTTTTTATGTCAAGCAAAATGGCTAATTGTTGCAATTTAAATTAATAAAAAGGGAAAAAAATATCATACTCCGCGTTTCTATTTCATCGTATGGGTGAAAAATGTTTCTGATAATCTGTACAGGTTCGTGGAAAGTTTTTGCCGGACAAGGCTGATTTTTTTTGCCCCATCAAATTAAAAACAGGATGCCTCAAGGCAGATAAAGCCCTCTTTGTGCACCAAAACCCGTGTCTATGGGCAGAACCCGACGAAGGCGAGAAATAATACTTGTGATTCTAATCGGTTATGATATGGTGCAACAGGTATCCCGAATACAGTCCATTTAACGTTAATTGCCGCAAAATGATAGCTGAAACTTAAATTGCATTTTCATTATCACCTTGGCAGAAGGAGATCGCGTTATGAAAGAGTTGATTAAGTATATTGCCCAGGCATTGGTCGATGATCCCGAAGAGGTAAGTGTTGAAGAAATCAAGGCGCAGCAGACCCTTGTTCTTGAGTTAAGGGTTGCAAAGGAAGATCTTGGTAAGGTCATTGGCAAAAAAGGGAGAACCGCCCAGGCCATGCGGACTATTTTGTCCTGTGCCTCTGCTAAAGAGCAGAAACGGGTAATCTTGGAGATTGTTGAATAAGACGTTAAACCGCGTTTATTCAAGGATGGGCTTTTGTTGCGATTTTTGTGAATGGGTAAATGTTAATACCGGGTATTAACATTTACTTGTATCCAACTGGCATTCAGACTCCTTCCTTTTCTCTGATAAACGCAACTTTTTTCTTGCAAGGGCTTCCCTGTTTCTTCTGATGTCCTCTTTGGTAAGCAGTTTTAGTGGGGGAACGCCCACGGGTCTATGGTCTTTCCCCAGGGCAACAAAGGTCAGGTAGGCAGATGCCAAATGGGTTTTTACCCCGGTCAGTAAATCTTCTGTCTCAACCCTTGCGCCGATTTCCATGGATGTTTTGCCTGTCATGTTAATGCCCGCTTTTACCGTTAAAAGGTTACCTATAAAAGCAGGCTTGTGAAAATCCAACCGGTCTATGGATGCGGTGACGCATATTTTTCTGGTATGCCTTACTGCTGCCACACCGGCGGCATTATCAATTTCCTTCATGATAACACCTCCATGGACGATCCCGGCGGGGTTTGCATCTTCTGGCAGCATGATCCTGGCGATAATCATGCAGGAATCCTGGGCGCTTTTCTCTGTTTTCATTGAACTCACCTATAACCTTAAATTCGTGGGTTTACCTAATCCTTTTTCCAGCCTTGCCTGTAATTAAATTGCTAATTGTCCGGATTTTAAACCAGGGGATTTATAAAATACAGCGTGCATTTTTGTCAATCCCTTTAACAAACAGAGCGTCAGTTAAAAAAGACAAACAGCAAGGGGTGGTCTGCAGTCTGAAATAGTTTCCAGGCTATGTTTTGACCTAGTTATGTGCTATTAGAAAGTCGATTGATTGTGCTATAGGGTGTGCAGATACTTGAATTTTAGGGGACTACATTGGATTGGATTGTTTTAAAGCCGGGGGAAATTCATTTTTTTTATACCCTGGTGGGCGAAGTGCAAGCCCCATTTTTGCTGGATAAATATCGTCACATATCCAGCACGCAAGAAAAATTAAAAATAGACCGATATCTGTTTGAAAAAGACCGGCATAATTGTCTTGTGACCAGAGGACTTGTTCGGTTTGTTCTATCCCAATGCACCCAGGTTCCTCCCGAGGCCTTCGAATTTGAGGAAAACTATCATGGAAAGCCCCGGGTCAAAAAAGGCGTCACTGATATTCCTATCCGTTTTAACCTATCCCATACCAGAGGTTTAACAGCCTGTGCTGTGGTTCTTGATTATGAAATAGGGATAGATGTGGAAGATGCAACCCGGAAAATTAATATGAATATAGCAGATCGTTTTTTTTCCGTCCAAGAATCCAACTGCCTTGGGAGGACAATAGAAAAAGAAAAAAACAATGTTTTTTTTGATTTCTGGACCCTAAAAGAATCTTATATCAAGGCAAAGGGCAAGGGATTATCAATTCCCCTTGATAAATTTAGTTTTACCCTCAGCCAAGACAGCACCACAATCAGTTTTGATGATTCCTATGATGATGATCCGGATAATTTCTCTTTTTTCAGGTTTCCCCTGCTAAAAAAATTTAAGGGTGCGATTACTGTTCAAGCCCCAAAAACAAGGGGGTTTAGCGTAAACCTATATCATTGTATCCCGTTTAAAGAGATTCAAAATGCAGGCCCCATTAAAATCGTGTAAACAGGCTGAAATTGAAAATAACAGGTTGGAAATTTGCAGATGAATAGTTTCCGGCTTAATTTCCTGTCCAAAGGGATTTGACCCATCCGAATATACCTTTTTTTACAGGTTTGGTCTGGTCAGAGGTGATTACCGATTGGGATTTTATAGGTTTTTTTGATTCGTGTCCTTGGGTGTGGGGTTTATTTGGCATGCTTGTCATGCTTTCAGCTTTGTCTTTTAGGGAGGCTAATATCTCTTTGACAAGGTTTTCCTGAACTTCTGGTTTTGAAAGTTTCAGTTTGGACAATTGCCCGAAATATGTGGCAGGCAGATCCATTGTAATGCCGTCGCCGGTGCATCCAACCCCTGATTGCCCGGCAATAGCATAGGCAAATTGCGTCAATCCTGCAATGATGCGGTGTTCCGGCGGTGCCAATTCCGGCATTTGGTGAAATGCAACCCCCTCACAGACATTGGCCGGGAGATTCCATGATTTTAAAATGTTGGCGGCCACCAGGGCATCCGTGGTCCCAAACACATCCTTTTCTATCTGGTGCAAGGGACACTTAAATTCCCTGGCTTTTCTGAGACATTGGGAAAATTCATTGGGATAGTGAATGGCCATCAACAATTTTCCAATTCCATGGAGTATCCCGGTCATATAAAGATCTCCCGGCAGTACGCCCATTTCTAAATTCGGGTGGCCAAGTCGCCGGTTCGCAA
Organism: Desulfobacteraceae bacterium; assembly: GCA_016744295.1. Classification (GTDB taxonomy): domain Bacteria; phylum Desulfobacterota; class Desulfobacteria; order Desulfobacterales; family Desulfobacteraceae; genus NBML01. Next base: position 226,456 of record JADGEQ010000001.1, on the reverse strand, counting down.
CCGCACATGCCCAGGAATGCAACCAGAAATCATCATATGAAAATCCTTCAAGGGCAGGAAATTTGGGCAGCATTTTCTGAAAAAAATACAGACAGACTGAGTTCACGATTTCGATAAGGCCAATCCGGGTAATGGCCGATCTCAGGCTGACGATCTTATTCATCTCGGAATAAAAAGAGGAATTGGCCAATTGTAAAATTCTGGTGAAAAGTCCGGGGTCGGACTCAACAAGTTTGACAAAAAGGGGGATATCTATTTGATCTTTGGGCTGCCGGACAATGGCAAGTATTTTTGTCGCATTGGCCGGGATTGTGGGTAGGTTTACACTTGTTGTCAGGATTTCCTGGGCAATGCTGAAAGCAATTGTTTTTTCTCCAACCAGTCTGTTATCCATTTCCATTCATAATTCCTTCTACCGTTAGAGTCGAATTAATGATAATCTTGAGCGAGTTTTCAGAGAAGATAGTTTTTATTTCGTATACCGTTTTTTTATGTTACTTGCAACTGGTGACTTGCATAATTAATTCTTAATGGAGAAAGTAAAATGGCAAAGCATAATTGTGAACACTGTGGTTTTAGAGCAAAATATGACACCAATCCAGCCTCCTTTTTAGGGCGGGTCTGGCGATGGCATGCAGGCTTTTGCCCTGGCTGGAAAAAACATATAACCTCTCTTCCAAAGGACGAAAGAGTTCGTTTGGCTGAAAAATATGATATGGAAAAATTTAAATGATTTAGCATCTGAGCAGGTTTGTGGCCTAGCGGATCTGGTAAAAGAAGATTTGATTCGTTGTTAACAGTCTCCTCACTGTGTCGACGGCTTTTTTCCGGTAAACAGGAGGCCTATTTTTTGGGCGAATCTTTTTATTCTCAGGTATTGAATCAGCCAGCAGAGTTTATAAAAATTTAAATTTACAGTCCGAATGTACTTTTTGATTATTTCATCATTGGTGCAAAAGGTTATGATGCATATCTGTGCCTTTATATTGGACGGGAAAATGCAGGGGCCTTTGCTTTCTTTAAGAAAAGGGCAGGGGGACAGATACAAAGCGTTATACGCATCAAGGCGATTCTGGATTTCCTCCTTTAGTCGGGGGGCCAATGTGAGGATAAAAATAAAATCCCATAGGCTGAAAACCGAATCAATATCCAAATTTTTACAACAGATTCCCCTACACTTCTCAATGCAATTGAACATTGCAGCATCCGCAACAGCAACCAGTTCTTCCTGTGATATTCGGATGGAATTGCATCGTTTGTGAACAAGGCGTTTGTCCTGGGGGAGCATGCCTTGGGATATTTTGACCGCCTTTTTAAATAAATATCTGGTTCCCATTATTCAAATCCTTGAATTTAAATATTGCTGTCAGATAAAAGCTGAATTTCTTCTTTGAAAAAACCGCTATCTAAAACTTATTTTTCATCATTAAATTTAGGCCATCAGCCTGGGCTTTGTCAAGAAAAGCTGGTTAAAAATATATGAAACCCGTGCATAGGGGGCTATATGGCCCTGTGATCCCGTCCGGTTTTTGACAGGTAATATTCGTAGTCCCCTTTATAACTTATCATTTCTCCCTGGTCGATTTCGAAAACCTTATCCACAAGGCAGCGGAGGAAATGCCGGTCATGACTCACCAAAACAATGGTTCCCGTGAACTGCTTAAGGGCATTGAGCAGAACCTCCCGGGACAGGATATCCAGGTGGTTTGTGGGCTCGTCAAGGATCAAAAAATTGATCGGCTGCCCCAGGAGGGTTGCCAGAACCACCCGGCTTTTTTCTCCGCCTGAAAGTTGGTCGATTCGTTTTTCCACATCATCGCCGGAAAAAAGAAATGCACCGCAAAGGTTTCGGATAACCCCTATCCCCGCCATGGGAAGGGCGTTCTGAATCGTTTCGAAAATGGTTTTTTTCGCATCAAGAATATCCATGGAGTGCTGGCTAAAGTAACCGATTTTAATATTGGCACCAATTTTGGAAATACCCTTTGTGGGAGGGGTCTTGCCAGCCAGAATCTTTAAAAAAGTGGATTTTCCGGCACCGTTGACGCCGACCACGGCAATTTTGTCCTGTCGGTTAATCAATCCTGAAATGTTACTGAATACTATTTTCGCATTTTTGTCCTTTGTGTCCCATGTTTTTGAAAGCCCGTCCAAAAGAACAACATCGTCGCCAGACCTCGGAGGCTCTGAAAATTCAAATTTTATGATTCGCTGCTGCTCAGGCAATTGAATCCGTTCTATTTTTTCTATTTTTTTGATTCGAGATTGTACCTGGGCTGCGTGGGAAACCCTTGCCTTGAAACGGGCGATGAAGTTTTCTTCCTTGGCAAGCATTTCCTGCTGGCGCCGGTGGCTTGCCACCAGCTGCTTCATCCTGATTTCCCGCTCCCGGATATAATAGTCATAGTTTCCGCCATAGGTGGTGGTCGTGTGGTTGGCCACCTCAACGGTTCGGGATACAACCCTGTTCATGAAATCATGATCATGGCAGGTCATCAGGAGGGCTCCCTTAAATTCATTGACCAACCAGTTTTCCAGCCAGATGATGGATTCCATATCCAGATGGTTGGTGGGTTCATCCAGAAGCAGGACATCGGGGCTGATGGTTAAGATCTTTGCCAGGGCAATCCGCATTTTCCATCCGCCGCTGAAGGATTCCACAGGGCGTGTGTAGTCCACAGGGCCGATTCCCAAGCCTGTGAGGACAGTCTGGGCACGGGTTTCAAGATCATACCCACCGCGGCTTTCAAATAGTTCGGCAGCCTCACCATATTGCTCAAGCAGTAATTCCATAGCTGTTTCGTCCATGGGTTCTGCCATGGCAGCTTCCATTTTCTTCATCTTTTCACCCAGCATCATCACATCGGATGCAGCGGACATCACTTCTTGAAGGGCTGATTTACCGGACATCTCCCCCACATTTTGGGAGAAGTAACCGGTTTTTATTTTTTTTGAGTAGGAGATTTCTCCGTCATCTGCTTCTTCCTCTCCCGTGATCAGGCGAAAAATTGTTGTTTTGCCACTGCCGTTTGCACCCACAAGTCCTATCCGCGTTTTGGGAAGAATCTGCAAGCTTGCATTTGAAAAGAGAACTTGAGAACCGTGTTGTTTTGAAATTTTTGTCAGATGAATCATTTTGCCGCCCCAAAAAATATAGCACAATATCATATCTGCTGGAGGATTTGCAAGAAAAAGAAAGGGGGAACACCATCATGAAAATGATAAAAATGTACCAGGCTTGGGTGTTTCCGAATGGGGTTTCATGGAAAATTCAAGGGGTAAAGGAAGCATCTTTAGAACATTTTCACAATCGTTGATAGTGATATCAAGATATGGTATTGTGAAAATCAGAACGTCACCTTTATAGGAGGTTTTATGCAAATATCCTTTACCTTCAAAAAGATTGATCCCTCAGACTCTTTAAAATTCTACGTCCACGAAAAATTTGACAAGCTGGACAGAATGTTTGATCACCCAGCCGAAGCACATGTGGTTTTGTCCGTTGAAAAAATCCGGCATCTTGTTGAAATAAATCTCAACTGTGCCGGGTTAAGGATTCGTGGGAAAGAAGAATCTGAAAATATGTATTCGTCCATTGATGTTTTGGCAGATAAATTAAAATTGCAGATTAAAAAAAGCAAAGAAAAACTCAAGCGGCACCTGGCTGGAGATAAACAAAGCATCAAGGAGACAGGTGCAAAATTATGCTCTTCAGATGGCTTGGCTGATACCCCAATCGCCGGGTAAGCGACAACACGTTCACATAAGCGTTCAATCATTAATCGTTCCCAATTCTCTAATTTAGAAAATTGCTGGGTGAACTGTTCCTGGAGAAGCGGGGGCCTGTCAATCCAAAATTATTTTCAAGGCGTAATTGAAGGTTGTTCTATGGTCTGAATAATCTTTCGAAGGGCAATCAAAATATTTCTCCACCGCTTGTCATCACCCTTTTCATCTTATCAATTTTGTTTCTTTAAAGAAAAAACCACACAATTAATTCATAGTATTCTATGCTTTTTAGCTTCCTCAAAATAGTGACTTTTAAGCGTTATGTCGATAATCTTTGGAAAATAGCGGAGTAGCACATTTGACAAATTGATTCGTGTACGATATGTTATTTTGAAAAAAAGTAAACAACGTTAATATAGGAAAAATCAATTTATTTATGAAAAATGTTATGGTTTTAATTTTCAAACGCTGGGGGGCAAGTGTCGTAACCATATTTGCTATCTCGGTTATTATTTTCATCGGTGTTGAGCTATTGCCGGGGGATGTGGCCGAGACTGTTCTCGGCCAATCCGCCACACTTGAGACAGTGGAGGCCTTTAGAAAAGAGCTCAAACTCGATTTACCGCCCCATATCAGATATGGGGCATGGTTGAAGGCTTTTGTCCATGGTGATTTTGGTACTTCCCTGGCCAATGGGAGGCCCGTTTCCCAGCTAATCGGATGGCGGCTTTCCAATACCCTGTTTCTGGCCTTAAGCACAGCCATTATTGCCATTCCATTGTCAATCCTTTTGGGAATGCTTGCGGCATTTTACCGAAATACTTTTTTTGACAAGCTGATCTCAATCACCACCCTTTCTTTTATCTCTTTTCCGGAGTTTTTTATTGCCTATATCCTGATCAGTCTCTTGTCTGTTCAGCTGAATATTTTTCCAAGCCTGGCAATTATTGATAAAAACATGGACTTTTCCAGCAAACTATACGCAATCTTACTGCCATCCCTGACGCTTACCTGTGTGGTGACGGCACATATGATGCGTCAGACAAGGGCAGCCATCATCAATGTATTGGGCAGCGCCTATATTGAGATGGCCCAGATAAAAGGGATCAAGCGATTGAGAATCATCTCTCATCATGCCTTTCCCAATTCACTGTCCCCTGTGATCAATGTGGTTGCCGTGAACCTGGCATATCTTGTTGTTGGGGTTGTTATTGTTGAGGTGGTGTTTGTATACCCTGGACTTGGGCAGCTTTTGGTTGATTCTGTGGCCAAGAGAGATCTTCCCGTGGTCCAGGCATCCGGATTAATATTTTCAGTTGCTTATATTTTTTTAAACCTTGCTGCTGATATCATGTCCATGCTTTCAAACCCGAAGCTTAGACAATCCAACATATGATGGGGGTTCTGCTATGTTAGAATTATTAAAACAATCCCCTCTTTCCGCCCGAATCGGTATGGGGATTGTTCTGTTCAATTGTCTGGTGGCGATTTTTGCACCCCTGATAGCGCCCTATGGGGAAACCCGTGTGGTTGGGGATGTGTGGGAAAGTTTTTCCGGCCAATTTTATTTTGGTACAGATCATATCGGAAGAGATCTGTTTACCCGGATGGTCTATGGTGCAAGAAATACAATTGCCCTTGCATTTATTACCACCCTTTTATCTTTTTTGTTGGGATCAAGTTTGGGGTTTATTGCCGCCGTTAAAGGCGGATGGACCGACCAGTTATTGAGCCGGATTATTGATATTTTCATGGCGTTTCCTACCCTTATTTTTGCGTTGATGATTTTATCAGTATTGGGATCATCCATCCCCACATTGATTTTTACCATAGCCATTCTGGATTCCACCCGGGTCTACAGATTATCCAGGGCAGTTGCTATGGATATAGAGGTGATGGAGTTTGTGGAGGCGGCCAGGCTGAGGGGGGAGGGGATTTGGTGGATCATACGGCAAGAAATTTTGCCCAATGCCATGCCGCCGCTGATTGCGGAATTTGGCCTGCGGTTTTGTTTTGTGTTTTTGTTTATTGCGTCTTTAAGTTTTCTGGGCCTAGGCCTGCAGCCCCCGCTGTCCGACTGGGGGGGCATGGTCAGGGAAAATGCCGGTGCCATTACATTTGGTATCTATATTCCCCTAATACCGGCCACTGCCATTGCATTCTTAACCGTGGGCGTCAATCTGATTGTTGACTGGTTTTTACATCTATCCAGTGGGCTTCATGAATAAGAGAAGGAGGATCAAATGAACAATTTGCTTGAAATTAAAAATTTGAATATAGAAGCTTTTTACGAAGATCAGTGGCAGCCCATAGTCCGTGACATCAACCTGAATTTAAAAAGAGGGGAAGTGCTTGGACTTATCGGTGAATCAGGTGCTGGTAAATCCACCATCGGTCTTGCTGCCATGGGATACACCCGTCAGGGATGCAGGCTTTCCTCGGGATCTATAAATCTTGGCGGTGTGGAATTATTTGGTGCCAGCGATGAGGATTTGCGATTGGTCAGGGGATCAAAGATTGCCTATGTTGCCCAGAGTGCGGCGGCCTCCTTTAATCCGTCCCATCGTGTGATAAAACAGTATGCCGAAGCGCCTGTTCACCATGGTATAATGAGCTATGAGGAGGCGGAGAAAGAAGCGATTCAGCTTTATGAGCGTTTGTTTTTGCCCACACCTGAAAAAATCGGTTACCGATATCCCCACGAACTTTCAGGCGGTCAGCTCCAGAGAACCATGGTGGCCATGGCCATGTCCTGTAAACCCGATATCATTGTGTTTGATGAACCCACAACGGCTTTGGATGTTACCACCCAGATTGAAGTGCTGGCAGCGGTTAAAGAGATAACCGAAAAGATGAATAAGGCAGCCCTTTATATTACCCACGATCTGGCTGTTGTTGCCCAGGTTGCACACAGGATTATGGTATTGAGGAATGGCCGGTTGGTTGAAGAGGGTGAGACCAGGGAGTTGATCAAAAATCCTAAAAAAAAGTATACCCGTGAGCTGTTGAATGTCAGAACATTAAGGGAAGAAAAAACCATCACACAAAAAAAAGATGTGATTCTTAAACTCAAGAATGTGGCGGCAAGCTATACGGGACATGAAAATGTTATTGAAGATATTGATCTTGTGGTGAGAAAAGGCAGGACGGTTGCCCTGGTTGGTGAATCCGGCAGCGGGAAAAGCACTTTGGCAAAAGTTATTACAGGTCTTGTCCCCTGTTCCAAGGGCAGCATGCACTTTTTTGGAAAAAAATTGTCCTGTTCATTAAAAAAGAGGAAAAAAGAAGAGCTTCGAAGAATGCAGATGATATATCAGATGCCGGATACGGCATTAAATCCCAAACATACTGTCAGAAAGGTTATTGGCAGGCCCCTTGAATTTTATTTTGGGATCAGGGGAAAAAAAGCGGAAGCGCGAATAAAGGATCTGTTAAGAGACATTGAACTTGATCCGGATATTTACATTGACCGTTTGACCACAGAGCTATCCGGCGGGGAAAAACAGCGGATATGTATTGCCCGGGCCCTGGCAGCGGAACCAGACCTGATCATTTGCGATGAAATTACCTCGGCCTTGGATCAGCTGGTGGCAGAAGGAATATTGAATCTGTTGCAGGATTTGCAAAATAAAACAAACATGTCCTATCTGTTTATCACCCATGATCTGGCCACGGTCAAGGCCATTTCAGATAAGATTGTGATCATGCTGGAGGGAAGAATTATAGAACAGGGTGAAAAAAAACAAGTTTTGTCCCCACCCCATCATGAATACACGGACAAGCTTTTGGCATCCATTCCCGAAATGGATCCAGACTGGCTGGACAATCTTCTGGAAGACCGCGCCTCAACATTTATCTGATTTAATCCCTTAACTTCAATTACTTAAACCTGGAGAAAAGAATTATGACCCTATCATTTTTAACCAAAATGTTTCATCAGAAAACAATTACCCGGAGGCAATTTATTTCGGGTGTCTCAGCCCTGGGGTTGGCAGCATCCCTGTCCCCATCCCTTCTTGTCGGAAAAGCCATGGCAGCAACTCCCAAAAAAGGCGGAACCTTCAGGCAGGCAATGACCGGGGCCAGCACTTCTGATTCCCTTGATCCCGCAGCTCTTTTTGCCAACCATACAATCAATATCAGTAATCAGTTGAGCAATTGCCTTGTTGAGATTGATCATAATTTCAAGCCTATTCCGGAACTTGCTGAATCCTGGGATTCCTCGGCAGATGCAAAAAAATGGACCTTTAAACTGCGTAAGGGTGTTGAATTTCACAACGGCAAATCCATGACAGCAGAAGATGTGATTTTTTCTATCAACCATCACAGGGGGGAAGAATCAAAATCCCCTGCCAAGCCATATTTAAAAAGTGTTCAAAATTTAAAAGCAGACGGAAAATACAATATTGTGTTTGAGCTTGACCAGGGCAGTGCTGATTTTCCTTTTATATTGGGGGATTATCATCTAAGAATTTATCCTGCCGGTACCCAGGGTAAAGACTGGGAAAAGGGGCTTGGCACCGGTGGGTACATGCTGGAAGACTGGGAACCCGGTGTCCGTGCCTTGACAAAGAAAAGCCCAAACTATTGGAAAGCCGACCGGGCCCATTTTAGCGAAATTGAAACCCTTGCCATAACAGATGTCAATGCCAGGACCAATGCCTTAAAAACCGGCCGCATTGATGCCATGGACAGGACCGACGTAAAAACTGTACATCTGATGAAGCGAATGGCCAACATCAATGTGACCGCTGTCACCGGCACCATGCATTATACAGCTCCCATGATGGTGGACAATAAGTCTTATTCGGACAACAATGTCCGCATGGCATTGAAGCTTGCCATCAACCGTGAAGAGATGGTTAAAACAATTCTCAAGGGGTATGGAGAAGTGGGCAATGATCATCCGATCTCTTCGGTGAACCGTTACCAGGCAGCCAATCTTGAACAACGCACCTATGATCCTGACAAGGCAAAGTTTTATATGAAAAAAGCCGGTATGCTGGATCACATCTTTAATCTCCATGCTTCGGATGCGGCATTTTCCGGTGCTGTGGATGCAGCCGTTCTTTATCAGGAAAGTGCTAAAAAAGCCGGCATTAAGATCAATGTGGTCCGGGAGCCCAGCGATGGATACTGGAACAATGTCTGGACGAAAAAAGAGTGGTGTATGTGTTTCTGGGCCGGACGTCCTGTGGAAGATATGATGTTTTCCGTTGCCTATGCAACTGGTGCTCCCTGGAATGATACCCATTGGAGCCATGAAAAATTTAACAAATTGCTAATAGAGGCCAGGGCAGAGCTGGATGAAAACAAAAGACAGCAACTTTATACCGAAATGCAGGAAATCTGCAAGGACAATGGCGGAACCGTTGTTCCCATGTTCAATAAAATTGTTGAGTCCCATTCCACTAAACTTGACCATGGCCCCATTTCGGCCCATATGGAAATGGATGGTCACAAGAATGCCGAACGCTGGTGGTTCAAATCATAATTTTCTTTATTGAATAACGGTTTGACTTGCAGGTGATGGGAAAAAAGAGCGGGCTGAAGACTGTGACGGTTGTCTTCGGCCCTGTGCTCTGTTCTTTGTGCCTAGATTGCTAGATGGCAGTTTCCGGGCGGAATACATTGACCTTTTTCGGGTCATCCCAAGAGCTATCCGGCGGGGAAAAACAGCGGACCTGTATTGCCCGGGCCCTGGCAGCGAAGCCAGATCTGATCATTTGAAATGAAATTACCTCGGCCTTGGATCAGCTGGTGGCAGAAGGAATATTGAATTTGTTGCAGGATCTGCAAAATCACAACAAATATGTCCTCTCTGTTTATTACCCATGATCTGACCTTGGTCAAGGCCATTTCAGATAAGAGTGTGATCATCCTGGAGGGAAGAATTCTCGATCAGGGTGAAAACAAACAAGTTTTGTCCCCACCCCATCATGAATACACGGTCACGCTTTTGGCATCCATTCCCGAAATGGATCCAGACTGGCTGGGCACTCTTTTGGAAAATCGTGCCGCAACATTTATCTGATTTAATCCCTTAACTTCAATTATTTAACCTGGAGGAAAGAATTATGACGGACCTATCATTTTTAACCCAAATGCTTGATCAGAAAACAATCACCCGGCGGCAGTTCATTTCAGGTGTCTCAGCCCTGGGACTGGCAGCATCCTTGTCCCCATCCCTTTTTGCTGGTAACGTTATGGCGGCAACGCCCCAAAAAGGCGGAACCTTCCGGCAGGCAATGACCGGGGGGGCCACCTCTGATTCCCTTGATCCGGCAACCCTTTTGGCCAGCCATCCCATTAATGTCAGCACCCAGGTGAGCAATTGCCTTGTGGAAATTGATCATAATTTCAAACCGGTTCCTGAACTGGCCCAAAGCTGGGATGCATCGGCAGATGCAAAAATCTGGACCTTTAAACTTCGTAAAGACGTTGAATTCCATAACGGTAAATCCATGACAGCTGAAGATGTGATTTTTTCCATCAACCACCACAGGGGTGAAAAATCAAAATCTGCGGCCAAACCGTTCTTAAAAAGCGTTCAAAATGTAAAATCGGACGGAAAACACATTGTTGTGTTTGAGCTTGCCGAAGGCAGTGCTGATTTTCCTTTTATCATGAGCGATTATCATTTAAGAATTTATCCTGCCGGAACCCAGGGTAAAGATTGGGAAAAAGGAATCGGTACCGGCGGCTATGTGCTGGAAGATTGGGAATCCGGTGTTCGTGCCCTGACAAAGAAAAATCCCAATTACTGGAGAACAGATCGAGCCCATTTTAATGAAATTGAAACCCTTGCCATTGTCGATGTCCACGCCAGGACCAATGCCTTAAAAACCGGCCGCATTGATGCCATGGACCGGGCCGACGTCAAAACCGTGCACCTGTTAAAACGAATGGCCAGCATCAATGTGACTGCTGTAAACAGTACCATGCATTATACGGTTCCCATGATGGTGGACCAAAAACCATATACGGACAGCAATGTCCGCATGGCATTGAAATTGGCCGTTAACCGGGAAGAAATGGTTAAAACAATTCTCAATGGATATGGAGAAGTGGGTAATGATCATCCGATCTCTTCGGTGAACCGCTACCAGGCCGCCAATATTGAGCAGCGCACCTATGATCCGGACAAGGCAAACTTTTACATGAAAAAGGCGGGGATGCTGGATCACTCCTTTAATCTCCATGCTTCGGACGCGGCCTTTTCCGGTGCTGTGGATGCAGCTGTACTTTACCAGGAAAGCGCAAAAAAAGCCGGTATTAAGATCAATGTTGTCCGGGAACCCAGCGACGGATACTGGAACAATGTCTGGACGAAAAAAGAATGGTGTATGTGCTATTGGTCCGGGCGTCCTGTGGAGGATATGATGTTTTCTGTTGCCTATGCTGCCGGTGCTCCCTGGAATGATACCCATTGGAGCCATGACAAATTCAACCAGCTGCTTAAAGAAGCCAGGGCAGAGCTGGATGAAAACAAAAGACAACAGCTTTATACTCAGATGCAGGAAATCTGCAAGGACGATGGCGGAACTGTGGTTCCCATGTTTAATCAAATTGTTGAGGCCCATTCCAATAAACTGGACCACGGTCCCATTTCGGCCCATATGGAAATGGATGGCCACAAGAACTTTGAACGATGGTGGTTCAAGGCATAATTTTTAAGAATGAGTTGCAAGTGATGGGAAAAAAGGTGGGCCGAAGACTGTGACGATTGTCTTCGGCCCGGTTCGGAGGTTGCTACATGGCAGTTTCCGGGTGGAATACATTGACCTCTTTCAGGTCATCCCCCAGGTACTCCCTTTCATTGGGTCCCAGAATACCCAATGACAGACAGATAAGGGTCCACATGTGAACCACAGGGTAATTTCCCCCATAGTGCTCACTTAATTCGTGGATCTGGGCATGGCAGTTATGACAGCCGGCAATGCAATAGTCTGCACCGGTGGCCTTGATTTGATCATCTTTTATTTTTCCATAGGCAAGGCGCTCTTCCTTAAATCCTGACTGGAGGAACCCTCCGCCGCCGCCACAGCAATAATTGTTGGATCGGTTGGGCTGCATGTCGATAAAATTTTCTTCCCCCACAACGGATTTAACCACAAATCGCAGGTCTTCGGCAATGGGGTCCCCATAGCTTTTCCGGACAATTTGACAGGGATCCTGGACCGTGAATTTGATTTTCAACTCCTTGTTCCAATCGGAGTTGACCGGAAGTTTTCCCTCACGGATCCATTGGGCATAGTATTCATAAATATTTTTTACGTTGAAATCATGTTTCAGGTTGAATTTTTTCAGTCCTGCCAGGACTGAGAAAGTCACGTGACCTCACTCGGTATTGAGAAAGGTCTTATTTTTTAGTTTGTTGGCCTGGTCTGCAGATGTTTTGGTGACTTTTTTCCAGTCATCATCATCTGCCAGAAACATGCAGTAGTTTTCTCCTGCCCAGCCCTTGCTGCCGTATGTCCAATCCACACCGGCTGTGTGGAGAATTTTCCACAGGGGGACCATTTCGTCGGGTTCTGTGACCGGTTCTCTTGAGTTTTGGTTCAAGAAAAACTCAGCCCCTTCCTTGTCAATGGGGGCCTGCATCTCAGCAAATTCGGGTTGGGCTTCCTGGTACTCTTCCAGCACGTCCTGGACAACAAATTCGAAATCCTCTTCATTGGTTCCCATGGCAGAGGTAGTATCGTTTTTCAGCGCCATGTCGCAGGAGTCACGGATTCCCTTGGGACGATCTTCCCTGGAGCGCAGGGTCCTGGCATTGAAAATCAGCTGGGGAATGTCAATTTTCATGGGGCAGACATAGATGCACCGCATGCACATGGTGCACATCCAGGGCCAGTCCGAGGCGATGATTTCTTCATCCATGCCCAGAGCTGCCATCCGTAAAAATTTTCTGGGGTCCATATCTGCCAGACCCGTGGCAGGACAGCCCGAAGCACAGGCTCCGCAGGTCAGGCACGCATTGAGATTGCCGCCTTCGGGCAGCAGTTCTTTAACCTTGTCTAAAAAAATATTTTTTCTTTTATGACCAAGTTTAATGACAGTCTCTGTCATCTGTTTTTCCTTTCATAAGAGTTAATGATAATCATGGGTTCCCAATATTACGTCAATACCGGTCTTTTCTTTTATGAGGGTTGCAAGGTCTTCCGGGCTGTTGTAAGGACATCCGGGCATGGCATTGGCCAGGCAGGAGCTTAAATAAATTTTATCCGGCTTGATTTCAGATAATTTTGCAGCCATTCCAAGGGTTGGTATGACAGCTCTGCCAGGGCACTGGCATTTCACAAAGGAGACAACCGCAGCGGGCACTTTAAATTTTCCATCTCCCTGTGATGCTGCCTTAAGACATCTCCATTCTCCTGGGCAACCAAAGCCCTGGTCCATATATGTACCGCAGCCAACAATAGCAACTTTTTCCATTTAGCCTCTCCTCTATTAATAGTAAGCCATGGGAGCTTGTTCAAAGCAGAATACTTCAGATTAGCAAAAGCACAATGTATGCCAAAAAAGTATCAGGCAGGTGGTTTAAAAAAAAATCGAGTCAAAGAGATATAATATCAATGGGTTACGACTTTTTGATTCTTTTGGATGTTCGGGTTCGGGTCGCTGGTATGCGACCCATTCGACGGCGGTGGTTTCAACCCTGCAACCCCATCCAGATAATTAGATTGTTTTTAAAATTCCGGGGAAAAACAATAATATCTTGGAAAAAATTAAAAAACTCTTTTCCCGTCCAGGGTGTTGGGTTACACTGTTTGAAATTTAATGGTACTGAACATATCCGTTAAACTAAAATAAAAAAACACGAAAATAAAATGATACTGATTTAGTCATATGCACAGAAGGGAGTTTCTAAAATTTGTCGCCGTTTCCATGGTGCTGAATCCTTTGCCGGATGCCCTTGCGCTTTCGCATCGTCCTGGAAGGTCAACCTTATCCAAGGGAACTGATATGGTTGTAACGGATCATGGGGTGAAGGACCGGCTTGTCAAGAGTCAGTTTTTTAATCACTCTTTTAAAGACGATATTATGTTGTCGTCAAGGGATAATATCCTGCTCGACACAAGTCTTGCCAGGTTGAAGCGGATCCAAAAACTTGTTGGGCATGGTAATTTTTCCCTGCTGAATTTTGATGATGCCATTCTCTATGCAAGGTCCTACTCAAGAATCGGCAGTTTTTCCAAGGCAGAACTTCTTTTTTTTGAAAAGATTTTTTATGGACGGGTAAAAGAATACGGGTTTATGGGAGAAAAAACCATTGAAACCATTACAGGAAAAATAAAGAAAAAGGATATTAGAAAAATTCCATCCACCGGTAATTATCTGTACCGGGGAAAACCCATTGAAGTTTATCGTAATATTCAGAGAAAAATTGGGCATGAGGTGGTTTTGACCTCTGGAATTCGCAGCGTAATGAAGCAGTTCTTATTGTTTTTGAGCAAGACATGGGCAAGTCAGGGAAATCTTTCCATGGCTTCGCGTTCCCTTGCGCCTCCGGGATATTCCTACCATGGGGTCGGTGATTTTGATGTGGGTAAAAAGGGGTTTGGAGTGGCGAACTTTACAGAGCAATTTACCCAGACCCGGGTATATAAACAACTGACGGATCTTGGATATATATCCTTTAGATACGATCGGGGCAATGATTTTGGCGTTCGGTTTGAACCATGGCACATTGAAGTGGTATAGGATTGGGTATTGTTCCTAAGCGCCCGGAGCAGAGATCTTTTTTGGGGCTTGCCTTTTCGGGCCATTGCCATGGCAGGAGGGGTGATTATAATATCAAAGATTATTAATTTTAAAAGACGCGGGGAAAGATGGGGAAAAAGAGAGAAAATGAAGTGTCGGGGGTTCAAAAACAAACCCTGTATATTGCGATTTTGGTGTCCATCACCTTTGGATTTATGGTGGGGGCGCTGTATACTTCGTTCAAACTGGCGGATGATGCTCCGGTGGCCCGGCAGCAGCCTGCTCCCGGTGGTGCTGCCAATTCTCAGGAAATATCGGCGGAGACAGGTTCCAGGATTTTAAAGCTGGAGCAATTTCTAAAGGAAAATCCAGAGAATGTGGATGCCTGGACCCAATTGGGAAATTTGTTTTTTGATACAAATCGGTTTGAGGATGCCATTGAGGCCTATCAAAAATCATTGGCTCTCAAACCGGGAGATCCAGGAGTCCTGACGGACATGGGAGTGATGTACCGGCGGAACAAAAATCCAAAAAAAGCCGTTGAAAGCTTTGATCTGGCCATTGCAGCCAATCCTGTCTTTGAGACGGCCCGTTTCAACAAGGGGATCGTGCTCATGCATGACATGGAGGATATGACTGGCGGTATACGGGCATGGGAAGCCCTGGTGGAAATGAACCCCATGGCCCAAGCACCCAATGGAAAGTTGGTCAGCTCTCTGGTTGAGAATATGAAAAAGAAGCAGTGATGGCGGACCTTGCCTCATTTGTGGCGTCGGTCCCCAAGGGCTGGCGCCTGGATATTCAAGGAAAAAGAATTTAATGATTTTAAACCTAAGGGTCTTTTCTTACCCTCAACATTTAGGACACCCATATGCTGACCCCGAATTCTGACTACATCAACGCCTTGATCTCAATTGTAAAGAAAAGCCCCTATCCCAGCCATATGTCCATGGCGTTGAGCAGGATTGAACTGGACAGGGCAGAGGTGGTCCTGGACCTTGGCCCCTGCCATATGCAGCCCTTTGGGATCGTTCATGGAGGGGTCATAGCCACCCTCATCGACACGACAACTTTTTGGGCTGCTTTTTTGCGGCTGCCTGAAGATACCGGGCTGGTGAATGTGGATCTGAAATTGAATTATCTCAAGCCTGTTGTGGAAGGGCGATTGACCGGTTTTGGAACCTGTATCCAGGCGGGGAGATCCATTTCCTATTCCGAAGCAAGGGTAGAAGATGACTCGGGAAAAATCATTGCCCATGGAACCTCAACCCTCATGGGTTTGCCGGGCAAGGGATTAACCCTTCCTTTTTCCAAATTTTTATAGGAGCCCGTTTTTTATAGGACCAAATTTGTACCAGTTGGTCCCATAAAATAGGTGTATTTTTTACAAGCCCAATCTGGAAGCCAGAACGGCAGCACCGATGGCTCCGTTTTCCTGGGGAAAGCTGCCCACCCGTATTTTAATGCCCAGACGGTTTTCAAGGGCTTTTACCATTCCTTGATTCTTGGCGACTCCGCCGGTCATGATCACAGGATTCTGTAAGTTTACCTTGGCAGCAAGGCTGGCCACCCTGGCGGCCGTGGACTCATGGATGCCGGCAATAATATCCTCTCTTTTTTGCTGTCCGGCAATCATGGAAATTACCTCTGATTCGGCAAAAACAGTGCAGATACTGGAAATTTTAGAGGGGGCACAAGAAGACAGGCCGATGTTTCCCATCTCCTCCAATTTAACTTCCAGGGCCTTGGCCATGACTTCCAAAAATCTGCCCGTTCCTGCTGCACACTTGTCGTTCATGGCAAAGTTTTCCACCTGGCCGTTGGGGTCCAGGGCAATGGCTTTGCTGTCCTGGCCACCCACATCGATAATGCCCCGGATCTTTGGGTTTAAAAAATGGGCTCCCACCCCGTGGCAGATAATTTCGGTCATGGCTTTGTTTGCAAATTCAACACTTTTTCTGCCATATCCCGTTGCTACAATACCCGTGATATCCTGATGGTTTATTTGGGTATGGGCCAACAGATCTGAAAATACCTTTTCCCCGGCAGTAACAGGATTATATCCCGTGGGGATTACCCGGGTGGCCACAAGTTTATTGTCCCTGATAAGGGCTGCCTTTGCCGTGATGGAGCCGATGTCGATGCCTGCAAAAATCATATGGCAGTGGCCCCTCCGTCCACGACCAGGGTCTGGCCGGTGATATAAGATGATCCGTCCGATGCCAGGAAGAGCACGGGTTTTACAATGTCGTCGATCTCGGCAATCCTGCCCATGGGAATGGTGGATGTCACATGATCAAGCAATTCCTTATTGCTCCAGAAATCTTTTGAAAATTCTGTTTTTACCATGGCCGGCGCCAGGGCATTGACCTGGACATTGAACAGGGCAAGTTCTGCGGCCAGCACCTTTGTCATCATCTCGATTCCGGCCTTGGCAATACCGTAGATTCCCATGCCCGGGGTGGCTTTTCTTCCGGCAATGGATGAAAGGCTGACAATTTTGCCATACCCTTGTGTCCGCATCATCAGGGCGGCTTTTCGGCTGACCAGAAAGGTGCCGGAAAGATTGGTATCTATGATCTTTTGCCAGAGTCCCGGATCCAGATCAGCAATACCCGGGGTAATTAGGTTCATGCCCACATTATTGATCAGGATGTCGAGGTGGGTGAACTTTTCTTCAATGGTGGCAAATAGGGCATCCACATCATCGGCTTTGCCAATGTGGACCGGAATGGTTGTCAGATTTTTGGGATTTTCGAGAATTGCTGCGGCTGTATCCAATCCTTGTTCTTTACGGCTGCAAAGAATCACCTTTGCCCCCTCATTTAAAAGACTTCTGGCAATTTCAAGGCCAATGCCGCGACTACCCCCGGTGACCAGGGCTGTTTTATCTTTCAGATCAAAATTCATTTATTTGTCCTTTGTGTGCTGTTTGTTTTTTTATTTTTTTTGCTTGATAATTTCCATGAATGCATCAATCCGGGTGTCTGCCTGGGAAAGGGAAAAACTTCGGGGATCCACCATGTCTGCCTCCAGCATGAGTACAGGAATACCGGTTTTTTTTCTGACAATTTTCATGATGTCCATCTGGCCGAAGGAATAGGGTTTGCAGGATCTGTTGGAGTGCATGACAAATCCATCCACATCATAGAGTCGGATCATGTTAAGAACCTGATCGGCCATCTCATCCACACCAATGTTCAGATAGATCCGGGTATAGGCCTCTGCCATGGAATCTAAAAAATTATTTTCATCAATATATTTAATGGCCGAGCACCAGGCCGAGGTATAGGTATCTGCCACCAGGCAGGCATTGTGATCTGAAAATTTTTGGGACAGCCATTTTAACTGATGCCACACCGGCAGATTATCCCAGAGCAGCCGGTAGTGTTCATGGGGTACGATGCTGATGCCGGTTTCCACCCGTTCTTCCATCTCCAGGATTAGTTCTTCGTAAAAATCCACAGCAATCTGGGTGCCCCTCAGGGTAACGATGAGGGCTAAAAAGAAAAACGCGTCAAAGGCGCTCATGGGGGAGGGCTTGTGGGTGGTGGTATTAAGAACTTGTTGCCAGAGCTTCTGGCCCTCGAGGGCCAGGTGGCCTACCTGACCCATTCGATCATGGTCAAATTTTTTACCGGTGACTGTTTCAAGGAAAAGGATGTATTCGTCAATCTGTCGCCGGACATAGGCTGCGATCTCAGAGGAATACCCGGTGTGGCAGACCGGGGTGTCCAGGATGAACAGAGGAACATTAAAGTGCCGGGCCTGGACTTCGTACCATTTGAGCACCGTGCCGCAGATATTATTGCAGCAAACCAGCATGTCCGGCCGGGGAAGGCCGCCAATGGGCCCCCCATTGACCTGGGCGCAGGAAATGTCTGCCCGGGCATAGGAACAGAGATCCGAGCTGTATCCCATCTCTTCGGCCCGTACACACAATTCTTCCCCCATTTTGGATGCCCCGATCATGGCCCCGTGATTTTCCGGATAAACCGGGATAATATCCATGGCAATGAGGGGTTCCACAGGCCCCCCTGAGGTGATCCATGCAATTTTTTTGTTGTTTTCCCTGGCTGTCATGGCTTCCAGGTAATAGGTGGTCATGATCTCCCGCATTTTTTTTGCGGATTTTATTTTTCGCTGTTCCTTGTCTTTATTCTGGTCTTTATCTTGAGCTTTATTTTTGTTCGGGTCTGTATCCGTCATGGGGTGATTCCTTAAAACTATAATATAAAAGGGTTAAATCATGTGAATAAAGGTTTCAAGGCGGGTGGAGATTTGGCCCTGTCCCTGCTGCTGGTCATCCAGCTCCATATGAAGGCTTTTGATGGAAGCCTTGTCTAAAAATTCTTTCATATAGGGGAAATCAAAGGCATGGGGATCGCAAAATTTTAAGACGGCAAAGATCACCCCGTCTGCCCTGTGTTTTTTGGCAAGGGCAACCAGGTTATCCCCCCGGGTTGTGTTGCCCGAGTGCTTGGCCGGGCAGACCGCCCTGTCCGCATACCGTCCGGTTAAGGCTTCCATGGGGTCAATGTTTTCGGGCATAACGCCTTCAAACCAGCGGTTGCCCGTGCACAGATCATCCGCCACCACCGTGCCGCCGGATTCTTCAATTAGATTGTAAAGATCGGACATATCACAGACCGAGCCGGTCAGGATGATCCGTTTGGCCGGAGAGGCCAGGGTGGGTAATGGAGCTTTTGTTTCAAGAAGGTGAACAATGGTTTCAAGACGGTCGGCAAGTTCATGTCTGTCCATGATCATGGCGCCTTTGATGATGGCAAACAGATCGGTCCCCTTTATAATAGAAGGGGTTTGGCTTTTGAGTTCATAGATTCTGGCAAGGTTTTTCCGGATGCGGTTGAAAAGAGAAATGGAGGCACTAAGATCTGCCGTGGTAATGGGACGGTCAATGGCCTTTTCCAGATCCTTCTTGAATTTGTTGAGTACCTCGGTCATATAGGCCCGGGCGCTTGGGGTGTTGAGCTTTGCCGGCATCACCACATCGGCAAAAAAACCGTATTTGGTGTTGATCCGCCAGATATCACTGAGGCGCTGGATTGAATCGCAGGTATGGGGGAAGACCATTCCGTCTAAATAATCCAACCGGCCGGCCAGGCTGTCCTCCAACACCCCCCGGACCAAAGAGCAGCAATAGGCCTGGAGATGGCTTTCTGCAAGCTGGATATCTGCTTTGGAGGAAAACAGCCGCATGGGGTGAAGCCCTGCTGCGAGGATCAGCTCTTCGGGCGCATAGGAACACATGTAGCCGATGATCCTGCCGGATTTTGCTTGTATGTCGGCGGCCAGACCGGCCGGATCATTTATGGCTTTGTGGAAAGGGTTTATTTCTTTCATCTTTACTTATCTCCTGTGTATTCGCCTCGTTGGCGCAAGTGTTCTATTTCCTGATCTTCCAGCTGCTTAAAGGCCACCTTGCCCACCAGGGTGGTGGGAAGGGTTTCTCTGAACTCAATGGTCCGGGGGCAGCTCCATTTGATCAGGTTTTTCCGGCAAAGATCAATGAGCTCTTTTTTTGTGGCCGCATCGGGTAAAGCCCCCTCCTTTAGTACCACAAATCCCTTGACCCGTTCAACCTGTTCCCTGTCCGGCACTCCAATGACACAGGCATCTGCAACATAGGGGTGCTGGTAGAGGATATCTTCCACCTGGGCCGGGTAAACATTCATGCCCGAGGACTTGATCATCCGTTTCTGGCGAAGTTTAAAATAAAAGAATCCGTCGGAATCCTGACTTGCAATGTCACCGGTGTGGAGCCATTTTTTTCCGTCTCCATGGATTCTGAGGGTTTTGTCGGTTTCTTCTTTCTGGTTTAAGTATCCTTTCATGACAGCAGGACCGCAAAGGCAGATCTCCCCGTCTTCCCCTGTGGGAGCTTCTTCCATGGTGTTTTCCCGGACGATTTTGGCGTCCATGTCTGGAAAGGGAACTCCGATGCTGTCTTTGCGATAGGTGTCCATGGGCATGGCCATGATGGCCGTGACCGCTTCGGTGAGGCCGTATCCTTCCAATAGTTTTACCTTGCCGCCCCTGGATCGGACAATGGCTTCAAAGTCTTCTTTTACTGTCCGGGGAAGGGTGTCGGCACCGCAGAAGGCAGCCTTGAGACAGGCAAGATCAGATTTTTTGAATTCTTTATTTTTATTCAGGGCAGCATATAGAGTGGGGACACCGATGATAAAGCTGGGTTTTTTGGTCCGGATCAGGTTGGCCACAATTTCCGGTGTAAACTGAGGGACCAATATGCTTTTGGCACCTCCCATAAAGGCGGCATTGACGCAGACTCCCAGGCCAAACCCATGGAAAATGGGCAGAATGGCCAGAATGGAATCGGTTTCGTCCAACTTTCCCCAGGTTGCCACCATCATGCCTTCTGAAATAAAATTCATATTGGAGAGAAGGATTCCCTTGGGCTTTCCTGTGGTGCCGCCGCTGTATAAAATCACGGCTGTGTCATGGGGTTTCATGACAGCTTTGTTTTGTTTTGGAAAAGAACTGTTCATCAGATCTTGCCACCAGGAAACGTTTGAATCCATGGGTACTTTGGGTATTTTTCTTCCCTTGGTCAGCCAGAATCCCAACCGCTTGACAGGAGAAAGGTAATCTCCTATCCGGGTCAGAATCAGTCGTTTGCACCGGGTCTTTTTCATGGCAGCCTTGAATTTGCCATAAAAGGCATCCAGGGTAAGGGCCATGGAGGAGTTGGACAGGTTTAAATAAAATTCAATCTCACTTTGGGTGGACAAGGGATGGATCATGCTGGCAACCGCCCCCAATTTGTTGGCCGCATAAAAACAGATAATTCCCTGGGGAGAGGTGGGCATGGAGATGGTAATGGTGTCTCCCTTTTTAAGACCCAGGCTGGCAAGGCCATCGGCACACTGGGAAATGGCCTCTGAAAAGTTTTTGTAGGTGCACAGGGTGCCCATGAAATCCCAGGCAATTTTGTTTGGAACCCTTCTTGCGGATTGCATGACAGCTTCGTACATGGTCATATCCGGGTAGTCTATGGCGTAAGGAACCTTTGCATAGTGATCAAACCAGGGCCTGTTTTTCAGCATTTTTCCTCCTTGTTGATGGGGGGTGTTTGGAATATTTCCAGAGAAACAAACTCCAAAACGAGTTTCTGTCTATTGGTTTTTATATCGAACGTCGGTCGACATGTCAACCATTGCTTGATGGTTTCCCTGGAATATGATATGGAAAAGTAAGCCCCAGAACCTATTCGAAAAAAATACAGGATTTAAATGAATAAAAACGATACCCTCGGTAAACTTAAGGCAAAGGAAAGAAAACTTCGGCAGCAGATTATTATTGATGCAGCCCGGGAAGTTTTTGGTCAGAAGACCTATGATAAGGCAAGCATGGCAGAGATTGCCAAGGCGGCAGGCATTGCGAAGTCTTCCATCTATACCTATTTTAAGAGCCAGGAAGAATTGTACGCTAAAATTGCATATATGGATTCCTGCGATTTTATAGAAGATCTTGAGTCCCGCATCAATCAATTTGGTATTGACCAGGCGAATATTGACCCGGCAGGGGAAAATTATGTAAATATCTGTATCACCCATTTTCTGGCATATTACACGACGCATACTGCCCAATGGCGTATGATTACCCATTTTGCCCTCCACGGGAATAAGGATATGGGGGCTGTGGATCAACTCAATGAAATCGGGCGCAGACTTATGGACCTGTTTGAATCGGTATTCAGGAAACTTGGGTGCAAAAAAGAAGCACGTATTTTAGCCCATACGCTTTTTTCATGTCTTTCCGGTATTCTTATTGCCTTTAGAAATTATCCCGGTCGAACTGAAGCCGAGCGCATCGCCCACATGACACGTATCGGCGATATGGTGGAGGCCATGGTTTTATCCCTGATAGGAAAATCTAAATGATAGGAAAATCTAAAATTAGTCCCGATTGAGCCAAAATTAGGATGGAAAATTCTCTTGGAATTTGACAAGAAAAGAACCAGGGAATATGATTAAAAATGCTTTTTTTGCGTTATAAAAGGGGGAGATGCAGATGTCATTACCTAATAAAAAAGGATGGCTGGCCATCCTTTTTATCCTTTTTTGTCTGGCTGTGCCCTTTGGGATTACCTACTATGTGTCGACGCCTCATTCCCAGGCCCGTTATGAACGGTGGCGGGAGCAGGGTGAGGTTGCCAATGCCAAATTGACATCCCAGATATCAGCCAAACAGCTGTTGTTGGTCAAAAATGATCGGGTAACGATTAAAAATACCTGCCTGGTGTTTAAGGGAATTGAAAAGGGCCAGGTGTTGCTGGATCTTTATCTGCTTGAGCTTGATCCGGGATATGCTTACCCCCAGCGATTTTCCCGGGAAACCAATGGAAATGCCATCCGATTGGGGGATGCTACCTATTCTGTAAAATCAGCAAACAATTATTCATTGGCCCTAACTATTATACAGGCCGTGGGCACGGATTGATTCTATATCATTCTCTCTTGTTTTTATTTTGGGGGTATGCCATGGCAAGTTTTTGGTAAATTGCCCTTTTTTGTGTTTTTCCGGATTCGAAAAAGCCACTTTATTCGTCAATTTTCATCAAAATACAAAAATGTGTTTAAATGAGAGGTTATTCTTGCTGTCTCTTAGAAAGTTACATAATTGAAGTATTTTAATTTCAATTATGTAACTTTACTGCAATCCTTGAAATTGGACGATCTATAAAAATCTTCTTTTGTTTCAATATCTTATCTCGTTTTTTTTAAAAAAAAGGTCTTTGGCACCTCTCTTGCTATATTCCCATGTGAATCAAATGGAAAAATAAATTATTTTTTTTAATCACAAAAAGGGAGAAAGCATGAAAAAAATTCTGGCAATAATAAAACCGTTTAAGGTGGATGAGGTAAAAGACGCCTTAACCAAAATAAATATTAGCGGAATGACCATTACCGAGGTCAAGGGCTTTGGCAGGCAAAAGGGTCACAAGGAAATCTACAGGGGAGCGGAATACCAGACAGATTTCATCCCCAAGGTGGAGTTGTCCATTGTTGTGGAGGATGATCGGGTGGATAAAGTTGTGGATACCCTTATTGCCAGTGCCAAAACCGGTAAAATTGGTGATGGTAAAATATTTATCCAGCCCATTGAAAATGCGGTCCGAATCAGAACCCATGAAACCGGCGTGGACGCCCTGTAATATAATAAAAAAAGGAGATCTTCCAAATGAAATACTTCGCAACACTAGTTACTTTGCTTGTTTGTTCTTTGTCGACAGCCTTTGCCGGCGATGAGACCCCCACAGCCATTCGTAATCATGCGGCCATTGCCCTGGTTCAGTCCCATGCCGATTATGTCTGGACTCTGGTTTGTGCGGTTTTGGTTTTTTTCATGCAGGCAGGTTTTGCCATGGTGGAAGCCGGGTTTACCCGGGCGAAAAATGCCATTAATATAATGATGAAAAATCTCATTGATTTCTCAATGGGATCCATTATGTACTGGGCCTTTGGTTTTGGTCTCATGTTTGGTGTCTCAAAAACCGGGTTTTTCGGTACCACCGGTTTTTTTCTAAGCGATTTTGAAGTCGGCGGCGATCCATGGGTTCTGGCATTCTGGATGTTCCAGGTTGTATTTGCTGCCACCGCCGCCACCATTGTTTCCGGTGCCATGGCCGAGAGAACCAAGTTTGTTGGGTATCTTTTATATTCGGCCTGTATCACGGGGCTGATCTATCCGATTTTTGGATCCTGGGCATGGGGAAGTCTGTTTAACGGGTCCGGATGGCTGGAGGGTCTTGGCTTTATCGATTTTGCAGGGTCTACGGTGGTTCATTCGGTGGGGGGCTGGGCAGCCCTTGCCGGTGCCATGGTTCTCGGGCCTCGTCTGGGAAAATATACGGCAACCGGTGCTGTTAGACCCATCCTCGGCCATAATATTCCCCTGGCAGCCCTGGGTGTTTTTATCCTGTGGGTGGGATGGTTCGGTTTTAACCCTGGATCCACAACCGCCGCCAATAAAGATATTGCCATGATCTTTGTTAACACCAACCTGGCTGCCGCGGCAGGTGCCATCGTTGCCATGTTTGTTTCCTGGTTTAAGTTTGGAAAACCCGAGGTGGGTATGAGTCTTAACGGTGCACTGGCAGGGCTTGTGGGTATTACGGCCGGCTGTGCCAACGTGATGCCCTCAAGCGCCATTATTATTGGATCCGTGGCTGGTGTTCTGGTTGTTTTTTCTGTTCTCTTTTTTGATAAGATCAGAATTGATGATCCCGTGGGTGCGATTTCAGTCCATGGTGTCTGCGGTGCCTGGGGAACCCTGGGAGCCGGTCTTTTTAATATAGGCGGTGTTACCCTTAAAATACTCAGTGTTCAGGTGGTGGGGATACTGGCTTGCTTTGCCTGGACCTTTGCTGCGGCCTATGTCATATTCAAACTCATTGATATGACCGTTGGGTTGAGGGTTTCCACGGAAGAAGAATTGGAGGGGCTTGACGCCACGGAACACGGGGGAAATGCCTATCCTGATTTTACCACTATTAACCATTCCAGTATGGGGTATACCGGCGGTTCCGATGATCTTTCAGAGGCTCCTTCCTATGCTACAAAAACCCTAACCATAGAAGTTTAATCACAGAAGGGTTTAACCCCTAGCATGGGCAACTAAAAAAACTGCTGCCCCTTGAAGCAATTCTCGGTGGGTTAAACCTTTCTATACCTGAAAAGGCCTTCTGCAAAAATTTAAATATGTTTTTCGTAAAAAAAATAACACCTAGGGTTTTTAAACCCAGGAGGTTTTATCTCCAATGGTTGTCACTTTACCCGGCACCGTCAAGGAACGCCGCTAAAACCCTTCCCCTCGTCCTGAGCGGAAGGGAAGCGGAATTGACCACTATACCGTCCGGGTGATTCGATCATTTAACGCCGCTTTGTCCCTTCACCCTGCCAATGCCTGGATATCATCATTTATCACAGGCACCCGCCAAAAAATCTTCTCCATATGATCCGAGCAAATTTTATAAACTTAACAATTGGTTGACTTTTTATAGGTTAATTAAAATCCCCCTTGGCCAGAAGATAGGGGGTCTGGATTCGATTTAAAAATCCTGGGAAAACCTTTGTCGGAATCAGCTAAAATGTGATCGCTATATTGGTGTAAAGATAAAAGGGAGCATGTCCTTTGAGGCTAATCGCCAGGACCGGACTGAACCCGATAATATTTGTTCACCGACATGCCTGCAAATAGAGTCGCACCCGGGCAGGGCACCACATATTTGGTTGTAAATTCTGTCCCGATAATATTGAAAAATTGAAGACAGGCAGAACAGATTTTGTTGGTTTTTCCGATGGAATAGGGCACAATTCGGCCTTCGGTTTTTATATAATATTCAGGCTGGATGAAATTGGCATGGTTGGCGCACTGTTCTTTAAACAACTCGGTATAACTGATTCCCCGAATGCCCATTACCTTTAACCAGCGCTCCTGTATGTTGCTGTCCATGGTGTCGATATCAAGAAATTCCGAAGGACATCGTTCCTGAAATGTCCGGTTTTCATAAAGTTTTTGTATTCTTTCCTGATTTTTCCCAGGCAGATTTTCTGGTTTGAATTTTATTTTTTCTATAATGGTTTCCGGTACCAGTTCAATACCGGATTCCACCAGGGGGGTGTTGCTGATCAGGAGATATTTCCCGGCAAATTTAGAGGCGGAATACCAGGACAATTGGCGCCGGCACAGGCTGAAATTTGCCCATGCATCCGGATGGACAAATCCATAGTCAATTTTGGGAGATAGGGGCATGCAGACTGCTTTTTTTGCCCCAGTCAAGTGATTATTTTGATTTCTTAACTGTGTTTCGATTTTGTTGAAGGGTGTCTCTTCTATCCAATATGTGTATTTAATGTACATTTTTTATCCCTTGGGAATTATCCCAGCTTATTGTTTCTTGGCTCTTTTTTTATCATTTTATTTTCCCACAGCATAGGATTTTATCAGGTTCCTGTGAAATCCTGCACCAACATTTATCCACCCTACATTCCATGGAGAGATGAACACATTTATCATCTTCAATGGTTTCAGGCGTTTCATTATAGAAAAATTGCTCACTCAATTAAGGCTCCTTAAAAAAGTTGCTTTGTAATGGATTCTCAGCCTTGAATCTTGACTTCCATAGGAGTATGGTTAGCATTGCGCCACAGCAGCCTTCGCAGAATAGGAGAGATTGTTTTGATACGGTGGTCAGTCTAATTTAAAGAGGGAGATAATTCAATGGGAATTGGAAACACCTATATGGAAACGTGTTCAAAATGTGGTCTCTGTATCGATGTTTGTCCTCGTTATGATGATATCTCACTAATTGATGATCTGTGTGATTTTTTAGAAGGCGTCTGTGAAAAACCCTGTTTCGATATTAAACGATGCCTGACATGTAATCTTTGCACGGAGGAATGTCCTGAAGGTCTGAGTATAAAAAACCTTATCACCGCATCACGGCAGAAGATGACAACAATGAATGGCATCACTGCTGGCCAGACAACGGCGGACCCATTTTCAGACAATAATTTCTATCGGAAATTCAGTGAGCACAGGAAAATTTATACATTTAAAAGGGAAGGGTGGAATGGGGAGGTGCTTTTTTTTCCGGGCTGTGCAGGAACTATCATTTTCCCGAGAATGTCAAAGGCAATGGTAAATGTGCTTGAACAGGCAGGTGTTGATTACACAGTTATGAGTGGGATTGATTCCTGCTGTGGTGCTGTAGCCGCCGGTACGGGCAACCGTGAACCTGCAATGAAAAAGGGTGTAACCATTATTGAAGAAGCCAGGAAACGAGGTGTGAAAACAATTGTCACCACCTGCCCTGGATGTTTTATGGCGTTTAAAGTCCTGTATCCACAATTCATAAAGGATATGGATTTTGAAATTCTTCAGGCATCCCAATACCTTAAAAAACTTATTGATGAAAGATCGATTAAACTGGGAAGGCTGGAGTCAACGGTATTTTACCATGACCCATGCCATCTTACCAGGGGAATGGGCATCCACCAGGAACCAAGGGATATCTTAAAAAGTATTCCTGGAACGATACTGATGAACTCCACCACAAAAGGTTCGGCATGTTGCGGATTAGGTGGAGGTGTCAGGGTTAATTTTCCCTTTGATTCAATCGAAATGGCTAACCAGCGGCATGCCTATGCAAAAGAGCTTGGCTGCGATACCTTGATCACCAATTGTGCAGGCTGCCTTCAAAATTTGATTGAAGGCAGCAATGGTTCGGGTTTGAAAATTGTTGATCTCACGGAATATGTCGCAGAATCAATGGGGATCAAAGAAAAACACTCTGCCCAGGATGATGGTGAAACCATTCACCTGCTGAATGAGGTTTTTTGTGATTGCCTGCCGGCATATCGTGAACGAAAGAGATTTTTTTATCATCATCAGGCTGTTGCGGATAATCATACATAGCAATTATTGACGACCGACCTCAATAATTGATTGCAATTGCGTACAGGCTCTTAATGCAGTGGAACCGTAAGCGAGATGTGCTGTTTGAGGACCTACTAGACCGAAGTTCACGGCTTCTAGCCCAGGGCAATTTAGAACCTGTAGAAATTTGTTCAATCAATACGCTGCAATCTTTCCCGGCCGGTTAGGAGGTTCACCAATAATGTTCAGATTAAGTTTTTCAGAGGTTGGTGCAATAAGTATCGGGTAACGAGAATTGCTGCGCCCCTTCCCTAATCCACCGTCAAAAAAAAAAACCCGTTGAGCTTGATGAATCAAGCCGATAGAATTTTTTTGACCAAAAAAAACTATCACCAACGGGGTGAAACAGATTATGTCACAATATTGATATGCTTTCGGAATCAGCTCATTTCGCTGACTCTTCAAGCATGTGATCCCAGTACCATTCATTTCTTTCTTATTTTCATGCCATGTTGGGTACCGTTTTGGGCGCCTTGAGTGAAAGCAGGAACAAAAGACCCGCCAACGGCCCTGCGGCAAGCAGCCACCATATTACCTGATACTTCCCGGTGATATCGATGGACAATCCCAAGAATACAGGACCTATGATGGCACCTATCTGAAAGATACAGCCGGATACACCTCCTGCGGAAGCGGCCCATTGAGGCCCCGAATACTCAGCGACCATCAGTGGCAGGAACGTATTCAAGTACCCGAAAACAAACCCCAGTGCACAGGCCATCACGGCCTTGGCCCCAAATGAGGTGCCGGCAAAGCCAAAGAGCAAAATCAGGGGGATCAGGCAGAAGAATCCCGTAATTACCAACCATTTTTTGTTCCCGGAACGGTCTGATAAATATCCTGACACCAGCGGTCCGAACAACCCGCCGATTCCTAAGAGCGTCATTGCGGCCCCAGCATTTTCAAGAGAAAATCCCGCATTTTTAAGCGCTGCATTTCCCCAGCTGATGAAACTGATTTGTATCCACATTAGACAAAAACCTGCACCAGACATTTTGAGGATATTTTTATTGCGGACAACAAATCGTAAGCCTTCCATAAAGCTTTTTCCCTGGGCTCTCTCCCCGGTGTCCTTCATCATTAGAAATAAAACCACCGAGAGCGCAATGGCCCAGACTCCAACAATTGTAAATACCGTACGCCATTGGAAAAACCGCAAGACCATCGGCACCACAATATTTGCAACCAGTACGCCCAGTGTGGGGGAAACCATGAGAAATCCAAACGCCATCCCCCTTTCCTTGTCTGAAAACCAGGTGGTGACGGACTTTACGCAAGCAGAATAAACCATTCCCGCACCAAGCCCTGTTACTATGCGCAGTAAAAAACCAGGAATAAAAGAGGCGACATACCCCATGCCCAGAGTCGAAACCCCTTCCACCATGAGAGCTCCGGCAAGAAGGTATCGGACTCCGAACCTGTCGGCCAGCAACCCTGCCGGTATGTGGGTGAGTACATATCCAATATAAAACGCGCTCATAAAAAGCCCGGCCTGAGTCATATCAATTTTCAGGTCGGGGACAGCCACCGTGATCAAAGGCGGCCAGGCGAAACGAACGATAAATCCCATTAAATAACTAAAAACGGTCAGGATTAGAATCAACCATTTTAAATACTGAGATCCCGATGGCGCCTTATGTTTTTCCGCTTCGGCTTTCATAAAAAATCCTTAATTTTGGTATAAGGCTCTTGGGCCTCCGATAAATTTTGATCTGGTTCTCGCCATGGTAATATGTGCGGCACCTATCTTTTTTATTCGGGTTCTGACCCGGACTGCCACTGCTTTTAAATGCATCTCGGTCAATGTGTCCCCGATATTGCTCTTCATTTTAATCGATCCATTTCATAAGGCCTTTCCTGCCGATACCTGCTGTGTATCCGCCATCATTACTTTTGCGCCTGCAGCAATAAACCGCTCGACAATGGCCAGGCCGACCCCTGCTTAGCCCCGGTGACAATAGCGTTTTACCTTTCAATGAAAAAAACATATATTCCTCTTAATGATAAATTTAAATTACTACTTAAATGTTTAAACTTATATGTACTATTGTTATGCACTCACCTTGCAGGGCACATAATCTTCAAAGCCGGTTACAACCCTGATATAGCCAGAAAGCATCTTATCCAAATCCGGATCGCTTGTATCCACTATCAACGGCGCATTTCTCAGGCTGATCAGCTTCTCTTTGGTAGCAACCACAATGATATTTTCCTTACCGATTTTCCGGATGATACGCGGGCTGATCTGCTGGTTGCCTCGACCGAATATGTGGCCCTGGCCGCCGATGACGGTGACAATGATTTTTGCCTTTGCGTTTTTGACCAAATCGTACAATTGGTTTTCGTTGACGTCATTGGCAACCACCTTCCCGTTACGAATCACATCCACGCCGATCAGGGTGTTTTTCAACTCCATCCGTTCCATGGTGCTTCTTGTGGTGGTTCCAGGACCGATGATATAGGTTGTATCTTTGTCCATATTTTCAGTAACCTCGGCCGCCATGCCCAGAATTGCTTCCTTTTCCGAATACCCGCCGGATTTCACATTCTGGATGTAAGCTCCAGCTTCGGGGGTGGTCATATATCCGTATAGCTTGGCCTTGACGCTGCCAGTACGGAACAGGTCTTCATCAAGATCCATGACTTCGGCGGATCGGGTCTGTATCGATTTACCGGACAAAAAATGGTTGACGGCTTTGCCGGCGTTTTTCGGATTCAGTGCATATACCGCTGAATGAATTTTCACACCCGCCGGAATCCCCAAGACCGGTACATCAAGCCCGACTGCGTCATAAATATTCCTGGCGGTACCGTCTCCTCCGGTAAATAAGAGCAGGTCAATGCCGGACTGGACCATCTGCCGTGCTATCTCAATGGTATCTTTTGCAGTTGTTCCCCCGGGTGTGATATTACCAACAGCCTGGGGGGAAAAACCGGCTAACTCAGCGCAGCCCTCCCCCATCTCACCCGGCCCTGCCAGAAGGGCAGCCACTTTTCCAGGATCAATATCCTTCAGACAGATCCCGGCTTTCTCCTGTGCCTCTGGAACAGCCCCCAGTTCACGGGCTGCTTTTTGAATTTCGGACCCGTCACTTCCTTTTAACCCTACCCTGCCGCCCATTCCGGCGATAGGATTGATTATTAAGCCTATGGTTTTCATCACTGTCTCTTCTGATTTTTGAAAATTATACCTATTCAATTTCCAAGGCTGGCTGTGCCGGGCCCGGCGAATTAAGTAACTGGAACCGAAATCTCTTCCACGTCCGTGTCCTCGGTCTCCCCTTTCATCTCTGGCATTGAGTTTTTAAATCCTTTAGTCAAAACGGCCATGTAGATGATACCTGCAAGTGTCCAGGCGCCACCGATCAATTTGGCGTTCATGGGCAGTCCCAACCACAGCACAAGGCAGGTAAGGCAACCAAGGCCGGGGAAGATCAGATACAGAACTTTGTTCACAAACCCTTGGCGGCGCTGTCTGCGGATGTAAAAATGGGAAATAACAGAAGCATTTACGCAAACGAAAGCAAACAGTCCGCCAAAATTGATGACCGGAATAAGGTCGCCCAACTCTATATTTGTTCCAGCCAGGCAGAATGCCGTTACCAGAAGGACATTGTATACAGGGACATTGGTTTTCGGATGCACATATCCGAAAACCTTTTTGGGCAGAACGCCGTCCCGGCCCATCCCATATAGCAGGCGGCTGACACCGGCCATCATATCCAGGGAAAATGCTAAGGCGCCTGCGACCATGGCCAGAATTACAGCGCTCTTTAAGGTCTGGCCTCCGGCAACCATGGCAACATCAAGAAATGCTGCATCAGGGTCGGTGAACTTGGAAATATCCGGGAACACACCCTGGGCCAGAAATGCCATCAGAGCAAAAAGCAATGCCATGGAAATACAGGTGATGATCGTTGCCATGGGAAGGGTTGTTCTGGGACTCTTTACCTCTTCGGACAAGGTAGTAATGGCATCAAATCCGATAAATGAAAAACAGGCGATGGATGCGCCGGTAATGACTGTTCCCCAGCTGAAGGTCTCGGAGTTGACTAAAGCGACACTGGAAAATCCGGTGCCCACGCCGTTGTTCAATGCAGTAATGGCCGCATAAATAAAATAAAAGGCAATCAGAAAGCCAAAGATAGTCAGAATATTGTTGACCGTGGCAAGGCTTTTAATCCCTGTCAGGTTGACAATGCAAATCAATATAATGGAGGCTACGATCACCACATTAAAAGGCAGGCCCGGAAAAAGCTGGGTGGCAAAAAGGGCAAGAACAATATAGTTCAAAAGGGGGAAAAGCCCGTAATCCAGTAAAATCGCCCATCCGGTTACAAATCCCAGGTACGGGCTGATGGACTTTCCGGTGAACGTATAGGACGAGCCTGCACTTGGAAACTCAGCCCCCATAAGACCGAAACTTAAGGCAGAAAAGGACATGGGAATCATCGCAATCAGATATGCCAGAGCCATATGCCCTTTGGAAACACCGGTAATTACCCCGTAAACGGGAACCGGCGCAATGGGCAATAACATTGCCATGCCAAAGAGCAGGCAGGAAGCAAGCCCGATTTTTTTTTTCCCCCTTAAGTTACCATCAGATGATGCGATCATATCAATTTCCTCCATTAATTATGATTGTTGTTATTCAGGAGAAGCGGGCATCGGCTTTCCATTGTCCGCTTCCCGGTGACACTGCTTTAATTTGATAAAACTGTTATTTTGCTGCGTCCTTTCTTTTTAACCATTGCCGCCATGTCGCCGCGATATCCTCATGATTGTCAATGTAATAGTTTTCTATATTATGGATGGGGGCGTTATGGGGTGCGGCCTTGATGATTTCCGGAGTTTCATAACATTCTTTTGAAATTTGGTTAAGGATCGCCACATATTCGTCGATGTCATCCTTGCTGTAAGATTCGCAGGGTTCTAAGGTGAAAGGCTCAGGCACAACCCAGGGGTGGTGTGAGGTCCAGTAGTGCTCCATACCGAAGTCAATCAGGCGCTTGGTAACGTCTTCGGTGCCGAAGCCGGTGTCTTCCTTGAGTTTTTCCCAACTGTACCGGCATTGCTCTATCCTTCGCTTGCCTTTTTCGTACCAGATGGTAACCCCGGGAATCCGGGCAACTTTTTTCATGAGGTACTGGTTGTTCAATACCGAGCAGACAGCAGCTTCCTTAATACCATCCCCACCCATCTGCATGATCCACATATACGCTCTGATAACAATGTGGATATTTCCATAGAAGGACCTCAGCCGACCGATACTTTCCAGACAGTTGTACTCCAGGCAGTATTTGCCGCCACTAAATTCTACCCGTGGAATTGGCAGGTATTTTTTCAACTTCGCGGTCACGCCTAAAGCCCCGCAGCCGGGCCCCATGCCGCCATGGGGGGAGGAAAAGGTTTTGTGCAGGTTATAGTGGATGACATCAAATCCGGCTTCTTTGGCCCGGGTGATCCCCATGATACCGTTGACATTTGCCTGGTCATAGTAGCAAAGGGCGCCCGCTTCATGGGCGGCGTCCACATATTCATTTATCCTGGGGTTGAATATGCCCGTGTCTTCGGGATTTGTGACAAATATGGCTGCTGTGCGCTCGGATAAAACACTCTTGAGCGCCTCAATATCCGGGTAACCTTTGTCGTCGGGCATCAGTGTGATGACTTTGTAGCCGGCTGTGGCAGGAGCCCCGGCATCGCAGGGATGGGAGAACATGGTTGTAACAATCTCATCCCTTTGGGTATCTCCCCGCGCCCCATGATAGGCACGGATAATCGAGGCACCGCCGAAACATGAATTTGCGCCGCCTCCGCTGTGGAAGCTGAATGCGTCCATGCCGGAAATTTCTTTCATAAAATCTTCTGTTTTACGGTAGATCTCAAGCATCCCCTGGATGGTGGAATCGTCCTGAAGCGGATGGACCTCCACCACATTCGGATTGCGGCTGACCAGGTGTTCCTGAACCTTGGGGCTGTATTTCATGGTACAAGTGCCCTGGCTGATGTCCGGCGTAACGTCTGCCCCGAGAACCTCCTGGGAAAGACGCATATAATGCCTGTTTACCCGCATCTGGTGGACTTCCGGAAGAAAGGGGGCTTCTTTCCGGATCATATGGGCGGGCAAGGCGGAAATCCCGTCACCGACCTGGGCTTCAACACGAGGGTCTGCCTTGGGCGCAAGTACGCCCCTTTGGCCCGGAACACTCAACTCATAAATTATTTCCTCATCCCATTTTGCTTCATGGAATTTTCTCAGCCTGGTGCTGTAGTCTCGACGATTTTGCATGTTATAATCCTTTTATTTCGATAATGCGTTTTGAAAAATCAATGTGAACAAAGCTTAACCTGCCACAATGGCTTTAATGGCACCCACCAGGGTATCAATTTCTTCCATTGTGTTGGTTTCTGTGACGCACACCAGAGCGCATTGGCCGAATCCGGAAAAATCCCGTGTCAGATCGAGGCCGCCAAATATTTTTGAATCCAGGAGCAGCTTGTTGATTTCAGCTACGGTCTTATCGGTATCATTGAAGTTGACCACAAACTCCTTAAAGAAAGGAGCATCAAACTGCAGGCGAACTCCGGGGATGGTCCCAAGCTGGTTGGCCGCATACTGTGCGTTCTGCATAATGGTCTGGCCAACTTCCTTCATTCCCTGGGGCCCCATTAACGCCATATAGACAGCCGCCGGCACCATCCACAGGTTGGTACCGGTTCCGGTAAATTCCTTACCCTTTTCACGTTTGGCATAATGGGTTCTTTCAATCAGGATCTGGCCGAATCCGTATTCTCCTTCCACAGTGGTTTCGATCAGACCGGTGCACAGCTCCTTAAATTCGCCCATGTATCTCATATCATCACGGCAGGCGATGAAACCAGCCTGGCAGCCGCCGCCGGCCAGATGGAGGCCAATGGATTGTATATCTCCTACCGCCAGTGTGGCGCCATAATTACCCGGTGCTTCCATCACACCAAGGGTAATGGGATCGGAATAAACGATAAACTCTGCCCCTGCCTGTTTGGCGATTTCAGAGATCTCCTTGACTTGGGTTTCCACTACACCTAAAAATGTGGGGTTTTCAATAAAAACGGCTGCAACGTCCTGGGATATCTTGTCTTTGAGATCATCAAGATCCAGCAACCCTGTGCCAGAATTGAAACCAACTCTGACCAGATCCAGGCTTTGGTTGTTATGGAGCCCGTGGCAATAATTTCGGACCACCAGAAAATGCTCTGGATTCATTGTTTCGGGTATCAGGATTTTTTTTCGGCCTGTCATTCGATTGGCCATGCAAAAGGAGGTTGCCACAGACTGCCCGCCGTCATACTGGGGCGGGGTGGTAAATTCCATTCCCAAAAGTTCCACAAGCATACTCTGGTACTCAAAAAAAATCTGATGTTTGCCGTGGTCTGCATAGGACTCCGCGCCATAGCAGGTTAAAAGCTCTCCCCTGCCTGTTATCTCATCACAAACAGCAGGAACAAAATGGCGTGCGCATCCGGCGCCCAGAAAATTGGCATAGTCGGCGCAATGCATATTTTTTGCGAGAATTTTTTCTGTGTGCATTTTCACACTGAATTCATCCATCATCCCTTCAGGCAGGTTCATTTTACCTTTGAACCGAAGCGCTTCCGGAATTTCCTCGTAAAGGTCCATTTCAGTTTCCGCCTCGACTTCCCTGAGCATTTGTTCTTTGATTTCAGGAACTGAATTGGGAATATAAGGGTATACCTTTTGATTCTCGGCCACTGCTAATCCTCCTATTGTTTTTACATGAAAAAATTATCCAAGCCTTTGAAATTCTATCACGTCTCGTTGTGCGCTATCTGCGGACCGTCAGGCCAATCTGCGCATGTCTGTTATTCTATTTTGGGTTTTACCGGACAACATTATGGTTTAGAATCGGCTTCTTGCTGGGGTGCCCAGCAAGACCCGGGGGGTTCCGGCAATGTGCCGCCACCATTAAAGACGATGGAGGTGTCTGTAATATAATTTGATTCCTCAGAGGCTAAAAATGCTGTCAGCTCCCCGGCTTCTTCCGCCTTGCCCAATCTTCCCATGGGGATGTTTGCGGCAATACTTTCTTTGACGCTTTCAGGGTTTTCCGGCTCGGCTTCAAAACAGGATTTATTCACCAGGGGCCTATCGATCATCTCGGGCAGAATGGCGTTCACGGAAATATTTCGGGGAGCGAATTCACCGTCAAGGGCTTTGGTAAACCCCAGAATAGCGCCTTTTGTTGCTGCATACGCTGTCATACCCGGATCGACGATAAAACATCCTGTAACCGAACAATAGTTGACTATTTTTCCATCAAGCTTTCCCATGAACACCTCTCTATAGTTGGCCCGCTTCAAGCTCCATCCACGACAAAAGCGTTATCGACATAGCCTTTTGATATCATGTGGTTTTAACTTGTAAAAACATATAAACATACATGATGTATGTATGTCAACATAAAAAATTAAAGATTTTTTATCAAGTTACTTATGTGGGGAACTTATTGATAAGAGTTTAAAATTTAACACATTGTTATTTGCAGTTGGTCAAGTTGATATCGATTTTATCGAACCTGTTAGACCATTATGCATTGACATGCATAATGTTTGTATGAGAAAAAATGGAATAAGTAAGATCCATAATCTATATATACATTTTAAAAAAGAGTTCTTGGAATTTATTCAATGACAACAACAAAGATTAAAAAAGCGGCAAAGCGCATCCCAAATGAACAGCGCAGCAAAGAAACCTTAAGTAAATTGATACAGATCGCGAAAGAATTATTCAGTTCCCAGGGATACGCAAATACCTCATTAGAAGACATCGTTCAAAGGGCTGGAATGACCCGTGGCGCTTTATATCATCATTTTAAGGGGAAAAAGGGAATTTTTCAGGCTGTTTTTGAAGATGTTCTGTCAGAAATTTCCAACAGGATCATTCAGGTCGAGAAAAGAACAGACAACAGTTGGGATAAATTCGTTTTTTGTGCCTATGCATTTTTTGAATCCTGTGTAGACTCAGAACTTCAGCAAATTATTCTTATTGACGGACCTGCTGTTTTAGGGTGGCAGACCTGGAGAGAAATCGATGAAAAAAAAACTATTGATCCTTTAAGGATGCATCTTAATGAACTCATTGAGCGTGGGATCATCATTTCCATGCCGCTTGAACCGCTGACACACCTTATCTCAGGAGCTATTAACGAACTGGCTTTATGGATTGCCGGATCTGAAGATCACAAGAAAGCGTTCGAAGAAGGCTGGCATACTCTGAATATGTTTTTAAATTCACTGCGTAGCGAAGGTGGACCTGATACAGCGAAAACGGGTACGCTCCTAAAAATGGATCAATAGTGAGCCCCTTGCAGATAAAATGGTTCTGCAAGACCCTCTAATATAAATAAATTTAAGCCAGGACCATAAAACTCTTTAAATTTAGCAAAATTTCACAATGCGATGGGGAGAGTAAGGATTCGTAAATGCTTTTTTGCCTTTTGTCAAGAAACAGCTGAAAATTTTTATATCTCTGGGAAATATGCCCCAGCACCAGGAGGAACACAACATGTTGTGTTCCTCCTGGTGCTGGTAATCCGCAGTTTGATTTTGCGTTTATCCAAAGGGCATCCTTCATACGGGCTTCTGATAGAGGCACGCAAACGAATTGCAATGTTTAACGGTATCTGGGATCCTTCAGGATTAATTTATGGTAGGAATGCACATTAAAATTTGTTTTTCTACCTTGCCATCGGATAGTTGCGTCAAAAAAAAACTCCCTGAATTTTTTTTGGAGGGGTATAAAAAAATTAGGTGGTGAATTTAGGGCCTCGTATTGAGGTGGCAGGTTTTTTTGTTTTATGCTAACCTGAGCCTTTCTCAAACGGGCATACGCTTTGCAAAAGCCTATGCAAAAACCGGATTAAGATCGGTTGAAAGGTGATGGATGAAGCGGGCGGCAGGGATAATTAAAGTCTTGGTTTTATTGGCGGTTCTGATATTTGTCCTGGTCGGAGGTTATCAAAATCTCGAATATAATTGGCAATGGTATCGACTCCCTCCCTATCTGTTTTCCATTGAAAACGGGAAATTTGTCAAGGGGCTGCTGCTGGACGGACTTGTTGTTACCCTGAAAATATCCTCTCTGGGGCTTTTTTTTTCCATTTTATTGGGTTTTTTTTCGGCCTTTGCCCGGTTGTCTGTTTTTCCCATGCTGCGCCTGTCTGCCTGGGTTTATGTGGA
The DNA here is from genome assembly GCA_016744295.1 of Desulfobacteraceae bacterium. Lineage (GTDB taxonomy): Bacteria > Desulfobacterota > Desulfobacteria > Desulfobacterales > Desulfobacteraceae > NBML01. Next base: position 188,293 of record JADGEQ010000001.1, on the reverse strand, counting down.
AACCATCCGGAATACCCCTCTGCTTATCCAGATTTTTTTAATTTATTTTGTTGTTTCACCGGTGCTGGATATTTCTGCTTTCTTTTCTGCGGTGATTGCCCTGAGTCTGTTTGAAGGGGCCTATGCGTCGGAAATCATCCGTTCGGGTATTATCAATATCCCAAGGGGGCAATTGGAAGCTGCCCAGAGTCTGGGGCTTTCCACATCTGCCACCTATATCAAGGTGATCATTCCCCAGATGCTGCGCCAGACGCTTCCCATGCTTGCCGGTCAAAGCGTTTCCCTTATTAAGGATTCCGCCCTGGTCAGTACCATTTCCATATATGATTTGACCATGCAGGGGCAAAAAATAGTCTCGGAAACATTTTTAACTTTTGAAATCTGGTTTGCTGTGGCATTATGCTACCTGTCCATTACGGCAACGCTTTCTTTCTTAATCAGACGTTTTGAAAATAAAATGAAATACATAAACTAAAACCTGTAAAAAGGAGGTCAAAATGAAAAAACTGCTTTATATACTGGCGGCTGTTGTGGCTTTGTCTGGATATACAATGGGGTTTGCCGGTGAAACAGGGACAAAGCTGTCCCGGGAAAGTATCATTGAAAAGATTCAGAAAGAGGGGGTCATACGAGTTGGTATGGCCACCTTTGTTCCCTGGGCCATGAAGGACAAGCAGGGACAATTGATCGGTTTTGAAATTGATGTGGCAGAGAAACTGGCCCGGGACATGGGGGTGAAGATTGAGTTTATTCCCACAGCCTGGTCAGGAATTATTCCTGCTCTGTTGACGGGGAAATTTGATGTGATCATCGGCGGTATGGGAATTACCCCGGTGCGGAATCTTAAGGTGAATTTTACCATGCCCTATGATTTTTCCGGCATGTCCATGGTGGCCCATCAAAAAAAAGCAGCCGGGTTTTCCGGAATTGATGACTTTAATAAAAAAGAGGTCATTATTGCGGTTCGCATGGGAACCACTGCCGAGCAGGCCGCTAAAAAATTCATGCCCGCGGCTCAGTTCAAGCTGTTTGAAAACGAGAGCCAGGCATTACAAGAGTTGAACCTGGGTCGGGTTCATGCCGTTGTCTCCTCCGCTCCCATGCCCATGTTTCACGCCCTGAAATATCCGGATAAACTTTTTATTCCCCTCCAGGAAAATTTTACCAAGGAACCCATTGGATTTGCCATTCAAAAAGGGGACTATGATGCATTAAATTATTTTAACAATTGGATTCTCAACATGCATTCCCAGGGTTTTTTAAAAGAGAGAAAAGCCTATTGGTTTGAATCAAAAAAATGGGAAAGCCTTGTCAAATAAAAATCGATCACATAAAAAATGTTAAACAAGAAAAATCTTAAGTTTACCCTTGTGGATATGGCAGTGGTAATAGTCGTGATTGCTGCCATATCCTTTTTTTTCTCCCGCATGGGCAGTATGTTGGATTATAAATGGGAGTGGGAGGTTATTCCCGGTTATTTTGTGTTCAAGGACCCCGTAACCGGTGGGTTCCGACCCAATATGCTTTTGATTGGATTTTTTACCACCATTCGGTTGAGTGTCTGGGCCACAATCCTGGGTTTTTTATTGGGTATTATTTCAGGGATAATGGGGGCAAAAGGATCTTTCTCCCAACAATTTGTAAGCCGTCTCTACGTGGAAACCATTAGAAATATTCCTTCCCTGGTATTGGTGATTCTGTTCTATTATTTTGTGTCCAGCCAGTTTCTGGATGCCCTCCGTCTGGATGTGTGGCTGCGGAATCAATCTGACGCTGTCCAGGGGGTTACCCGGTTTTTGCTGGCAGGCCCCAGTCGGATCAACGCTTTTGTCTCGGCCGTCGCAGCCCTGGCCATATATGAAGGGGCCTATATTTCAGAAATTGTTCGGGGCGGGATCAACTCGATTTCCCGGGGGCAGTGGGAGGCGGCATGGTCTGTGGGGCTGTCCAGGCCCAAGACATTTTTATGGGTGATATGGCCCCAGACATTTCGCCAGGTGGCATTTCCCCTGGCAGGTCAGTTTATTTCCACCATCAAAGATTCTGCTATTGTCTCGATAATATCCATCCAGGAACTGACATTCCAGGGAATGGAATTGATGGCGGCTACCTTTTTGACCTTTGAGATCTGGATCACCATTACTTGTTTGTATTTTATCCTCACCTTTTCCCTGTCCCGGGCGGTTGCCGTTCTGGAAAAAAAGTTTTCCTGGCGGTAGAGTCCAAATTTTAGCATTTGGTTTTTACAGGGGTTTTATGACCTGTTGTATTTTTTTTGATTGTATGGCTTCAAAAAATTCTTCCCCCAATTTTTTGTTCTCTTCAAGGACTGTGTTCCAATAGGCCTTTCGTTCCTTATCCCTTCCCTTAAAGGTGGTAAAATCTTTTCTGTCGGGGATTTTTCCAAGGGGCAGGCGCTCCACAAATTTTCTTGACGGGGCAACAAGCACAACGTTTTCCATGTGGCAACTGTTTGGTTTGCGATTTAACTTCTTGTCAAGCCAGCCGGGTGTAATGTGTTCATAAAAATGGGGGTACAAAACAAGCCCGTTTGAATCGGGCAAAAAGGGGATGTCCAGGTGATAGTCAAGAATTCCGCCGTCCCGGAAAATTCCGGGGGCACCGTCAATATCACCTACCCCCTCCATTGCAATGGGGATGGATCCTGAAGACAGGAGGGCTGATTTAAAGTTGGATGGGGTCAGCTCATATATGTTCATGGGAAATTGATCCATGGCGGCAAAGGGAGGAAGTTTGCCCGGAGCGCAAAAAAGTGCTCTTTCCAAAAAATATCCAAGTCCACTCCGGCTGAAAAGGTTCACACCCGCCGCAAGCATGAGACCAATCCACTGGAAAAAAAGAGCGTCATGTTTCAAAAACCCCTTGCATCTGTTGGACAAAAAACCAATTTTCATGAAAGGGTGGTTGAGCATGGAGCTTATCTCTTTATCCGCAATATAGGCATCCAAAATTCTTTTGGTTTCCCGGGTGACATCTTCCCGGGCGGGGCGGGAGGTGTATTGCTGGATAATATATTCTTTTTCAAGCGTTGCAATGGCATTCAGGGGGTCTTTTTGGCAAAGGGCTGCCATTCGAAAGGCACCAATTGAGGTGCCGATCAGATAAAGAGGATCTGTCCTCTCTTTGAACAAAGAGATTAATACCCTGTCAATTCCGGTTAACACGAGAAATTTAGCAGAACCGGATGCCCCGGCCAGCACCTTTATCCTGGATAGATCCAGCCCCTCATCCTGAATGATCTCAATGGCTTTGGATCCGGCGCGAATGGATATATTATCAAACATGGTATCGAATATCAGGGGCATTTCTTTTGGGTGCCCGGGGATATTTGAATTTTGAAAAACCGACCATGAGTGCGCCATGGCAGCTGTGGTTTTCAGGAATTTTTAACGCTTTGGCAAGATTCGGCCATTTGCCTGCGGCATAGTTTACATACCCGGCCCAGCAGCTTCCTAGGCCGAACCCGGGCAATGCAAGTTCCAGATAGGCAAGGGCGGTATGACAATCCGCGGCTCCAGAGCCAAACTCATCTGCGGCATAGGCAAATACAAGTTGGGGGGCATCCCTTGTAATCCGGTCTGTTCCAGTATCCCATTGGGCAATCAGGGCTTCCATATTCATTGTTTGGGCAACATTAGGATGGTTTTTTTCAACATAGCGCATCCAGTCAATGACATGGGCCGCAATTTTTCGAACCGCTTCTTTTTTGTCTATAATAAGCCATTTCACAGTTTGACGGTTACTGCCCGTGGGGGCGCAGCATGCAATGGACAGGGCTTTTTCAAAGAGTTCCCTGGAAACGGGTTTATCTTTGTACCGTCTGATGGATCGCCGGGATCTTAAAAAATGTTCTGTATGGTTTGCAGAAAGCATCAGATCTTTTTCAATGGGCATGCACTGGTCCGGGGAAAGAAAATCCAGACTAAAGGCACCTTTTGGACAAATTGCCACACAATGACCGCACCCTATGCAAATATCGTGGGCACCTGCTGCGGGAATCGGGCCTGCTTCGGTCATTGTAATAATATGGGCAGGACATTCAACCGCACAAATGCCATCTTTATCACAATTTTCAATATCAATTTTGAATAAACTCATCTGTTTGCCTTTTTGTTTGGTAAATGCCTTTTTTTTAAAATTAGTCTAAAACCAGTTTAAAACCAGATCTAAATCGGTTGCGAAGTCAGTCAAATTACCATGTTGCTTGCTGAAATCCAACACCAAAAAGTAAAAACTATAGTTGATCGATTTCAGCTTTTATGGTTACTCAATACCACTCCGAAGATAACAATTCCGGCGGCGATCCCCTGTTTAAGGTTCAGGGTTTCCCCCAGAAATACCCAGCCAAGGATGATGGCGATTACCGGGATCAGGTTGATGCAGATGGAGGCCCGGGATATTGAAATCGCTCTGATGCCTTGATTGTAGAGACCAAAGGCTCCCAGGGAGACACAGGGGCCTAGGAAAAGCAGCAGTAGTATCAGCTTCGGGCTCCATATGGCCGGGTCTGCTGCAAAAACAGACGGGAGACCGGGCAGAAAGAACAAGGTTCCCCCGATCACCTGCATTGCGGTGAGGGTCCAGGTGTTAAAACGGGAACTTAGCTGTTTTACCAGGATCATGTATCCGCAGGCACTGACCATTGCTCCAAGCTCCAACAGATTGCCCAGGACCGGGTTGGGGGCTGCTATGCCCTGGCTCTGGAATAAGGTTAACAGGGCCACCCCTGTGATGGACAGGACAAGGCCGACAATGGTTTTGATGTTTATGGCTTCTGATAAAAAAATCCAGGCAGCCACTGCAACCATCAGGGGCAGACAGGCGGAAACAATGGCAGCCTGGGAAGAGGTGGTGTAAATTAACGCCCTGGATTCAAACAGAAAATAAAGGCAGGGCTGGAACAGCACCATGGCACCTAAAATTTTCCAATCCCCTTTTTGTAATTTCCGGGGTACAAGTTTGCCGATAAAGGGAATAAGGCAGAGGCTTGCCAGGAACAGGCGCAAGAATATGGCCCCCATGGGGTCCAAATTGTTTAAGACGATGCGCATGGCAGAAAAGGAACTGCCCCATAGTATTACCGCGGCAAGGATAGATGTCATGGGTATAAATTGTTTGATATCTGTTGTCTGTTTCATCTGTTGTGCCCCCAAGTGCAACCAGCTGGAAGGTGTCCAGATGCTGAAAAAAGGTGTGGTATTATTTGCGGAGTCCTGCCCAGATCAGGTCCAGCTGTTTCTGGAGTTCCCAGGGTAGGGTGTCAAGGTTTGTATATCCGGACAGAATCACCGGGGTTCCGTATAGGATTCCGTTCACTGCCATAAGGGCGGTATGTAGATCTGTGTCTGACGGCAGTTCGCCCTTTTCAACGGCAATGGCCAGATTCTCTTTGACCAGGGAGAAGGCAGTTCCTTCGGGAAAGGTGTCAATTCCTTCCTTGCCCGGAAATCTTAAGAGTCTGTCCCCAACAGGAATTCTGGGCGTTTTGTCTGTATTGAGTTGGTGGATGGTTCTGGGCTCAAAAGCCCTCAGGTACATGACATCTCTCCAATACCACAGGTCTGATTTAAGGTTTTCCCCCAGTTCTTTGTACAGTCGTTCGATATGTACCAGGCCCAGTTCCGCCTTTGGGAGCCTGGCCATTTCCCAGCCTTTTTGAAGGCCCCACAATCGGATATCATAGATAATCAGATCTATTTTCCTGGAGAAATAAGTAAAAAAAGTGCTTCTTGAAATTTCCGCCAGATCGCAAATTTCCTCAATTTTGATGTCTACCAGATTTTTATTTTTTAATAATTTTCTGCCCGCATCAAATATGGCCAGCCGTGTTTTGGACGCCTTGCGTTCTCTGAGGGGGAGGTCTTTGAACTCTTTCATGGGTCATAATTACTTTAGCTCTTTTGAAAAGTCAACTTCCATTATTAGCAGCCCCGATTCGTTTATGGTTGAATAGCCGATTTGGCATGATATTTTTATTTTGGTAATTTGTCGGATGTTATCCAGGTGGGAGTGGTTATTGGGTTATGCATGGATAAAAGACAATGTTGAAACTATTATAAAACTAAAGTTCTAAAAAATAGAAATAGATATTCTTTTAAATTAAGTATCTTATGTGTGCTTTTTTTAAAAAAACAAACTCGAGTATAAAAAAATACTTTACACCAAAAAATCAACATGATATCAAACTTCCGATTCGAATCCCAAGCAGCATCCACATTGTTATTTGTAAGCAAGGCCTGATTCGGGTGGGATAGCTTCCTTCCCAATAGGCTCACCCATCTAACCGGGGGGCTAAACCCCTATTGCAGGAAAGGAAAAAAATGAAAAAAATCCCGATTTTTATTGCCGTAATTTTGCTCTGTATGGGAACGGCCCAGGCCGCTGACTGGAATTTCTACGGTTCTTCCAGTGTGAACACCCTTGTCATTGAAACTGATAAGGCCGGTGTACAAACCCAAAATTTTGACCAAAAGCTGTTGGCCACCTCACGTATCGGCGCCAGAGTAAGCGTGTCTGAGGATGTGAAAGGACAATTTGAATATGGGTCTTATCAGGGGAATGCCATTATCCGTCTCCTGTGGGGAGAATGGAATTTTGGTGCTGGCAGTCTTGGGGTCGGCCAGCACTATACCCCGCTGAACATGTTTTATGCCAACCAGATATATGGAGATGATAACATGCTGCTTTACTATGGCGGCATATACAGTTCCCGGCAGCCAATGGTGAAGTTTAAATTTGGGAATTTTCAGATTGCTGCGATTGAACCGAATAAGGCCTTTACCGATAACGGGCCTACAGGAAGCACGACCGAGACAAAGCTGCCTACCATTGAGGCCAAATACAGAATCACCCGGGATAATTGGACTGTTCAGATTGCCGGGGGATACAATACCTTTAATATTTTGAATAACGGCAGGTCCTATGGTGCAGATGCATATGTGGCTGCCATCGGAGGCAAAATAAATATTGGCCGCGCTTTTTTTAGAGGAAATTTCTACGGCGGACAGAATGCCGGCAATTTGATGTGGATTGATACAAACGGTATCGGTGGTTTTGACGGGCAAGTTGCCTTTGACGGAACCTCTGTCAAGGATAAAGACAACATCGGTTACCTGTTGGTTGCTGGTTATAAATTTAATGACATGTTTACCTTTGAAGGGGGGTATGGGTATGCAATAAGTAAGGAAGAGGGATCTGATGTCGAAGATGATATCTCGTCCTACTATTTCCAGACCTCCATATCCCTTGCCCCGGGGGTTAGAATTGTCCCGGAGATCGGGGTTATTGATTATCAACAGGCTGGCCAGGGCGATGTTACATACTATGGGGCCAAATGGCAGATTCAGTTCTGATTTAAATTATAAACCGGCTCATGCTGTGAATCAAACACCGGAGCCGGTTCATTTTGTTTGATCTGGCAGCGGCTCAAAATACCGCTATCCAAGGGCTTGGTAATTTTTTATAGTATTAATTTATCTCCACCCGGCAGGGAACAAACCTGTATGGGGTTTTTCAATTCAGCACCTAATCCTTCCCTATGAATTCACTTTAGACTTTGGGAATTGAAAAAAAAAGAAAATTGTGTCATTTACCCTTCTATGATCATGCCTTTTACCCAAAAAGTGTTGCAGATTATTCAAGGAATTCCCGAGGGAAAGGTGCTCTCCTATGGGAGGGTGGCTGCCCTGGCCGGAAATCCAAGGGGGGCCCGACAGGTCTCCAGGATTCTTCATAGTATGTCGGGTAAACATGAACTGCCCTGGCATCGGGTTGTCAATTCAACGGGGAAAATCTCCCTGCCCCGGGGTCGTGGATATGAACTTCAACGGGCCTTGCTTGAGTCAGAAGGGGTGCTTTTTTCACCTTCCCATACCATTGATTTAAGTATCTGTCTGTGGCAACCGCTGGATTTGGCAGAAAAATCTGACGAAATAATTTTTTAAAAAACGCTGACAATTCACCTGTTGAAATAACCCGGTGAAATAATCCGTTGAAATGTGTCAATTCTAAAGGTTTAGTGGGTTTTTCCATTGGTTTCAATTGCCTGGAGCATTTCCTTCATTTTGGGTCCGTCTTTTTTCCAGATTCGGCAGGAATCAATGAGGAATCCTTTTTCTTTTACCTGGTCCAGGGAGGCCGGTATCGGGGATTTTTTTGATCTTTTCTGGGTCAGCCATCCATGGACAATTTCCTGACCCATGGCCACAACAAGGGTGCAAAGGTGGGTACACCCCCTGTTGCCCCCCATGATCTGGCGGATCTGATTTGAAAATCCAGATTTGATTTCTACCCCTTGAAGTTGAGCAACCCTGTCCAGGGTGGCTTGGCACTCTTCCATGGGAACGGTAATCATCCGGGCTTCGGCCTGGATAATTGTCAGGGGATTTGGATCTATTAGCAGGAAGAGGGACATGTGATGGATTGTTCCGGGGGCTTTGGGTTTGCCCGTGACATCAAACACGGGAATATACCGCCGGTCCTTTAATTCGCCCTGGACCAATACCCGGGAGTCTGATTGGGGATAGGTGGTAAGGCTGATATTTCTGGTGTGAATTTTAGAGTGTTCTTTTATCATCTCACTAAGCATGGTGATCTCCTTTTTTTTGAAGTGCTGGCTCGGAAACTTATTTCATTTGCATCCTTAAATCAAATCTTTTCCTTGACCCGGGGTGACCGGAAAGGATGCCGGAATTGTTCGCATCATGGGGGGGGGCTGATATTTGTGATTTGTTTGACGTAAAAGCGATTGCCCTTCCGCCGGTCAGACCGGCAAGGATCTTATAAAGCATCACCTGTCAGGAATGCCGGGAAAAGGTCATGGAGTCCAGACTGAGAAGATTTGCCGGGAAAAATCTTTGTATCTCCTGTTTTATGAGCCATGAACAAAAAATTTAATCGGGCATGATGAATTGGCAGAAAACCGTTTGCCTCCAGGCATTATTGGGGCATTTTGTCATTGGCAGCCTTGCCAGTTTTAGAAGCCTTGTCTATTTTAGCAGCCTTATCAGTTTTAGCCGCTTTATCAATGTCAATAACCTTGCCCTGGGGAAATTGTTTGGTCTCATAGCGGGTGACCTGGATCAGATTCCGGGTCATCCTGGACATTCGTTTTACCTGGTTCTGGATGTTTATGATCCTTTTGGAAAGGGGGTTATCCGGCTCAAGGTCCAATAGCATGATTTCAGAATTGCCCAGGATCATTTGCAGGGGTTGGTTCAACTCATGGCAGACAGCCCCTGCCATTTCCATAACCCCCTCCATTTTTTCATGTTGCATCACCATGGCTTCGGCCTGTTGGCGTTTTTGGATCTGGCGGTTCAGGAAAAATATACCCAAAAGTGTGCCGGAAACGCCTATTGTCCATAAAAATGCGTAGATAAGGCCCAGGATCATTACATTGGCTTTTTCAACTGCCGTATGGGCAGCCATGGGAATGGAGACGCTTATACCGCCCCTGATCTCCCCTAATTTGTATCCCTGTTCTGCGTGACAGTTCAGACAACTTTTTTCTGTGATCAGGGGACGCATGAAGCGCAAATGGTTTATTTTGTCAATTATCTCCAGGGAACTGACCTCGGTCTCACCTTTCTCAAATCGTTTGAGCGCCCCTGTTTCCCAGGCATCCGGAGCGTTCTGGGGGCGGAGAGGATTCAGGCTGGTAATGTGACCCTTGTGTCCATATGTCTGGCCTGCCAGTTCATGGACCTGCCGGGTCATGTAGGCCGGATTGATTTTTGTAAGAAGGATACCGTCCGGGGTTTTGATCTCCCTATTTTTGATCTTGAGGTATTTGTTGGGGGGTGTTTCAGGCGTTACCGGGGCATATACACCACCATGGATTGCATTCCACCGTCGGTATGTCACATCGTTTCTAAAGACAGTTCTTGCCTCAATCCTGGCTGTTTCAAGGGTGCCGGACCGGATGACCTGGGTAAGCCATATCCAGGAGATAAGAATGAGCAGGGACCATACACAGATGATGACCAGAGCAGGGGCCCACAATCGAATGGGTTTTTGATGTTTTTCGGCTATGTCAGGTTTTCTCAAGGTATTATCCTGATCAATGGGAATAGGTTGATTCATTAACAAGTATGAATGTATTTTGCAATTTTATTGGGATCGGGTCAAGAGTTTTGATTGAATCTGTTCATGAGGTAAAAAAGGGAAATACAACAGAGACTGTTGTGTTGCCATCACATTGTGGGCCTGTCTTTCCTGTGCAGGCTTGAATACTGCCGGGACAGATGTCTGTATCCTTGGTCAGGCGCCAGCATCTTTTGGAGGTCATTTTGATTTTAAAATGGTGTCGTTCGGAAAAAATTTTCATCCTCAGCAGGTCGGCCCCTTTTCCTCCGGCGCCAAAATCATAGGGCCGTTTAGAAGAGTAATTCAGGGTGGCCTGGGGAGTAAAAAAGCCTTCAAATATCCGTTTTTGTGCTTCGAAGGTCAGACCGACACCCTGGTCCTGGACAATGAATTCGACCCCCTTTCCCTTGTTATGGACTAGGATTACGATTCTGCCTCCGTCCGGAGTGTTTTCAACTGCATTCCGAATCAGTCCGTCAATAATTTTTTCCAGGGGGTCCAGGGGCATTGCAATGGGAGCCGATGATTTGAGCCGCAGGTCCGTATTCACATCCCGGTGGGCAAAAAGAGGGGCTATTTTTTCGACCCTGTTTTCAACAAATTGGTTCAGGTAGATCTGCTGTACCACAAGATCCCTTGAGGAAAAAATGTCGTCCAGTTTTTTTCTCACTTTTGAAATCACCCCTTTTTCCCCTATTTCTTCTGCAATCAATGCCTCAATGGTGTCTTCACATTGTTCAAAAATAAGAGAAAATAAATTTTTATGCACAAATGATTTCTTTTCGACGATGTCGTATACCTCATCTTCAATGCCGATAATCCGATCCAGGTTCCTGTGGATCCTTTCTAAAATTGACTCCCAGTTTTTTTCCGGCAGGAGTGCCAGCTTTTTTGATAAAACCTTAAAGGAACTAAGCAGGATGGCCACAGGTGTTTTTAGTTCATGGGACAGGTGACTGATCATCTTATCCTTTGCAGCATTCAATCCTTTGAGTTCTTCATTGGCCTTTCGCAGTTCCTCTGAAACCCCAGCGTTCTCGATGGAGAGCGCCACGGTGGCTGCAATGGTATTTAAGATTTCCAGATCGGTTTTGTCAAAGTCACCCTCTTTTTTATTATCCGCCGTGATCACACCGATGATGCGTTCTTTGGTTCGCAGGGGAACCACCATGACATTTCTGACCTTGTGTCCTATCTTTTTATCACGGTTTTGGTGAAGGGGATGGTTGTCGGGCAGAGATGTCATCATGACAGGTTGCCCTGTTTTGACCACCTGGCCTGCAATCAGTTCATCCATGGGAAAACGAATTTTTTTGATTCTCTCCATGGTGCCGGGATCATCATGGACCACACTTAAGAAATAAAATTCCTTCTGGATTTGATCCAGTAAAATAACATTGGCACCTTCAGTCCCCAGTAGTTCTTTTATTTCCACGCTCACATACTGCATGATTTTCTCAAGTTCCGGGTATTGGGGCAATACCTGACTGATGCGGTTCATGGCGCTGCGATTTCGGTTGATCCGCCTTTCCATGGTGACATCCCGGAGGACAATAATTTTGCTGGTCGGCTTATTTTTTTCATCCCTTTCAATCCCCACCCGCATAATAACGTTCAGTATCTTTCCTTCCCGGGTCAGTCGTTTGGTGTTTAATTTGAGAACATTTTTATGGGGGGGGAGGCCTGTTATTTTCTGGGTTAGCTCTTCTCGCAAAGGTCCCGGAACATACTGCCGGCCTTTTTTTCCTTTCAGCTCTTCCAGTGTCCATCCGAATGTGTGGGTAAATGCCGGGTTCAGATAGGAGACCAGACCATTTTTATCCCGGATCAGGACCGGGTAGGGAAGAAATTTTAAAAACCGGTTATAATTTTTCCGTGCAGTTTTGTCTTGTTCCCCCAGGGAAAGTCTGAAGTCAGCTTCCTTTTCAAGGGTTCTGATCTGCTCTTCCAGTTGTTCATAGGTGGGTCTTGCCGTCATAAATCCCTTATCCTGTCTTCACTCAATCATGGTGCCGAATCGATTCCCACCGAGATATCAGGGAAAATGAAAATGATATACTGTAAGTCTAATAATTTTTTACCCATTTTGTCAACCAGCAAGATAAGACCCAAAACAGGACGGTGTTAGGGCTAATTGATAATAACCGGGTGATGGAGGGCGGGTCCCGGTCAGCTTCAGCTAAAAATATTGAATGTTTGTTTTACTTGTTTAAGGCGGCAGGCAGGATTTGGCCGGATTGCCTGCATTTTTGACGCCGGCAATAATCAATACTGCAACCCGGCATCATATGTCCCTTTTCAATGGCCTGCCTGGTGGCAAAGCTGTCGAGGAAATCCAAGGCATTGCCCGTGACAAACGAGATCAGCTTGATATCGTTTTCTATTATGAAATCAGCCGGCTCTGTGGATATGGCTCCGCAGATCAATGTGTCGGCCTCCATCTCCTGGAGAATTCGGATCAAGTACTGGGGGGAGTCCGGGTTAAAGGGGGTATATCTTTTTTCCAGGATTTGCCTGTTTTCAATCCGGGCCACCAGAAGGGTACGGGCAGCATCAAAAACAGGGGAAATTCGGTTTCCCCATATGGTAATGGCTATTTTCACAGACAACCTCCTAACATTTTAAATTTGCCCAGTGGCGGATATTTCTTTTGTTAATATTCTATTTTGTTAATATTCTATAAAGTATTTTGCAAGGCCTGTGCCTGGTTGACGGAAAATTGTGAATTATAACAAATGATCAAATAAAACAAGGTGTTAGTTGCAGGTTTTTTCTAAAACACACACTTGCTTTTTTGCCTTGGGTCGCAGAAACAAGACTATCCCCCTGGCAATGGGTTGCGATTGGCCTCCTTCACAGGGTAATTCCGAGTTTTTTAATCTGCCTGAAAAGGGTGCTTTTGTGAATGCCCAGGGATCTGGCAGCGGCATTTCTATTGTAATTGTTATGGGTTAGTGCATCCATGATCAACTTGGTTTGGGCTGATTTGACCGGATCATCATTTTGGTCGCAGCCGGGGGCTGAACCCTGGGATAAAAAACCAGGCAGATGCTTGAGGGTTATGATCCCTTCTGTGCAGAGTACAAAAGCATGTTCAATGATATTTTCCAGCTCCCGGATATTACCGGGAAATGGGTGGGACATAAATGCGGACAAAACAGTTTGATCAATTCCCTGGATTAATTTTCCCTGGCGCAGGTTCAGCTTATCAATGAACCGTTCCACCAGAAGGGGGATGTCTTCCATGCGCTGGCGCAGGGGGGGCAGGGTAAGGCGAATCACATTGATTCTGTAATAAAGGTCCTGGCGAAATTTATTTTTTTCAACCCGTTCGGCAAGGTTTCTGTTGGTGGCTGCAATGATTCTTATGTCTGTTTTTTCTTTGTTTATTCCGCCCAGGGGGGTGTATTCATGTTCCTGAAGAACCCTCAGCATGCTGACCTGGAATGCAGCGCTGGTATCACCGATTTCATCTAAGAAAACCGTTCCCCCGTCGGCCAGGCTGAATTGCCCGGGTTTGTCCTTTACGGCATTGGTAAAGGCGCCTTTTTTGTATCCGAACAATTCTGATTCCAGCAGGGTATCGGGCAAAGCCCCGCAGTTGATAGCGATAAACGGTTTGTCCTTTCGATGACTCATGTTGTGGATAGCCCGGGCCATCAGTTCTTTTCCCGTGCCTGTCTCTCCCTCTATTAATACGGATGAATCGCTGTCCGATATCTGGGGCAGAATATTGAAAATGTTTTTCATGGCAAAGGCGTTGCTGACGATATCTTCCATTTGAAAGTTGCTGGAGAGTTCTTTTCTTAATTTCTCCACCAAAGAGTGGTCCCGAAAAGACTCGACCCCGCCGATCACATCTCCGTTTCCGTCGATTAAAAGGGAGGTGGAGGCGGTGATGGAAATTTTCTTTTTATCAGAATTGATGATGTAGGCAGATGAGCTGATAAAGGGTTTTCCTTCTTCCATGGTTTTTTTCAGTGCACAATCCTCTTCACACATATTGGATCTGAACACTTCCCAGCAATGTCTGCCCATGGCCTCTTTTTTGGAAATGCCTGTAATTTCTTCGGCAGCACGGTTAAAGGAGGTGATTTCCCAGTTATAATCTATGGTGAAAACACCGTCTGATATACAGTCAAGAATCACTTTTGTCGTATCTTCTTCAAGGGGGCCAAATCTTTTATTTTTATCCATGGATAAGCGTTCCTAAATAATTGGGTTTCCTATCTTTTACACCAATGTTTGCAAATTTGCAACCCATGGCGTATCTGCCAAGAAATGATTAGCAATGGGTGTGCCAGACGAAGTCGCCCTTGGGAAATCCTTTGAATGCTCCAATGAACAAGGGGTATGGTCCTTGTGCTTTGTCGAGTATCTTTTAAGAGTTGCAAAAATGCGACTGATGGATCTTGTTGTCAATTGCAATAATACGACCCTTTCGGCCCAGGTAATGCAATTTATACCTTCAATCAATAAAATCTGCAGTCCTGAGTTTTCTCACCTTTTCGAAATAGGATCTCCTGCAGTTTTTTTCCACCTCCATCAGGGTTGCAAAGGCCTGGGAAAAATCATTTTTTCCCAGGGCAAACACCCCATGGCCGTATACAATCACATGGGATGATTTTCCAAAGGCTTTGGGAAGGGTGTTGCAAAGTCCTGTGGGACCGGTTCCCACCTCCCCCGGAACAATGGGGATGTGGTTGATGAATCGCTTGTGGGGGCAATGGATGTGGCAGCGGTCTTTGTGGGGACAGATTGCTTTTCTTTTGGGGTCGCAATCCATGGACATGATGACTGAAAATTTCGGGTGACCGTGGAGAATTGCCTCGCAGTGTGTTTGTGCAATGGTTTCCAAATGGGCGGTCAATTCGCTGGAAGCCGTGAGCCCGGCACTGGAGGATCCATCCAGGGGAACCGGATCAATGCAGCCCTCAAGTTCATCCAGTGAACTGCCGGTCTGGCTTATATACAAAATATTATTCCGGCAATAGGAAATATTTCCGAAATATGAGTCCACAAGGCCCTGTTCGACGGTTTTGCGGCCTGCCTGGACAATGGCGGCATAGATCTGCTCTTCGGTCAAAAAGGGACCCTTGGCAAGGTCGGGCAGATTCATTGGTTCCAATGTCATTGGTGTCAAACCGGGTGCCAAATTTGGGTGTAAATCAGGTGCCAGGCAATCAAAGAGGGTATTTTCTTCCCTGGTTGACCTCCCCAATTGAAGGTTTTCCAGATAGTCGGTAAAGAATTTTACAAAACAGGCAAAGCAAACGGAACTTGTTACCACAAATCCCTGCTCCGGGCTGACGGTTCCGTGGGCAATAACAGCAATGTCGCAAACTCCTGTGGTATCTTCCAAGGCAACAATCACACTTTTTCTTCTTTTTAATGAGTTGATTATTTTGTCGGTGGAAAATTGATTTACCACGGGCAGGTCGTGGAGAAAGGTTCTTGTCTCACAGTCTTTGGGCTCAATTAACCCATTTGTATGAATCGCCTCCCGGGCCAGAAACCCGATGATTTTGTCATAGGGGGCCTTTGGCCGTAAAAAGACCAGGGAGTTGATGTTAAGACCGTTAAAAATCTGTTCAAGAACCTTTATTTCCTCCCCTTTGCGGTTCCAGACTAGGGTGTCATCAATCCCGCCCACAAGGGGGCTTAAAGGGCCTGTTTCTTCAGCGAGTCCGGCTGAGGATAATTTTTTTGCATATTTTTTTACAAGTTGTTCCATTCAAGCCCCAATGTTTCTGATTTTGATCTTAGGGGCCTTCCGGAAGGGTCCAGCCCCCGGATACCATAATATTTTTTTCGGGCCTCTAAAAATTGAGCCCTGTCAATGGGGGGGATTTTAATCTGGTTGCCGCTGGTTCCGGGCTCTTCGAAAAACCGTTGGGGCAGGTTGTCGTCCCTGGCGTCAAACCCGTTTAGAGCGTTGATTATCCGCTCATTGTAGTAGATACGTTCCCCGATTAAAACAAGATCCTGGGCCGAGCTTGTCTCGCCTGTGACAGCAGTATAAGCCTTGGCATATTCTTCCAGGCCTGCGGCAAAGAAAATAAATTTACAGGCAGTCAGGGAATCCACCACAGCATTGAAGTCTTCGGCAATTTTTATGATTCTTGCCTTGCCGCTGAAGCTGAACCGATCCGTTGCCACAGGTTTTCTGAATATTTCATGGCTGATGGGATAGGCCCTAAGATGGCAGCCTCCCCGGGTGGACAGGGCATACCCTAAGGCCATGCCATAGGCCCCCCTGGGATCATAGGCCGGTAATTCCATCCCCTTTACCGCCATGGCTGCTTTGGGCTGTCCCATGGCCTTGGCATAGACAACAGATCCTTGGTTTAATAGTATCCCTTCCCCCTGGTTTAGTGCCATGTCATCCAACAGGGATAAAAGGCTTTCCCTGGTATAATTTTGTCCGGTGATCTCCCTTCTTGCTGCAAGGGTAACAGCGGCTGACACGGTATCCATGCCATACCTATTACACCTGTCATTGGCCTCAACCACAAGATCCGTGTCGGCGCATCCGATGAGGGCGGTAAAATGGGACATGGTTTCAAATTCCGGCATGGTCACCTGGGTGGTGTTTGTACCATTCTCCCTGTCAATTTCCTTATTAATGTTCCGGTCAATTTTTTGGCCAATTTTTTTACAAAGAATATGGCAGCCCCGGCATCCGTGTTTTTTAGGGCTATAGGCTTTTGAATAGGCTGCTGCATTGAGTTGGGCTGCCCGGTCAAATCGGGTGGCACTAAAATTATCCGTGGGCATCATACGGCGGTTGTCCATGAGATCGTAGACAGCTCCCGTACCAAGGCTGCTGAACCCGTATTGTCCCATGAGGGCGGGGGCGGCGGCCGTGAGCCGGATGATCTCTTCCCTGGCTTCTTTCAGGCCGGAAGGATCTTTCACCCGGGTGTGCCCATTCCCTTTTACCAACAGGTATTTCAGTTTTTTGACGCCCAAGCATAACCCAAGTCCTGCACGGCCTGCAGCATGGTGCTGGTCCACGGTGATTGATGCAAATTTAACCCCATTTTCGCCGGCAGGCCCGATGCAACCCAACCCCGCTTTTTTCGGGGAAAGGGCGTCATGAACCTGCTGGGTGTCCAACCCCCATAAATGATCTGCCCGGCAAATGTTTACCCGGCTGTCACAAATTTCAATGCCGACAGGGTAGTTGCTTTTGCCGGTGATGACCATTCCGTCCCACCCGGCGCGTTTCAGTTGGGTGGGAAGTTTTCCCCCCAGGGAAGCATCTCCCACAAGGCCGGTCAGGGGAGATTTTGAAACCAGGTGGCCCCGCCCGGATGTGGGGGCAATGGTTGCCACCAGGGGGCCGGTAAAAAGGGAAACCACCATGTTCGGATGATCAAAGGGGAGGGTGGCGCATTTGCGAAGATAGTATCCCCCCATTCCTTTGCCCCCCAGGTATTTTTTATAAAAATCAATACCCGGGGTTTCCACCTGGAAATTCCGGGTGGTCAGGTTTATGTGCAAAATATTTCCGGTCCAGCCATACATCCTGTTTTTATATAGCGAAACCGGGTTTAAATCAAGAAGAGGCCCCCTGAATTTTTGAGGGTTTGGATCACAGCCCGTCACTAGGCCCGCTGTATTTGCAAAATGATTCCAGCACCTTGATTTGTTTCAACACTATCGCTATCAATATCCAGACCAATTATAAAATGATCTTTATACCCCATGGCATTGCCGTCTGAAATATACTTTATCCGGGTTGCTCTCTTTTCCGCAGGGAAAGTTCTGTCCTGGAAATGGTAGGTCATGGGAATGATATCCCCGGTTTTGATGCATCCCAGGACCATGGAGCCTTTTCTTACAACGGCAAACATGGGTTCGGAATCATGTTTGCGCAGTTTAAACTGGTAAAAAATCCCTGGTATCTTGGGTTGGAATTCAGCACTGAAATACGCTTTTTCTGGTTTTTTTGTTTTACGCCTTGTCACTTCTCGGCTCCTTTTTGTTTTATCCCTTTTCTTTTTTTTCACAATGCCTGGCAGGGCAGTCTTCCGTGCATTCCCTGGGGGCAACTTTTATATTTTTAATCTATAATGGTAACCTTGGTGATAACACTGGTGAAAACATTGCAATTGATGTGCCATGGACCTATAATGCTGAGTTATCAGGCATTGCTCGAAATAAGCGTGATCGTATTAAGCGGCTGGTTACCATGGGGACATCTTTGGTTACAATTTTTGCACACTTGGAAACCGGTGTTTCCGAGAAAACTTTAGAAAATTTTATTTTTTAATGGTGTGGGTTTTATCAACAAGAGTATCAAGGATGGTCTTGAGGTGGGTTACCTGGTATGGGATGTTCGGATAGGCGGTTAAATCGCAAATATCTGAAATCATGATCAGGGGAAGCCGGGAATCCTCGGGATGATCACTGCCGTGTATTTTTCCATGGCCGCCATGGTCACTGGTGATGATGATCAGATAATTTTTTTTGTCCTGGATCATTTTGATAAGCGGTTCCAGTTCATCATCGATGAAAAAAAGTTCTTCCAGGTATCCTGGGGACAGCCATCCTTCTGCAGGGCCCGCCTGGTCTAACCCGCTGAGATGTAAAAAACAAAAATGTTTTCCAACACCTTTAAAATATGCAGAGGCACGGTCCAGGGCATACTCCTTTGATAGCCCATGGGCATCAATACAGTCATTGACCAGAAACCCAAGTTTTTCCTTTGAATAAAAATACCCGGTTGAATAACCTGCTTTTTTGGGTTTGTAGAAGATGGTTTCTCCTTGAATGCCTGCCTGACCCGGGAGCCATCCATTGTCTGTTTTCTTGTTTTGTTTAGGGGAAAGCCCTGAAAACATAGCGGTGTGAGAGACCAGGGTCAAGGGCGGGTCAGTGCTCTGTCCCTTCAGGGTATACACCCCCTTTTCCATCAATGAATAAATATGGGGACTTGATTTTGGTCCCAGAGCACCGGGATGGAGGGCATCAATGGAAACGATCAAAATGTTTTCCAAGATATGGGCGCCTAGGGACCCGCCATTAGCAGACCCGCCATTGGCACCAGCCAGGCCGGCAAAAAATAATACCAACAATAAAAGAGAAAAAATGAATCCGATCCAGAACCTTATCTTTCTTTTCTTAAACTCAAATTCAGAAACAAGGGTGTGGATCATTGGTCGCATCTCCTTTGCAGAGGCCTATACATCCAGGTTAAATTGGCTCATATAGTCAGCCAGGTTTGTGGCTGAGGTTTGGTCAAGTTCCGGGCAATCCTCGGGGCCCTTAGATCCTTCGGCAATTTTTGTCGCAAACACCATACAGGTGGGTTCTTTGCATTTTTGGCAATTTGTTTTGGGAAGACGCTTTAGGATTTCAATGATTCCCGGTCTTGGCATTCCCTTGTAGCTGGGTTCTATTTCGGCCCGTTGTTCCCAGGCCAGATTTATTTCATTTTTCATCCATGACACAATCTTTTCGGCCTCCTGTTCGTCTTTAAGGGCATTGACGGCAATCTTTGTGGCATGGACTGTAATCAGTTTACCCTGGGCCCTGAATGTAACGGCGGGGGGATCCGAAAGATATTCAAATCCGCCAAGCACGGTGTTGAGATAGGGGAGGGCACAGCTGACATCCTGGTCAAGGTGGGCAAAGCAATGCACCCCCATGGCGCTGGACTGGCATTTTGATTTGAATATCTCCATTCTATAGTTTGTTAACAGCATGGGGCCTCCTTTTGATTTAAGGGTACTAGGATGGTAAAAACGGGGACAGGATAAAATAGATCCCTAAAAGTGCAATTGTAGTCCCGGCAAGTTTTCTAAATCCGTTGCCGGCGGTATTCCAAGAATAGTTTTCCAGCAGTTTTTTGACTTGGGCCATTGAACTTCCGGCAATGACCAGGGGAAGGCAATGGCCAATTCCAAACAAAAAGATAAATAAAATACCCGTGGCAACTTTCTCCTGGACAGTTATTATGGCAAGGATGGGGGCAATAAATCCGAATGTGCAGGACCCGGAAAGAATGCCATAGGCAAGCCCCAGAACAAATGCGCCGAAGATTCCCCTCAGGTTTATCCGGTACAAAAATCGGCCGGACAGGGAACAGGATTCCACCCCCGCCATGCCCAGGGCCACCCAGATTAAAATCAGTCCAACAATTATCTGCCAATAATCTCCCACATCCCCCAGCATCCGCCCCAGAAGGGCACAAAGAACCCCAATCATGGCAATGGTGATAAAAAGACCCAGGGTAAACACCAGGGAATAAAGGGAGGCCTCCCTGGGGTTCAGAAGTTTATCCTGCCCTCCCACATAGGCCACAATCAAGGGAATCGATGCCAGGTGACAGGGACTGAACAGCACACTTATCATTCCCCAGGCAAAACAGCCGAACCCGGCCAGGGCCAGGGAACCTGTCATCCATTGGTTGACCGACAAAAATAAGGTATTCAGCATTTTAGGACCCTTGACCCAGGGAGGCTGGTTTTTCAACCCCCATTTGGGTGAGTTGATCAACAATGGATTTTTCATCTAAAAATCCCACATGCCGGAATACTTCCTGCCCCTGTTCATCAAAAAAAATCTGGGTGGGGATGGCGCGGATTTTAAACCGCGCCCCCTGTTCCCGGTTTTCCCACACATCAATGAACACAATGGCGGCACGGCCCTCATAGGCGGTTTCAAGCTTTTCCAAAATGGGAGCCATCATTTTGCAGGGAACACATTTCTTTGCACCCAGGTCCACCATGGTCACCGTTCCTTTGGCTGGAAATTGGGTAAATCCTTCTGCAACCAAGGCTGCAAAGGAAAAGAGCATGAACACAATACACAAGAATATCCGTCTCATTTTATTTCGTTCCATGGGAATGCCTTTTTTTAAGAAGATTTTGCAAATGTTATTGTCTCTATTGACCCAGCCATTTTTTAATCTCCTCTTTTTTAGGCACCTTGCCCGAGCATTTGACCTGGTTGTCAACAATGACGGAGGGGGTTGCAAAAACGCCGTATGAGGCAATCTGCATCATGTCTGTTATTTTTTCAACTGTGGCAGCTGCACCCGTTTCCCCAATCACTTGTTGGATCAGTTTTTCAGTTTTGTTACACTTGGCACACCCTGGTCCCAATACTTTTATTTCCATGGTTCACTCCTTTGTGCTGTTATTAAACTACTGTTTTTATTAAATAATCATATTGAAAAGATATCCCACCAAAAGGATACCGCTGGCAACCACTCCGATAAACACGGCAATCAGTCTGGGTTTGAGCACCTTTCTTAAAATAACCATCTCAGGCAGGGACAGGGCAATTACGCTCATCATAAACGCCAAAACCGTTCCCAGGGCAGCGCCTTTCCCGAGAAGCGCCTCCACAACCGGGATGATGCCTGCGGCATTGGAATACATGGGCACCCCGATAACAACGGAGAGGGGAACAGACCACCAGGCGTCTTTGCCCATGATGGAGGCCATAACCCCTTCGGGGACAAACCCATGGATGCCGGCTCCCACTGCAATGCCCAGGATCACATAAACCCAGACCCTGCCGATGATTTCTTTTACCGCATCCCATCCGTAAACAATTCGGTCGTAAAAGGAGAGTCTTTCTTCTTCCATTGACACGGCAGCTGTGTTGGCCTGGGTCACCCAGTCTTCAATATGGGCTTCAAGCTTGAGCCGGCCAATGACCCATCCGGCAAAAATGGCGATGAAAAGACCGGTCCCGGCATAGATCGCCGCCACTTTCCAGCCCAGAAGGCCGTAGAGAAGTCCCAGTGCAATTTCATTGACCATGGGGGCTGCGATTAAAAAGGAAAAGGTGACACCCAGGGGGACGCCGGCAGTTACAAACCCGATGAACAAGGGGACGGCCGAGCAGGAACAAAAAGGGGTTATAATCCCCAGAAGGGCAGCCAGTACATTGCCGGCAAACTCACTTTTTCCCGACAAAAAGGCCCGGGTTTTTTCCGGTGTGAAAAAGCTTCTGATGATTCCCACTCCAAAAACCACCAGAAACAAGAGCATCATTACCTTGGGGGTGTCGTAGAGAAAAAATTCCACGGAAGCTCCCAAATGGGATCCCTCTTTAATGGTTAATAGCGAATAGGTTGCCCATCTGGAAAGGGCAGGCAGAAAATGGTAGATAACCCACCAGAGATATACGGTCACGGCACCCAAAAGGAGGGTGGCCATATAACCAAATCTGGCCCCTGTATCCCCCTTAAAAATGCCTGTTGTTGAGTCGCTTGTTGATTCTGATTTCATTCTATCTCCTGAAGTTTTGCTTGTATATGGTCATTTGTCGATATATTAGTTGGTTATTTGTACAATTGCGGATTCATTATTTGCCCACAATATCTATACGATTAATTTTCGGCAGTATCCGGTTTAAATTTTTTATCTGGTCATCCTCATCCAGCCAATGTTTCAAATTGCCTATCATGCTGGCGCAATAGGGAGAATCATTTCCATCGGTCAGGGAATAATTAACCCATAACCCATCTTTAAAACTTCTTACCAGGCCAGCATCTTCAAGCAGTTTTAAATGTTTGCTGGCAGTGGATTGGGCAATGCCAAGGGTTTCTTTTATCTCACACACGCAAAGGGGACGGGACTGAAGAATTTTCATCATCTTTACCCGATTCGGATCTGACAGGGCTTTCATCACTTTTATAAATTGTTTCATTTGTCTCCCCTTTAAGTTATAGATCGTTAAAACGGAATATATCGATTTAACAATTTTTTGTCAACCCAGAAAACAAAAAAAAGGCATCCGACAGGTGGACCGGTCTAAATAACTGATGGGATGGATACTTTTGTAAGAGAAAATCCTGACAGGGCAAATAATGATCCGTTATAATCACTTTTAAGGGGATAATTGCTGTCTGTTGAGAGAAGGCTCTGGACATTTTATTCTTAAGCCTTAGATTTGGAACTTTAAAATTGAAAGAAATTGAAAGCACAAATCGAAAAAGGAGTTAAAAATTGAACCTGAAAAAAGATCCAATCGTTGAAGAACTGGCCGAACTTTTTGAACCACTCAATGATAATAGTTCACATGTCATGTGGGTGGATATCCAAGGTGAAGTTTATATTTCGCCCGTCCCTGTAAATTCAGGTATCATAAAGGCCAAGGCCAAATTTCAATATGAAACACTTGAATCCGGCAATGGATATGTCGGGAAAAAAGCATCTGAAGATCTGGAGTATTTGGAAAAAGAACTGGGTTATCTGAAACGGGATTGGGCAAAGGATGCCACGGGATACATTCCATTTTAGTTCTGGGTTCCCTTGAAAATCGATATAATACAAGCTTTCCTATTGCTCGTGGAAAGGATATTTTATCCTTTAAAACTGTTCCGACAATATGTTTCCCTAACCCTGAAGGCTGCAGCCAAAGCAATGATCGAGCAGATGATCATTGCGACAAAGCCGTTCTGGTAGTCGTTTGTGCTGTAGATCCGGACGCCGTGTGCCATGGTGCCGTCCCAGGTCAGGTCAGCAATATATCCGAACAGAGGTTGGGCCAGGGCGGTGCCGATAAAGCAGCCGGTGTTGACCACGCTGACACCCATGCCGGAAAGCTGTGGATGGACAATTTCCTTGGCTGCGGCAAAAGTGATCACAAACCCGGATGCTGAAAATCCCATAAAAGCAAAGATGATGAAGCCGGTTATCCCTGGTGTCCACGGCAGATACATGAGCATGAGCCAGGACAAGACATAGGCTGCCGCAGCCAATAGAAGAAAGGGTTTTCTTCTGCCGATTTTATCAGACACCCATCCCCAGAACAGGGCACCCAGGGCAAAACTTAGCAGCTGGATGGTCATGTGCTCGGCTGCAAAGGGACGGTCCAGGCCATGGACATCCCTCAGATAAGGCATACCCCAAAGTCCCATAAAGGCATAGCTGCTACCGATCATGCCAAATTGTACCCAGAATCCGGGCCAAACTCCTAGGTTCATAACCACATCCTTGAGATTGGCAAGCCAATGGTTGTTTTGAGTTTGAAATTTGCCTGTATAGGTATTGGGCGGAACAAACCCCATATCCTGGGGCTTGTTTCTGACCAATAAAAATCCGATTAGGGCGAGGCAGAGTGAAATGGCGCCGATCACTATAAAAACCGTGCGCCAGTGAAAGATCGTCAGGACATGAGCCAGGGGGCCAGCAGCCATGACAGCCCCGAGATTTCCGAAAAAAAGGGTCAAGCCGCTCATGATGCCAAAAACCTTTTCGTGGAACCAGACCGAATTGTTTTTCATGATGGAAATAAAGACCACGGAGACGCCTAGTCCAACCAAAAAACGTCCGGCACAGGCCATCTCAAATCCGGTTGCCATACCGAAAAGAATAGAACCCATACCGGCCACCAGGTTCCCAGAGATAATGGATGTTCTGGTTCCCAGGGTATCGGCAATAACACCGGAGGGGATCTGCATCAGGGCGTAGACAGCAAAATAAATGGCAGACAAGGCTCCTAGACGGGTACCACTGATGTTAAAGTCGGCCATGAGAAATTCAGAGACCACCCCCGGTGCCATACGGTGAAAATAGACCAAAATATAGGTGAGAATGAGAATGGCGAATATGGACCATTTGGCCAACTCAAACCGAAGGTCTGCTGCTTCAGAGGGAGTGGCTATCGTTTGTTTCATATGGGGTCCCTTTTTTGTGTCCCGAAATGTTAAAGTACTGACACTACCGGTATGTCGAAATCCTGTCAACCTAGATCTTTAGTGATGCCTAATTCGCGATCTTCAATACAATTCTAAAATTTCTCCAGATAAAAAAAGCTTCCCATGGTATTTGATCATGGGAAGCTATCATTTTATTTAGGGGTAATTTTCAAACTTACTTTTGAGATGACCCCCATGACAGGTGTCGCACTCCATTCGAATATAAGGCGTTGGGCATGGCTAACCCTTTAGCCCTTGCTCTCTTAGCCAAAGGATTGCAGCGTGTTCATCGTCAAAATTATTAATGGGAAACTTGCTATCCAATGTCTGGAGATCATTGATCGTGAAGAATTTGAATTCAGTATCGATTAACTGGGCTCTTGCTATCTGTCCATTATCACTTCCCCATTGCGAAACATTGGCTATGTACATGACTGCTTCACGTGTTGCCCCTTCAAAGCACCTTAAATCGGCAATAACACCGAATTTACAAAAATTTTTCCCCAAAACGAAGGTTTTATATTCTTGGAAAAATTCTTTGGAGCACTCTTCATTCCAAGTGTCATAGAATCTAACGATTACTATATCCCCTGTTGATTCTAATTTATAATTGCCATGTATTTTAGGCAAACCAAAACCCCATATTAAAAAAATTAAATTTAAAAAACTTGATATTTCATATGCTTATATTGAAAATAATTTTATTGCAAATTGAAAATGTAAGCATAGATTTTAAAATACAATTTTTCTATGAATTTTTATATTTCAAACAGGCGCTTTTGAAGAAGGAACAATTTTGGTATGATCCGTCTATATTTCTATTCATATGGATTTTGGAGCCAACTAAATGACAGAAAAGCTTAAAATATTATTTTTATGTACGGGCAACTCCTGCCGAAGTCAGATGGCCCAAGGATGGGCAAGAGCACTTAAGGGCGATATCATTGAGGCTTATTCCGCGGGGGTTGAAACCCATGGCCTTAACCAGGATGCCGTGACTGTGATGGCCGAGGCCGGTGTGGATATTTCCCTTCATAAATCAACCCATATCAATGAATTTAGAGGGATAGATCTGGATTGTGTGATCACGGTCTGCGGTCATGCCCATGAGACCTGTCCTTATTTTCCGAATATCGGCCAGGTGATTCATGTGGGATTTGATGATCCTCCCAAGATGGCAGCCATGCTTGCCGATCGGGGGGCAGATAAAGAGGCCCGGTTAGACTGTTTCCGAAAAGTAAGGGATGATATTCGGGCATTTGTTGAAAAATTGCCTGGGAATTTAAAACTCCGGGGAAAATAAAAATGACACCGGTCGTTTGGAAGAATCTCCAAACGACCGGTGTTTTACTCTGAACTGGATTGGCTTGTGTTAATTATATACAGGATTCCAGCGCATGTTTTCAATTAATGTGTTGAGTCTTTCCACATCGTTTTTGTGCTTGAATCTGGAAACCGCACAGTCGTTTCCGGCAACATTGGCTTTGATCGCCTCTGCTCCCACCCGTTTTGCCACTTCAAGGGAGACTTCATTCAGTTGATCAAGGGGCGGAAACAGGATACCGTCCCTGAGATCTTCTTCGCTTACAAATTCTGCCATGGCATGGGCAGCGGCTGAAAAGAATACCGGTAATACCTCGGAAGCCCCGGAAGCAATGATTCCCAGGCCTACTCCCGGAAAGATAAAGGCATTGTTCATCTGGCCGATTCTATAGGCTTTCCCGTTATGAACAACTGGGTCAAAGGGAGAACCGGTTGCCACAAGGGCTTTTCCATCGGTCCATTCATAGATGTCCTTGGGCAGGGCTTCTGTCTTGGTGGTGGGGTTACTCAGGGGCAGGATGGTCGGTCGGTCTGTGTTCTCGCCCACAGCCAGTACAATCTCCTTGGTAAAGCATCCGGACTGTCCCGAGGTGCCGATGAGAACCGTGATTTTTTCGTTTTTAACCACATTCAGAAGGGTGTTGTCTTCCGGATTTTTCAACCACGGTAGACTCTTGGGATCTTTGGCAAAATTTTTCTTGTAGGATTCCAGATCCCGGTCAGAGGTGACAACCCCCCTGGAATCCAGGGTGAAGATTTTGGCAATGGCATCTGCTGGGCTCATTCCCTGTTCCATAAGTTCTGTCTGGATCTGCTCGGCGATGCCGATACCGCCGGCACCAGCCCCATGAACCAGATAAACCTGGTCGGTCATTTTTTCTTTTTTGACCTTCATGGCGGCAAGAATACCTGCCAGGGCAACTGATCCGGTGCCCTGGATATCATCATTAAAGGAGATCACCTCCTTGAGATATTTATCACGGACAGTAAAGGCGGTCTGTTTTGAAAAATCTTCCCATTGGCAAAGGGCTTTGGGGAAGATCTTCTTAAAGGCAACCACAAATTTCTCGATGAAAGCAAAATATTCGTCACCCAGGAGCCGTTCATGCCTCCAGCCCAGATAATTGGGATCATCTATCAATTCTTTATTGTCCGTTCCAACGTCAAGGGAGATGGGCAGGCAATGCCAGGGGGCAATACCGGCACCCTGGGTATAGAGCATCAGTTTTCCAAGGCAGATGGGAATTCCGCCGGCACCCTGGTCACCAATGCCGAGTATTCCCTGGTTGTCCGTTACAACGGCGATTCCGATGTCCTTGTCCGTATAATTTCTCAGGATATATTCAGCATAATCGATGTTGCCCGGGTAAAAATGGATTCCATTGGCTTTCCGGAACATGGAGGAATACTGCTGGCAGGCAAGGCCCACGGTGGGGGTATAGATAATGGGCAAAAATTTGGTGATATCGCTGGCAATCACTGCATGGGCAAGCACCACATTTCTGTCATACAAACTTCTGATATAAATAAATTTTTCAATATCGGTTTCTTTTTTATTAAGAATATCAAGACTTGAGGCAACTTGTTCTTCCAGAGTCTTGACCCGGGGGGGCAGATAGCCGCTCAGTTTAAGTTTGCGTCTTTCATCAATGCTAAAGGCCGTACCCTTACTGATGTTATTATATCGCAGGATGTCAAATCCTCTTAAATTAATAGTGACACCTGTTGTTTCACCATACTCGCCGTACTCAAACTCGTAATGATTAATTTCCATGACTGCAATTTTTCCTTAATTTCAAATATTAAATTTGCAACAATATTAAATCTATTAAAACAACGATTTGTATTATATCAGATTAATTTAATTAAGCGAATGGTAATGAATTATTCTCATTTGCTGAAAATAATTTAGCATGGACAATGCCGTTTCATAATATGGTACAAAACCAATTGATTATAATCAATTGGCCAAAATCAGGGGGAATCATTTGCAAAAAGGGGGGGGGCAGGTGCTGGAAAAATCAAAAGGGTTGTTCCGGCCGGAACCGGAACCACCCCCTTGAATCCAAAATACAGATTAGCCAGCGATCATATTTCTAAGCACATAGTGCAGGATCCCTTTGTTTTTAATATATTCCACTTCAATATCTGTGTTGAGTTTCACAATGACCTGGAAAATTTTTTCTGTGTCTCCTTTGGTCGCTTTCACCGTCAAAAAACCATTGGGCTGGATATCCTTTATCCCGGTGATTTCAAAGCGTTCATCCCCCGCAAGGCCTAATCCCTTAAAGGACTCCCCCTCCTTGAAAACCAGGGGTAAAACCCCCATCCCCACTAGATTGGAACGATGGATCCTTTCAAAGGATTCTGCAATGACCACCCTGGCCCCAAGGAGACAGGTGCCTTTGGCTGCCCAGTCCCGGGAGGAACCCGTGCCATACTCTTTGCCGCCGAAGACCAGAAGGTCGGTACCTTCGGCCTGGTATTTTTGGGCGGTATCAAATACATAGCCCTCTTTGTTTTCGGGAAATTTGACGGTAAAGCCGCCATCTTTGCCAGCCAGGGTGTTTTTGATCCGGATATTGGCAAAGGTGCCCCGCATCATGACTTCATGGTTTCCCCTTCTGGACCCGTAGGAATTAAATTCCCATGGTTTTACCCTGCTTTTTGTCAAATATTGACCCGCCGGGTATTCCAGAGGGATGGCCCCTGCAGGAGAGATATGATCGGTGGTAACCGAGTCTCCCATTACCAATAAGGCCCTGGCCCCTTTCAGATCTTCAAGTTCGGGAATCGTTTGGGAAAAATCTTTGAAAAAGGGAGGCTTCCGAATATAGGTGGATGTTTCATCAAAATCGAATGTGGTGGATTCTTTGACTTCTAGTTCCTGCCAGAGCTTGTCTCCCTGGAAAATATTGGCATATTGCGCTTTGAAAAACTTTTCCTGAACATGGGTTTCCACAAACTGATTTATCTCTTGGGAGTCGGGCCAGATATCCTTCATAAAAACAGGGGTGTTGTCCTTGGAAAATCCAAGGGGTTCGGTGTGAAGGTCAATGTCGATTCTGCCGGCTAGGGCATAGATTACCACCAGAAGCGGTGACATTAGAAAATTCCCCTTTACCTCCTGGTGAATTCTGGCTTCAAAATTTCTGTTGCCGGACAATACAGAGGTAACATCTAACTCATTGGTTTTAATGGCTTCTTCAATAAAGGGATCCAAAGGGCCGCTGTTGCCGATACAGGTCATGCACCCGAATCCTGTATTGTTGAATTTCAGGGCTTCAAAATATTCCATGAGCCCGGATCCATTCAGATAATCCAGAACCACTCTGGAGCCGGGGGACAGGGAGGTTTTCACATACCAGGGAATGGAAAGTCCTTTTTCAACGGCTTTTTTGGCAACAAGTCCGGCTCCGATCATGGTATAGGGGTTTGAGGTGTTGGTGCAGGAGGTGATGGCGGCAATGACCACACTGCCGTTGGTCAGCGCCGGTGCCTGGCTTGACCTATTCTTTTGGTTCTCCTGGTCTTCTTGGCCCTTTGGGGCAATCTGAATATTCTTGCGATTATTAAGATCATAGATGGCAGTGGTTTTTTCCTTTACCCCGGACAAGGGGATCCGGTCCTGGGGGCGGCTGGGCCCGGCAATGGAGGTTTCCATGGCAGACAGGTCCACATCGATCACCTTTGAAAAAACAGGAATCGTGTCATGATTATTGAACAGAGAGCATTCTTTGGTATAGGCCTCCACCAGGTCGGCTCTGTCCGAGCGATTGGTTTTTCTCAGATAATCAAGGGTTTGGGTGTCCACGGGGAAAAAACCTGCAGTTGCCCCATATTCCGGGGACATGTTGGAAATGGTGGCCCGGTCGGTGAGGGTAAGGTTTTTCAAACCTTCTCCTGTATATTCAACAACTTTTTCCACCACATTTTCTTTCCGGAGGATGTTGGTCACATACAGGGCGATATCTGTGGAGGTGATCTGTTTTTTGGGTTTGCCCACAAAATTAACGCCGATGATTTCCGGCAGGTTCATATAATAGGGTTGTCCCAGCATGACAGCTTCTGCCTCAATTCCGCCTACTCCCCAGCCCAGTACCCCCAGGGCATTGATCATGGTGGTGTGGGAATCGGTTCCCACCAGGGTGTCGGGAAAGGCCAGGGTGCCCTCTTTTGTTTCTCTGGTTGTCACCACTGTTGCCAGATACTCAAGATTGATCTGGTGGCAGATGCCCGATTCCGGGGGCACCACCCTGAAATTGTCAAAGCTTTTCTGGGCCCATTTCAGCAATTTGTATCGTTCCGCATTTCTCTCATACTCTTTTTTCGCATTGAGAAAAAAAGCATTTTTTTCTTTAAAATGATCCACCTGGATGGAATGGTCAATGACAAGATCCACCGGAACCAAAGGGTTTATTCCCTTTGGGTCTAATCCTGCTGAATGGACCGCATCCCTCATGGCGGCAAAATCCACCACAGCCGGCACCCCGGTAAAGTCCTGCATCAGTACCCGGGCCGGATAAAAGGCAACCAGATTTGAGGAACTTGCGCGATTTTCATAAAATTTTGCAGCCCCCACAACATCTTCCCACAAGATGGTGCTGCCCATGTTTCTTGCAAGATTTTCAACCAGAACCCTTGCAGCAAATGGAAGGGAGCTGATTTTTGATATCCCCCTATCTTCAAGTAATTGAATGTTATGAACGATCAACTCTTTGTTTTGAAATGACATGGTTTGTTTGATATGATTCATTGTCATGTATGCTCCCTCTCGTTTTCTTTTTGAATTCTTGAAATTTTTATTTTCCCAGGATATGATTAAACAAGCAATAGATCAAGTCGCAATAATCCGAATTTTTAAGAAAAAATATAATATGGACGATGGATTACTCACATTTGTTGGTGACACAGACCCTTTGGCTGGGGCGAAACCCCGGCAATATTGGAAGGTTTTGATCATTGATGATGAAAAATCAATTCACGATATTACCTGTATCGCCTTAAAGGATTTTGTCTTTGATGATCGGGAAATAATCTTTTTAAGTGCCTATACCGCTGCAGAAGCAAAGGTTTGCTTTGCTCGGAACCCGGACACGGCACTGATGCTGGTGGACGTGGTCATGGAAACGGAAAACGCCGGCCTTAATTTTGTTCGCCATGTCAGGGAAGAGCTGAAGAACAATCTGGTCCAGATTGTCATTCGAACAGGTCAGCCAGGCTTTGCCCCTGAAAATGAGGTGATTGCCAAATATCAGATCAACTCCTATGTTTCAAAAACCGAAGTTACCGCCCAAAAGTTAGTCAGTCTTGTGACCACCTCCCTTCGGACCTATCAGTTGTCAAAACAATTGGAAAGAGAATTGGTAAAAAGAAAACAAGCAGAACTCAGACTGCGGGATTTGAATATAAATTTGGAAAAAAAGATCCAGGAACGGACCCGGGAACTATCCCGGGCCAATCAATTGAAAAGCCAATTTCTTGCAAATATGAGTCATGAAATCCGTACCCCCATGAACGGAATCATCGGCATATCCAATATTCTCAAGGAGGAAGTGCTCACGGGAAAACAGCATGAACTTGTGTCCATCGTACACTCCTCGGCCAATACGCTGTTGACCCTGATCAATGATATCCTTGATTTGAGTAAAATTGAGGCCGGCCAACTCAAATTCGAGATTCGTAGTTTTTCCGTTGAAAAATTGTTGAATGAAATTGTTTCCCTATTTTCGCTCCAGGCAAAAGAACAGCAACTGGCACTTACCTTTGCGCTTGACCCAAAAGTTCCTTTGTTCCTGGCAGGGGATGAAACCCGGATTAAACAGATTTTACTGAACCTTACGGGCAATGCCATAAAGTTTACCCGGGAGGGGTTTGTGAAAATTTCGGTCTATCTTGAAAAAGACCTTTCTACCCATGTGCTGCTGGCATTTGAAGTGGAGGATACAGGCCCGGGCGTTAAAGATTCGTTTAAAGCCCATTTGTTTGATAAATTTTCCCAGCAGGATTCCTCAACCACCAGAAAATTTGGGGGCACCGGCCTGGGCCTTGCCATTTCAAAACAACTGGCCCAGATGATGGGTGGGGTCATTGATGTCTGGAATAAAGAGATTCGGGGAGCTGTTTTCAAGGTAATACTGAAAATTAAAAAACAAGATGCTGCCACGCCTGGACTGATGATTGAGGAGGATATCAAGAAAAAAACCAGAATGGTGATTGATCAATTGTCAAAAATGAATCCCAGGATTCTTTTGGCCGAAGACAACCCCATCAACCAAAAGGTCATTTGCCTGATTTTAGAAAAGATGAATCTGAGAGCTGAAATCGTTAATGACGGGGAGGCTGTGCTGGAAAAACTGAGGCAAAAAGAATATGATCTGGTTTTTCTGGACATACATATGCCCAGGTTGGATGGGCTTGAGACCACCCGGATTATTCGGGATAAACACTCATCTGTCCTGCAAAAGAACATTCCTATTATTGCCTTGACTGCCCTTGCCATGGAGGCGGATGCAAAACACTGCCTGGAAGCAGGAATGGATCAGTTTTTAACAAAACCGATCCATCCCGAAAAACTTCTTTTTGCCATTGCAAAGGCAATGGGGATCTAAACAATTAATCTGTTTTCCTGGTTTCTCTATTTATTTGGATAGTGGGCTATTTCTATTTAGCCTCTTCCTGGGCCCGTAAATCCTTTCTTAAAATTTTGCCCACATTGGATTTGGGCAGTTCCTGGCGAAATTCCACTTCCACGGGTAGTTTATACCTGGCAAGTTTTGTATCGCAATAGTCAATAACCTCCTTGACGGTCATCTCCTGGCCTTCTTTGAGAATGACAAATGCTTTTACCGCTTCCCCGCGTTTGGGATGGGGGATGCCGATGGAGCAGGCCTCTAGAATTTTGGGATGTTCAAACAAAACCTCATCAATATCTCTTGGGTAGACATTGTATCCCCCGGAAAGGATCATATCCTTGATTCGATCAACAATATAAAAGTAGCCGTCTTCATCCATTGTTGCCACGTCTCCGGTGCGCAAAAATCCGTCTTCGGTCATGGTTTTCCGGGTTTCTTCGTCTTTGCCAAGATAACCTTTCATGATCTGGGGACCGCGCATGAGCAGTTCACCAGGTTCTCCTAAAGCCATCTCCTTGGTATCGTCCTCAAGGTCCACGATTTTACATTCTGTACTGGGAATGGGG
The DNA here is from genome assembly GCA_016744295.1 of Desulfobacteraceae bacterium. GTDB lineage: Bacteria > Desulfobacterota > Desulfobacteria > Desulfobacterales > Desulfobacteraceae > NBML01. The sequence goes on along the minus strand of JADGEQ010000001.1, from coordinate 154,997 downwards.
ATGCCGATACTGCCCTGTTTTCTTGTGCCGTTGAAGGGATTGATATGGGTGACGGGGGTTGATTCCGTCAACCCGAACCCCTCCACAATAATGGATCCGGTTTTATTTTGGAAATTGTTGATCACATCAACGGGCAGGGGAGCACTGCCGGAAAAACATCCCTTCACAGAGGTGAGGTCTGTATGTTCCATATCCGGATGATCCAGCATCCCGATGTACATGGTGGGGACCAGGGGAGCAAAGGTGACCTTGAATTTGCTGATAGCTTCCAGAAGGGGTTCGGGTTGGGGTTTTGGAACCAGGACATTTGCCCATCCCATGCGGATGGCAAAATTCATGGACACGGACATACCAAATACATGGAAAAATGGGAGGGCGCCCAGCATCACCTCTGCCCCTTGCTCAAATTTTGGAAACCAGGCATCTATCTGCTGAATCTGGTAGGAGATATTTTGGTGGGTGAGCATCACTCCTTTGGACACACCGGTTGTGCCGCCTGTGTACTGGTACATGGCCACATCATCCATCTGAACATCTGTCTGGGTGTAGTCCGGATCATGTTTGGCAATGATATCCTTGAATTTATACAGATCCTTTGCCGGTGTTACATCAGCAGCAAGACCTTTTTTCTTGGCAACCAAAGGAAATAACAACCGTTTAACAAAGGGCAGATAATCTCCGATGGAGGTATAGACAATCGCCTTGATGTTTGTTTTTTCCCGGAGTTTAACCATTCGATTGGCCAACAGATCAAGGGTGATTAAAAAGGTTGAGTTTGAGTCTGTGAACTGGTGTTCAAGTTCCCTGTCAGAATATAGGGGGTTGTTCAGGACCACGATCGCGCCGAGTCTGAGAGTCGCATAATAGGCCACGACACAGGGAATCACATTGGGAAGCAGTATGGCAACGCTGTCCCCCTTTTTTATCCCAAATTTTTTTAGCGCGGCAGTAAACCTTGCCACCATTTCATTGAGTTCCGTGAAGGTCAGGGAATATCCCTGGAAAATCAGGGCGGGGTTATCTGGGAAATTTTTCGTGGATTTTTCAAGGTATTGGGGAATTAAAATATCCTTGAATTCAACCTTTTCCTTGATCCCTTGCTCATAGGAATCCAGCCAGATTTTTTTTGAATAAATACTTTGATCAGACAAGACCATCTCCTTTGCTGCTAGTTATGATTAAAAGAGAGACTTCGTGGTCTTGATAGGAAGAAAACCTAGTTTCTGTCAAGGAAAAAATAAAATTATATGAACATTGTTTATCTGATTGAATTGAATTTCTTGTGAAATTTTAGGTTTTATGGCTATCTTACGGGGAACTCCCCCTTGAAATTGTTCAGATGTTTGTGATAGGTTGCCGCCCATGAAAGTTATCAAAATAGGCGGCGGCTGTCTCAAGGACGGCCAGGCTGCAAACGCCATAATTGAATTGATTGCCAAAAGGGGAAAAGGCGATATTTTTGTCCTGTCCGCTTTTTACGGAGTAACCGACATTCTGATTTCAGGTATTGCAACAGCCCTTGAATCCGAAGCCAATATTCCGCTGACCATCAATGATCTGCGAACCCGGCACAACCATATTATAAAAGTACTGATCCGGGAAGACACTCAGAAAAAGCAATTGTCCAAAGGCTTGGGTGATGTTTATAAGAAGCTGGAACGTTATTACTACGGGATTAATTTTACCCGGGAGGCGACTCCCCGAATGCAGGATATGATCGCCACCTTTGGGGAGAGGATCTCGGCGGTTATTCTTTCAAAAGCACTTGCTGCCAGGGGAGTTGACGCAAGCTATGTTCTGCCGGAAGAATTGGGTATGGTTTCCGATGGCAAGTTTACCGATGCATCGGCTGATATGGACAAGACCCGAAAAAATCTTGAAAGTTGGATGGCTGACAACTACAATTCCCAAAGCGTCTTGTTTATTCCGGGATTCTACGGCGTCAGTGAAAACGGTGATATTACAACCTTTGGCAGGGGCGGGTCTGATTATTCCGCAGCGGTTGTGGCTGCTGCCTCAGGGGCCGAGGTTCTTGAAATATGGAAGGATACCCAAGGGTTTATGACAGCGGATCCGGACAATATCTCCCATTGTAAACTCATTCCGGAGCTTACCTATGAAGAGGCGGCAGAACTTGCGTATACCGGGGCGGGTATTCTGCATCCCCGAACTGTTGAACCCGTGAGAAAAGCCGGTATTAATATTGCCATTAAAAACACGTTTCATCCGGATGCCCGGGGAAGTCTGATTACCCAAACCGGCATCACCACCCCAAATATTGTGAAAAGCGTTTCCTATACCACCGATGTGGCAGTGTTAAAGATTCATGCCTCGGGGGTGGGAGCCCGGTATGGTATCTTATCCCAGATCACCGAGAGTCTTGCCAAGGCTGGCATTAATATCAAATCCGTTGTTACCTCCCAGACCTGTATCAGTCTGTTATTGTCCAGAAAAGATATTGAAAAGGGGTATGCAAGCATTGAGAAAATTGAGCCCTCGCCCTATCGAAAGGCATCTGTAATTACAGATGTGGCCCTGGTGAGCATTGTGGGAGAAGGGCTCCACCTGCATCGGGGGATTGCGGCCAAATGCTTTACAGCGGTTTCCAATGCCAATGTTAATATTGAGATGATTTCCTTTGGTACATCCAATGCCGCATTGTATTTTTTGGTACAGGAAAGAAGTTTGGACAGAACAATCCATGCCCTGCATTCTATTTTTTTTGACGATTGAAACAAAGGATGCCGCGGTTTTACCTCAGTAAAGAACTGCTTCTTTTGCTTTTCGAAGAAACGCTCTGGCCTATAATCCATCCAAGCAAAAGGACACCTACCCCTGCCAGGAACCACTTGATCATTCCGGTCCTGAACATATGACGGGTTTCATTTTCCAATTGGGCAAGTTTTTTGGACAGAAGGATATTATTTTCTTCAAGAACTTTGTTTTTTGCCACAACCGATAGAATATCTTGGGATTGACTCTTGAGAGTGTTGTAGTTGGTCTGGCTTTCTTTTAATTGGGCTGAAAGGATTCCGTTTTTCTCCACAGCCGCTTGAAGGGACCCGGATAGGGCAGCTGTCTTTTCTCCCTGGTTGGATTCCCGGGTAGCAAGTTGGTTTTTTAATAGTTCCAGGGCTGTGGAAAGTTTTTCAAGTCTGGTTTCCAGGGTTGCTTTTTCCTGGTTTAATTTTTTAATGAGTTTACTCTTGGGTATCGTAAATACAACAAACTGCTTGTCAACCCAACCGGTTTCCCCCGATGCAAGTTGAACTTTGAAATATCCCTTGTCTTCCTCTAAAATAGTCAAAGGGGTATCACTTTTCAGGGTCTGAATTACCGAAAAAGAGGTTCCGGGCCCCTGCCTGAACGTTAAAATCAGCATATCTGAAACATAGCCGGTCCTGGCCTGGGAAACGGCGAGAGTCGATACGAATAGAAGTGCCAATATTCCTAGAACAGTGAATCGTTTTTTCATATTTTATAATACCTCATTAAATTGTTTTTCATATTTTTTTATTTCAATAGCAATCCTCGTGCTATTTTACAATACTTACACAAATTAAATTCATAAAAAAACCCTTGCCAAAGTGCGTGGAACAAGGGTATCACCATACCATGAATTAACAAACATGATTGGTTAATAGAATAATGAATGATGCTTCCTATAAAAAATTATGCATTGCCAACATTCTGAATGGCGTGACAGAAGGGCTTTCAAAATATTCCAGACCCACCAGGGTTGCCTTGATTTTTGCGGTTGCACCGGATGATCCCATATCTATTTTTGATCCCATGGGCCTGTTGAGGGGCCATGAATCAAAGCTTGATGATGTTTTTTATGCCCCGGGCAGTCAATGGCGGCAGCGTATAAAAGAAAAAATTTCAATCCAGCCCAGGGGATGTGTGCTTCCGGAAAATGACCTGGAGTTGTCCGGGTTGATCTCCCATGGGGGTAGCGCCAGCGATTTTTTTTATCAAATGTGGTTTACCGAGCACCATCCGGATATGTGCTCCATCCAACCGACTGAGCGGTGGCTGGAGCAGGCGATCTCGTTGTTAGTTCACGATTACAACACAAAGAATGCTCCCATCAATTCCTCAGACTATGTTTTGAAAAATTATTCCCTCCAGGCCATTGCAGACCATATTGTGGATGTGCGTGACAAGCATCTGGGCTTTGACAGCAAAATACAAATTCCGCCCATTCTTAATGATATATTGAACATTTCAAAAACAAGGGAAGAGGGCGCATGGGCAAGGGGGATGCTGTTTTTTACGGATCCCGATAGAATCAAACACATAGATTTTTTGACCAAAATACAGAAACATGAACGTCCTGTTGTTTCCAATGTGAAACATATCCGAAAACTGTTGTTGGCGGTTGAGAAATCAGAGAGAAAGCTGGTGTCAGATGGTCATACTATTATTGGGATCACCGATGGTTTGGTGCCCGATTATGCCATTGCAGCTGAATTCAAAGGCGATTATGGATTTTTAAAAACAGGGGAAGATAAAATAGCATCTTTTTTTGACGGCAGTTTTCACTCGACCACCCGGGAGGCGAAAATGGTGGAGCTGGAGGAATTGCTGTTGGATTCAGATATGGATACAAAGGCATCCTCCATGCTTTTTTCCCTGATTTCCCATCTGGTCCACAGGGCCGGCCATGCCCGTCATGGATGTACCTTGGTAATTGATATGAATGATATCCCCAATCGCTTGTCCGGCCATGTGCTGGATCCTCCCCTAAGCCTTCTGGAATCCAAAAATGTTGACCTTGCCTGTTCCCTGCTCCGTATAGACGGGGCCGTTCATCTGACGGCCAATGCCCATATCCATGGATTTGGATGTCTTTTGGATGGAAAAACGATTTCCTGGGAAAATATGGCCAGGGGGGCAAGATACAATTCGGCTTTAAGATTTTCTGCCGATAACAGCCGCATTATTGTGGTGGTGGTATCGGCTGATAGACCCGTGTCCATTATTTATAATGGAATTGAAATAAATGCATTCAGGCAATGGCGTCCAGTCTATCATTATACACCGGAACTCATTGGTCTGAAACAATATCTGAATGGAGTTCTTTTATGACACACGACCACACCCATGACCATTCCGGCGGTCATTCACACGACCACGACCACGGCCATTCACACGACCACGGTCATTCACACGACCACGGCCATTCACACGGCCATTCGCATGATCATGAGCATACCCATGACCAGGCCCAGGAAATGACCCTGGAACAAAAGCTTAATACCCTGTTTTCCCATTGGATTGGTCACAATGACAGCCACAAGGATAATTTTTTGTCTTGGGCCGAAAAGGCCAGAGAGGGCGGGTTGACAGAGGTCGCTTCCTGTCTTGAGCAGGCCGGGAGTTTGTCCCAGGAGGTAACCAAAAAATTGGAAGCGGCACTGGCAAACCTTCCGGGTAAATAGCTTATCAGCTTATCGCTTATCGGGTTAAATTTTTATTGGTTAACTTTTGATTTGGCCGGCCATTTGTTTGGTCGGCCATTTATAATTGACAGGCAGTAATCGATTAAAATCGGGCACAATTGGCAGACGTAATTGACAGGTGAATTGAATGGATACTATTATTGATCAGATGGCAGGGCAGCGGCTTATGTTGGGATTTGACGGTACCGCCTTGAATCCGGAGTTAGAATTTATCATCCAAGATATCAAGGCGGGTGGTGTTATTTTGTTTAGGCCCAATATTGAGTCCAAGGATCAGCTAAGCCGGCTTTGTTCAGATATCCAGGCCTGTGCGGCAGCGGCTGGCCAGCCTCCCCTTTTTATTGCTGTTGACCAGGAGGGCGGGGTGGTGGCAAGATTGAAGCACCCCTTTACCGAGTTTGCCGGCAATCCCCATATTCTTACAAAGGCTGCTGCAAAAAGTTTTGCAACGATTACAGCCCGTGAGTTGTCCGGCGCAGGTATCAACATGAACATGGCCCCTGTGATGGATGTTGCCCCGGAAGGGGTGGACAGCATCATGAAAAAAAGAGTTTTTAAAGGAGATGCCGCAACCGTCTCCCGGCTTGGTTCCTGTGTGATCCAAAGTATGCAGGAGAAAAAAATCATGGCCGTGGCCAAGCATTTTCCCGGCATCGGCAGGACCATAAAGGATTCCCATCATTTTTTGCCAAAACTGAACATAGATCTTGATACCCTGCGGGAAACGGACATGCTGCCCTTTGGGGCTGCCAGGGATGCAGATGTTGCAGGGATAATGCTCTCCCATATTTCCTACCCCCAATTGGATGATACCTGGCAGGCAAGTCTGTCTCCTTTTATAGCCGGGACACTTTTAAGGGATAAATTGGGATATGGGGGATTGGTTTTGACAGACGATCTGGATATGAAGGCCATCAAGCATGATATGAAAACCTGTGTGCGCCAGATCATGGCATCAAGGATCGACCTTGTGTTGATTTGTCACAAGGGTCCCAATATCCGGATTGCCTGGGAAGAAATGCGACGTCTTCTGGCAGAGGATGGCCAATTATTTGCTCGGGGAGAAGAGTCCATGGAAAGAATATTAAGGGTCAAAAAAAAGTATCTGGCTGTCTGAAAAAAATATCTGATCCCGAAGCTTAAATTCTGGTTCTTGAAAACACATCATGATTTAAGTTGCAGGTATGAGATTCCTGGATCATAGTAAACCCCCTGGCAGCGATCATGGCGGCATTGTCCCCGCAGAGGTCAACAGGGGGGGCAAAAACCCGAATCCCCTCTTTTTTAGCCCTTTTTGACAATTGGAAGGTAAATGTTTGGTTGGCTGAAACACCACCTGAAATACCGATGCGCTTACATCCCTTATGCCGGGCTGCAGTTATAAGTTTCCAACTGAGCACATCAATGACGGCTGCCTGGAAGGAGGCGGCAATCTGGGCTTTGTCTTCTTGGCTTTCGATTTTGTGGTCGTGGATATACCGGGCCACCGAGGATTTTAATCCGCTGAAGCTGAAGTCAAAACTTTCTTTTTCCAGCAGGCTCCTGGGAAATTTAATGGTGTCCGGATCTTTTTGTTTGGCCAGGCTTTCAATGATCGGCCCCCCGGGATATCCCAGACCCAGCATTTTAGAAACCTTGTCAAAGGCCTCACCAGCAGCATCATCCCGGGTCTGGCCCATGAGCTCAAAGGTTTGGGGGGAGGTGACATGGTAAATATTGGTATGTCCCCCGGATACCACCAGGGCGATGAAGGGAAAGCGAGGAGGGGTGTCCAGTAAAAGCAGAGAATAAATATGGGCTTCAAGGTGGTTGACGCCTGCAAGGGGGAGTTTTCTGGCCCAGGCAAATGCCTTGGCAAATGAAAATCCCACCAAAAGGGCACCGATAAGACCTGGCCCCCTGGTGGCTGCAACCCCGTCAATATCCTGGAGGGTTATACCAGCTTTCTCCAGGGCTTCATCCACCACGGGAACAATGGCTTCGGCATGCATGCGGGAGGCCAGTTCCGGTACAACACCCCCGTATTTGCAGTGGGTGTCCATTTGGGTGGCAATGATGGAGGACAGAATTTGGGTGCCGTCACGAACCACTGCTGCCGCGGTTTCATCGCAGGAGGATTCAATCCCGAGAATGATCATAAACGCTTAATCAATCAAACCCATTGGGTCTGTTTTTCGTTGTTTTCTCTGGGGGTGATTTCACCGATGAGATAAGCCTTTTCTTCCATGGCTCCCAGTCGGTCCATCACCTCTTCTGCTGATTTTTCAGGTACGACTAAAACCATACCGATTCCGTTGTTAAAGGTTCTTTGCATTTCAGTATCTGAAACGCCGCCCTCTTTTTGAATCAGTTGGAATACCGGTGGGATTTCCCAGGCATTTTGATGGACCACTGCCTTGCAGGAATCCGGGATGACCCGGATAATATTTTCATCAATTCCACCGCCGGTGATATGAACTATTCCGTGGATTGGCAGGTCCCGGAGCAGGCTTAAAATGCTGGAAACATAGATGATGGTGGGTTTTAAGAGCTCTTCACCCAGGGTGGTGCCAAACTCGGGTATATGGGTGTTGACATCATATTTGCATTTGTCAAAAAATATTTTCCGAACCAGGGAAAACCCATTGGAGTGGACACCGCTGGAGGCAATGCCGATCAATTTATGGCCCGGTCGGATATAGGACCCGTCAATGATTTTATCATTGTCCACAAGCCCGACTGAAAAGCCTGCAAGATCATATTCTCCGCCATTGTACATGTCGGGCATTTCAGCTGTTTCACCACCGATCAGGGCGCATCCTGACTGGTTACACCCTGCTGCAATCCCTTGCAAAATCTTTTCTGCAACCAAATTGTCAAGGGCTCCCATGGCAAGATAATCCAGGAAAAACAAAGGCTTTGCGCCCTGGACAATGATATCGTTCACGCACATGGCCACCAGGTCGATGCCAATGGTGTCGTGTTTATCCATTTGAAATGCGATTTTCAGCTTGGTGCCAACACCATCGGTGGCGCTGACCAGCACAGGATTTGAAATGTTGGCCAAATTTAAGGAAAAAAGGCCGCCAAAACCGCCAATCTCACCCATTACACCGGATCTGGGTGTTGATTTGGCAATTGTTTTTATTCGTTGAACCAGCTGGTCTGCTTTCTTTATATCCACGCCGGAATCCGCATATGTTATGGAATCGTTCATTTAAAATCACCTTTGAAATCACATTTTTTAAATAAGATTTATTCAGATTCATTAAGATTTATTTTTTGTATAAAACCCCACAATAATAAACAGATTGGGCTCAAAAGTCAAAAGCTTTTTGACATGGACAACTTTATATTGTATCTAATTTAAATTTAAAATTAGACATGTTTTGGAGAATTTAGATTAATGAAGACAATCAATATTGGAATCATAGGGTATGGGGTCGTAGGAGCCGGTGTTGCATCCTTGCTCACCCAAAAGAAAGAATTGCTGGAATCCAGGACCGGGGCTTTTCTAACCCTTAAAACCATTGCTGATATTGATACTGCCACTGACCGGGGCGTTGAATTGGGAAATACGCTTCTTGTCAATGATGCCATGGAAATTATCAATGATCCGGAGATTGACATCGTTGTGGAACTTATTGGCGGAGATACCATTGCAAAACAATTTACCCTCAAGGCCCTTGAACAGGGCAAGCATGTGATAACGGCTAATAAGGCCCTTCTGGCAGGCCATGGCAATGAGTTGGTTAAAACCGCCCGGAAAAATCAAGTGGATCTTGCCTTTGAAGCCAGTTGCGGCGGGTGCATGCCCATTATCAAATCCCTGCGGGAATCTTTGGTTGCCAATAATATTTTGTCCATGTCCGCCATTTTAAACGGCACCTGTAATTATATATTGACCAAAATATCCCAGGACGGGTCTTTGTTTGAAGATGCCCTGAAGGATGCTCAAAAATTGGGGTTTGCCGAGGCAGAACCCTCCCTGGATGTGGATGGCCATGACACTGCCCATAAACTGGCAATCCTAAATTCCCTGGCCCACGGCATGGAAATTAATTTAAAAGATATCCATGTGGAGGGTATCCGGAATATTACGCCGGTTGACATAGAATTTGCAAAATCCTTTGGATATACCATTAAGCTGCTTGCCATCGGTAAGGTTCATGAAAATTATGTGGAGGCCCGGGTGCATCCCACCATGATTTCCAATGCCAATCCTTTGTCCCATGTGGATCATTCCATGAATGCCATTGCCATTGATGCAGATGCCACGGGTAAGACCATGCTCTATGGCCATGGGGCCGGTATGATGCCGACTGCCAGTGCGGTTTTGAGTGATATTGCCGATATTGCCAGGAACATTATTTCCAATACATCGCGCAGGGTGCCAATCCTGGGATATCCCGAAGATAATATTAAAATTATTCCGATCCTGCCCATGGATGAGCTGCACACAAGATATTATCTGCGATTTGAGGCCCAGGATCATCCCGGTGTGTTGTCGCGAATTTCGGGTGTTCTGGGGGAAAACAATATCAGCATCAAGTCGGTTCATCAGAAGGGCAGGCAAAGCAACGGAAAAGTGCCCGTGGTAATGATTACCCACATGGCAAAGGAAGCGTGGGTTCAGGCTGCATTAAGGAAGATATCTGCCACAGACTCTGTGGTGGGAGACCCCATTGTCATTCGAATTGAAGAAGACGCCTGATCTTAAAAGAAAATAAACTCCAGGAGTAAAATAATGAAAATAATTGTAGCAGATCTGGAAGGGGTGTTTTTGCCTGAAATATGGATCAATGTAGCCTTGAAAACCGGAATAGAGGAATTGAAACTCACCACCCGGGATATTAGCGATTATGATGTGCTGATGACCAAGCGTTTGTCCATTTTAAAGAAAAATAACCTTAAAATTCAAGATATAGAAGCGGTAATATCCACCCTGGAGCCCCTGGAGGGGGCAAAACAAATGCTGGACTGGATCCGGGACCAGGCCCAGATTATAATTTTGTCAGACACCTTTGAGGAGTTTGCAAAACCGTTGATGGTAAAGCTTGGGTTTCCGGCGCTGCTTTGCCACAATCTGACCATTGACAAGGCCGGGAATATTCTAGACTATAATTTAAGGATTGATAATCAGAAAGCCCGGGCAGTCAAGGCATTCAAGAACCTGAACTACAAGGTTATTGCCTTTGGGGACTCATACAATGATATCGGGATGATCCAGGGAGCAGACCAGGGCTTTTTCTTTTGCCCGCCTCCCTCCTGCACAACCGATTTTCCTGATATTCCGGTTGCCCATGATTATGATCAACTCAAAAGTATGCTCACATCGGCATTGGACAGCTAATGCTGAATATTGATAAGTTTAAGCAAATCCGGGCCCTGGTGATAGGGGATCTGATGATTGATGAGTACCTCTGGGGCAGTGTGGACAGAATTTCCCCGGAAGCACCGGTCCCGGTGGTAGCCATTGAGAAGGAGAGCCAAACCCTGGGGGGTGCCGGAAATGTTATCAACAATCTGGTGGCCATGGGATCAAGTGTTTTTGCCATTGGCACGGCTGGAACCGGTAAGGCTGGCCAGATGATTTTTGAAAAGCTGGCAGAGCTGGGGGTTGAAACCGACGGTATCATCAGTGAGCCGGATCGTCCCACCACCCGGAAAACCCGTGTCATTGCTTCCAGCCAGCAGGTGCTCAGGATTGATAAGGAAATAAAAAAACAAATCACACCCGCCACCCTGGAAAAATTGATGGGCATCATTGAAAATAAAATGAATGATGTGGATGTGATCATTATCTCCGATTATGATAAAGGGCTTGTGACAAGGCAGCTTGTGGCAAGAACCGTGGGTCTTGCCCAGGACTGTGGCGTCTTGACCCTTGCGGATCCCAAATCCCTTAATTTTTCGAAATATGCCGGTGTTTCAGTGCTTACACCCAATAAAAAAGAAGCCTCTCTTTCTGTGAATATGGATATCATAACCCAGGATGATCTGTTCCTGGCAGGAGAGAAGATCATGGACCAGGCCGGTCTTGAAAAGCTGCTCATCACCTGTGGAAAAGACGGGATGGCCCTGTTCGAAAAAGGAGGATCCCCCCATGTGATTGCCTCAAAGGCCCGCCAGGTTTTTGATGTCTCCGGTGCCGGAGACACGGTTATCTCCCTGTTGGGTCTGGGGTTGGCCACGGGTGCATCTTTCCATGATGCTGCCATGGTTGCCAATGCCGCCGCCGGGATAGTGGTGGCCAAGGTGGGAACCGCAACAACCTCCATCCAGGAGTTGAGACAGGCATTGGCGCAATGATGAGTATATTGATTGTGAAATGAACTTTTTATAAAAAACCCTTGACTTGATAACCGGTTTGCCCTATATTTGCCTGGTTGTTGCGGGGTGGAGCAGTCTGGTAGCTCGTCGGGCTCATAACCCGAAGGTCGTTGGTTCAAATCCTTCCCCCGCTACCAAAAAATTTAAAGGCTCTTGGAGATTTTCTTCAAGAGCCTTTTTGCTTTTGGTAAATGGTTTGCCTATAAAATTCATAAAGGCAGATAAAAAATGCATGATTAAATTTAAGTGTTGACTTGTACTGCCGTTTGCCCTATATTCGCCTGGTTGTTGCGGGGTGGAGCAGTCTGGTAGCTCGTCGGGCTCATAACCCGAAGGTCGTTGGTTCGAATCCTTCCCCCGCTACCAAAAATATTCAAGGCCTTGTTTTTTACAAGGCCTTTTTTGTTTTTAAGCTAAGCATGCCATCATGTTTGCACAAATGCTTCTTAGGGTTGCAAGTTAGCGCTCTTATTCAATTTTACAACTTGTTTTAAACCGTTCTCGTATGGGGTAATGCCCCGGCAATCTTGATTAAAGAAGGAGTGGGAACGCTTTCTATATAATGGCACTATAGTTGCATTATTAAATTTATTTTTACAAAATCAAATATATAGTCAATTCTTATAGTATAGGAGCTCTTCATGGTTTTAAACTGGTTTAAAAATTTATCTATTGGGAAAAAACTGGTCAGTTCCTTTCTTTTTGTTTCACTGATTATAGTGGTCGTTGGTGGAATTGGATTTGTTCAGATATCAAGCAGTAATTCACATGTTGTAGACATGGTTGAAAATGATATCGTGTTTCTTGAGAAATCGGAGGAATTAAAAGTTCTTGCGTTGCAACATCGGCGATATGAGAAGGATTTTTTTCTGAACATCGGAAAAGAAGAAAAACAGGAAGGGTATATCAGAAAATTCCAGGCTGTTGTAATGAAAACGACCCAACTTATTTCGGAATTTGCAAAAAAAATTTCGGATGACCCTCATCTTTCAGATGATGTAAAAAAAGCAATTCTTGATGCCCAGGGTTCATATTCTATATATGCCAAAGGATTTATGGAATTGACAAAAACTGTTCTGCAAGATGAAACCATCACTCCGCAAAAGGCGAATGAGCTGATGAGTTCCTTCAAAAAAGATATTTATACATTCGAGTCCAGCATTGACATTTTGTTAAAAGGCGGAATTGAGAAGATTCACCATAATTCTGGAGACATCATTTCCGCAGGGAAACGTTCCCGCATCTTGATAGGCGTTTTGGCGATTGTCGGTGTTATTGTTAGTATAGTTTTTGGCCTAATAATTTCATTCCTGATCAAAAAACCGATATTCTCGGCAGTGTCCTTTGCCAACAGCCTTGCAAAGGGTGATTTAACCCGGAGCTTTGAGATAGAACAAAAAGACGAAATTGGAATCCTATTCAAGTCATTGGATTCAATGTCAAAAAATTTACAAAAAATGTTCCAGGATATTTCAATGGGCGTACAAACCTTGAATTCTTCTTCCACAAATTTATCAGCAATATCAGAACAGATCAATACAAATTCAACTCAAACCGCTGAGAGATCCTATACAGTTGCTGCTGCCGCAGAAGAAATGGCCACGAATATGAACGGTGTCGCGGCTGCAACAGAGCAGACAACAACCAACATCCAGATGATCGTTTCTGCATCAGAAGAGATGACTGCTACAATTAATGAAATCGCAAACAATGCAGCAAAAGGTAGTGAGATAACCTCCGATGCTGTCAAAAAAGCCCAAGAAGTCTCCGGAAAGGTGGATGCTCTTGGAACGTCTGCTTCTGAAATCAGTAAGGTTACTGAAACCATTTCTGATATATCTGAGCAAACAAACCTTCTTGCTTTGAATGCGACAATTGAGGCAGCAAGAGCCGGAGAAGCAGGAAAGGGTTTCGCCGTTGTAGCTGGAGAGATAAAAGCGCTGGCACAACAGACAGCCGAGGCCACCAGAGATATTAATGAGAAAATCTCCGGGGTCCATACCACCACTGCCGAATCCATTGAAGCAATAGAATTAATAGTACAGATCATTAATGAAATTAATGATATTGTAACTACAGTTGCAACAGCTATCGAAGAACAGTCTGCTACTACTCAGGAAATTTCAAACAATGTGAGTCAGGCTGCTACTGGCGTTCAGGAAGTCAATGAAAATGTAAATCAAACTTCAGCAGTTGCTGAAGAAGTTACCAAGGATATTACTCAAGTCAGTCAGGCTGCGGAAGAGATAAGCAATGGTAGCCAACAGGTTAACATCAGTGCAACGGAATTATCTCATTTAGCGGAAGATTTAAATCAAATGATGGCGCAGTTTAAAATATAAGGGAGTGAGCTATGGGATTATTATTTTAAGAGACCGAGTCCTAACTTGTTGCTTCCGCCTTTAAGGCTTGTCAATATTCTTAATACGTTTGAGGATTTTTTTTGTAAAAAACGGTGGCTTTTTTTCAGGGAAAAGCTCCCTTCGAATCGGTATATTTTGATACTATATTCTTTTCAAAAAAGAAAGGAATCCATTGTTTGAAACCTTTCATAAAAAATGCAATCGTAATTTGAAAGCAATGATCTGTATTCTTAGGGCTCAGTTTCTATCGGATCTATTTCTTGTGTTTATCTGGTCCGATTATTATCCAAAACTTCCCGGATTTTTTGGGAAAAGTCTTTCATTCTGATCGGTTTCATTAAAAACCCCCGGATACCCAGGGTAGCTGCTTTTTCTTCGGACATGGCTTCACTGAATCCTGTACAAATCAAAATGGGAATGTCATGGCGTATTCGCCTCAATTCAACGGCTAGTTTATCTCCGGATAAATGGGGCATTGCCATATCTGTGATAACCAAATCAAATTTCTCCGGGTTGCGATGGAAAGTTTCAATGGCTTCAAGACTGCTGGTTTGAGAAATGACCTGATACCCCAACCGTTCCAGCATCTGTCTTGCCATGGTAAGGATCGCTTGTTCATCATCCACAAGCAAAATCTGTTCAGTTCCACCCTGTATTGGTTCCTTTGTCAGCGGGAATTGTTCTTCTTCAGCATTTTTTTGGGTGGGGAAATAAACCTTAAATTGGCTTCCTTTGTTGGGTTCGCTATTTATCTGAATATGCCCTCTCATGCTATTAACAATGCCGTGGACAACGGATAATCCCATTCCAGTACCTTTGCCTTTCTCCTTGGTGGTAAAAAACGGATCAAAGATTTTTTCTGTTGTTGATTTGGTCATGCCCACACCGGTATCTGCTATTGAAAGGCAGGCATAGATTCCGGATTTCATTTCAGGGGGTATTAAAAATTCATGTTTACCAAGTTTGATTTCTTCCAGGGTCACGGTCAGCTCTCCGCCGGTTTCTTCCATGGCATGGTAGGCATTGGTCGCAAGGTTCATGACAATTTGATGAATTTGGGTTGGGTCTGCTTTGATAATACCGCAGTCAGCCCTGATATCCTGTTTGATTTTAATCATTGCAGGGATTGTGGACCTGATTAGTTTTAATGCCTCTTTAATGACGGGCTGCATTTTCATCAATATTAATTGGTTCTTATCCTGACGGGAGAAGGCAAGTATTTGATTTACAAGATCTTTGGCTCTCAAGGCGCCGGTATAAATTTGGTTCAGGCTGGAATGAAACAGACTTTCCTTTGCTGCATCTTCCTTTGCCGCATCCTCTAACAGCATTTCTGTATGGCCAAGGATTGGAAAGAGAATGTTATTAAAATCGTGGGCGATGCCGCCTGCAAGGGTGCCGAGGGAGTCCATTTTTTGGGATAGCTGAAGTTGAGATTCTAACCTTCGTTGCTCGGTAATATCTCTCAAACTCCATACCCGTCCAACAATCTGGTTGTTTAACTTTTGTGGTTTGGAATAGTGTTCAAGTATTCTGCCGTCCTTGAGTTCAAGTGTATCAAAGGAGTCCATTTCTTTGTTTTGGTATATTTCTTGGATTTTGGAAATGAATTCATCCGGATTTTTAAAATTATCCATAATATAATCCAATGCCTTTTTACCATCAAACGAATTCGTCATTGAGTCAATCATTGAATTTGGGATATTCCAAATATCTGTAAAATTTTGATTAAACTTGGTCCATTGCCTATTTTTATCCACCACAAGAATCCCATCTGCTGTGGATTCGAATGCAGCCTCAAGCAGGGATTTTGATTCGAGCAGTTCGTTTTTTGTTTCTTTCTGGCGTTTCATTGCTTGTTCAAGCTGGTTGTTTGAAGTTTGAAGTTCAATCGTGTTTTGCTGAATGGTTTTTATGGTTCTCTCCAGAGAATCATGGAGTACGCCAAGGCAAACAACCATAATGCTGCCAATTAATAAGAGCATGACAGAAGCCATAACCCATGCTTCGATTCTTGTGGAGTTGGTCATTGTAATGATATCTATTGGAATGAATCCTTTGTTCATGGCTGACCCGATCAACAAAATGGCAATAACGCCCATTAGGATAGAGATAAGTCCCCTGCCGATGCCCTGAAAGGTTGTTGTTAATACACAGAATGTTATTAATAAAGGGATTCCAGCTCCGCTTAATCCAACTCCGCTCAAAATCAATAACGATAGAATGTAAATATCCAGTAAAACGATATTTGTCAGGTAATGATAGGGAATTTTTTTTCGTAATACAAAACAGATCAGAGCCGGTAAATATGCGCTGATGTAGAAGACTACAATTTCCAATCTCCCCTGCAAATAAACTTCAATACCCCCCATTATGACGGCTATTAATCCGAGAATACAAAAAACGGCAAGAGCCTTTTCAAATAGCAGGGTTTTTATGGAAACAATGCTGGTTTCGTTTGTCACATTGCAAATTGTATTTAAAAAATGATTTAATGGTTTCACTGTTTTTTGGCAGATTCAATGTTCTGCTGGTCCAATAGATCACGAATCGTTTTTGCCAATCCTTTTAAGTCGAACGGTTTTTCAATGTATTTGCGGATACCACGTTTTTTGGCCCGGATTTCGGACATTTTTTCCATTTGCAACCTGGGTATGAAAATAATCCTGGGTATTGTGCTTGCCCAGATCCTGGGAATCGGTTGAAAATATGGTTTGCCCGTCTTTTGCCCGCACCAAACTTTTTTTTGTATCCAGAGAGAAGGGCAGGTTTGTTAAATTTGTTATGTTGGAAATTGTATATTTCAAATGATTGGCATTCTGAATTGATTCATTTTTCAGGTGATCTGTCAGCAGATTGACAAATTGTGGAAAAATAAAATTTATGCTGAGTAGGGGAAAAAGAACGGCGACAATCAGCATTGTCGTTAAAATGATTCGCAACAACCGGTTTTTAATCATGAGGATCAGGATATTCCCAAAGTTAGTTTTTTTAATTGGATACTTGTCAGATATCTTAGGATCCCGCAATTTTTGACCTCATAATGGAATACTCAAATTTATTTCTTGAAAATAAAAATTGTTTTGTACAGCAGGCAAACAATCGAGAGAAAAACTGAACATTCATACCCATATGGAAAATGATGATACAATAATTATTATGTATTGGAAATAATTAATCGAAATGGAATTCATAAATCCATTGATTTCCCTTGGGGCAACGGTATAATGTGCAAGTATTTTCAAGGAATAACCTTAACTATTTAGAGGACAAATGAAGATTATCACCACCCATAAAGGTTCGGATTTTGATGCCCTTGCAAGCCTTGTAGCGGCGAGGCTTTTGTATCCTGACGCAAAACCGGTACTGCCCGGTTCGATCAATGCCAATCTTAAGACGTTTTTATCCATACATAAGGATTTATTTGATTTTTATTCTCCGGCTGAAATTAATTATGAAGAGGTGGATACCCTCATCGTAGTGGACACCCATACCTGGGATCGCCTTGACCGGCGGCTATTTGCCTTGAGGGAAAAACAGGATCTTCGGATCATTGTCTGGGATCATCATACCAATGGAGATATGGAGACCGATGATAAAAATGTCAGGGAGATCGGGGCAACGGTGACCATGCTGGTCCAGGAAATAGAGAAACAGCGTAAATTGATAACCCCCATCCAGGCCACCCTTTTTTTAATGGGGGTGTATGAGGATACCGGCAATCTTTCCTTTCCATCCACCCTGGCGGAAGATGCATATGCTGCAGGTTTTCTGCTGGACAAGAAGGCGGATTTGAATATTTTATCCACCTTTTTAAAATCAGCCTACAGCAAGCGCCAAAAAGACGTTCTTTTTGAGATGGTTCAGAGGGCAGAACGAACACAATTGGGCGGATTTTCCTTTAGCCTGTCCCGGTTGGATATCAGCGGCCGGGTTCAGAATTTGGCCATGGTTCTGCAAATGTACCGGGAAATTGTGAATGTGGATGTGGCCTTTGGTATTTTTCGGGATACAGAGCAGGATAAGTGTATGGTCATCGGTCGGAGCGGTGTGGATGAGATCAATATCGGGTTGATTATGCGAAGTATGGGGGGCGGGGGACACCCCGGGGCCGGATCTGCATTGTTAAAGGGAGTAAACCCTGAAACCATCCAGGAAATGATCACAGAACTGGTTAACGGCAACCAGTATTCTTCTGTCATGTTGTCGGATATCATGTCCTATCCCGTTGTAACCGTGGATCAGGATACCCTTGTTGAAGAGGTTGCAATGCTGCTCAGGGATATGGGATGCACAGGTATGCCCGTGGTTGACAAGGCGGAGAAACTGGTGGGGGTGATCTCCCGGCGGGATTTTAAAAAGATCAGAAAGTCAAACCAGATGCAGTCGCCCATCAAGGCCTTTATGAGTCGAAAACTTGTGACCATTTCCCATGAAAAAAGTGCCATTGAGGCTGCCAAGCTCATGATCAAACATGATATTGGCAGGATTCCCGTCATGAAGGATGATAAAATCATCGGTATCATCACCCGGTCCGATGCCATGCTCTATTTTTATGATCTTTTACCGGATTAAAGATTCTGGATACTTTTTAGCGCTGTTTATAGTTTGCGCTTGTTGTCAGGGAACCTTTTATAGCTTGAGCTTGTTTTTAGCTTTGATGGCCAGTTTTTCCCGAAATATTTTTGAATTGTGACGGATATCCACAGGAAAGGCCTTTTCAATAAAAATATGGGCAATATCAGCGGTGAGAGGGTTGGATTTTGCCAGGGTGAAAAGTTCCTGGATAAAGGCCTTTTCGTTGGCTATTTTTGTTTTGGGTTCAATAAAAATGACCGGTATTTGATTTGCCTTGGGTCCAACCCCTGCCAGGGCACTTCTGAAAACTTTTTCGTGGTTGTTGAATATGGCCTCAACAGGAATGGTGAACAAGGTTTCCTTGCCTGTTGTGACCCGATGGTTTTTTCTTCCGCAGAACCAGATCCTGCCCTTTGAATCCTGCCATCCCAGGTCTCCCATCCGGTGCCAGATGTTTCCGTCTGAATCCGGGATCTTTGCCATAAGGTCTGCCTCACGGTTGTTAAAATATTGTTTTGTGACAAGATCAGCCTGAACGGTTATTTCCCCCACCTGATTTTCTGGAACAACGATGCTGTCTCTTAGATGGGTGATGGGATCATCGGATATTTTTATCAGCCGGATGGTGGTGGTGTTGATGGGTCTGCCGATGCACATGCCAAACCCCTGTTCACTCAATAGTTTGGTTTCCGATATAATCTCATGGGATCCGATGGATATGATGGGAACCGCTTCTGTTGCGCCGTAGGGGGTATGGATCTGGGTGTCCCTGGAAAGCATGGTTGAAAATTGTTCAATATTGGCTGGACTCACCGGGGCACCAGCCGACACCACCCGCCGAAGGGAGGGCAGGCGTATATTGTTTTCTTTGCCATATTTTCCCACCCGGTTGAGCAGGGCCGGGGAGGCAAACATATTGGTCACCCCGTGATTTTCGATGGCTTCAATTATTTTAACCGGATTCACCTGGGCCGGCTTGGTCGGATCCATATCCGGGATGACAGCTGTCATTCCCAGTATCGGATCAAACATGGCAAACAAAGGAAAGGTGGGAAGGTCAATTTCATCGGGTTCAATTTTAAAATGGGACTGGATTTGTCGTATCTGGGCATCAAAATTCCCATGGGTGTATACAACCCCCTTGGCAGGCCCTGTGGAGCCGGTGGTAAATACAATGGTAGCGGTTTCATCCCAGGTGGTGTGGGCTTTTGGGAAGGCTTCCCTGGTGTGGGACATGAGTTCTTTGAGGGTATGACCGCCCCAGAACCAGCGTTTGCCCACGGTTACCCATATTTTGACGGCTTTAAAATATTTGGGCTTCAGGGTGCGGAGCAAATGGGCTTTTTCAATGCCGATGAATGCCTTGGGTCTTCCTTGTTCAAGGCATTGCAGCATCCGGTCAATTCCCATACCCGGATCCACCACCACAGGGATTGCCCCCACCTTGAACATGGCAAACATGGTGATGAAAAATTCCATTCCCGGGGTGATCATTATAATGGTCCGGGTTCCCCGGATAATACCAATGCTCTCAAGCCCAAAGGCCAGGCTGTCGGAAAGGCTGTCCAGCTGACTTAAGGTTATCTGACTGTATAATACTCTGTTGTTTTTATCCCGGCCATCGGGGTAGACCACGGCTCTTTTATAGGGGTAAAGCTCGGCTGTTTTTTCTAGGCTTAGTGAAATATTTGTAAATTTTGTCATAGGAATTTCTTTTTCAATTTATACAGGGTGCCCGTAAAAATGCCCCCTGGCTCTTTGGGTGAGGTGGGTTTAATGATCTGGGTTTGATCCTGGGATATTTTTAAAGCGGCTTGGGCCGTCTCGGTCAATTCTTTTTCTTTCTCTTTTATGCTTGCAATCCCCTGACTCTCATTGACCTGGAAAAGGACATAGGTTTCTTTAATTGGCTTTTCTAATTTTTCAAACGCTTTTACCAGGGTATTTTTTCCTTTTTCCAAACTCTTTTTTCCGGTTTCGGTGATTTTTTTTTGTTCCGGGTATTTTTGGGCAATGGCCTCAATCCGAGCAATCTCGTTCTCAAAGAGGGTGATTTCTTCGTTATAGCTCACCAGGGATAAATAGAGATCCGGAAAGTGTTTAAAGCTGAACTTAAGCATCTCTTCGGGCAGCTTGACGTGGGCAAGTTCAATTTTATTGTAAACAGCCGTTTTGGTCTCGTTTCCGGTAAAGTACATCTTGTAGACCAGGAAGGCTGCCCCCCCGAGGGCTCCCAATATCATCAATATGATGAAAATACGTTTTTTTGTGATAAATTTTTTCTTTTCAGGAGGGGGGCTTTTTTCAATGGTTTCAGTTTCTTCCGGTTGGGCTTGGCCTTTTTTTGGGTCCTTTTTTCCCGGGGGCACAGCAATGGTGTCTTTTGCCCCTGCTGTGTCGGCAGCGTTCGCGTCTTTTTTTTTCTTTTTTCCAAATCCAAGCATAGAGGGTTTATTACCTGACCCGGATCAAAAAGTCAAAAGGGGGGTCATGTTTTTTAGGTTAAAAATGAGGTGATGAGTTCTGTGGTTTCTTTGGGTTTGTCTTCAAATAAATAATGACCTGCATCCTGGAACACATGACATGCAGCTTTGGGAAACCTAAGTCGAAATTCATTTAAAAATGTCAGGTCAAAGACAAAATCCTTTGCCCCCCAGAGGAAGAGAAGTTTATCTTCATCCAATTGTGTCAGATGTGTGTCCACATGATTCACAAGATCATAGCTTTTATCTTTTTCAGTAATGGGTATGTCCTGGACAAATTTTAAGGTGGCAATACGGTTTTTCCAGGAATTATAGGGGGCTAACAGCCCTTTTTTAACAGGTGGTGCAAGTTTATTTTCCGACCCCATGCGAATGGCTCCCGAAGCAAAGGCATTCAATCCCAATACCGCCGGGGTCCCAAACCAGCTTAAATATTTGATCATCCACAATCTAAGGGGCAGGGATTTTTTCTCGGGTAGAAAAAAACCGGATGTATTGGTAATAACAATTTTTTCAATTTTGTCCAAATGATTGATGGCCCAGGCAAGTCCGATCATACCGCCCCAGTCATGGACAATCAGGGATATTTTTTCATTGGGACAAAGGTGCTGTATCAATGCATCCAGATCATTGACCCGGGAGGCCAGGGTATAGTCATAGTCTTTTGGCCCTGGCTTGTCAGAAAATCCGCAGCCGATATGATCCGGGGCAATGGTGCGGAATTTTTTTGATAAATGGGTGATCAGGTTCCGATAATAAAAGGACCAGGTTGGGTTGCCGTGGACCATGAATATGGGAGCACCCTTTCCCTGGTCCACATAGTGAAGGTCATGGCCGTTAATATTAAAAAAATTGGACCCAAAGGGGTAGAGGTCCTGAAATCCTTTGGTAGAGACTTGTTTTTGGTTGATCATTTTTTTTACCATTCCACACCCAGCATATAACAGTTTAGTCCAGAGCCAATCCCCATCAGGGCAACAAAATCACCCGGCAGTAAAAATCCCCTTTCATCGGCAATGGCCGCAGTAATGGGAAGGGATACCGAGCCCACATTCCCTAAGAAGGGGAAGGTGGTAAAATCTTTTTTACGGTCCAGGCCCAGGGCCTTGTACAGCAGCTGATGGTGCCCTTCACCCACCTGGTGGCCAATAAATTTGTCCGGCTTGCCATGGGCCAGGTTTAATTCTTGTCTAAACCGTTTATAGGTTTTTATCCCCAGGGCCACCCCATGTTCAAGGACCTCCTGGGCCTTTGTTCGCATGATAACCCTGGAATCGGTGGGCATTCCGTTTTTTTCAAATCCCCAATAACACAGTTCGTGGTGTTGGATGGAATTTTGGACCACCCCGCCCTTCAGGGCATGACGCCGGGTATCAGGGCTGCCGAGGCTTCCGTCGGTGAGAAGAACGGCAGCAGCACCAGACCCGCCTGTCATGGTGGCAATGGTATCCTTGTAAAAACCAATGCTTTTACGGGTATTTATTTCCACTATGGTACTTTCCACAATCTGTCTGGCGGTTTCACAGGAGACCACAAGACCGGCTTTTATATTGCCAAGTTCAATTTCATTGGCCACATGGACCATACCGGTGACCATACCCAGACAGGCTGATTTTACGTCATAAATATGGGCATCGGGTCCAAGGTTAAGTTTGGCTGCAATGGAACAGGAGGTGGCCGGCTCGAATCCGTCCTGGCCCACACCGCAGAATGTCAGGGCACCGATATCCTTCGGGTCGATTCCGGCTTCATCAATTGCTTTTTGGCCGGCTGCGGCTGCGTGTTCTCCCAGGGTATGGTCCACGTCCCAAAACCTGCGTTCCTTTATACCTGTTAAGGCTTCAAGCTGGCCTGGTCCGAATCCGGCGGAATCAAAAAAGGGTTTGAGCTGTTCTTCTATCTCCTCCGAGGTGACAATATGGGGAGCCAGTTCATATCCAAAGGATTCAATATATACACGTGAGTATTTCATTATTTTCTCCAAAAAGTCATAAGATCGTCTTGGGTAACGCCGCAAAGTTTCATTCCCATGTTTTTGTATAACACAATTTGCAACTCATCTGAAAACATTATGGCATCGGCGATTACATAGGGCTCGGGAGTGTATCCCATTTCTTTAATTTCTATCTTGTATGATACTATCCGGGTTTCCCGGGTTACGGGTCCCCGGCATTTTAAATCACTTTCAATAAAAGGGATCACATCATAGTGAACAGTCTTGTCCCGGCTGATCCAGCCCATTCTCTGGATAAATATTCTCAGGGTATGGGCACAGCATTCATACATCAGGGTGCCGGGCATGACCATGTCATCGATGAAATGACAGGTTAAAAACCAGTCATCGGGATGGATGTCAGCCTCGGCGCAGATTTTGCCCAGGCCAAATCTGCCCCCCACCGGATCAAATTCAACCACCCGGTCAATCAGACTCATTTTCCCCCTGGGGAGCCATTGGTTTTCTCCCAGGGTCATCCCCTTAAAGTTGCTGCCAAAGGCTGTTTCAAGATCCCCCTGGCGCAGGGCCTGGATCTTTTCTCTAGGAAAACTGGTTTTTTCAACGGTCACAAGGGGCGTAAAAACAGCAGAAGACATAATCGGTTCCATCTCCTCGGGTTTAAGAATAATCCCACCGGAATTTATGACCTCCTGTTCTGTGAAAAAACCGGCACACCCGTCTTCCATGGAAATAAACAATTGGTTGTCAATATAGCCCTTGTAGTGGAAAAAGAAGAGATAAATATCCCCCTGTTTTAAAAACCGGTCAATTTCAATGTGGTATTCAATGGTTTCATTGGGATTTGGCAGGGTTCTGTGAAAGGTAACCTTGGCATCCAGAAGCCTGTATTTGCGTTTTCCCTTTACCCTGTGATCAATGCCCAGGTAGGCGCACAAAAAAAGATCTGCCTGGCCGGCTTCAATGGAGATGCAAACAGGTGCTTTGCCCCCGTCAAGATACCAGGCGTTTTCCCGCACATCATGCTGGGTGATGATTTTTCCCGATGTAAGGGAGAGCATCTCCCCTTGGATATCAATGATCCGGTCCACCAGCATCAGGGGTTCTGCCGGCAGTCTGACCCTTACAGGATAGGTATCAATGATATCAAACTTTTGCCCTAAAACATTCCCTGCCTTGCCCACTGCATATTCCAGGCATTGGTCCCGGTCCAGAAAGGGTGGTTTTTCAGTGGCAGTTTCAAGGGGGGGGGCATAGGTATTTTCAGGGCCAGGGTTGGAAGCGTTTTCGTCCCTAATTCCGGATGCCGCAGTCCCGGATGCTGCCTGGACCAGTGCCTTGAACTGGCTTTCCATCTGACCCATGTTTTGGCTGGAAAATTTTAAGAATTTTTCATGGGCCCGGGCAGTGGTGAGGGCTGCATCGGTAAAAAGGTCTGGGTTTGTTGCAAACGCCTGGTTTGTCCTATAACTCTGGTTTGTCGTAAAATCTTGGTGTGTTATAAAATCCTGGTCAGCCCCCTGGGTCTCGGGCATTGTTTCTTTCCTTTTGTCCGCTCCAGGTATTGTATGTTCAGGCCGGGTGGCATGTATGCCATCAATCATATCAATCATGTCAATCATATGCGTGGTCACAGGCGGCCGGGATGTTTTAATCCGAAAAGGCAGATGCTGCCGGCCTTTTTTTGTTTCCGGGTCCGGGGTGATTTTGGAATCCAATGGGAGATTGGTATCCGAAAGATATTCTTCCAAAACAACATGGGCACAGGCGCCGTCCATGGTAATGGAGCCCACGGCCCCCCTTCTTGGTTTCCCCTGGACCGGCTGCCATGTTTGGCCTGTTTGACTGGTTTGACTGGTTTGACTGGGTGTAAATCCGTCAAGCCCGGTGAATTTTGATCCCCTGGGAAGTAAAGATCCGGGCAGTTGTTTGTGGTACAGGGAGAGGGATATCTTGATGACGGAAAAGAGGCTTGCTGCTCCGCCTGTATGCCCAATGCTTGAAGAGGCGCTGGAAATATGGGGGGTGTTTTTGGATCCAATTTGTGCCAGGGCCATGGCTTCTGCCCCGCCCTGGTTCCCCATCCCCAGGGAATGGGTGTCCATCAAGGACAGGTCTGAAAATTTTGTGTTGGCATCCTTTAATGCCCTGGTAAAGGAATCCTTATACCGTTCACAAAGATCTGTCTGGTCTTCTTTCTTTGTTTGGTCATCTGTCTTGGCTTCTCCGGGTAATGCTGCCCCGCCGGATCCTGCAATTCCTGTGACAATGCCGTAGATGCGGTCTTTGTCCTTGATGGCCTGGTCGAGGCGTTTCAGGACCAGGGCGCAGGCTCCCTCGGAGGGAAGAGCCTCTCCAAAATCATTTGCCGCCTGGTTCAGGGTAAATTCACGAATATCACCGGCCAGGTCCACACATCCGCATAAAAACGTGTCGGTCTCATGGGAGGAAAGGGAATGAACAGCAGTTTCAATGGTTTTTATGCCCGAAGCCGCTCCCGCAGAAAGGGTGAAGCAGGGGCCGCCCAGCTTGAATTCCCTGGCAATTCTGGATGCCACAATACCGCCCAGGGCTCCCAGGGTTCTGCTAAAGGTGAGTTTAGGACCGATTTTGTCTAAAAGATTTTTGTCCTGAACATTCATTTTCCAGCGTAAAAAAAAGTCTGTGGCTCCGAAATCAAATCCGATGCCAATGGCACAGCCAATTTTTATTCGGGCTTCGGTTTTAAGGGGGCGGGGGCTTATGCCCGCATCTTCCAGGGCGCCCTTTGCCGCCTTGAGCATGACCAAATGCTGGGGCAGGATATCTTCCATCTGATTGGGGGGAATATGAAATTCGCCAAGTGTTACCAAAACTTCGTCCATGAATCCGGTCCGTCTTTTTTCCATTCCCGGGGCCAGGTGGGCCGTTCGCCGCCACCGATATCCTGGAATATTGGTTTTCGGCTGGACCTCTCCAAAGATAAGTTTCCTGAAGTGTTCAAGGTTCTCTGCATTTTTGGCAAGGGTTTCCATTCCCACAATGGCACAGGGAACAGCTTTAAAGGCGGAATCTCCCCCGGGGGCGGGTACAAAATGCTGGGAAGGTTCCGGCATAAATTCCTCCACCAGAAGATGGGCATTGATGCCGCCGAATCCAAAGGCAGAGATTCCGGCTCTCCGGGGGGTGCCAGGGTGTTCCGGCTGCCAGGGTTCAACTTTTGTCTGAACCCTTATGCGGCTTTGGTTCAGGGGGCTGTTGTCAGCTGGTGCCGTAAAATTCAGTGAGGGAGGCAGGCATTTTTTTCCCATGGCCAATACGGTTTTAATGAACCCGGCGGCACCGGCTGCGGTGAGCAAATGGCCAATCATGGATTTTATGGACCCGATGGCCATCTGTTTGTCCGGACAGGCGTAACTCTCTAAAAGTGTTTTTATGCTGGTGAGTTCCACCTGGTCTCCCACAGGGGTTCCTGAACCGTGGCATTCCATGTACTGAATATCGGCAGGTGTCAGGCCTGCCTGGTCATAGGCCGTTTTCATAGCCCGGATTTGTCCCTCGGAGGCAGGGCCAACCAGGTTGCCTTCAATGTCATTGGAAGCGCCGGTTCCCGTGATAACGGCATGGATGGTGTCGCCGCAGGCGATGGCATCCTCCAGCCGCTTTAGAACAATGATTCCTGTGCCTTCTCCCACCACAAGTCCGTTTGCATCTTTGTCAAAGGGGGCGCAGCAGCCTGTGGGGGATAATGCCTGGAGCTGGGTAAATCCCACCTGGGTGTACAATGAGTCCGGCCTGGAAACCCCGCCGGCCACCATGATATCCGCTTTTTTCAGGCTCAGGTGTTCACAGGCAAGTTTAACCGCATACAAAGAGGAGGCACAGGCAGCATCCAGGGTGAAACTGCCGCCATAAAATCCCATGGCCCTGGCCAGGATTGCTGCCGGCGCCGATACCATGGCTGCCCTTGCAGCATCAACGGGTAAAAAGGATCTGGGGGACTTGGCACATAAAATTTCCCAGGAAATCATGGAGGCCGTATCCGTGGGCAGGGCAATGGAGGCCAGGATAACACCGGTCCGTTTTTCAAGTGTTTTTGTGATATGGCAGGACTCAAACGCCCTGCGGCCTGCCGCAAGGACAAGGTGGTGAACAGGATCCAGGCATGCCAGAAGATCTTTGTCCACCCGGAATCCAAGGGGGTCAAATTTAAAATTGGTAATCAGCCCGGCCTTGTCTGAAATGGCCCGGTCCGGCGTATGGACCGGAAGGACCATGGTGCTGGCAGGAGATACCCACCTGCCAGCAGGAACCGTGATGACAGACTCCTGTTTGTCCAGAATATTTTTTAAAAATTTTGTGGTGTGGTCGGCCCCGGGAAAGATGCCCGCCATGGAGACAACTGCAATTTTGCTCATCTTAAATTTCATAGCAGGTCATATAGTGTAGAACCGGGTTGATTTCAAGGGGGGCAATGTAAAAATTGTGTAAAATTCCCATGGGAGACCGGTACAAAAGGGTTCCTGTAGTTGCGGCTTCCAATGGCCCTGTATTCCAATAGATATGATTTCAGGGTATCAGGTAAAGATAAGAAAGAAACCCTGGACAACAGAACGTACCAGGAGCAGAGCTGTGAGCCCCATAAAAATGAGGCTGATAACTTTATCCGGACCGGATTCCTTTCTTGTATCATTGTATCCAAGGGCCCATCCAAGAAAGATCCCGCCTAAAAGTCCCCCGCCATGGCCCCAATTATTGATATTGGGTATGAGAAAACCAAATAATAAAAGACTTATGATCCATCCCGAGGTTTGCTTGAAAACCCGCTGTCCCCAGTCGCCGCCCCTGGATTTACCAAAATAGAGCAGGGCTCCGATAAGGCCGCATAGTCCGGATGAAGCTCCAATGGTCAGGGGAACATTTCCCACATATGAAAGAAAAAACCCGGCTGCTCCGCTGATGGTGTAGATGGTAAACATTCGAAAAAGACCGAATTCATTCATGACCAGAGGGGCTACGGTTCGAAGGGCCAGCATGTTGAATAGAATATGGAGAAGGCTGCCATGGAGCCAGTTGGCAGTGATCAAAGACCACCAGGCATGAAAATGTTCAATGGGAATTGTGCCCGAAGCGCCTAAAAAATTGAGCACATCCATGGAAGGGGTCAGTGCATAAAAGGGATTGATGCTCATGACCATATTTTTACCGCTGTAAATCAGACTGATGACGAACAAAAACAGATTGGTGTAAATTATGCCCTTTAAAAGAAGGGTCGGGGTCAGGAGCGTTTTTTTTGAGAAGATCATATTTTTAGTTTTCAATTATTCCTGGAAATTTGATACCTATTCATGGGGACCGGTTTTATCAGCTCTTAATAGTCTCGATTCTTAATAGTCTCGATTTGGGATCATCGGTCAAAAATGATGGGTCAATTGAGTCGGATGTCGTCAATGTGAACCGAATGGATATATTCTTTGACAGCACCCAGGGTCAGGGTGAACATTTTGGTGCCCGTTAGAATGGCCGCGGCATTGTCCGGGGTGCCGCAGATCATGGCAAATGCAGGTCCCATGATCAAGGCGGGATTAATTGCCTGGTCAGGATTTTCCTGCATTTTTTTGACATAGATGTTCAGCCGTTCTTTTAAAATGTCAAAATAATTCACCTGGATGCCGGTGGTGGTCTGGGCTAACTCTGATATGTTTTTGGATATTTCCTGGATCATCTCCCAGAAATGTTGGGTCAGCAACTCTTTGTTTTTATCCTCGGCCATGAAAAATGAAATCCCCCAGCCTGTGCTCAATATTTTTAAAATTCCCAATTCATACTCAACAGCGTTGCTGTTCAAATCATTTTCCTTGGGGAGGGCAGAAATTAATTCTTTGAGGTCTGTTCTGTCTATGGCAAAACTGGCAAGGTTCTGGGCCAGGGTTTCAATCGTCAGGGTATCTTTATTTTTGGCTTTCATAAGCAATCATTTTCTGTTAAATTTAAAAATTGTATCTACTGGGAATCACCAATATTCCTTTTAAATAACAGCCAGAATGGAAAGTGTAAACACAAATGATTCAGATTGATCTAAAGCTGTTTGTCACCCTATCCAAATATCTTCCCTTGGGTAGTGAAACCTATGAAATCAAAGAGGGAACCACTGTTAACGAGCTTGTGACCGATCTTGGTATCCCTGACGGCATCGTTAAGCTGATTTTTATCAATGGGAAAAAACAGGACTGGAACTATTGTATCCAGCATGGGGACCGGGTGGGGATGTTCCCCCCCGTGGGTGGCGGATAAACCATTAAGAGCGGATAAACCATTAAGAGCGGAGAAACCATTAAGAGCTGATAAGCTGATAAACAATTAAGAGCGGGTAACCCGTTAACAGTGAATAAGGGGTTGATCAAAAGGAAAATATGGCCACGCAAGCGCGGTATGACCGGAATTTTAATACCATAACTCTTGATGAACAAAGAATTCTGGCCCGATCCCATGTGGCGATCATCGGTTTGGGGGGACTGGGGGGCGGCGTGTGTGAAATGCTCGCCAGAACAGGTATCGGCACCCTGACATTGGTGGACGGGGATGTCTTTGATATCACCAATCTGAATCGTCAATTGTTGAGCCAGGAAAAAAATATCGGTAAGCCAAAGGCACAGGCTGCCCGGGAGAGGGTGGGGGCTGTTAATTCATCTGTAGAGGTGAACACGATACAGGCCTATGCAGATGAAACCAATCTGGCGGGTATGATTGAGGGGGCTGATCTGGTGGTGGATTGTCTTGATACCATTGAAACTCGGTTCCTTGTCCAGGAAATTGTCCAAAAAGCGTCCATTCCCATTGTATCCGGTGCCATTGCAGGAATTTGCGGCCAGGTGACGGTGATCTTTCCGGAAGATCAGGGATATGAGTTGATCTATGGAAATAAAAAAGAGTGCTCCCGGGGGATTGAGACCATTACCGGTAATATTTCCTATTGCGCCCTTTTTGTTGCGTCACTCCAGGCTTCCGAATGTATAAAGGTGCTGCTCAACCGGAAAGATATGCTAAGAAATAAACTTTTGATTGCCGACCTGGGAAGCAATTCTTTTGAAGTCATGGACCTTGTTTGACTCATAAACCTTATCTGACTAAAGAGGGATGCTGTAACCCAAAGGAGGGGCGTATGTATGCCAAAGCTGCAAAAATTATAAAATCTGCAAACAGGTGTGTGGCCTTCACGGGTGCCGGGATTTCAGTTGAAAGCGGCATTCCTCCTTTCAGAGGGGAAAACGGTCTGTGGAACAGGTATGATCCCATGACCTTTGATATCCAATACTTTATGAAGCACACCCGCCACTCCTGGGAAGTGTTCCGTGAAATTTTCTATGAAGTGTTTGGCCGGGTTAAGCCTAATTTGGCCCACTATAGTCTGGCTGAGATGGAGGCAAAAAATTTGCTCAAGGCCGTGGTGACCCAGAATGTGGATAATCTCCATGCCGAGGCCGGGAGCAGAACCATCCACGAGTTTCATGGCTCCCTGAAAAAACTGATCTGCCTTGGGTGCAAAAGAGAATACAAAGTGTCCGAGATTGACCTTGATATTTTGCCCCCTGTCTGTTTACAATGCGGTGGAATACTCAAACCCGATGTGGTTTTTTTTGGGGAGGATATCCCCGAACCTGCCAGGGCCCATTCCTTTGATGAAGCAAGTCGTGCCGACTGCTTTATTCTCATCGGCACCACGGGAACGGTTGCCCCGGCCAACATGATTCCCGGGGCGGCAAAGTCAAATGGTGCCGGCATCATAGAGATAAACCCCTTTCCATCAGCATATACCCCATCAATCACAGATATTTTCTTAGGGGATAAGGCCTCTGTGGCCATGGAAAAATTGATGGAAGAATTGGATAAGCTAGAATAGAGTAACATATAAGATAATAAAATTGTTTATAAAGGAGAATTCAATGTCCCTTGACTGCCTGTTCTGTAAAATTGTAAACCGGGAAATTCCCAGCGAGTTTCTGTATGAAGACGATACCTATGTGGTGTTCAAAGATATTCATCCCGCTGCCCCGGTTCACCTGCTGCTGGTGCCCAAAAAGCATATCAGGAGTATAAATGATCTAACACCGGAAGATGGGGATATTCTGTCCGGCCTTTTCATGGTTGCCAAGGAAATGGCCCGGGAACAGGGGGTCAATGAATCCGGCTACAAACTGCTCTTTAATGTTGAAAAGGGCGGGGGGCAGGAAATTTTTCATATCCACCTGCATTTGATTGGTGGCTGGGAAAAAAAATAAAACCGGTTCAATTGTTGCCCAGGAGGAAAGTATGCTCAATAGTTTTAGCCTTGCAAAAAAAATAACCGGCGGGTTTGTCATCATTCTTACTTTATTGATTGTGCTTGCCTTTGTCGGGCGGCTTGGCCTGACGCGTGTGGTGGAAAAAGTTGATTCTTCCAATCAATTTCAACATTTGGTGGATCTGATTCTGGATGTCCGGCAAAATGAAAAGCGGTTTATCCTGACCAATGACCCAGGTGCGGTTGATATTGTTTTAAAGGATATGAGATTTTTGAAAAAAGAGGCCAAAAATATTCTGGATTCCATCCAGGATTCCGGGCTCAACAAGCAGGCTGAGCAGATTTTGAAAACCTCTGATATTTATGTGAAAGCTTTTGATCAGTATGTGGATCTGGCAGGCAAGAAAGATATCCTTATCGGAGATATGAATCAAAAGGCCAGTGCTGCACTGGCAATAACCGCAAGGATAAGGGATGAACAAAAGGCAAACTATGATTCCCTGATGGGTAAAAGTGAGAAAACAATATTCCAGATGCGACAGCGGTTGGCCCTAGCAGAAAGAATAAAGGAAAATTTTATCCAGGCCAAGGGCTATCGGATGGTGATGTCCAATTCACTGGAAAAAAATGTATCCATGATGACCCAGTGGCAGGGACATCACAAAAATATTAAACAGAAGGTCACGGCAGCGGCTCCTCTGATGTTTGAGCCGGTATCAAAGGAGCGCCTTGAAAAGGTGGTTACCACCCAGCGATTGGTGATTGAAAAGGCCGTGGCTTTTTTTGAAAATAAAAGTCATGCGAATAATTTAGCCCTTATCAGTGCCCTAAAGGCAATGGATATGGCCACCGTAACTTTTCAGCAGGAAATGCAGGAGCTGCTGGAGTTTTATATCGAGGATGTTCAGATTTTTTCCGGACAGATGATGGAATTGTCTTCCGGTGCAGATCAGGTTGCAAAGATTCTTTTAAAAACCCGGATACTGGAAAAAGAATTTATGCGGACCGAAGATGGGTTGATTTTTCAGCAAATTATCCGGAACATCATTTCCATCGGAGATACTATTTCCCATATAAAAGAAACCATTGACGATACCGAGAAAACAACCCCCCTGGAGGGTATCCAGGAAGCTGTTGGCATTTATCTTCGTTCTTTTAAAATTCATGCCGAGTTGATGAAACAGCAGCAGACCGCCAATGCCCAGATGGACTCTACTGCTTTGGAAATTGAGACCATCTGCCAAAAATCCAAGGCGACGGTGAATACCCAGATGCGGGCCCAGATTGTCCGATCCACAACCCTTATCACCCTTGTCAGTATTTTTGCCCTGGTGTTTGGTATTTTAATCGCCTTTATTTTGGCTAGGATCATTATTAAGCCCATAAAAAGAGTGGTGGCAGCACTGAGGAACATATCCCAGGGGGACGGAGATCTGACCCAGCGAATTAATATTTACACCAAAGACGAAATCGGAGAGCTTGCCAAGTGGTTTAATGCATTTATTTCCCGACTCAATAATATTATTGTGGATATCGGGTCCAATTCAGAAACCGTGACAGCCTCCTCTGGAGAACTCTTATCCATATCAGAGCAGATGTCCGAGGATTCTGAGGACCTGGCATCACGGTCCAATGCCGTGGCAGCCGCTGCCGAAGAGATGAGCTCCAGTATGAATTCTGTAGCAGCGGCCAGCGAGCAGGCCTCCACAAACCTTGGGACGGTTTCTGATGCGGCAGGCCAGATGAAACAAACCCTTAGCCAAGTGGCCCAAAATTGTGAAAAGGCAAGGGGAATCTCTGATAATGCCGGCACAAAAGTGAAGGATGCATCCGGCCGGGTGGAACGCCTGGGGGCATCTGCCAGGGATATTAACAAGGTAACAGAGGTGATCACGGATATTGCCGAGCAGACAAACCTTTTGGCACTCAACGCCACCATTGAAGCGGCACGGGCCGGGGAAGCCGGCAGGGGGTTTGCCGTGGTGGCAAGTGAAATCAAGGGGCTTGCGGCACAGACAGCAGGTGCCACCCTGGATATCAAGGAAAAGATAGGCGGTATTCAGGAATCCACAAGTGATACGGTAAAAGATGTAAATCAGATTGCCATGGTTATTTCGGAAGTGACTGAGATTGTTTCTGCCATTGCTTCTGCCGTAGAAGAA
Organism: Desulfobacteraceae bacterium; assembly: GCA_016744295.1. GTDB lineage: Bacteria > Desulfobacterota > Desulfobacteria > Desulfobacterales > Desulfobacteraceae > NBML01. Next base: position 121,420 of record JADGEQ010000001.1, on the reverse strand, counting down.
CAATCCGCATCCGCCACACAAGTGGCTGAAAACATTGATCAGGCATCCACCGGGATTGTTGAAGTCAATGAAAATGTGGCCGAAAGTTCCCAGGTTTCCACCCAGATTGCACAAGATATCTCCAAGGTTCATGGCGTTTCCCAGGAAATGACCAGCAGAAGCAACCAGATGAAGCAAAGTGCCAAAGACCTGTCTGAACTATCCGGGAAGCTTCGGAATATGATCGGGGTTTTCAAGGTATCTGTGGAGGTGGACGTTGAAGCCGAAAATGACAGCCAAACTAAAATAGATGCCAGGGAAATATCAGATCTGATGCCCTGGGGGGATAGGCTAAAGATTGATATTCCCCTGATTGACGATCAGCACAAAGAGCTTGTAAAAATGATCAATGAACTGCACCGGGCCATGAAAATGAAAATGGGGGCAAAGGAGGCAGGGCAGATCCTGACACGGTTGGCAGATTATACGGTGTATCATTTTAAGAACGAGGAAAATTTGTTTGAAAAACATCAATATCCGGACCGGGATGCCCACAAGCAATATCATGATCGACTGGTGGGTCAGGTGCTTGAATTTAAAAAAGAGTTTGAGGAGGGAAGGGCTGCCCTTTCCATGGATTTGATGCAGTTTCTAACAGATTGGCTCAGGGAGCATATCTTGAAAACAGATAAGCTTTATGTCCCTTTTCTAAAGGAAAAGGGGGTAGATTGATATTCTTCTTGACAAGGATGAAAATGCCCTCTACCCTAACGGGCATTATTTAAAATTTATTGAATTTATAAAAAGATATACTTGCAAATGAAAACTGAAACAAACAGACCACAGTTTATATTTATTTTTGGACGCTTCTTCTTTTTTAGGAGCGTTCATCCGGTGTAGCACTTTATAAGTTGCAGACTATATAGAGGCCCCGGGTGGACATTATGCCACCCGGGGCCTTTTTTGTTTTTTGGCCCTGGAAAGACTTCCAGGGCCTTTTTTAGTTTAGGCAGTTTGAACATAAGGTTGGTTTAGAATTTATTTTAAGGAGATCTAACATGATACTTGTTTTAGACAACAAGATTACAACAAATCAGAAAGCCAAGATCACATCACAGCTTTCAAATGATGGGTGTATTACCAGGGAAATCACAGATGCCGGACAAACCCTCATCGGTATTATTGCAAAAAATAAAAAAACTGCAGCAGATTACAAACGAATGAAGGGGGTGGCAGATGTCCGGATCATTAAAACCTCCCACAAGCTTGTCAGCCGGGGATTTAAATCCCAGGATTCTCTGGTGAAAATTGGTAATGTGGTGGTCGGGGGGGACAGGATTGTGGTGATCGCAGGACCCTGTGCCGTGGAAAGCCATGCCCAGGCCATGGGTATTGCAAAGGAAGTTAAAAAATATGGTGCCGTCTTGTTTCGGGGCGGGGCTTATAAACCCAGATCTTCCCCCTATTCTTTCCAGGGAATGGAGGAAGAGGGGCTTAAGATACTTGCCGCTGTCCGGGAAGAAACCGGGCTCGGGGTGGTGACGGAAATGACGTCTCCTGCCCAGGCTGAGCTCATGGAAAAGTATGTGGATGTGGTCCAGATCGGTGCCAGAAATATGCAGAACTTTGAGCTGCTCAAGTGTGTGGGGAAAATGAGCAAACCTGTTGTATTGAAACGGGGGCTTGCCTCCACCATCCAGGAATGGCTCATGTCAGCCGAGTATATTGTGGCCGGAGGAAACAACAATGTCATCCTTTGTGAACGGGGAATTCGAACCTTTGAGCCCTACACCCGGAACACCCTGGATCTTTCCGCCATTCCGGTATTGAAACAGCTGACCCACCTTCCCATTTTGATTGACCCCAGTCATGCCACGGGTATTCGGGAAAAGGTCAGTCCCATGGCCAGGGCTGCCGTTGCCGCCGGGGCTGATGCCCTGATGATTGAAGTTCACAATGATCCGGATAACGCCCTGTCCGATGGTCCCCAGAGCCTTTACCCCGAGCAGTTTGGCGAATTAACCAGGGATTTGTATGTGATTGCACCGGTGGTGGGCAAACAGCTTGATTTTGACTATTTGAAGAAATCCGAGATTGCCCAAATGAATGGGGGGGGGGCAAAGACAGCTGCCTTTATCGGTGAAAACGGTGACTATAGCCACAAGGCCAGCCTCTCTTATTTTGGCGATGATGTGACCTCTATTCCCATGAAAAGTTATCGGGATATTTTCAATGGATGTGCGAGCGGCAGTGTCGAGTACGGGGTTATTCCCGTCGAAAATTCCCTTTCCGGGTCCATCCACGAAAATTTCGATCTGCTCCAGGAGTATGATTTGAAAATTATCGGCGAAGTGACTATTCGCATAAAGCATGGCCTTATCGTCCATGAATCTGCGGATAAAAATAGTATTAAAACGATTCTGGCATCTCCTCCGGCCTTTTCCCAGTGTAAAAATTTCATGGATCAGTCGCCGGGGGCGGAACCGCAGCCTGTCAAGGCAAACACCAGTGCTGTCCGGCATCTCAAAGAATCAGGGGATATTACCATGGCCGCCATTGGATCGGCCATGGCAGCTGATATTTTTGATATGAAGGTAATTGAAGATTCCATTGAGGATAACCCGAGAAACTTTACAAGGTTTGCCATTATCGCAAAAGAATACAAGGGAAAGAAAAAAGTAGGTAAAACCTCCATTATTTTCTCAACAGGCAACAAGCCCGGAGCCCTGTTTGAAGTGATGAAACTGTTTTCCAACGCCCATATTAACCTGGTCAAGCTGGAGTCCAGACCCATATTGGGAAAACCTTGGGAATATATGTTTTATGCAGATCTTGAGGCAGATGTTCTCAGTGATGCCCTGGCTCCCATGATGGCGGAGCTCAAGGATAAATCTGAAATTTTGAGAATTTTGGGACGATATTAATCCAGAATGGTATTCTCGTGGATCCTTTGCCCTGGCAGGTACCCATCTGCCAGGCTGCAAAATCAGGGGGACATTTTACCCCGGCTGTAAATGCCTGCTGCAATGGTGGCGCCGATGATGACAAGCCCTCCGGCAAGGGTTCGGACCCTGGGAACTTCGTTTAAGAGGAAAAAAGCGAGCACAATCCCGTAAACCGGTTCAAGGCCTGCAATTACGCTTGCGGTCTGGGCCCGTATCTTTGTCAGAGACTGGATAAAAAAGGTGTGGGCCATGGCCGTGAATATTACCCCCAGGATAATCAGGTTGGGCAGGTCGGAAAGCGCCAGCGTCACGGGTTTGAGAATCAGAACCGGGAAAATCAGGAAAAGGGCGGCAAATAGGTTTTGATAAAATGCCACGGCAATGGGCTCCGAGACCATCGCATTTTTCCGGTTGACCAGGGTAAGAATGGCAAAGGTCAGACCGGACAGGATGCCGTAACCGCCTCCCAGGGTGACATTATTGGATAGATCCACATCCGGGATAACCAAAAGAATACCGGCAAATACTGCCAGGGCTGTGGCGATATCTCTTTTTTTCAGGGGTTCCTTGAAGAAAAAGGGTTCCATGAAGGTTACAAAGAGAGGGAAGCTGGAAAAGGTGACCAGCCCAACCGCCACAGAAGAGATTTGTATGGCCAGAAAAAAAGTCACCCAATGGCATCCCAGTAAAATCCCCTGGAGGATCAAAAAAATTAAAGCGTTTCTGTCAACCGCTCCAAGCCGTGTGCGGGAGACCATCTTTGCATATACAAACAAGGCGATGGCTGCAAAAAATGTTCTCCCCAGTACAATGATAAACGGGCTGCAGGACAAAAATTTTCCAAAGAGTCCTGCAAACCCGAATAAGAATACGGCTAGATGAATTTTGACCATTTGCCGATCAGCGGGTCAACTGTCTGTATTTAATCCGTGTGGGCTGATCTGCCTTGATGCCCAAGCGGTTTTTTCTGTCCTTTTCATAATCAGAATAGGAACCTTCAAAAAACAGGGTGTTGCTGTCGCCTTCAAAGGCCAGGATATGGGTGGCAATCCTGTCTAAAAACCAGCGATCATGGCTGATAATCACGGCGCAGCCTGCAAAGTTTTCCAAAGCCTCTTCCAGGGCCCTCATGGTATTGACATCCAGGTCGTTGGTGGGCTCATCCAGCAGGATCAGATTGGCTTCTTCCTGGAGCATGGTGGCCAGATGAACCCGGTTTCTTTCCCCGCCGGAGATTTGTTTGACTTTTTTCTGCTGGTCTGAGCCTGCAAAATTAAATTTTCCCACATAGGCACGGGAACTCATCTCCCTGCCGCCAACCAGCATTTTGTCGCTGCCCTTGGAAATTATTTCATAAATGGTTTTTTCCGGATCAAGGCTGTCCCTTTCCTGGTCCACACAGGCTATTTTCACGCTCTGGCCCAGTTCTATGGTTCCGCCGTCGGGACTTTCTTTTTTCGTGATCATGTTGAACAAGGTGGTCTTACCCGCCCCATTGGGGCCCACAACACCTACGATGGCACCCGGGGGAATAATAAAATTCATATCATCCACCAGCAGTTTGTCCTCAAAGGCTTTGGAAATATGGTCGGCCACAACCACCTTGGCCCCAAGTCTTGGTCCCGGGGGAATAAAAATTTCCATGGTCTGCTCCTGGTCATTGACATCTTTTTGGAGCAGTTCGTCATAGGCTTTTATCCTTGCCTTTGATTTGGATCGTCTGCCCTTGGGAGACATCTTGATCCAGTCCAGTTCCCGCTGCAGAGTCTGCTGGCGTTTGCTTTCACTTTTTTGTTCAGTGGCCAGCCGCCGTTGTTTCTGTTCCAGCCAGGAAGAATAGTTTCCTTTCCAGGGAATTCCCTCGCCCCTGTCCAGTTCCAGTATCCAGCCGGCCACATTGTCCAGAAAATACCGATCATGGGTCACGGCAATGACCGTGCCTTCAAACCGGCTTAAGTGTTCCTCCAGCCAACCCACTGATTCCGCATCCAGATGGTTGGTGGGCTCATCCAAAAGCAGAATGTCAGGCTTGGCAAGGAGCAACCGGCACAGGGCCACCCGTCTTTTTTCCCCACCGGATATCACATCCACCCGGGTATCCCCCGGCGGGCAGCGCAGGGCATCCATGGCCATCTGCAGCTGGGCATCCAGGTCCCAGGCGTCCATATGGTCCAGCTTGTCCTGGATCTTTCCCTGTTTTTCAATGAGTTTTTCCATCTCGTCATCGGACATGGGTTCGGCAAAGGCTTCTGAGATTGTTTCATATTCCTTCAGAAGGTCCACGGTCTCCTGTACCCCTTCCTCCACAACCTCTTTGACGGTTTTGGTATTGTCCACCAGGGGTTCTTGTTCCAGATATCCCACGGTAAACCCTTTGGATAAAATGGTTTCACCTGTAAATTCCGTATCAATGCCGGCCATGATTTTTAGAAGCGAGCTTTTTCCAGATCCGTTAAGGCCTAAAACCCCTATTTTTGCGCCATAAAAGTAGGACAGGGAAATATCCTTTAAAACCTGGCGTTTGCCGTGGAATTTTGCCACATTCATCATGGTATAGATGACTTTTTTCGTATCTTCTGACATATTTTTCTCCTTAGCCCAGGGCTGCAATGCATTCAATTTCAACCAGGGCGTCCTTGGGCAGTCTGCCCACTTCAACTGCTGATCTGGCGGGTTTGTGACCTTCAAGAGCTGTTTGGTAAACCTGGTTCATACCGGTAAAATCGGCCATACTATCCAGAAAAACCGTTACCTTTATTATTTGGGCAAGACTTGAGCCCGAGGCTTCAAGAACCGCTTTAACATTTTTCATGACCTGCTCTGTCTGGGCTTCAATGGTGGTGCCCACCATTTCCATGGTTCCAGGGTCCAAGGGGATTTGGCCTGAACAAAAAACCGTGCCGTTGTGAACAATGGCGTGGCTATAGGGGCCGATGGCCGCCGGTGCCTTTGGTGCCAAGATTATTTCCATTATATTCTCCTTACTTATGCTTGGATAGTTTCTAAAATTAATTGAATTAGCGGGTTATTCCCACGGTTTAATTATATAGGGTGACGACAGGTTCCTTTAGTATCAATTCAATGGCTTGTTTGGCTGTCTTGCCAATCTGGGGAAAGGTGTCTTCTAATTTGGCAATCTGCCGTAGATTTTCCGCTGTTCTCAGGATCAATCGGGCAAAATCTCCCTCGGCAAAAACAGATCCCTCCATTAAATCATCCCATCCCTCGCCATGGGCCCAGGCATAGAGGAGGGCGGCGGGCTGAATATAAAGGTTGGGGGCGGGAAATCCTTTTGTCAGCAATTGGATGGCAAAGGGTTTCAAACCGTAGCGAAGGTCCAAAAATATTCCCTTGAGCAGTTTGGGAAGTGCGGTCTGGTGAAGGGGATCATCTGTGAACTCTTTTTCATTGACAAAGGTGCCGATGATGGCTGCTAAAAGGGCCGGATCCGTAATCGGCAGCAGACCCTCACGGATGCTCTGGGCTACAAGCAAAGGGGAATCTATCCTCAGTTTAGAGGCCCATAATCCGTCTTCGGTAAGCTTGCCTTCCTGGGTCACATATTTTTCCTGGGTCAACAAGTCCATGTGATCCTGGAAATCCAGCCAAAGGTGTTCCATATCGTTGCCAAATTTTTTTCTGGCAACTTTGCTGGCTTTTTTGCCCCCGGCAATGAGATAGGAGGCAAATGATTTGTCTAAAAGGGTATGTATCTCGCTGGGCGAATGGGAGAGCAGCAGGTTCAGCACCATTGAGAAATCGATTTTGATCTGGCTGTCCACATCCAAAGGCGGGGCATCCACGAGTCTGGCAACATATTTTAAATTCATGAATCTGCCCGGTAGCATCAGGCCGAATCCAACCTTGTCCATGCCTCTTCGTCCTGCCCGTCCGGCCATCTGTTGGAATTCACTGGGGGTTAAGGACATGAAGTCCACCCCGTTGAACCGGTCCGAGTTTAAAACCACCACGGACCGGGCCGGAAAATTAACCCCGGCCGCCACCGTGGAGGTGGCAAACATGGCATTTAAAAGGCCGCCGGCCATTAGGTTTTCCACCACCACCTTCCAGGCGGGTAAATGCCCGCTGTGATGGCCTGCCGTGCCGGTTTGCTCAAGATATTTTCGCTGGGGGTGGGCCTTCAAATGGGGATTGTGCTGGGTCAGTTCATCTATCTTGTCAATCAAGGCCTGTTTTTTTTCAGGATTTTGGTTGAGGAGATTCCCATTGCACAGCCGGACCGCCTGGTCACATTCTGCCCTGGATTTAAGGAAGAAAATGGCCGGCAGCAGGTCAAAATGTGCCATCACCTTCAAGATTTCTGCAAAATTTGGCAGCTTGCCGCCGGGTGCCATCATGGGCTGGGGCTTTTCTTTGACAAATTTAACAACCTTGTGGTGAAGTTCAGGTCTGTCTTTGGGGCTGTTCTGTCCTTTCATCAAAGGAAGAAGGGTGCCTGACGGGTGAAAGAATATGGGGTGCAAGGGTACGGGGCGAATGTGGTTTTCCACCACCTTGCAGGCTTTTCCCCGGATGGAGGTCAGCCATCCTGCGATCTGGTCCGGGTTGCCGATGGTTGCAGATAAGAGCAACAAAGGGATTCGTGCCGGCAGGTAAATCATTATTTCTTCCCAGACAACCCCCCTCTCCTCATCCCCCAGGAAATGGGCTTCATCCAGGATAATCAGATCACAGTCTAAATTTTTTCCTGTGTACATGGCATCATAGAGCTGGTTTCTTAAAATTTCAGTGGTGCCGATTACGATGGCGGCATCGGCATTCTCTTTGATGTCCCCTGTGAGAATTCCCACATTTTCCTTGCCGAAGAGTTTTGAAAACTGGGCATGAATGGAGTTTGTTAACGCCTTTAGAGGGGTGGCATACCAGGTTTTCCCATTGGTTTCCATGACCTTTTGGGCCACCTTTTCAGCAATCCATGTTTTGCCTGCGCCCGTGGGGGCTGTTACCAGGCAGTCGGAGGTTTTAATGGCTTCAATGGCTTCAAGCTGGAAGGGGTCTGGCTGGAAGGGTTTGAGATCGGGTACGCCGATTTCTTCAAAAATGCGTTTGAGTCCCTCGTCGGCATCCGGTATCATTGGCAATGATTTCTTTTGTGGTTTTTTTGTGGTCTTGGACCGATAAAATCTTTTTTTCATGGCATAAGATAAATCATATTCAAGGAATTAGCAATATGCCTTACCTGTCTTTGATTAGAAAATCGGACCCCGACCTTGGGCAGATAAAGCCAGGGTTTCAATGACTTTTTTCGGGGAGGCCAGTCCAAACAAATTTTTATCCAACTCTAAAAGATTAATGAAATAAAAATTATCAATATCATCCCGGGCTTTGATGGTATCAAAGGTTTTGACTTTACAGACAAATGCCATGTCTGTCACCGGATAGACCACTGATTCATAGGGATAGGTATTGGTGAAAGAACCAAGGTACCTAAAATCAATGATATCAAGATCCAACTCCTCCTTTATTTCCCGTATCAGGCTTTGTTCAATGCGCTCCCCCGGCTCGGCAAATCCTCCGGGAAGATCCAGTGTTCCTTTAAAGGGATCCTGCTTTCTTCTGGTGACCAGCAGTTTGTTTTCTTCCATAATCACTGCAATGCAGGCGGCCGCACAGTTCAGGTAGAAAACAAATTGACAGTTATAGCAAGAAAATGATTTTTCTGTGGCAGGGGTAAGTGTTGCCCGGCCGCAGCGTGGGCAATGAACGAATAAATGCTGGTTAGGATTGTTCTCTTTGTATTTCTTGTGCTCGTCTGTTCCCATTTATGGTTTCCCATTGCCTGTTTTAACCTTTAAATTAAAAGCTTAAATCAACCGTTTGCCGAGATGATCCAAAGGGGGGGATAAAAATTTAAGAGTCATCATTTAATAGACTGTATAAACAATTGTCCGGAGTTTATCAATAGACCAAATAGATGCTTTTACACCATTATTCATTTTCTTTGAATACCTGTATGGCCGTTTGGGCTTTTAATTTTATCATTGACAGATGAGGAGATTTCATTTTAATAAGCGAATGAAATCATTTGCTTTTGTATAGTAGCTCTCAATAAATCAAACTTTGAATATGGGTATCCAATTTCGGAATCTAAATGATTATGAAACCGGGAGAAATACCCTATCAGTCTAAAAATTGGCTTTTAAAGGCCTTAGAACTTTTCAGCCTTAAAGGCGTCAAAATTGTCCTGCATAATCATATCCCAGGAATTCAGTCTTCAGGTCTGGGCGGATCGGCGACCGCGACAACCGCAGTGTGCCTTCTGGCAAATAAATTGGCCGGGGAACCTTTTCTTAATGCACAAATCGTCACCATGGCCGCAACCCTGGAGCAGGATATGGGAATCAGCATTACCGGAACACAAGAGCAGTCTTGTGTGGTTTACGGCGGCGTGACCGATTATATATGGTTCCCCTGGGGTATTCCCGGAGAGTCAAGCGGTTACGGCTCATCCATCCGGGATATCTTGGTGCCTCCCTCTGAATACGGGGAAATAGAGAGTCGTATGGGGATTTTTCACACCGGGGTGCCCAGATCCAGTAAGGATGTCAATAAGGTCTGGAGGCAGAAATTAAGAACAAAGGCAGGGCTGAGAATGCATAAACAAAAACTCGCCGTTGCCTATGATTATCGTGAAGGGCTGCGAACAAAAGAGTGGGAGAAGGTGGCCGTTTCATTGAAAGAATACCGCCAGTTGCGAATCAGTTTATGCAAGGACTATATGTGCCCGCCATGCTGGGACATCCAGGGGCAGTGCGAACGGTTCGGGGCGGAATCTTTCCCCTTGGGGGCAGGTGGCGGAGGTGCCGTGCTTGTGTTCTGCCCTGATCCTGACAGATTTCTAAAGGTGGAGGCAACCTTGAGTCAGGCCTACCGGAAAATTCAATACAAGATTACATCAGCCGGGCATGAATTTGAAAATTTTCCTTTGGAGGTTAATGATGGTTGAAAAACGGATGGATTTTAAATTGATCAACTGGAATATCGGGGGGGCAAAATTTTTGGCTTTGCCCAGCAATAAAAAATGGAGGATGGAAGAGAATGCAGCCAACCGCAGTCCGGTTTATCGGGAGGAGTTCCAGGTTAAACTGCAAATAGCCTTGAAACGTAAGATTGAAGAAAAATTTAGACCCCACGTGGTTACACTGCAGGAGGTGGTTCAGTTCAACGAAGAAGGAATAAGTGAAAAACCCAAGAATACCTTTGATGAAAATTTTTTTGATGATTTGGGATACAAGTTTCATTTTTTTCCCCTCATTGAGAATGGAAAATTTTCTGCCCGGATGAAGTGGGATAAAATTAAAGAAAACTGGAAGGGCAATCCATACTTTGCCCAGGGAAATGCCATCATGGTAAGAAACGACGTGGTCCCAAGCCTTTTTCCGGTTTGGGCTATACCGGACATACCTGAGTTTAGATCCGAAAAACAGCAGTTTGACAATGGCAGCAAACCAAGCTGTATTAATGAAATTGACTGTGCCTCAGAAGTTGTTTTTGTGGAACAGGGGCTTTACTTTGGCGACCGGAATACAGAACCCCGGGCAGCCATTGTCACACACTTTGTCTTGGACGGTGGCCTGACCGGAATCAACCTCCCCCATGATAAGCTTAATTGGCCCATTGACCTTTTTGTGGTGAATCTTCATCTCACCACGCTTTTGCATGAAAGAGAAGGTATCCCCTCTCTTGATATAAAGGCATCCAACAGACGGATAAAGCAACTTGACATTGTTTTTAACGATATCATCTCCAGATATAATTCCTGGAAAAAAGAAAAAGGGTATCATTTAAGTGGCAAGCCCTACCCGGTGGAGGCAAGTGCCCAGACCGAGCGCAACAGCCCGGTGTGGATTGTCTCCGGTGATTTTAATTTTACGCCCAAATCAGCCGAGTTTGAATATATCACCAAAAGGAATTTCATGTCATTGTGCGACGACTCTTTCACAAAAGCCAAAGGGTTGGGAAAGCCCCCGACACTAACCGTTGATTATGTGTTTGCCGGGTGCCTTTATGACTCCATTCATCCAAAAGATGTTGAAATCAGAATATTCGACCCCGACCTTGGTGTTTTAGCACAAGACCCTGGTGTTTCAGATCATTATCCGCTTTATGTTGTGGTGCCCATACGGGTCGACGATGCCCTCCCCAGAAATCCTAGCCATTGTGAATGACGATGATAAGGGGATCGATTCTTCCAATGTTCAACGCTAAACTAATTAAAATATAATTTTTTTTGTCTCCGCTGGTGACAGATTTTCCCTAAATGTTTAATGGGACCCAATATGTTTATAGATTATCGGCACAGAAAAACGAAATTTTTTCATGGCTGCCTGGGACAAAATCCATTAAAAACAACTGCCGCCCGGTGGCAGTGTTCTCTTCAATGTGGTATGGTGAGGGTCTATAATAATACTGGACTACAATGATCATAATAGGAGAAGGATTGTCAATGTCAGAGATCAGCAAGGAATATGGATGGGATGCATCAATGGAAATTTCCCTCTACGATAAGATTCGCCGGGATATGAAAACTGCCATGGTTGGTAAGAATATTCTTGTTCGGGATACCATGCGCCTCATTATGGGTGCCTTTCCCAGCCTTACGATTTCCATTACCCTGGAAAGTGGGAAAAAAACCAACCGGGTCAAGAAACCAGAGGAGATCATTGATGATGATATTCTGGATATCATCCGTAAATTTATAAAATCGGAAAAAACCGTGCTTGAGTTTAAGAAGGAAACCACCTCGGATTACATGGAATTATTGGGTTGTTATCTTCCGAGGATGGCAACTTCCCAGGAGATTTCCCTGTGGGTAAAGGACAATGTTGACCTCTCCCAGTTTAAAAGCCCCATGCAGGCCATGGGTATGGTGATGAAACACTTTGGAAAGCTTGCCGACGGCAACCAGGTAAAAGAGGTTCTCAAGAATATTCATGGGTGATCCACAAGCCAATAATCCTCTCCACGGCGTGAGTCTTGCGAAGATCGTGGAAAGTCTGGTTGAGTATTATGGCTGGGAGGAGTTGGGCCTGCGTATTAAAATCCGATGCTTCACCAGCGACCCTTCCGTGAAATCCAGTCTTAAATTTTTGCGAAAGACGCCCTGGGCCAGGGAAAAAGTAGAAAAATTATATCTCATAGCACAAAAGAGTGTGTGGAAAAGATGAATCTTATAGGTTCTGTTGTAGAAACTTTTTCCTGCAGCCGACGGATACAGGGTATCGGGCACATTCGATCCTTTGCGGTTTTTTGTGGCCGATTTTTTGCCAGAAAAAGTAATTTGAGTTTCCCTCAATTATCTTCTTTTATGACTGGTGGTATTGGAAGGGGGGGCCAGTGGCCAATAGGTACAATTTCAGATCGATTCGTTCTCCCAGGTTGACAGGGGGAGCATTCCGGCACCGTCAGAGTGACGGAACGCCGCTAAATCCCTTTCGCTCGTCCCGAGCGGAAGGGAAGAGGAAATAAACACCGCTATTACCAAGGCTTCTGGAGTTTATAGAGTTCATATTATATCAAAAGGCATGGGCATCACATCGTTATATGCGCATCCAGTTCGACCCCCAAATATTTTTTTACGGTATCGAGATAAACTGGATTATCAGGTAGTACCTTTGCCAATTTATATCTTTGACATATTTAATCTCAATAACCACAATAGGATCTACATAGTCAAGGGTGAATCATATTAAATGATGATCCATATTTTTGTTCTTTAATACCATCATGAAATTTTGTGTCTCTTTGTGGGTTTTTTTGTCGACAATATTTAAAATCTTAAGGTCAAAATTTTTTTTAATCAAATTAAAGGTTTTATCTTTAGACCAGACAACATGTTCCAGATAATCTTTTTTGAATTTAAAAATTAATCTGAAAATCTCCTTTAAGTGATACGCCATTGTCCGAACGCAGAATTTGTCAATTAAGAGGACGCTGCCATCTTGCTTTAGAATCCTTTTGACTTCATCGAGCAATTCCTGTTTTTCCTTAAGATGGTGCAGCGCCATTCTTAGAATAACAAGGTTATAAAAATTGTCCTTTAGTTGCGTATCAACAGCAGCGCCTGATTTGATATTTACATTTTCATATCTGCCGAATTTTTCTTCACAAATTTTAATCATTTCCGGGGATGCATCAATGCCATCAATTTGTTTTACACGCTGATGGAGAATTTCAATGGTGAATCCGCTGCCGCAGCACAAATCGCAGATCACTAAATTTTTTTTTCTGATATTGTTTAAAATGAATTGGGTATATGGTCCGCTCTTTCCATGCCTGTTCAACCGGTCATATTCTCTGGCTCGTTTGCCGTTAATTATTCCGCTCATTTTGAATCCTTCCTGAATGCGGCCACTAACACATTTTGGTTTTGTCATCTGCCTGAAAACGATAATTTCTTTATATAAAGACCTGTGATTTTAAACAAGCCGAAAAGAAATTTCTTTAATTATGAAAAGGTTTATATTAATCAATGAGATAATTCCGGGAGCACTGAAATTATTAGAGGAAAAAATGTATGGCATTTGTTGAAAATTTTGTTGATCATCACCTGCATGCCAGGCTGGATATTCGCTATCCGCAAATGGCTGAAAAATCATCCCAGATAAAAACTCTGGAATGGGAAGGTAAACGGTTTGAAGATGGGGCGGTTCAGTTTCCGCTGAGCCTTGTGATCAGAATTACCGAAGAATGCTTTCTGAAGTGCCGGATGTGTGGCCAGGGCGGGTTGAGAGGGAGAGTTGACAAAAATTCCAAAGAGAATAAAATCATAGATAAGGTCACTGTAAACAAAATTATTCAGGATGCATCTGAACTGACGGTGAAGCCCTTTGTTAAAATTACCGGTGGGGAACCTTTGACCTGGAAAGGCATTTTTGATCTCCTTTCTGATTTGCGCCAGAAAAAATTCGTTACTATGGTCAACACGAACGGGGTTCTGCTGGACAATGAAGAGACTGCCCGGAAATTAGCCGGAACAGATGTGAATGTTGTTTCGGTTTCACTGGACGGCGACCGGGAAACCCATAACCGGATCAGGGGCAACACCACGGCATTTGATAGAACAGTTCAGGGACTCATTAATCTAAATCGCGAGAGAAAAAAATTTAATCAAAGTAATTTAATGATTGTTGTTTCCATGGTGGTATCGGTAGAGAATCAACATCTTGTCAAAAAGGTATATGAAATAGCAGCCGCTGCAAATGTCGATCTTTTCAGGCTGCAGTATCTAAATTATACCACCAGGAAAAGCTGCAAAACCGCAACGTCTCACATGAAGGCTGCGTTTGAAGTTGATACATCACCCTGGGAGCATTTCCGGCTTCCGGAACTCCGTGATGGCATTCAGCCTGAAAAAATTGCAGACCTTATCCGTTCAATCCAGGAAAATTCTGTACCGCTTCCATTATCAGTTATGGGGAATTTTATAGCAAAGGATGAAATAGAAGCATATCATTCAAGTTTTCATGCCCTGGAAAAATCTGTCTGTTCGATTCCATATACGGCGATGCATATTGTTCCTCCCGGAAAGGCCTGCTTTTGCATAGATTATCCCGGCTATTTTTACGGAGATTTGAGAAAAGATTCTATATTGTCTGTCTGGCAGTCGGACAAAGCAGTGAATTTTCGACGAAGTCTGAGTCAGTATTATAAAACCCATTCACAGAATTTTCCTCAGTGCCGGCGTTGCAACTGGCTGTTTAACTGAATCAATCCCTTTTCTAATCGATAAATAAAGGATTTCCAAACATCTGGGCAGATGGATTGGAAAATCCAGGCAGCTTGGTAATTAATATTTTTTTTTCAGGCGGTATTAAAATCTGGGGGTGGATATCATCGTCCGGAGTATGATCAATGGAAATCTCTTCCAGTGATTTGATCAAGATGGTGCGGGAATCATTGGCAACTGGAAACCGGAAACAGGCGGCCCCATGAATGGTATGCTTGCCATTTCGTCCAATAGGCAGGCATTTTGTTTTCTGCCAGTCGGTCTGTTCTCCGCGCGGTTCAGCCCAGAATTTTCCAGGCCCTTGACTGGCCAGGCGGTTAAGCCGTTCATAATCCGGCAGATAGTCGTATTTGTCCAGATATAACCCCATAAGATCTCCCTGCCATGAGCCAGGCAGGTGACCGGAAAAAAGTTCGGCATAATAATTCAATCCGTCCTGCGGAATCCACCGGATATGTCCGCTCTTGTAAACCATGAGGAATGCGTTTGAATCAAATCGGATCTGTACCAGTGAGTCATGGAAAGAAACACGACCGTTTTTTAGGGCCAGAGGTGCGTTGGTGCGGCGCCAGCTGTGAATACCCGATTGGAGACCAAATGGTTTGAACAGATTCCAGGAAGAGGTCAGCCAGAGTCCCTGTGACCGTTTGCAGGCAGTTATCCCGCAATGGGAAAGCATTTTCAAAACATTGTCTGAAGATCTGTTCCAGGTTTCATCACTTTCAGTCTGGTAATTCATAGGGGCATGTGTTCTTTGTTTTCAGGTAAAATGTTTTCTGACAGAGCATACTCTAAGATTGCAGTTGCTCCACTTTTTCCGGCCGATATTTCTGACATGATGGTCCTGTTTTCAAAATATTTTTCCTGAACTGCCTGATACTGCCTGTGTCGGACTGAGGACGAATCTAATGCCGGTATAAGATCGTCAATGATGCTTATGACGTCCCCTAGTTCCCACATCTCGAAACCAGGACGATTTTTATATTGCATCTGATGGCAGTTTAAAAAAACACAGGGCCGGGGAGTACAAATGAATTCGCAAATCTGGCTGCTGACATCCCCTATATAAATATCGGCAGTATTCATATAGGTCATATCTACAAGGCCAAATCCTTTGGTGTCGATATAGATATTGGCCGAATACCGGGCTTCTTTCGGGATAGGATAAGTTCTAGCGGAAAATAATTTAACATGGGGGGCAAAAATCAGATTATATTTCCTGCTTGCTGCAAATAATTTCAGTATCTCATTTCCCCAGGGATACCAGGATGACAAATCTTTGTTCCAATGCGGGGCATAGACGACCACAGGTCGATCGTTCTTGAAAATGAGGACAGGCTCTTTGTTTACAGCATCAAATTTAGGGTAACCGATTATTGTTGAATTTATTTTTGTCGTGATTTTGTTGTCCAGCATATGCTGATACCTGGCCGGGCCGGGAAGCAGATAATAATCATATCCCCCGTATTTTGGCGGAATGCCGAAACGCTGTTCCGATTCCATACCGTGAAGTGATGCGATTAATTTTATATTCCTGTTGTTCCGGTTCAGGAAATACTCCAGGTTGTCATGGGGAGTCACAAGGATTGAAAAGGTGTTCAGCGTATTTGTATATGCCTTTATAATATCCGTTGTCAGGTATTCCATTTCTTTGAGCAATAAAAGAGGACGCTTGTACCAGGGCAGATATAGAAATTCAATTTTACATCTGTTTTCAGGGTACTTCTTTGATAAATCCTTCAGTAATTCAAGACAGTTTCTTGAGGAGGCGAACATAGAAATACAAACCCGGGTATCTGCGGAAAGTTCGAATGCAATGGGTGCGGCATGGTGGATATGTGCAATATGGCCCAGGAAAATGAAACCGATATTGACCGGAGAAAATTTAGATACTGATTCTTGTCTGCTCATATTCTGATCTGCATATTTTTCAGGTGTTGTTTCCAGGTTTGTGATATCATCAGTTTTTCACTTCTTTTGAATCCCAATGGTTCAAAATAATGACCGCAATACCTGCATGTATGGTGAAGGATTTCGACCATATTGTTAAAGTTGACATCTGCCAGTTTTTCTATGGCCATATCTTTTTTTAAAAATGTATCATCAATGGCAGCTGCCTCTGCGCAAGGATAATATCCTTTGTAATTCAAAGTCATGCCGCAATTATATAATTCCTGACAGGGCATCAGATGATTGTCATCATAAAAATTAAGGTCAATGGGTGCCACAAGCATGGGTTTGAATCTGGTTCCGGCATTCTTTTTATCTGAATTGCTGACCATATTGATAAAATCAGGCAGATTTTTCAACCTGTCCTGCGCTTTTTTCGAATGATTGTTTGTGAAATATTTTACAATAGAGTTGGCTTTGAATTCTTTTTTAAAGAAAAGAACATACCGCTTTAATTCTTTAAAAATTGAATCAATCTCCGGATGGAGGCTGGGTTCACCCCCAGCGATGAAAATATGGACCCAGTATTTTTTCATTTCTATGGATGAATCTACAAAGCCTTTAATTTTTGAAAGACTGATATCATTTTTTCTAGGAAAAACGCCGCACAACCGATTGCAGTTCGGGCAGTCAAGTGTACAATTATAGGTCACATCAAAGACTATCCGGTTTAACATTCTGGCAGCCCTGGATGGATTGACTATCCCCATTCTCTCCGGCTCCCGTATCTGGTCTTTTTTATGTATCTCGATGAATTTTGGTGCATTATCCATTTTAGCTGTTCTATCCACAGGTTATAGGGTTTATTCACAAATTATATGGGTTCAATCCGGTATCTGTATCTTCCACCTTTTCGACCATGCCAGACAACATTGCGGGCGAATTCCTGAGGGTCTCTGGGTTGTGATGCCGGACAGATACTTTTGTAAATTTTTTCTTCCCTGATTAATTTAGCCGGTTTCAAAGCCCTAACCGAGTCAATGAATTCCGGCAGGTTAGTATTCATATACAGTATTTGATCCCTATCCCGTTTGAAATTGACCACAGATGATTCAAGCATGAGGAAAAGATCGGTTTCAATCTTTTTATCTATATTGATTTCCCAATCCCGGGTGATTGAAGTCCAGAATTTTTTAATTTGTTCAAAAAAGACTGGCAGGCTGCTGTTCAGGCGAATGAAGCTTGCTTCTTCGGCAGGCCATGATATGTCGCCATAACCCTTTAACCGTTGATCAAATCCAATGCCGTCCATTACACGATCCAGTATGCGGTCGAGCTGCTGCAGTTCCGTGTGGATCAATGTGCCGGTATTTTCCATGCCGAATTCCAGGAGACTCTCATAAAATTTACTGTAAGCAATACTATGTGCCTGTCTGAGAAAAATTGCCATCGGCTGTAGCATATGGAGCATGTGAAAACATTGTACTGCCCAGGCAAAATAATAAGCTCTCCGCCAGTCTTTATGTGGCATTGAGGCAGTCGCCACAAGGATATGTTCATCTTCAGCCATGTCGGGGTCTGAGGCTCTCAGATCGGCATGAACCTGGAATAAAGGAACCTTGACGCTTTTTATGGCATGGCGTTCCCTGTATTCGGTTGTTGCAAGCTCAGCGTTGGGAAGAATCGTACAATAATTGATTTTTATCTGCGAGTGCTGTCCTGCATCCAGAATCTGATCAATCCCTTTTTTGAACGAGTTGTAAGTTTCTCCGGGAAGTCCGATGATCAATTCGGTGAAGGTTGGTATGTCTGCCTCAAAATACCTGGCCTGGAGTGACTTAAATGATTCCATTCCTATATTTCGGCGTTTGATGTGGTTTAATGTATCCGGATCCAGGCTTTGCATGGAAATGGAAACCCCTTTGTGAAGCTGGCCGTCGTGAAGGATGGAAGCGGTTTCCAGGACCCGTTCATTACTGTTCTTTGCCATGCAGACTCTGAATGTTTCAGGAAAACCGGTTATTATTTTGACCCGGGCAAGTGCTTTGGCTATAAGAACGTCCTGTTTCAATATCCCAAAGTTTGCATCACAACCGCTGATCCATTTGAGCCTCCTACCTGAGAACCAATCAATTTCACCCAAAAGTCGCGCCATGGGGAAAGAATAGATTTTCAGGTCTCCTGTATATCCCCAATTGCAGAAGGTGCAGGTATAGGGGCATCCCCTGTTCGTTTCCCAGACCACAAGCCAGTCAGTATCTTTGTGAGTATTTATCAGCGTGTCAAATGTTCCGGCAAGGTATGGAGAAGGGAGTATGGAAAGATCCTGTATTTTTTGTCTGGGTTTTGTTGAGACAATACGGCCGGTATGGGAACTTCTAAAGGATATCCCTTTTACATTATTGAAATCTGAGGATTTAACGCGGCATTCAAGTATGTCGGCAAAGGTAATTTCACCTTCACCGTGACAAATAATGTCGATTATTGGAAAACGGTTGAAAAAATCTATTACCCTATTCGGAATATGCGGACCGCCTGCAATAATGAGACAGTCAGGATTCTGTTTTTTTACCTTTTCGGCCAGAGCCATGCTCAGGTTGAAGTTCCACATATAGACCGAGACAGCAAAAACATTTGGATTGTCAACGTCCTGCAATAAATCGTTAACAGGCTTCCGATGACTGATAACAGGCAGGAATTTGATATGTTCTGCTACTAGTGGCCTGCTTTGGGCATATGTCTGCAGCATACCGGCAGAATAAGGAAGATATTGTTGTGATCCTGCCTGGGCATTGATCTGGGCTATTTGTACCGTCATTTCAGTCATTGTTTTTTGACCCGTTACTGATGGTTTTCCTTCCATCGGCTTGTGCATCCGGCACAGAGCGGTATACTGTCTGACGTTCCTTGTACATGTAATGCACGGATTTTATTATAGGGTTTGCCTGTCCATATATCATGCAGCGATGTTGTGGCTGCATCACCGAGAATGATTTTACCGTACCAGTCGCGACAGCACAGGGCAACCTTGCAGTCTACGAGAATGGTTATCTGCGATTCAAGGCGCATACACGGAATCAAAGAATTCCTTAGTTTGCCGGAACGTATATCCGGAACAACGATTACAGCCTCCGCACCAAGGGCCTTCCATTTTTTGCAGAAAGCATCCGCTTCATTTTCAGACCAGTCAAAGGCTGTCATCCGTACGGTTACCGGCGGTCGTTTTTTTCTTGAAAGAAATTGAGCTGCATTAGAAAAAATTTGATCAGGATCAAGACCCGGCCTTGCCCTGCGGCTGGATTTAATAGTTAGGCCGTCAATACTGAAAACAACTTCAGAAACAGAGACCGCAAGTTCATCAGCAACGGTTTCATCATTAAGCGTTGAGACATTTGTATAGAGTCTGACCTTCATCCCTTTGTTCAGGCCGTGACTGCAGATAATCGCCCAGTCTGGGTGAAGGGTGGGTTCTCCCACGCGATACGGTGATAATTTTTTAACGCCCATATCGGAAAGCTGATCAATCAATTCCAGGGCAATGTCTGTTCCCATGTTCCTGTTTTTTCTGTCTATGGCACCGTGGGGACATCCTATGCATTCTGCATGGCATTTTGTAGTTATTTCAAGCCCTGCCTGTGTGGGATTCATTCAATCACCTCTGATTTTTTTACATAGCGGTCAGTTTCATTATTCAGCAATTGAAGATAATTCATGGTTTTATCAGATACTGATTCCCCGGTCAGTGCATCTTTAAATAATTTAATCCAGGACAGTTTTAACATTTCCAGAAAACTGGCCGGTACTTCGGGTTTTAAATTCTTACTCAATGCCGCTTTTTGGACATTATATATTTTCCATTCAATGCCGAGCACATTTGATTTTAAAAATTGGTCAAATTTTTTAAAAACGGCTTTTGTCCTGCTGCTGCGGAATTGCCATTGGGTGCCCATAATGGTCCGGTTCATCGAAAGACCTTCTTTTTCTATCAGGTTTTCAACCCGTGTTCCCCGATAGGCTTTTAATTCGCTGCGCAGAAGGTGCCGCCCCCAAATTTTCGGTTGCTCGTCCAAAAAGGCCATGTTTTCATGCAGATCATCAACCGTACACCAGGGATCGAACATGATCAGACCGAGAGATACATCAATTTCTTTTTGTTCAAGTATTTTTAGTATGGACGAGGCCTCTGAACGTTTAATCCGTTTACTATATTTTTTTTGAGTCGCCTGGCTGAAGGTCTCAACCCCTATCTTGAGAAGCTTGAATCCGGCTCTTTTAATATCCGGAATCAGATCCGTGTCCAGATCGTCCAGCCGGCAGGTGGTTTTAAAGCTGAATTGAAGATCGGTTGATTCAAGTGCAGATAAAAACTGCCTGATCCAGTCCCGGGCTGAGGGGGTGTGACCAAACAGGTTATCGTCAATCAGATGAAATTGGAGGGTACCGAAGCGCTCATACAGTTCTTTTAATTCCTGCACAACGTCAAGGGCATTTCTGCCCCTCCATCTGGAACCGCTGTATTTTGAAATGCAGCAAAAAGAGCATCCTCCTCCACAACCCCGTGTGGCAACAATTGAAGGGGTTTCTCCCCGGGCCAGAACCCGAGGGAGCAGCCTGCGGTCGGGCCTGACATTGCAGCCCGATGAAAATGGGGCAAAAAAGGGGGCTTGATCCATGGCGGGTTTGTCACGATAACATGCTGAATCGATTTTTCGATAATTGCCTTTTTCCAGGACAATCTGCTGTGCAAACGCTTCTCCTTCTCCAAGAACAACACAATCTATTGCAGGCGTGGCCTCAAGCAGCCACTGGGCGTTTAATGTGGCAAAAACACCCCCTGTGAAAATGGGGGTACCGGGTGCAGTATTCTTGATATCCCAGGCCATTGCCAGTCCGTTCCATAGAACTGCCTGGCTGGCCAGGGCAATTCCAACCATATCGTAATATCCACTGGATAATTTTAAGAATGCCTTTTCAAGATCACCAAATCCAAGAGCCATGTCAATAATCTCAACATCTGCGCCGGCATCACGAAAGGCACCTGCCACATAGAGCAGTCCCATCGGTTCAACTGCTCTGGGGCGGGTCGGCCATGCAGGGAGGCAGCCTGCAGGCTGGATAAGCAGAATACGCATTATGTTGGAGACCCGATAGAATTATAGATTTCAGAGGGATAAAAAATAAGACCCTGACGGTCCGGCCCTCTGGACAACTGCAGTTTTTCAAAACAGCAGACAGGTACCAGCCTGTTTTTATAGTCGCAGCGAATATCACAGGCCAGTTTTCCACGAACCTGGGTGCAGCCGCCCATGCATGTCCGGGTACAATAGTTTTTGTCGACCAGTCTATCCGGTAAAGATCCTGAACCTGAAGGCCACTGGCTGATTGTGTGCTTTTTACTCAACGATGAAATAAATTGATCCCGGTTTTTAAGAAAATTACCAATCTGTTTACCACGCTGACTTGGCAGTCCACAGGCATATACCTTACCGTCAGGATAGATGAAGATCCGTCGGGATGTTCTCCCACCGCAGATTTCCAGTTTCATTTCAGAAGGGAGTGATACGAGCCATTCAATCGGAAGGATGCTGGGTTCATAGCGGATCTGCATCGGACTGCCTTTAAGCCCGGGACTTTCTTCCATCCGGAGCAGCAGATCAATCCATTGCTTGCTGCCTGAACCTTCAGACAGATTCTGCTGACTGCCAAGGGGAGTCATCCTGAAAATCCGCCATCCAAAAGCGTTATTTTCAATCAGGATGTTGTGGATATCCCCGAGTGCTTTTATATTCTCCTCTATCATTACCGTTCCTGCAGCCATACGGATACCCAGCTCATGACCGATTTTGATGGCAGCGGCACAACGCTTTGCCTGCTCAAGTGAATCCATCGAGATCTGTATCCACTGTATCCCTGCTTTTTTTGCTTTTATCAGCAAAGACTCGTTCAACAGAACTCCATTGGTCAGCAGAGCGGTTTTTATTTTCCGTTTCGAGGATTTTTCAGCGAGGGCGTAAGCCAGATCAGGGTGGGTTAGCGGTTCCCCGCCTCCGATGGATAACTGGTAACTATTTTCAGCCAGGAGATCCAGGATCGATTCAAATGAATCAGTATTCCATGATGTTGAAGAATCAAATTTATTTTCAAGGGCATAGCAGTAGGAACAGTGCATATTACAGTCTGAAGTTAGAAAAATGGTAGCCAGGCGGGCAGAACCGCCATGACGTCTTGGCATCACGGCAGTCAATCTTGTCCTTTCCCTTTATTTGCCCGGAGGCCGGCTTGCTCAAAACACACATCCAATGACTGCTTGACTTTTCTAATCGCTTCCTCAACAGGCATCTGGCGGATCTGTTCATTCCACGGTTCAATGGCAACAGGGCCTTTATATCCTTTTTGCCTCAACGCATCCAACAGACCGATGTTATCTGTTATATGGGTCGTCAGAGGAAGTTCTCTTTCAAATTCGGGCATATCGTGAATGGTATAATCAGGCAGACCGTCGTTTAATTCGAGATAGAGAAGATAAGACAAATCCAGGTGCTTGATATCCAGAAGAGATGCACCGCTGTTCTGCCAGTGATGGGAATCCAGTTTGAAACCTCCGAATCCATATATGCCGGATGCTGCTATCAGCGCCCTTGTCCCGTCTATGGTATGGATAAAATCATATTTAGTATCTGTCCGGGTTTCAGTCGGGCCAATGAATTCGAAACCAATTTTTATATTATTCTCAAAAAGAATCGGTTTTATTTTTTCTATTCGGGAAACTGTTCTTTCAAAGAGATCATTAAAATTCAGATCCTCTGAAAATGGGGGAAGATAGCACAAGGCTACCCTGCAATTGATTTTTGCAGCCAGTTCGGCAACTGATTCGAAAGTGTCGATACTTTCGAAATATTCAGCATCGGGTGAAAAGAATTTTACCGGTATTCCAAATGAAGCTGCTCTCAACTGGTTTGATGCAAGATCTTTAAATATCTTGTCTGCTGATTCAGTTAGCATATCAGACAGGTCGACATTCACGCCTTGAAAGCCGTATTTATTTGCAATGCGACAGGCACTACTGAAATCAGTGATGGCATGACCGATATTT
The DNA here is from genome assembly GCA_016744295.1 of Desulfobacteraceae bacterium. Lineage (GTDB taxonomy): Bacteria > Desulfobacterota > Desulfobacteria > Desulfobacterales > Desulfobacteraceae > NBML01. Next base: position 97,764 of record JADGEQ010000001.1, on the reverse strand, counting down.
CCGCAATGAAGTGTGTCAGCCGTAATATTCAAAACAGAGTACATCACTATTCCTTTGTCAGGTCTTTAAGCGCAGTTAAAAGAATATCTTGGGAAACTGGGGTTAAATAATTACCCTCCCTTTGGTGGCATCTTCCAATGGTTTCCAGAAGAATAAACCGTACTTTATCGTCGGTCTTCTTATTATCTGCCAGCATGGTCTGCATCAACATGGCACTTGAAAAACCGTTAGGCAGTTCCGATTTGTATCCGAGGATATATTGAATCAGATAGGAATGATATTGCTTTTCTTCTCGTGTGAGCAATCCAATTTTATGGGCGATATTTGCAGCAAAGAGTATACCGAACGAAACTGCTTCACCATGCAGCAATCCGCCATGGCTGTTCCATTCAAGGGCATGGCCTAATGTGTGGCCATATTCGAGGATAAGTCCTTCTTTTTTTTCCGAAGGATCAGTCTTCAAGATAAATAATTTAGATTGGATGATCTGCAGGGTGAGATCATGCAGATCCTGGCCGGATAAATGGTGACCTGAACCTAGTTTCTGCTCAAGAACATTAAGGAACGATGCATCAGAAATCAGTCCGTTTTTGACCGCTTCTACAATTCCGCTTTTTCTTGACTCTAAAGGTTCGGTTTTTAAGTAGAGCGTATCCGACCAGATAAAAAGGGGGGCATGGTACAGACCGAAATGGTTTTTCCCCAGACTGCTGTTAACTGCCTGTTTATTACTCAATGAGCTGTCAGTCTGTCCCATCAGGCTGGTCGGGACTTCAATAAACCGGATACCTCTAAACAGCATTCCCGCAAGCATTCCGGTCAGGTTGCAGATCACACCACCGCCAAAAGAAACCAGGATGGAATTTTTACTAAGCCCCTTCTGAAGCAGGCTTGAACCGGTTTTCATAATACTGTCAAAACTTTTGGACATTTCTCCGGGAGGAATGATCTGTATGCAACAGTGAAATTCACGTTTCACATATTTAAATATGCTATTCCTGAATGCGGCCTCAAGATTGGCATCAACAACAAAAAAGAGGTAGTCAAACTCGTACCGGCCAACAATGTCACAAAAAGATGCCGAAATGTCAGCACCCAGATGATATGGGCAGGGAGATTCCAGGTGTGTATTTAGTTCAATATATTTTTCTTTTTCAATGATTGTAGTCTTCATAATATTGGGTTTCTCAAAGGGTGTCGGAAACACAGAATAATTCAAAATTTGCCTTGTATTGATTTACAAATGTGTGCAGTGCTGCATAAATCTGACAAGGCAGAATTTCACTGTATTCATTTATTTTTTGGGTAACCATCATTTGTTTATCCAGCTTGGGACTGGATAAAAATATCCATTCGTCAGTAGGGATGGGTTTGGCAAGACCTACATGTTCACGCCATAGTAAAACAGTGGGTTCTCCTTTCCTTCGGGCTGTATCCAGTTCAATAACACCTCTGAGTTTGTGGAAACTTTTAATATCAAGGGTCAGGATATGTTGCATTAATGTTTCTGAATTAAAACAATATACGGAATAGACCGGTTTTTCGTCGTTCCGTGACATGTTTGCATAGCTTCCCTCAGGTGGGTACAGGGCAATATCATCGGGTGAAAACGGGTGGTCCCATTCTTCAAGTCCATGAACAATGACACTCCTGTTTTTGTGAATGATTTGATAGAGGCGATACAGGTTTGGACGAATCCGGTAGTAAAATGCCGAAGTCCATTCTTGTTCATCTGCTGAGCAGCCAATTTTATTTTCGTCAACCCAGTCTGCGGCATCGGAAAATCGATATAATTCTATCCGGTCACCTAATATCAGGGGCGCGGCGCCATATTTTTTTTCCGGGTCATCATGGGCATACGTTTCGGGAAGCAGGGTGGTAAAATAATCCTTGAGCCGCGTGGCGTGCTCATCAGTTTTTCCGAAAACAGCACAGTGAAAATCATGATGGAGTGCTGAAATGAATAAAGAGGGGTGGTGTTTTTCTCCTCTGGATTTCGTAAAACAATAGGCCATGAATGCTGTCATTAATCCATGGAAAAAGCCATGATCCGTATCATTCATCCAGGTATTATAATCTTCCGGTGTGATCGGTTTTTTGATTCCGGCGAGAAAAGCGGCCAGAAAAGGCCTCTGGTGACGGGGCTGGCATTCAAGGCGGTACAGATAGCTGGTAATTTCCATGAGGAATCGTTGGAGATTGAGAATCAAATCGTTCTGTGACGGTGTGCGAAACAGGTTTACTTCATGTTCCATTGCGTCCAGATTGTCATAGTAGCACTGAATAAGCGCATCTTTCATTAACAGGGGGTAGGCATTCTCGTGGCTGCTGACTTCCACATTGTCTTTGGAATAATAGTAAACCATGTATTTGAAATCCTTAGAGATCGCTTTAGGTTTGAAAAATCTATAACAAAAAGCCAAATGACAGTCAAGCCCAAGACGAGTAATAAAAAACCAGGTATCATTTAATAAAAACAGAAGTTATTCCATGGTTTTTGAATCAGATGGGCATTCACTCCCTATTGGAAATTTTCCAGGAACATTTCTTTTCCTTTCGGATCAACATATATATCTGGATGTCTACGATAATATGCTATGCTTCTTTCTGGATAGTGTCTAATCAAATTTAATAGATCATCATCGTTCCAGGCATCACACCACCATATTTTTGCCTGAGAATGAGATATTTGAACAGGAGGATTGCCCTTCTCTTCATCAGGGGGATTATCTTTGCCTGATAACATATAGTGTACACATATTCTATCACCAGTTTTATAATGGTAACAATTCGCACAGATTTTTAAAACATTAATTTTTTCATCATACTCCTTGGACTCGTCATCATACATTCCACTGTGTTCTTGGGCTTCTTTTACCAGATCGGCATATAGACCTTTTGGAGCACTTTCTACTCTAACAATTCTTTCAAGTGTAGGGTCATCGCTGTCAAACCAATTCGCGATATCGCGTGGTAAAGCTCCCTCAATATGGAAATAAGTATCATTAGAACCTGAACCAAATATTTGCTTTAGCCATCGGATCATTAATCAGTCTCCTTTTCTATAATATTTTATTTTTCAGTTTTGAATATTTTATAATTCGTGACGCTTCCTAAACATGCATCAATATGATGTGTGGGTCTGTACATTTCTAAATCTCCTTTACGTAACTGGATAACAGACAAAAAATTGAAAATATCCAGGTCAGGATAATTGTTTAGAATATCAACGAATATATTCATACCACCGTTCGAAATGGTTCGCAAAGATCTTTATTCAATTGTATGCATACTCAAGATGGATGATACCAGTTCAAGTATCTTGCATCAAGCTGACCACAACATAATGGTATGGGAAATTTTTCTCCGGGATGAATTTCATAGGCAGCCAATATAATAAATTGTTTCCAAAGTATGCAATTTAAAATGCGTCATTGTAAATGGGCCACCAGATTTTGAAGATTGGCCTGTACTATTTCTGCTCAACTTTCATTTTCGATCCTTAGACCTTCAACGTATCAGCCGGATCCGGGTCATCTATGAAATAACGGCCCCCACCTATCTTTTTAAATATATCTTCGTAATTTAACCTTTTTTTACACCTTGACTTTTAAGACATTATTGATTAGTGCTTTGGGTACACTTTTATTGCTGATTTTCTTCTCTATTAAAGCATTTTACTACGGCATTGATCTGTTTACAAAGTGATACGATTCACAAGTAATTGTCCGAACACAAAGATTCAACGGTTGAACGACACCCGGTAAACCAGGAGGAAGTGGATCTATGAAGTTGGATAAATTTGCAATTCTTATCAGTATTTTTGTTTTACTCATTTTTCCCATAACGGTTGGGGCCGCAGACAGCAATGCAGTCATGGAAAGCCATCCAAACACAAAAAGTCATGAAGCAAAGGATAGTCATGATCAAAAAAATCAATCTGTTTCGGAGGTTGCCGACCCGGTAAAAGGGGCATTTCCCGATGCAAAAGCAGGCGGGCACGGCGGCAATGTGAACCTGGGTGAACACCTGCCCTTGTACAGTTGTATTCCCTTTGCCTGTATGCTGTTATCCATTGCCCTTCTGCCCCTGGTGGCCGGTACCCTGTGGCACCATCATTTTGGGAAAATATCCGGTTTCTGGGCTGGTTGTCTGGCCATTCCTTTTGTGATCAGCTACAAGGGGCTGGCCGTCTATGAAATTTTTCATATTATTCTGGCGGATTATGTCCCATTTATCATCCTATTATGGGCATTGTTTACGGTTTCCGGCGGGATACTGCTCCGGGGTACCTTGAGGGGAAGCCCCCTGGTCAATACAATTATTATTTTGATTGGAACCATCCTGGCCTCCTGGATGGGGACCACCGGGGCGGCCATGCTGTTGATCCGGCCCTTTCTGAGGGCAAATGAACATCGAAAGAACAAAACCTTCATGGTGGTGTTTTTTATCTTTTTAGTGGCCAATATCGGCGGTTCACTGACACCCCTGGGAGATCCTCCTTTGTTTCTGGGCTTTCTCCACGGGGTGAGTTTCTTCTGGACCATGAAGATTCTTCCCCATATGCTGGTGACATCCGGTATTCTTCTTGTGGTTTATTTTTGTCTGGATACCTATTTCTATAAAAAAGAGGGGGGCAAACCAGCGGATGATGGAGAAAAACAACCCCTGCGCCTGGTGGGTACCTATAATTTTATTTTTCTTGGGGGCATCATCGGCGCTGTTCTCATGAGCGGTGTTGTCGACCTGGGAGAGGTTTCAACCTTTGGGGTACACAGGGTTGTCCAGGACTGGCTCAGGGATGGTCTGCTTCTGGTTTTCGGCATTGGATCGCTCCTGGCAACTCCCAGAGCGCTTCGGGAAGAAAATGAATTTACCTGGTTTCCCATTATTGAGGTGGCCTGTCTGTTTATCGGGATCTTTATCACCATGATTCCCTGCCTTTTGTTGCTCAAGGCAGGTCCCAACGGCGCCTTTGCCTTTCTCATTAATGCGGTCAAGGAGCCTGTTCATTATTTTTGGGTGACGGGACTGCTTTCTGCATTTTTGGACAATGCCCCCACATACCTGACTTTTTTTAACACAGCCCTTGGCAGTTTTTATGCGGGAATAAGCGAGGCCCAGGCTGTGCCGATGCTGATGACCGAAAAGGCGATCTATCTTAAGGCCATTTCAACCGGGGCGGTATTCTTTGGCGCCTGCAGCTATATTGGAAACGCCCCCAATTTCATGGTACGTTCCATTGCCTCGGAGTCGGGAACATCCATGCCTAGTTTCTTTGGCTACATTTTCAAGTACGCATTGATATTTTTAATCCCGACCTTTGTGGTTGTCAGCCTTATCTTCTTCTAATATACTGCTTTTAAATGGAGCAAACAAAAGGAGTCTTCCATGAATTTTAACCTGACAGGATTGAAAATAGCCATCATCGGCGGCAGTGATCCCTGTGGCGAAATACTGGACATTTTAACCGGGCCGGGGCTGAAAGAGCACGGTATTACGGTTTTGATCGTGGCGGATACCCTGGAAAATACCAGGGGGATGGTTCGTGCAAAAGCCCTTGGTCTTCCAACGAGCAGCGATTATAAACAGGTGTGCGCCCTTGAAGGTATTGATCTGATCTTAAAATTGAAAAATGATGAAATTCTGGCCTGCATCCTGGAAAAGGTTAACACCGAGAGGGTGAGCATCATCGACCTGGACAGTTACCGGGCCATGTCCTTTATCAGTTTTTTGAAAACAGAAGAAGAAAAGATCCGGGTTCGGGAAAAAATAGGTAACAAAAAAATTAGCCGGGAGGATCTTGTTACACTCTTTGATCGTTTTTCCGATCGAATGATAGAGATTTCAGACAAGAAAAATGATTTTTTAAAAACAGAACGGGAAGATCTGATTGAAATAGAGAAGGAATTATCCCAGATTATCCAGGGCAGCATGATTCCCACCTTTATTATCAATAACGAGCATATTCTTACCCATTGGAACACGGCCTGTGAGGAACTTACCGGCCATGATGCCTACGAACTGGTGGGAACCGATCGTCAATGGGTGCCCTTCAGGTCAGCCAAAAGGCCGACCATGGCTGATGTGATCGTGGGGCAGATGTCAGAAGAGGATGTGAAAAAATATTACGGGTCTTCCTGGCGGAAATCCAAAATTATTAAGGAGGCCTATGAAGCAGAAGAATTTTTCCCCCACCTGGGCAAGAACGGCAAGTGGATTTTCTTTACGGCCGCCCCGATTAAATCTCCCGATGGCAAAATTATCGGTGCCATTGAAACCCTGAGGGATCAGACAGAAGACAAAAAAGCCCAGGAGGAGATAGAGCTCCAGGACCAGGAATTATATAAACTCCACGAAAAATACAAAACTTCCGAGGAAAAATACCGGTCCCTGTTCAACAACAATCCCAACCCCATTTTTATTATTGATTATCAAACCCTTGAGATTTTGGATATCAACCATCGGGTGGAAAATGATTACGGATATTCCAAGGCAGAACTTTTGGGTCGTCCCTTTCTGGAGATCGGTGACCAGGATGACGAGACCATCAAACAGGGGCTGAGGAAGCTGAAAACAGGCGAGGCGATACTGTTTACCAAAAAGCGTCATTATAAAAAAGACAAGCAGTCGTTTTTTGTGAATATGAAAGTGGTGAATACCACCTACAGTCACAGGGATGTGCTCATTGCATCCACCACAGATATTACCGAAAGCGTTGAAAAAGAGACCCAGCTCATCCAGGCAGGGAAATTGGCTACCCTGGGGACCATGGCCGCCGGAATGGCCCACGAAATCAACCAGCCCCTGAATGTGATCCAGATTTGTTCGGATTTGATTTTAAAGATGATTCATAAGGGGATTGCCATTCCCGATGATGAGTTGGTGATGATGGCAAAGGACATTATCGACAATGTGGCCAGGGCTTCGGGGGTTATCAAGCATGTCAGGGATTTTGCAAGGCAGTCCGAGCGGGATTTGAAAAAAATGAATCTAAATGATCCCATTAACGACGTTTTTAAGGTTCTTGGCCATCAATTGACCGTTCACGCCATAACCGTGGTGCGGGAACTTGCTCCTGATCTGCCTGAAATCCGGGCGGAGCACAATCGGCTTGAACAGGTGTTTATCAACCTTGTGACCAATGCCATTGATGCCATGGATGAAAAAGCCGAAAAGGCTGCAAAGGCTGAAAAAGAAGGTGGGTCGGTGGAGAAAAAACTTTTGATCAAAACCTTTGTCCAGAAAGATCGTGTGGTGGCAGAGGTTTCAGATACTGGGATAGGAATGAGTGAAGTGGTGAAAGGTAAAATTTTTGAACCATTTTTTACCACCAAGGAGACCGGGAAGGGTACGGGCCTGGGTACCAGCATCAGCTTTGGGATTATTAAGGACTACGGCGGTATTATTGAAATAGCGAGTGTAGAAGGTGAAGGCACAAGCTTTACCATAAAATTTCCTATAATTGAATAAGGGAACCTGATATGTCGGCCAATAAGATACTGATTGTGGATGATGAAGAGATAATCGTTCGGCTCTTGTCCATGTCCCTGAGAAGCGACGGGTATGAAACGGTTACAGCTTTTAATGGCGAGCAGGGACTTGAAGTGTTTAAGGCCCAGTCCCCTGATATTGTTGTGACAGATATTAAAATGCCGGGAATGGACGGGCTTGAGCTGTTAAAAAAAATAAAAGAGATCGATATAGAAACAGAAGTGATCATTGTGACAGGTCACGGGGATATTGATTCCACCATCACCGCCCTCCAGTACGGTGCCAGTGATTTTATTAATAAACCGGTCAGGGATGAGGCCCTGGCCATCGCCCTTGAGCGGGCAAAGGTCAAGATCCAAATCCGGGAACGTCTGGAAGAGTATACAAAGAATCTTGAGCAGAAGATTGCCGAGGCAACCATGGAAATAAGGCGAAAATCCAATTTCCAGAGACTTTTAATTCACAGCAGCAATGATGCCATTGTGGCCTTTGATCAGGATTGGAAAATTGTGGTGTATAACCCCGAGGCTGCTAGAATATTTGGAGAAAAGCCGTCTGTTGTCAGGCAGAAAATGACCATAGAAGATCTGTATACACCCAAAATTGCAGATATATTCAAGGCCGAGGCAAAAAAAATGCCAGATCCCGCCGATATGCCCTGGAAGGAGATGGTGCTGCAGACCAAGGACAACCGGCAGATTCCGGTTCAGTATGCCGTCAATGTACTCCATGAAGATGGTGAATTCATGGGGATTGTAAATTTTTTCCAGGATCTGACCGAGATCAAACGGCTGGAAAAAGAACTGGTCCAGTCGGAAAGGCTGGCAGCGGTTGGTCAGACAGTGAGCGGGCTTGCCCACTATGTGAAAAATATTCTCATCGGCCTGAAGGGCGGGTCCTATGTTGTGGATGTGGGAATGAAAAAAAATAATACCGAAAAACTTAAAATCGGGTGGGAGACCATTAAAAAGAACATTGCCAGGGTGGCAAATTTAACCCAGGACCTTTTGACCTATTCCAAAGAACGGGAACCCGAGCGAAAGCTTTGCTTTCCCAATGAGATTGTGGCGGATGTGATTGACCTGGTTTCCGATGTTGCCCTGGCCAATGATATCATAATTTCAAAGCAAACAGATCCTGGTCTGGGAGAGATGATTGTGGATCCACAAACCATCCACAGAACCCTTCTTAATTTAGTCAACAATGCCATGGATGCCTGCCTGGAAGATGAAGACACATCCAAGAGGTTTGAAATCTTGATTAAAACCCGAATAGGATCTGGCAATATGCTTTGTCTTGAGGTAGAGGATAATGGGTGCGGTATGGACGAACAAACCCAGCTGCAATTGTTTAATCCCATGTTCAGCACAAAAGGGGGCAAGGGGACAGGGCTTGGGTTGCTGGTAACCGGAAAACTGGTGGAAGAGCACAAAGGGTCGATTGATACGAAAACACGTTTGGGCCAGGGGACCACTTTTATTGTTAGACTTCCCTATGAACTATCGGGTGGGGTTGATATTAAGGAGGACGAATTATGAGCAAAAAGGTACTTGTGGTGGATGATGATCCCGATGTCCGGTCATTTGTTGTCACGGTTCTGGAAGAGAATGAGTATATCCCACTGGTTGCCCATGATGGTGTAGAAGGATTGGAGATGATTGAAAAACAATCGCCTGATCTGGTTATCCTCGATGTGCTCATGCCCCGGGGGAGTGGGATCCGATTGTACCGCCATCTGAAAACAGACGATGTGCTTAAAAAGATTCCAGTTATAATGTTCACCGGTATTGCCCTCAGGTCTTTTTTAAAGTCGCAAAAAGCCTTGGATGAGTTTAAGGGAGGGGAAATTCCCATGCCGGATATTTATCTGGAAAAACCCGTTGAACCCGAAGAACTGGTTGCAGCCATCGAAAAGAAGATTGGTTAAAAAATTTGGTGCCAAAATTAGAATAAACTATTAGAATAAACAAGCGGGTGCCAAAATTTTAAAATTAAGGGGAGACCATACCATACCATGAAGATAAAAAAAATGCTGTTTGTAACCAAGTTTGAAGATCTTTGCTATGATGCAATAAGTTCATTGTTGAGTCTTCAAAGGGCCGGGCTTGACCATGTGGTTTTTCTGAACGTTATCCAGCGTGGGGATGTGGCCATGAGAAGGGGTAAGGGTCATCTTAAAGAGGAGGAGGTCAAGTTAAAAGAAACCGCAAATATCAGGTTCATTGACTGGGCTGAAAACTTATTTGAAATGGGACTGGAAGTGGGTGCCTATATTGAAGTTTCAACCCTTATACCTGAAATTTTGCGGGTTGTCGAAAAGGAGTTGCCGGACCTGATTGTAATAGGGCATTCCCACAAAGGGGCCTTAAAACAACTCTATGCAGGTTCGGATGTCACTGAGTTGATCCGAAGGACAAACGTTCCCATCCTGGTATTCAAACACATGATGGAGGATAAAATTGTTCCTGAAAAATTGTTTGGCAGGCCATTGTTTGCCACCAACTGGTCTGAATCGGGCAAAAAAATCATTGAATATATTAAGGGATTGAAAAATGTTATTGGTGAGATTCATATCATGCATGTGGTAAAGGAAAGTGCCTTAAAAAGCCCGGATACCCATGAGGTGCAGAAAGTCAGAAAGACTGAGCGCAAACGGTTGGATGATCTTTGTGATGAGCTTGAGGAGGCTGGAATTAACGCCAGGCCCCATGTTTATGTGGGAGACCCCCAAAAAGAGATTGAAAAAGCAGCAAAAGAATACCAGGCCAGCATGATCATCCTCGGGTCCAGTGACAAGGCCGCTATTTTGGAACGATGGATTGGGTCTGTTTCGAAAAATATCGCTGATAAATCCATTTTCCCCTGCCTTCTCATACCCGGAGATAAAAGCGAATATTAAGGCGTTTTTATCTGTATGAATCTCATATATTTTTTGTGACCAATTCATGAAAATCGCCCAGCACATTTGCCCTCACCACAGAAATAAAAAAGAATTGACTTAGATTAATTGATCAAGTACCATCACGAGTTTGTTTGACTGCCCTGACCTGTTAGCAAGGATGAGCGGATGTTTATAACGTCGGATGTAGCGGGTTTAGGGAGCTGGTAATGAAATGAAAAATGTATGGAGCAGGACTAACTAATTAGGGTAAAAATTTTAGATCGTTAAATAGGGACAAGGCAGTAAAATGACCTTGATCCTACGGAGAGAAAAATGAAAGTTTTAATTTGTTTGTTGACACTGCTGGCTTCACCAGCAGTCGTATTGGCATCTGGTGGGTCAGATGCCGGAACCCTGGTCGATTTCACCCAGACCGTTTGGGGCTATATGGGGGTGCTGCTTTTTGTGGCCGCCTATGCCCTGGTCCCCTTTGAAAATACCATTCATCTGAGGAAAAGTAAGCCTGTCATTCTCGCAGCCGGTGTTATCTGGGTATTGGTTGCCCTGGCCTATATACAGGTTGGTGATACCCACACGGCCCATGCGGCGATCAAACACAGTCTGCTGGAGTATGCCGAACTGTTTTTGTTTCTTCTGGTTGCCATGACCTATATTAATTCCCTTGAGGATCGGTTTGTTTTTTTAAGACTTCGCGGGTTTCTGGTAAGCCGCGGCTATTCCCTGGTTAAAATTTATTGGATTACAGGAGTGCTGGCCTTTCTCATCTCTCCCATTGCAGATAACCTGACCACGGCCCTGTTGATGGGTGCTGTTGTTATGGCAGTTGGCGGGCAGAATAAAAAATTTGTTGTTCTTGCCTGTATTAACATCGTAGTGGCTGCCAATGCCGGCGGTGCGTTTTCACCTTTTGGCGATATTACGACCCTCATGGTCTGGCAGAAGGGGAAGGTACAGTTTCTTGAATTTTTTGTTCTGTTTATCCCGGCTTTGGTCAACTGGCTGGTCCCTGCCTTTATCATGATGTTTGCCATAGGAAAAGGAAATCCAGAGGCCAGTGAGGATAGTGTGCAAATGAAATACGGGGCTGTGCCCATGATGATTCTTTTTTTGCTTACGATCATTACGGCGGTCTGTTTCCATAATTTTCTCCATCTTCCCCCTGCTGCCGGCATGATGCTGGGGTTGGGATATCTGGGGTTTTTCTCCTATCACATCAAGCGGCATGAAGGCCGGTATAACAAGTATGATCCTATTTTGGGTGTTCGCAATTCAGTGCCCTTCAAGCCCCAATATGCCACTTCCAAAAGAACCAAGTCAATTTCCCATATCATAGATTCCATTCCCTATCCGGCCTTTGCCATTAACCTTGAGCGCAAGGTTACCCATTGGAATAAATACGTTGAAGAGCTTACCGGTGTTCTGGCCAAGGACCGCATCGGAACTGACAAGTATTGGTCGCCGTTCAGACCGGAAAAAACAAAAATTTTGGTGGATATGGTCCTTGACAACGCTCCTGAAACGGAATTTGAAAAACTATACCATGGGGAGCACCATGAGAGTACCAACATTGAATCCGGCCACGAGGCAGCGGTTTTTTTCCCCAATATTGGCGAAAATGGTACCCGGCTGATCATGACCGCAGCGCCGGTACGTGACAAGAGCGGCCATGTTATCGGCGCTATTGAAATTGTCCGGGACGAAAAAGAATTTGCCTCTGAATCGGTTCACTTTGATCTGATGAAAAGAATTGCCAGGGCCGAGTGGGACACTCTTCTTTTCTTCTATGGTGTCATTCTCTGTGTGGGAGGGCTTTCACAGTTCGGATATTTGGGGCTTGTTTCCCACTTTATGTATACGGGACTGGGGGCTACCTATGCAAATTCACTTGTGGGCATACTGTCGGCCATTGTGGATAATATCCCGGTGATGTATGCTGTTCTGACCATGGATCCTATTATGTCCCACGGACAATGGTTATTGGTAACCCTAACCGCAGGTGTCGGCGGGTCAATGCTTTCCATTGGTTCGGCCGCAGGCGTGGCGCTCATGGGAACGGCCCGTGGTGTCTACACCTTTGGCGCCCATCTGAAATGGATGCCTGTCATAGGCCTTGGATATGTGCTCAGTATTCTTACCCATCTTTGGCTCAACTCTTCCCTCATGCACATTGTGAAATAAATTCTTTATTTTGTTAAGGGAATCCGGCTGATCCTGTCGGATTCCCTTAATACTGGGTTATAAAAAATCACCAAGTTTGCCTTTCACCCGGCGAATCCTAATCGTCAGCCGTCGTCAAGATCCAACCCTCCTCCTCGGAACCACCAGGGTGTTTCTATTTATATAAATGATGATCAAGTTCTTGGAAATACAGAAAAAAAGATGATGTTTTGATGGCTAAATCTACCGAACATATCGAATTGAAAGACAATGTGGTGGTCGATTCTGATCTCTTTTTTTGTGTTGACTCCAAGCTTCCCTTTTGCTAATTATATTGAACAATTTTGATACAGACTTTTAGGAAAAACAAATATAGATCTATTTTTACCGTGTAAAGGATGTATGATGAAACTGCTCTTTGTAGATGATGAACAAACATTTTTAAAATATCTCGCCAAACGGCTTGTTCTTGATGGATTTACGGTTAAAACAACATTCTCTGGAGAAGAAGGGGTTGAAGCGGCTGCCAGGGAAAGTTTTGATGTGGCGGTTGTGGATTTGCAGATGCCGGGAATTGATGGAATTGAAGTTCAAAAAAGGCTGAAAGAGTTGCAGCCCAAGTTGCCCTGTATTGTTCTCACCGGTCACGGAAGTGTTGAGAATGCCCTGGAAAGCGGCAAATATAACGCATTTAAATTTTTATCCAAACCCGTGGATATGGAGTCCCTCATTGAGACCATAAATGCAGCCTACGAATACAGGCTTCAGCAGGATAAATCATCTGCTGGATCTGATGATTCCCAAGCAGATGCAAAAAAGGCCGGCCCCATATCTAAACTGTATGGAAAATTCCGTAAGCTGTATGGTGTTGAAAAATAGCGCTTATTAATTCTTGATTTTTATACATTGGGGGAGGGTGGTTCATTGACTATAGCCAGTAGTGGCAGTGCCAAAAAGACCGGCAGGCCGGCATCCATGTTTTTAAACTCTTTTTTGTCTTTTCTGCTCACCTTTATTCTGTTGTTTTTGTCCTGGATTGTATTGTCGGGAAAATTTGAACCCCTGCTGCTATGGCTGGGGGGAATTTCAAGCTTTTTTGTGGCATATTATTTTTACGACCTGCTGTTTCCTGCCCTGGAAGCCAAATATGCCACTATTTTTATTCGCTTTGTCCGATATTGCCCCTGGTTGATCTGGGAAATCGTTAAGGCCAACTTTCATTTATTGTATCTTACCTTTCATCCCCGGATGATAGATCTGATAGATCCTCACATTATTACCTTTAAAACCAATTTAAAATCCGATATTGCCATCACAACCCTGGCCAACTCCATCACCCTGACCCCCGGAACCATAACGGTGACAGCAGACAGTGACGGGGTCTTCAAGGTGCATGCCATTGACAGGGAATCTGCCGAAGCCTTGCCCGGCATCATGTTAGAAAAGGTTGCGAACCTTTTTGGAGAAGAAATATGAATACTTTTTTTCTAAGCATTGCGTTGGGGCTGTGTTTTCTTATGCTTTTTGCCCTGTATAGAACCTTGTTCGGGCCTACGGTTCTGGACCGGCTCATTGGGGTCAATGCCATTGGGAGTAAAACCGTTATTCTTCTATTATTAATCGGTTTTCTCTATGAGCGCATTGACATGTTTGTGGACATTGCCCTGGCCTATGCATTCTTAAATTTTATTGCGGTGCTGGCTGCATCCCGCTATTTCCACAAGAGAAAAGGGCTCTACGAAGAATCTTTTATGGATTGACCCGTTATCGTTATCTGTTCATGGTGACCAAAAATTGGGTGATTGTGATTTAAATATGGAGGAATAATGGATATACTGGTTATAATATTGTTGTTAATCGGCCTGGTGTTTTTTTTGGGGGGGGCCGTGGGCATTATCCGGATGCCCGGGTTTTATTGCAGGCTCCACCCAGCAGGAAAGCTGGATACCCTGGGGATTCTTGCCATGGTGATGGGGCTTGCATTGTACAATCTTCATCATTTTTCCCTGGAATCTTTATTGCTTTCCATCAAAATGTTTTTAATCGTATTCTTTGTGTTTCTGGCCAGTCCCACGGCAACCCATTCCATTGTTGATGCGGGGATGCGGGCAGGATTAAGACACTGGACTCAAAAAAAGAGAAAGGGTTAATCATGCACTGGCCAATTGATTTGATTGTGCTAACCTTTGTTATCTTGTGCGCAATCGCAGCGATTACGGTTAAGGATTTGCTGGCAACTGCCATTTTATTTGGCGCCTATTCATTTATGATGTGTCTGCTCTGGGCGGTTATGGGGGCTGTTGATGTTGCCTTTACCGAAGCTTCCGTCGGGGCAGGGGTCAGTACGGTTTTCTTTGTGGCAGCCATTTTCAGGACAAGCAGGAGGACAAAAGATTGAAATTTTTAGGGTTTGTCGTTGTTTGCCTGACAGGGGCATTGCTGCTCTACGGAACAGGAGATTTTCCCGATTGGGGAGATCCTTCTTCCCCTGCATCCCTCCACCTTTCAAAGGATTATATTGAGAAGGCCTTTGATCAAACACAGGTTCCTAACCTGGTAACCGCTGTTCTTGCGGATTATAGGGGATTTGATACCATGTTTGAAACAGCCGTTATTTTTACGGGGGGGCTGGCCTGTTTTATTCTGTTGAGGGATTTTAGAGAAAAAAAAGAACACTTTTACCGGCATACAGCCACGGGAGTTATCCTCCATGTAAAGGACAGTCAAAAAGTTTTGACCGTGGAAAATGAGTTTGAACATATGGATAAGGATTGGGTTCCCTCGGATCTGATTATAAAAACGGTTTGCCGGATTTTAATCCCCTTTATCCAGATTTATGGCCTCTATGTCATAGCCCATGGCGATTTTTCCCCCGGTGGCGGATTTCAGGGGGGGGTGATTCTGGGTTCCAGCCTGATCCTGCTGGCTATTTCATATAATCTAAAAACCCTTTTAAGACGAATTAAGGAAAAAGTTCTTGGCATCTATGCGGCCATCGGGGTGTTAATTTATGTTGGGATTGCAGTGGTTTGTATGCCCATGGGAGGCAACTTTCTGGATTATTCAAAACTTGCGCCCTTTGTACCCCATGATCCCCATCATGTGAGGGCTTTGGGTATGCTGGGGGTTGAAATCGGTGTGGGAATAGCTGTTACGGCTGTTATGGTTATTATTTATGTTAATATCGTCTCGGCGGGCAGACACGATGAAGGACTATAGGTTAAGATTATGACGGATTTGTTAGCCCTGGTCGTGGCAAAATACAACTATTGGCTCTATGTGGTATTAATGATGATCGGTCTTTATGCAATGATTGCAAAAAATAATTTGATCAAAAAACTGGTGGGGATGAATATTTTTCAAACCGCCATCATTCTTTTTTATGTGTCCATCGGCTATAAACGAGACGCCACCCTGCCGATTATTGAAAATGTCCATGGCGGACATGGCGCCACCATCCATGCCCTTGATTATATTAACCCCTTGCCCCATGTGTTGATGTTGACCGCAATTGTGGTGTCCGTTGCAACCTTTGGTGTTGCCATGGCCCTTGCCGTCAGAATTTACCAGCGGTATCAGACCCTGGAAGAAGATGAACTCAGGATGCGCTTATCGGAAAAATAAATTATGGATAATTACCCCGTACTCATTGTTGTTGCACCGCTTTTAGCCGCTCTTTTAGCAGGGCTTGCCGCCTGGATCGAAGAACGATTGTCATATCCAATTGCCCTTGCAGGCCTTGGGCTGTCAACATTTTTTTCCGTTAACGTGTTGATGCAGGTCATAGCCCATGGCACCATCCAGTACAAGCTCGCAGGGTGGGATCCGCCCATGGGCATCGAATACAGGATAGATCTTTTAAATGCCATGGTGCTGTTGATTGTCTCCGGCATTGCCTTTTTGAATCTTATTGCAAGTTATCGGAGCGTTATCCAGGAAACCCATGATCGGATCGGATCATTTTATTCTCTTTATTGTTTGTTTGTGACAGGACTTCTCGGAGTTACGGCCACGGGTGATTTGTTTAATCTCTATGTTCTCATTGAGATCACTTCTCTTACCAGTTATGCCATGGTGGCCATTGGAGACCGTGACAGAGGACCCCTGGCAAGTCTGAATTATGTTTTTATCGGCGTCATAGGCGCCAGTTTTTATCTGTTGGGTGTGGGATATCTTTATATGCAGACAGGCTCCCTTAATATGGCGGATGTGGCCCTTATCCTCCAGTCTCACCAAGGCTCCTCAACCGTGCTGACTGCCTTTATTCTCTGCATGGTCGGACTCTGGATAAAGATGGCTTTTTTCCCCCTGCATGTATGGTTACCCAACGCCTATTCCTATTCTCCCGTGGCTTTTTCAAGGGCTGTTGCCCCGTTGATGACAAAGGTGATGATTTATGTGATGATACGGCTGATGATTACCGTATTCGGGTATGATTATATTTTTACAACCCTTCATCTTTCAGATGTTGTTGTCGTCCTTGCCAGCATTGCCATCCTTTTTGGCGGTGTGATGGCACTTGCTCAAAAAAATCTAAAAAAAATGCTCGCCTATATCATTGTCTGTGAAATAGGCTATATGGTCGGGGGGGCGTGGATGGGCAATCAGCTGGGTATGACCGGTGCAATTTTGCATATATTAAACGACGCTCTGATGACCTTTGCTATTTTTCTTGCAGTGGGAAATATAGTGTATAAACTTAAAGATGTAGATCTTTCGAACCTTACTGGACTTTTTGGTAAAATGCCCTGGACAATGGCAGGATTTGTCATAGCGGCATTCAGTATTGTTGGCGTGCCGCCCACCTGTGGTTTTTTCAGCAAGTGGTATCTGATCATGGGTGCATTTGAAAAGGGGGCCTACCATTTTGCGGCAGCACTGATCATTTCAAGCCTGATCTGTGCGGTTCTGTTCTTCAGAGTTTTTGAGATTTGTTTTTTTTCTCCCCCTTCACCAAATCGTATAAGAGAGGGGCATGCAGGAGAGGGCCATGGAGAAAAGGATGCCGTTTCTGGGAAGATGGAAGAAGCGCCTGTGTCCATGTTGATAGTATCCGGACTTGTCAGTTGTTCCCTGATCCTTGTTGGGCTTTTTTCAGGAACCATTGTAAATACGATCATCCTTCCTTTTTTGAAGTGAAGGTGAACAAGAGTTATATGAAACTTTGTCCAATCTTTTGCAATTATAAGCGTTTTATTTTTTGTTGTGGTCAGGCGCAAACAGGATGCTCCGGCCCCGGTTATTTAAAAAAAGGCAAGTTATAAATGGAAACCATTATCTCAATTAAACCTCTTTTGGCTGTTTTAGTCTCGCTGCTTGTCATTCCCGTATTGGTCTCCTCTTCGGACAAACCCAATGTGAGAGAATCATGGACTTTTATTGCCGGGATCATAACCTTTTTAATTGTTCTTTCCATGCTTTCGGTCATTTTACAGGGAAAACAAATTGGTTTGACCCTGTTTAAAATTGTGCCGGGAGCCGACATTGCATTCAGGGTGGATGCAATGGGGATGCTGTTTGCCCTGGTGGCCTCCTCCTTGTATATCATCACTTCCATGTATTCCATCGGATATATGAGAGGCTTGAAGGAACATGGGCAGACCCGGTTTGTCTGTTACTTTGCCCTGGCCATATCCGCAACCATCGGTGCTGCTTTTTCCGCCAACCTCATCACCCTGTATCTATTTTATGAGGTTTTGTCCCTGGCTACCTATCCTCTGGTCACCCACCACCAGGATGCCAAATCAAAAATTTCAGGTCGGAGGTATCTCATTTTTATTTTGGGTACTTCCATCGGCCTTGTGCTGCCTGCAATGATCTGGTGTTACCATGTCACCGGCACCCTGGAATTTTCCGGTGCCGGTATTTTTTCCGGCCAATTGTCCAAGCCCTCGGCAACGGTTCTGCTGCTCATGTTTGTGTTTGGGTTTGCAAAATCAGGTATCATGCCGTTTCATTCCTGGCTCCCTGCTGCCATGGTGGCACCCACACCTGTTTCGGCTCTGCTCCATGCAGTTGCCGTTGTAAAGGTTGGGGTTTTTTCCATCCTCCGGGTGATTACAGGAATTTTCGGCCTTGAGTTTTTGGCGTCCTTTGATCTGGGGGCTGTGGTGGCCGGCATTGCCTCGGTCACTATTATTATTAGTTCCTGTATTGCACTGACCCAGGATGAATTTAAACGTCGGCTGGCCTACTCCACCATTGGGCAGCTTTCCTATATTATACTGGGGGCGGCATTGTTGTCTCCCAAGGGGGTTACCGGCGGCATTCTCCATATCTCCATGCATGCCTTTGGAAAAATCACCCTGTTTTTTTGTGCAGGTGCCATTTTTGTGGCCACCGGGAAAAAATATTTGAGTCAGATGGTGGGGATCGGCAGAAGAATGCCCGTCACCATGACCGCATTTTTCATCGGTTCCCTTTCCATTATAGGCCTGCCCCCAACAGGAGGCTTTATCAGTAAATGGTATCTGGTTCTGGGCACCCTGGAAGCGGATCAGACGATGATGCTCTTTGTCCTTTTGTCCAGTTCTCTTTTGAATGCAGCCTATTTTCTGCCGGTTTTTTACAAGGCATTTTTCTGTACCGACGAAGAATCCATGTTTGAAAGAAAAATTGAAGAGGCGCCCTTGATGTGTGTGATTCCCCTGGTGATAACGGCCCTGATTTCATTTGGCCTCTTTTTTGTACCCCAGCCATTTTTAAACTTGGCGGCCCTTGCTGTTAAAGGATTTATTGGAGGTTAGTTTTCTATGAAAAAAAATAACCATGAAGAACTCATGGAATTAAAACATGATCCAGTGCCCGGTTATAAACCGGTGTTTATAGTGGTTTTTGCGGTAAGCCTTTTGTACATGGCATATATTTTATCTCAACCTTGTTTTTAAACAAAATTAGGGCCTTATTATCCATGGGAAATAAACAGGAAAATAAACAGGAAAACAATCCAGAAAAAACACATATGTTTGACAATCCTGCGAACGTAAAACGATTATTAAAAATCTTTTTTGGTTCTGTGGTTGCGCTCTTGGTTCTGGACGTGGTGTATATTATTTTATCCAAACAGCACATTATCCATCGGCATGTGGAGTACCAATGGGAAGAATACTGGGGATTTTACTCGATCTACGGATTTGTGGCCTGTGTTATTTTGGTTCTGGTTTCCAAATACGTTCTTCGGCCCCTGGTCAAAAGAAAGGAGGATTATTATGACAAGTAATTTTCTTCCGGCATTGATCTTCATGTTAGGGGGACTTTTAATTCCCTTTTTCAAAGGGAGAGCCAAGTCCGTATATATGCTGATGATTCCTGTGGTGGGGTTTATCAATCTTATCCATATTCCCATGGGGGAACATCATTTGATGGGGTTTGCTGATTTTAATCTGGTGTTGCTCAACATTGACCGGCTCAATCTGGTATTTGGGTATATTTTCCATATCATTGCCTTTATCACGGTCATCTATATTTTAAATTTTAAAAATAATGTGGAATATGTGGCGGGTTTTTTCTATTCCGGTGCTGCCCTTGGTGCTGTTTTTGCCGGAGATCTCTTTACCTTTTTTATCTTCTGGGAAATGCTCACCATAGGATCGGTGATGCTCATCTGGGCCAGGAAAACAAAATCCGCCCAGGCGGCAGGCATGCGGTATCTTCTGGTCCATGCCTTTGGAGGGCTGGTATTGCTTGCGGGTATTGTCTTTCATTTTACCGAGACATCCTCCCTTGAGATGACACGCATTACCCTGGGCAGTTTGTCCTCTTATCTGATGTTTTTCGGTATCGGGATCAACTGTGCCTGGCCTTTGCTGCATCCCTGGCTGACAGATGCTTACCCCGAGGCCACCATCGGCGGCACCGTATTTTTGAGCGCCTTTACCACAAAAACAGCCGTTTATGCTCTGGCCAGACTTTATCCAGGTACTGAAATGCTCATCTGGATCGGTGTGGGCATGGCAGCATTTCCCATATTTTATGCGGTGATTGAAAATGATCTTCGCAGGGTTTTGGCCTATAGCCTTATCAATCAGGTGGGGTTTATGGTGGTGGGTATCGGCATCGGAACCGAACTTGCCATTAACGGGGCCTGTGCCCATGCCTTTAATGATGTGCTTTTTAAGGGTTTGTTGTTCATGTCCATGGGCGCTGTGATGTACAGGACCGGCAAGATAAATGCCACGGATCTGGGAGGGCTCTACAAGAGCATGCCCTGGACCTGTCTGTTTTGTTGCGTGGGGGCCGCCTCCATATCGGCCTTTCCGCTGTTTTCCGGGTTTGTTTCCAAATCCATGGTCATGTCGGCGGCTGCCATAGGATCCCATATTCCAGGCCAGGGGGCCCTGGTTTTTGTCTGGCTGGTTCTGCTCTTTGCTTCGGCCGGAGTATTTCACCATGCCGGAATTAAAATCCCGTTTTTTGCCTTTTTTGGCCATGATGCAGGGCACAGGGTGAAAGAAGCGCCCATGAATATGCTTATTGCCATGGGGATAGCCGCTTTTTTGTGTATCTTCATCGGGACCTATCCAAAACCCTTGTATGATATCCTTCCTTTTCCAGTGGACTATCATCCCTATACCATTTCCCATGTTCTAACCCAGACCCAGTTGCTGTTTTTCTCGGCCCTGGCCTTTACGCTGTTGCTCATGGGCGGGATTTATCCGGCAGAACAGCGGGCCATTAATGTGGATTCGGATTGGTTTTACCGAAAATCAGCCCGGGGCCTCTATGCCATGCTGGATGATATCCTCAATCCATTGAATGCCTGGTGCGAATCCATGGTTCGAGGGGCTGTCTCAGGAGTTGCTCTCTTTTTTAAAGAAGCGGGCTCAAAACTATCCTTGTTTGCGGCGGTTAATTATTGGCTGCTGCTCGGATACCGTGATAAACGGCTGGAAATTAAAAAACGTAGACTCTACAATGATATTTTACAGGGGACCCTGCCCATTGGTATTGGTGCTGCAGTCGCCATATCCTTTATTCTCCTGCTCTTTATGATAATATAGCGAGGCGGAACCATGGTAAAAATAGAAGATTTAAAACGGATTAACCTGTTGAAAGATATTCCAGAGCACCTGCTTGATATCATCGCCAGGGAAGCACAATTGAGTATTTTCAGTACGGGCAAGCAGTTGACAACCGTGAATAAAAAAATTGACAACTTTTATATGCTGATCATGGGTCAGGTGGCCATCAAAAGAAATATCACCCCTGACATCGATGTGATCCTCAAATATATTCAATCCGGGAATTCTTTTGGAATCTCTGCAATGATCAAAGGCGCAACTGCATTTTATTCGGCTGTTTGTCAGGAACCATGTGAAATCATAACGGTTTCAGGTGAAAGAATGATCCAGTTGTTTGAGGAAAATCATGAATTGGGATATTATATCATGATGGATGTTTCAAAACGATACAAGCGATTCATGGATGATCGGGCCCAGATGATTCTCAAAACCCTGGACGAGGACCTGGATATGAAAGAAGATGTCTACGATACATGGATTGACTATATCAAATGATCGATTATATAAAATGATTGCCTATTTACACAGAACAAATGACACCGATTAATTAGGATCCATAACAATGGTTGAAAAAGATATATTGAAAGAGATACTTTTCCTCAGGGAATTGCCCCACCCGGTAATTGAAAAAATTGGTTCAATCGCAACACTTGAAACCTTTGAGAAAAATGCCTTGGTGTTCCGGCAGCACCAGGATCTCACCCATTTATATATGCTGGTTTCCGGCAGGGTTCACTTTACGGTTGAATCGGCTTCGGGAAAGTCACTGGTTCTGGATAAAATTTATGAAGGAAGAACATTCGGGGTGTCAGCTCTCATGGAAGAATCCTCCAGTGCCTATACCGCTATTTGTGCTGAAAATAGTACAGTTGTTTCAATTTCCGGAAAACAGATGCACAAGTTGTTTGAAGAGGATTTTCAACTGGGTCATATCCTGATGCTGAAAGTGGTCAAGCTTTTAAAAAAAAGAATGGAGATGCATACCCGTCAGTTTTTACTGTCCCTGGCAACCCATTCCGAGATCAAATCCCTGGAATAGTACAAACTACCCCGCCCGGATTATTTTTTCCAAAATTCAGGAACAAAGAGAATAATCACCGTATAAATTTCCAGCCTTCCCAGAAGCATGCACCAGGCCAGAAGCCACTTGCCCAAATCTGGCAGATGGGCAAAATTTTCTGCCGGTCCAACGGTTCCGAATCCGGGGCCAATATTTCCAATGCAGGAAGCAACAGCTCCAATGGCGGTGAGCATATCAACCCCCATGCTGGCAAGCAGGATACTGGATATAAAAAACAGGAGCATGTACAGGGCTAAAAATCCCATTATGGAGCGCAAAACATCATCGGGTATGACAATGTTGTTGAGTCTTATCTGGCTGATGCTTCTTGGATGAATGAGTTTGAATAATTCCCGGTAACAATATTTGAAACAGACAATGATTCTTGCGCATTTCATTCCGCCACCGGTGGAGCCAGCCGAAGCACCGATGAACATGCAGACAAATATTATCACCTGGCTCAACCCGGGAAAACGTTCATAATCAGCCGTGGCAAATCCAGTGGTGGTGACGATGGAGGAGACCTGGAAAATAGAGAATCTAAAGGCATCCTGAATGGAATCATACACAGATCCATAAATATCCCAGGTGATCACCAGGGTGAAAACAAGGGTCAAGCCTAGGAAAAACCGGCATTCCGTATCTTTCCAGAATGCCAGGCTTTTGCCCCGAAGCATCTGGTAATGCAGGGAAAAATTGATGCCTGCCAGCAGCATGAACACAACAATGACATAATCAAAATAAGCATTGTTATAGTGGGCAATGGATGCATTTTTGGGTGAGAACCCCCCGGTGGGCAGGGTGGTGAGGGCATGGCAGACAGATTCAAACAAAGGCATGCCGCCTGCCAGCAGCAATATGATCTCAACCAGGGTCATGCCGGCATAGACCATCCACAGAATTTTGGCGGAATCGCTCAGGCGGGGGGTCAGTTTGTCCGGCACAGGACTTGGTACTTCTGCCTTGTACAGCTGGATCCCGCCCACCCCCAAAAATGGCAAAATGGCCAGGGAGAGGACAATAATTCCCATGCCCCCCAGCCATTGGATAAGGCTGCGCCAAAATAAAAGACTGGGCGTCCCGCCCTCAATGTTGGTCATTATGGATGAGCCCGTTGTTGTGAACCCGGATACGGATTCAAAAAACGCATCGGTAAAACTGGTAACCCCAGGCGAAAAATAAAAGGGCAGGGCACCAAAGAGCCCTATGGCCAGCCAGCCCAGGGCCACAACGGTCATCCCTTCCTTTTGATTGATATAGGCGTCACCCTCATAATTTTTTGAGAGAACCATCAGAATTATCCCGACAAATAATGTAATTCCAATGGATTGGACGATGCCGCCCCGGGCCGTATCATTATAAAGAAAACTGCACAGCAAGGGGGCTGCCATGGCAAGTCCCAGAAATACAAGCAGTATCCCGATAATCCGTAAAATAAAAGGCCAGCGCATCAGAAAAATCCCAGCTTAACAGTGAGAAGCTTTTCCAGTTTTTTAACGGCCTGTTTAACGGCAAAGAGAATCACCCGGTCCCCGGGCGTCACAACGCTTTCTCCGGAAGGGATCATAACCTGGCCGTTCCGGATGATGCAGACCAGAATCGCCCCCTTTGGAAAGGAGATCTTTTTCAGGGGCCTGTTGGTGATATCCGATGTTTCAAGGGCGATGGCTTCAATAAATTCCCCCCGTTCTCCCAATATGGAGATATCGGAAATAACTTTCCCCTTTCTGACATTTCGAAGAATGGAACTGACGGCGGATAATCGGGGACTGACAACTCTTTCAATGCCAATGGTGGCAAGCAGGGGGTAATAACTTGATTTTCCGATCCTTGTGACGGTATTTTTAACCCCAAGGCTTTTGGCCAGCAAAGAAACCAGAATATTTGTTTCCTCATCATCGGTCACAGAAACCACCACATCGTTTTGTCCGACATTTTCTTCTAAAAAAAGCTTTTGGTCGGATCCGTCTCCGTGGAGGACCACGGTTTTTTCCATTTGTTCGGAAATCTCATGGCACCGCTGGAGATTGGATTCAATAATTTTTGTTTTTACCCCGTCTTGTTCAAGTCTTTTGGCCAGCCTGCAGCCGATTTGTCCGCCGCCGATGATCAAAGCACTTTGGATGGGGTGAATTTGTATGCCGAAGAGCTTTAAGGTTTTTTCAAGTTTTTGGGTTTCACAGACAAAATAGACCAGATCTCCATGTTCAATCTTGTGGCTGCCCCGGGGAACGATTACCTCGTTGTTCCGGATGATGGCGGCAATCAGAGGCCTCTCTTGGCCAAACTTATCATGAAAATCTATTAATCGCATTCCGGCAATGGGGGATAGTTTATTCAGCCTGATACCCATATATTGGACCTTTCCGTCGGCAAAATCTCCAATATCCTGGGCATCGGGAACATCCATGAGTTTTCGGATGGTATTGACCACTTCTATTTCAGGGTTGATCACTGTATCTATATGGGGAGTCTGATTTTTAAAGCTGTCATGGTAGGCATCAAAGTCTGAATTCCGTATCCTGGCAAGTTTTTTGGTTGTTGGAGATAATAGATTGGTGATCAGGCAGGCCACAAGGTTTACTTCGTCCGAGTCCGTGACTGCCAGAAGAATATCCGTATCCTTGACGCCTGCGTCCAGCAGAACCGCAGGGCTGCTGCCGGATGCGGTGATAACCTGAACGTCAAGATCCTCAGAAATCTGCCGGCAGGCATCGATCTTTTGGTCGATGACGACCACCTGTTTATTCTCCGAAGCCAGCCGTTTGGCAATATTGTATCCAACCTCTCCGGCTCCGACAATAATAATTTTCAAATTGCATCTCCTGTAATATTGATCAAAACTAGGAGGCAACTTACTAAATCATGAAAAAACTGTCAATCATCGCCTCTTTCTTTCAGCAATTCCGAATAGTCAGGCAACAAGGTCCCCATTTTGCTGGGCCATTTTTTTATGGTTATCGATATTGAGGAGTTCCCGGTTGCCCCTTTTAAAACCATTGCCGGAAATATCATGCAGGCGTTGTGCGCATCCAAAAAAGTACCGAGATAAGATTAAATTTTCACGGCCGGGGAAAAAGAATGGATTGCCTGGCAGTATCAAAAAAAAAATGGGTGTCTCATTCCCAAAACCCTTCGGGCACAGATGATAGAATTCACAGATCGCTTCAATTTGAACTATTCTTTTGATTTTGAATATTGAATCGGTGTCAGCTTTCTTTACAAGTTGAAAGAATAACGGGCAATTTTTATAAAAACCCGACGATTTTTTTCCGGGCTAAAGCCATAGATACCTCTTGGTAATAGCGTTCAACACTTCTTAAAATGTGGCACAGCAATTGCTTTTGGAGGTTCTTGGAGATTATAAACAAAAATGCAGGGTGTTATCCCCATAGAAAAAGGGAGGCAAAATATGTTGATCAAAGAGTGGATGAGTCGATCGGTGGTGACCATAAACCATGAAGACTCCTTGTATGGTGGGTCAAAATTATTTCAGACCAAGGTGGTTTCCATGCTGCCTGTTATGAAAAATGGAATGCTTGTTGGAATTATAACCGACGGAGATGTGAAAAAGGCCACCCCCTCCGATGCCACCACCCTGGACAAGTTTGAAATTCCTTCATTAATGGATGCCGTTAAAATTAAATCTGTCATGTCCAAACCTGTTGTGACGATTCAGGCCAACCATACAGTGGATGAAGCGGCAGCAATTATGCTGCAAAAAGGGATTTCGGGACTGCCGGTGATCAATAAAATGGGCGTATTAGAGGGGATCATCACCAAAAGTGATGTTTTCAGGTGCTTTGTTTCTTTTACAGGGGTTTCAAAAAAGGGGCAGATTTTTGCCTTTCGACTCCATGACCGACCGGGAATCATTCAGACAATTATCGATATCATCCGGGAAAGCAACGGCAGACTGTGCAGCATCATGACAGCCTATGATGATATTGATCAAGGGGTCAGGACGGTTTTTCTTCACACCTTTGATATCGATCCAAGTCACTTTGATCGTCTGGTGGAAAGGTTTCGTGGAACAGGGGGACTGCTGTATACCGCAGACCTATCCCGGGGAGTTCGGCAAATTTTTTAAATCCCTAGGGAGTTAAAAAATGAATAAAAAAATAAACAAAATCTTGGGCTGTATTGATTTTTCTGCGTATTTATTGGCGGTATTGGAATCTGTTATTGAAACGGTGTTCAGGCATTATCCGGTTCCAGTGGTCAGTGTCAGAGCAACCAGAATCATCGGGTATTCCTGGGGCAGTCAGGCCGAATGTGATTTGGCCATTGATCTTTAATAATTGATCTTTGATTTTACAAGATTGAATTGGTGAAATGAAGGTGGTATAGAGATTTGTTTTGGTAATTTTAAGCTAAAGGTTTTTTTTGGAGAAATTTAAGCTAAAAGATTTGTTTTTTGATAAACGGGATCATGAACTGATCGGGATTGTCAATTCAGTTTATGACGAGGATAATATCCTTGGGTATACCCGGAAATTGTATTACCCCTATTTTCATCCCTTTGGAATCAAGGAAATGGCCGAATCCAAGGGGCTTCGTACGGCCTATGCCATTGTGAATCTTCTGGAATCAATGGAAAGAGGGGAGATCGAAAATCGCCTCCAGGCGTTGACGGCATTGAAAAATGAGGTGCTTGATACCGCCGGTGGCCCCATGCCGAAAAATACCGCCCGAATTCTTCTTCAGATCATGAAGGAACTGGTTCGGGCCAAGGGTAATTATTCTCTTCAACTGCAACTTGCCCATAATTTCAGGATGGCCGCTTTTGGCAAACCCCGGGTGGTAAGGCGACTGCTCAAGTATTATCATTTGTTGGAAATGCCGGAAGAATGGAACCAACTCACCTTTGACGATCATGTTCATGATGCCAATACCACGGGCAGAAAATCGCCCACCCATCTGATCATGGATGCTTGGATAAAAGGTATTCGGCGTTTGCGGGTTATTTATTATCATTGTATTGAACCCAGGTTTGCGGCAGAACTTATCGAAGCGGCCAGGATAATGGAAATTGATCTTCGCATCGGAATTGAATTTTGGGCTCAATACCGGGATCGGTACATCTCCTTTATCTGGGTATCCCGGGGACTTCCCGATGCCGAGGCGTTTCTGTGTTTTTTGGCGGAACCCCATGTGGTTCGATTTATGGAACAGGGCCGGGCTGTATTAAAGTATCAGGAAAAATATGTGCTGGAGCTTCTGGAGGCATTTAACGGGCAATATCTGGATGAAATGTGCCAAACCTTTGATATTGATCTGCCAAGGCTTTGTCCTGAACGCTTTTTACAATTTGCCTTCCCCGGACAGCCATCGGTTCCCCACCTTGGAGAATATATCCATGCCCTGGCTGTCACTGCAATGAAAGAACGCATGGCTGTATTGAACCCAGCGTTTGACACGGCAGACGTCACTGAACAGAAGGCGATCCGAGATCTGGTGGAACGAATGGATCGGTTTAGTACCCGGGAGGTGATTACCCGCTATCTTTCTCCTGAAAAATATCCGGATATCCTATATCCCTTTGCTGTCAGTGATGACCAGAACCTTCCGGACAGACTAAAAATAAGTTTCCAGGAATTGCTTGAAAAGATAGAGTCCCTTCATCACGATTTCAGAATTACCCTGAAACTGGGGGACTTGAAACCAGAAGATGTCCTTGAAATTTTGTATGAGGGAAACGGCCTGATCAACCGGCTTGAAATTATCAATTTAAAGGATTTTATCTCGGGGGAAACCGGTCATCTTGTTTCTGTAAATGAGCTTCAAGAGGCCATCAATACCGGAAGTCTGCTAAAATTAAAACGGGTGATCCGATACATTAAATTGGGTGTGGAACGGGCCGGATATGCAGATGAACCGGATCGAATCAAAAAACTATTTAATATTCTCTATGATATTGATGCCCTGAAAAACATGTACACGGTGCGCCCGCTCAAATCCAGAATCGGAAGCGATTCAACCGGAAAATCCCACCAGGCATACGGAATGGGGTTTGGCATTGTCAATACCCTCTCTTCCCGGGCCATCCATCAAATTCAAAAGAATGTCGGCAACCGACTGATTCTTCCGGCAAGCATTCATGCGAGCCAGCAGCTTACCTCCTTTCCGGCCAATGAGGTAAGCCGGGGATTTAAATGGATGATGAACGCATTCAAATGGTTGCCCGGTCTTGATCAAATCATTTTCTTAAAAAAAAAGGAATGGATCTTTGAGTCTTTTTACCTGGACATGAAAAGCTGCGGCAATATCATTACCCTTGGTGGCATTCAAAAAAATAATACAAATGGTTTGGCGCTAACCCTGTCAGCTGCCAAAAAACCACCCCAGGCAAACTCATGGAAAAATCTTAATACAAAATTTAAAAATTGCTTAAAGATCCTGATCGGGTTTGTTCCCGCTTTTGTCTGTTTTTCCCTCACAAAGGACTGGTGGTTTCTGGCCTATTTCGGTGCCTTTATCTGGTTCGGGATCACGGGTTTCAGGGTTATTTTGCAGTCGGTTCTCGGCGGCGGCGGGATCAATCGCTCCTCTTTGCTCAAATGGAATGATTATGTCAGCTGGGAAAGACTGACCGATGCCTTGCTATATACCGGCTTTTCAGTGCCGCTTCTGGACTATGTTGTAAAAACACTGGTCCTTGAACGGGCCTTTGGAATAACCGTGGCCAGCAGTCCATTGATTCTCTATTCGGTTATGGGGCTTGCCAACGGTATCTATCTTTCCTCCCACAATACCTTTCGAGGGATGCCCAAGGGGGCGATTACCGGTAATTTTTTCAGAAGTATCCTGGCCATTCCGGTGGCAGTTCTTTTCAATAGCCTGATCGGTGCCATTTTGATATTTTTTAACACCCCCGGGGTGGATGGGGTTCTTCAAAAATGGGCGGCGATTATTTCAAAAGCGGCTTCAGACACGGTGGCAGGGCTGATTGAGGGAACTGTAGATAGGTTTCAGAACATGGATCTTCGGAAGCGGGACATCCAAAAAAAATTTTCAGACCTGTTTGAAACCTATTCCCGGCTTGAACTTCTTTTTCCTGAAACCGAGGAACTCAAGATCCTTGAAAAACCCAAGTTATTGTTTTTCGCTAAAAATTCCGAGGTAAAGGATCTGGCAGTGATGATCATTATCAATTCTTTGGACCTGTTTTATTTCTGGATGTACCTGCCCCGGGCAAGGGTGACCATGCTGGATATGGTGTCCCACCTCACACCGGAAGAAAAAATCATATTCCAGCAATCCCAGAAACTGCTGGAACAAGAGCAATTTATCTCCAGGCTTTTTGTGGACGGAATCCTTGGCAAAAATTTTCCCCGTCCCCTGTCCTTTTACCTGACTAGCTACAAGACCTTCCTGTCCGCCATCTGTAAGAACACGCATTAAAATTATTTTTGTCAAACCCCTTTATGTCAGATATTTTTACAGCCTGTCTGTTTGGTTTTCATGGGGGGAGGTGCTGATTTGTGAGGTTAAATGGCTAAATTCTATTGGCTTCAGGCTAAAAACAACGAAATTTCAAAGGGTTGGCGCCAATAGAATTTTGCCCAAAGATGATGGCTTAAAGTGGTTTCAGTATTAAATTTTTGGCACGTAAATTGTAAACAGTATTATTTCAATGAAGATACAGCAGGAAAGATAAAGGAATAATGACTGTTGTAAAACAAGATAGTTTAACCATTCAAGGAGGATGAAAAAAACCATGAAAAAAGCGATGAGGATATCAAGTTTAATAGCTGCCGGTTTATTGGTGTTGTGGGCAATTGTGCCGCTGACGATGGCAACTGCTGATCAGGGATTGCGATACAGTTGCTCAGCCCAGGTTTATGAAGCCTTTGAAAATTCAAGGCTGGATGATTTTACCAAGGAAACCGGGATACCCATTGATCTGTTTGTTGCCGCATCCAATTCCTGTGTGTACCGGGTGATGCAAGATATGACCGACGTTGCCAGTTCCACCCGGGCCATATACAAACGCCACAAGGATCACGGGTTATTGGAAATCCCTTTTTGCAAGGATCCCCTGGCAGTTATTACCCATAAATCCGGTGTTGTCGACAATTTAACCCGCCTGGAGCTTCGGCAAATATTTTCCGGGGGAATCACAAATTGGCAGCAGGTGGGTGGACCTGATTTACCCATTATCCTTGTTGTCCCGGGTGATAGAACCGGTGCTCATAAAAATTTTAGACGGCAAGTGATGAAACACAAAGAAATCCAATATGATTATTTGACCTATGAATCCACCCGTGTTCTTGAGGCCATTGAGGAACTGCCCCTGGGTGCCATTTCCTTTATTTCCAGGGGTGCTCAGATTATCCACCCAAATATAAAGGTATTGGGCATTGACGGGGAAAAACCGGGTGATAAAAATTATCCCTACTATCAGATATTTTACCTGGTTTCCAAGGGTGAGCCCACTGGGGCGGTTAAGATCTTTGTTGATTTTATCAAATCCCAAAAAGGAAGATCTATTATTCTGGAAAGAGGAATGCTGCCCATCGATTAATTCAGTCAATGGGACTGGTTAAAAGGGAAATGGTATACTCTAACTATCACTTTCATAGCCCTTTTCTTTAAGGAAAGGGTTATGAAGGGGGTCCACAAACACTTTTTTCCTCGGGATTCACATTAAATACAGGAAACGGTGCGGTCTTGGGAAAATCAAATACCGGCAGAATCCAAAAGTTTGACCTTAAGCCTTCCCCCGCGTACCAGCGATCGGGAATGGCAAAAAGTATGGTTATCATTGTGGCGCTTACGGCCCTCATCTTTGTGGCGGCAAGCGCGGTCATGTCCCAGTGGTCCATTGAGGAAATGTGCAAGATCGTCCGGGTACAGTTCAATGAAGAGCAGATGGTGATTGCCCACAACGTAAAAAGTTTTATTGAACGTGAGTTTTCCCTTTTGGAACGAGAGATGATAATTTTATCCCATGAACTTGAAAAGAACGAAGATCCCGTCAAATCAATGCAATCGACCCTGGCCCGTTTAGTTGAATGCGGGGTCAGCGCAATCGAGATCCGTGATATAACGGCCAAGGTTGTATATTCCGGTCATCCTTTTCGCAAAAAAATTTTCTGCTCTCCCCTGGAGGACAGTTTGCCCCTTTCCTTTGATTTTAAAGCAGGAGCAACAAATCAATTGAGGGTCTCAACGCAACAAATCACACCTTCGGGAATATTTGTAATAATCGCCTTGCCCGTCGATCAAAGCCGGTCACAAATAATTGTTTGTCATGTCAATATTTCATGGCTTTTGGGCCCTTACCTGACCAATATCAGATCCGGCAAAACAGGGTATGCGTGGATCATCAACAATGACGGTCGCTTTCTTTTTCATCCGGTTATTTCCTTTACAGGGAAGAATGCTTTTTTGGTAAGAAAGGAAAAAAATCATGAACTCTCTTTTGTGGAGATCAACAAGATACAAAGGGAAAAAATGCTCAAAGGCCTTGAAGGCAAAGGGCGGTATATTTCGGGATGGCACAGGGGACTTACCGGCAGGATCGAAAAACTGATTGCCTATACCCCTGTTTCGATTTTAAACGCCCCGGGTCAAAGGTGGTCCATAGCGGTTGTCGCTCCGGTTTCCGAAATAGAGGAAGCGGTGCGGGATAAATACATGCATCAGTTTTTTATGCAGATAGCGGTGATATTTACTATTATTGCAGGTGCATCAATCATCATGTTCTTTGAAGTAAAATGGTCCCGGCATATGGAGAGTGAGGTCAACCGACAGACCGAAGAACTCGTAAAATCCGAGGCAAAATATCGATACCTTGTGGAAAGCGCTGAAGACTTCATCTTTACCGTTGATTCCAAGGGAGAATTTTTGTCCATGAATAGTTTTACTTCCGATTTTTTCACCTGCAGGGCTGGCGATCATCTTGGAAAAGGATTGTCGTCGCTTTTTCCCGAAGAGATGAGCAATAACCTTTTAAAAATTATCCGTAGGGTTTTTCAAAGCAAAAAAAGCATTAGAAGGGAATTTGCATTTGATTTTGAGCGGGTGAAGATATTCATAGATGTCAACATGGTGCCCGTGCGGAGTGAAAAGGGAAATATAAACTCTGTGCTTTGTATTGCAAGGGACATAACTGAAAATAAAAAAATCGAACATCATTTGATGCAAACTGAAAAATTGGCATCCCTGGGCACCTTGGCGGCGGGGGTTGCCCATGAAGTCAATAATCCCCTGGGGGTTATCCTGGGGTTCTGTGATCTGATGCTGCGCAAAAAAGATCGATCCTCCCAGGATTATGAAGACCTTAAAATAATCGAACGCCAGGGGTTTCATTGTAAAGAAATCGTGGAAAATCTTCTGGGTTTCGTACGCAGGGGAGAAGACAAGGGTCACAGCCATACAAATCTGAATCTTTGCCTTGAAGACACCATCAAGATAGTGAGGCACCGTTTTGAACAAGAGAAAATTATTCTGGCCATGGAACTTTCAGACAGTCTTCCGCTTATATTCGGCGATTCCCGAAAGTTGCAGCAGGTGTTTTTAAATCTGATCAACAATGCTGCCGACGCCATGCCCAAGGGCGGAAGATTGACAATCCGGACATTTAAGGACACTGATCTTCACAGGGTCGCAGTACAGTTTCAGGATGAAGGACATGCCATAGAGGACAAGGACATGGATCATATATTTGAACCTTTTTTCACCACCAAGCCGGAAGGCCGGGGAACAGGCCTCGGACTTTTTGTCAGTTACGGTATCATAACCGGTCTGGGGGGAATCATGGCCTGTGAAAGCCAAAAGCATTCTTCCTCCGATGTTGCTTCCGGCGGGACAATTTTTACCGTCAAACTAATGGGATATCCTGGGGAGGAATGATGAACGGCCGTATTTTGATAGTAGACGATGAAAAGGATATGCTGATACTGCTTGACAGGATTATTTCCGAAGATACCCATTACGAGACGGTCACGGAAAGCAACCCCGAAAAGGCCTTTGAAATTTTCAAGAATGAGGCGTTTGATCTTGTGATGACAGACCTGAAGATGCCAGGTATGTCAGGGATCGCACTGATGGAGAAAATCAGGGGGGTCCGGCCCGAGGTGTCGGTGATTATCCTCACCGCCTATGCCACCATAGAAACTGCGGTGGAAGCCACGAAAAAAGGAGCCAATGATTACCTGACAAAGCCTTTCCGCAGGGAAAGACTCCTGGTCACCCTTGACAAGGCCATGAAGTGGCAGAAGGTCATCCGGGAAAACAAAAGACTGCGCCTTGCCCTTGAAAAGGAGAACGATCTTTCCATCATCGGATCGACTGCTGCAATGGAAAACGTTTTCGATCGTATCCGTCAGGCTGCTCCCACAAATGGAACTATCCTTATTACCGGTCCTACTGGAACGGGCAAAGAACTTGTGGCCAGGGCGGTCCATCGGAACAGCAATAGACGGTCTAAAAAACTGGTTACCATCAATTGTACGGCGATTCTGGAGAATATGATCGAAAGTGAGTTGTTCGGGCATGTGAAGGGTGCGTTTACAGGAGCTGCCACAGACAAGAAGGGGCTGGTCGAAGAGGCGGATGGCGGTACGCTTTTTCTCGACGAGATCGGCGATTTAAAGCCCGGTCTTCAGACAAGTATTCTCAGGTTGCTTCAGGAGGGGGAATACAGACCCGTGGGGAGTGTTATCACCAAAAAAGCCGACCTTCGGTTCATTGCAGCCACAAACAAAAATCTTGAGCAGGCCATCGCAGAAAATACATTCCGGGAGGATCTGTTTTACCGTCTGAACGTTATTCGTTTGGAAATACCCCCCCTAAAGGATAGAGCCGAGGATATCCCGATTCTTTGCTATCACTTTCTCCATAAATACAGTGTTTTGAATAAAAAAAAGATAAAGGGGATCTCACCCTCTGCCATACAGGCGCTGGCAGCAAGAAAATTTCCCGGTAACGTTCGGGAACTTGAAAATATCATTGAACGGGGAATCATCTTTTGTAATGGCGATACACTGACCCTTTCCGATCTAGGCCTCGGTCCAGGGGAGAGCGCTGTCCCCGGGTTTGTCCCTGGGTTAAACCGGGAAAATTCTAGGATTAATTTCAAGGATGCCAAGGAGGAAAGCATCAGCTTTTTCCATGAGCACTATATCAGGACCCTGTTAAAGGAAAGCCGCGGAAACATCAGCAAGGCGGCTCAAATTGCGGGGATACAAAGACAATACCTCCATCGGCTCATGAAGGAATCCCATATCCAGGCCGATGAATTCAGGGGGGATAAACACACCCCCTGAAAAAAAGGCTGTCTACTCTGAAGTGACACCTCATATTTACACCTGTCCACCATCAGGTTTTACCGGCCGGTATCCTCGGGGTGCCGGCCATGATTTTTAAGGACATTTGGCATGTATTATCAAGTGGTTAACTAATAGTTTTGTTTTTTTATTATTCTGGTACATTTTTTGTAAACCTCCTTTTTTATGAACGAATGCCGACAGAAAAACGATTGGTCGAAATTCAAAAATTATTATTAATGATAACAGATGGAGGAATGGTATGGAAAAACCCAGAGAAAAAATAACAGGTTTTGAAGTGGCCCGGGATCTGGAAAATGAAAAACAGACCATTGGGGAGCGGTTTATTCCGGAGTGGCGTCATATAAGAGCCGCCCTGGGGGGAGTGTTCGTCTTTTTTCTGGTTTTTCTACTGGGCATCTGGCTTGCGGGAAATCCCTTTGAAGCCACGGTAAGGATACAGTCCGACTGGACAATTGCCAGCGGACTCCAGGGAAATCAATGGACCATCATATGGAGTGTGGTCGCGTTGGCGGCATTTTTCGAATTCATGGACGCATCCGCAGGTATGGGATTTGGAACCGCTTTAACCCCCATCCTCCTTGTGTTGGGATTTGATCCCAAACAGATCGTACCGGCTGTTATGATTCAACAGGGTATGGCAGGTCTTGTGGGGGCCTTTCTTCACAGGGAATTTGAAAATGTGGAGTGGAAATTCTCCCCCATGTCTGAAACCGTAAAACTCTGGATTATAATCGCTGTGACAGGGTGTATTGCCGTCTCCTGTTCCATCATCGGTATTTACAAATATTTCCCTGTTGATAAAGTCTGGATCAAACTCTATGTGGCACTCCTTCTTGTGATGATGGGTGCTGTCTCCCTCTGGAGTGCCAGGAAAGACAGGCCATATAAACCCAATAAAATGATCGCCTTTGCAGCCCTGGCAGGATTTAACAAGGGGGTTGGCGGGGGCGGATACGGCCCTGTTGTGACCATTGGCGGCCTTCTTTCAGGGGTGCCTGTTAAAAGTATGCTGGCGGTTACCGCCATTTGCGAAGGAACTGTCTCCACATTTGCGATCATTGTGTGGCTGGCCCTTCTGACAAGCGGAGTTCAAATAGACTATATCATGCTGCCTTCCTTTATGCTGGCAACCATGTTCTCAGCCATTGCAGCCCCTTATATGACAAGGGTTTTTCCGGAAAAATTATGGAAAATAGTGGTGCCTGCCTACTGCTGCATTGTTGCCGTCATCTGTTTTTACAAGATAGGTCCCAGCATCTATGCCAAACTGATTGGTGGTTAATGGGGCTCTAAAAATTAATATCACTCCCTCCCCAAAAACGGGGAGGGAGAAAAATAATAAGGGGATATGACATGAGCGGTAATCCGCTGAACAGCTACATACGGAAACGGGCGCAAAGCATGGGCTGGTCAATGGTGGTAATGGGTGGATCATTTTTTTTATATTATCTGGGATTGTTTGGTAATGTACAAGGACCGCTTGCACCGGGAAACCTAGGAGAATCCCTGGCAGCCATGGGGGTTGAAAAAAGTCATATGTTGATGTTTTTTCTTTCTTTTTTCATCATTGCCCTGACATGGAACCATTTTTTCAATCTGATCAGCTTCATGATTGGTTCAAGGCGATCATGCCTTAAAAAAAATCAAGGGCATTCGTGTGGCGCAGTGACCCAAAAGATAAAGGCGGGTAACAAGCAAAAGAATATCAGGTATCGATGTGTAAAGGGTCATACATGCTCTGATGCAAGGTTTAATCCCGTAAAAAAGGGTGTGGTCAGCCATACGATATGGGTTGTTGCCATGGTATTCTGTGCTATAATACTGTATTGCTCATAACAAATTGATCTTCGGACTTGTGATAGTGGCCTGCCTGGACAATAGTCGATGTTCACGAATTAAAGCACCCGAAAAATTGGGGCACCTCCGTTTTCGTATCCATGGATTATTTTCCTGGCCCGGATCAAGTCCGAAGGTTAATCAAATGTGTTATCATCAGGAGGGGTATGCCTGACAGATCTTTTACAATATCGGCAACACGGGACTTTCCTTACTATCGCAAGGTGTGGAAAAAGGTGGTCGTAATTCTCATTGCCGCAGTATTCCTTCCCCTTGTCCTCATCGGCGGGGGCATGTATTTTTATATGGCCCGCATCATTAAACACAAAAGCATTGAGGCGCTTCAGGCGGAAGCTGTTTTTCATAAGAAGGGTATTGATTCCTTTCTGACGGAACGGACAATGAACCTGAAACTGATTTCGGAAAACAACACCCTGGAAAAAATGATATCAGCCGGTACCATTGAACAGGTTCTTTCCTCGCTCCAGGGCGAATTCCCCTGTTTCCAGGACTTGGGTATAATCGGGCCGGACGGCCACCATCTTGCCTATACCGGGCCCTTTGATCTTGGGTCTAAAAATTACAGCAATTCAATTTGGTTTAAGGCGGTTATGGCCAAGGGCGTATATATCAGCGACCTTTTTACCGGTTTCAGGGAGGCCCCCCACTTTGTCATAGCGGTGAAGCGTAACAGGGGGAAGAGCGCCTGGATCTTGAGAGCCACGGTCATGTCGGATCGATTCGATAATGTTGTCACCCGGGTGATGGGAAGTCGAAAAGGGGATGCCTACCTGATCAACAGTAAAGGAGATTATCAGACAAATCCGAGAAATGGCGGCAAATTGATGACAAAATCCAAGGTGACACCTCCAAGTCGGTTCACAGGGGTGCAGGTTGAGGAAACAAGGTTAAATATTACCCTAACCACCTGGCTTGAGACTATTCCCTGGCTCTCCGTGGTGAGTATTGACAAGAAGGAAATCTTTGAAGATTCAAGAAAAATATTGAATATCGGATTCTTTGTCCTTGTTCTCGCAGGATTCATCATTATACTTGCAATCCTCTTTACCACGGACAGTCTGGTGTCCATGCTGGAAGAAAAAAGAAAGAACCGTTATCGCCTGGATTATCGGTTGATGAGAACCGCCTTTCTTGCATCCTCAATGAAGTTGTCCCAGGGTGTTTTCAGTGATCTGAACGACATTTTGTCCAATATTCATGTAACAGCTACACTGATGAAAGAGCAGGCAGGGCCGGCAAATCTTGGTGAAACTAATTTAATGGCAGATCAAATTTTTTCGGAAACAATAAGGGGAAAAAACCTTGTTGACGGGTTTATCAGGTTTGTCCAACCCAAGGATCCGGTAATTATAAATGTCAATATCCAGATGATTTTGAACCGAATTCTTCTTTTTTTGAAGGCCCCCCTGATGGAAAAAAATATAGGGGTGGTTACCGATTTTCAGGACAAATTGCCCTTTGTCAGAAGTGATGTGGCATCATTACAACAGGTTTTTTCAAATCTGATGTTAAATGCTTCTGCCGTTGTTGGCCCAAACGGATCAATAACCGTATCCACCTTCATGGGTGAACATTTTGTGAAAATTTTGGTTTCAGATGACGGGCCGGGTCTGGGGAGAACAGACTTGGACGCCATCTTTAACCTGCAGCATTTGACCCGGCGGGGGGATTGGGGGTTTGGCCTGGCAATCAGCCGGTTCCTCATTGAAAGAATCGGCGGAAAAATATTTGTCAGGAACAAAAAAGAGTGTGGGGTTGTCTTTGAAGTTCAGGTGCCTGAGAAGTTTGTCGGAAGGTTAGTGGATTCAGATCCCCTGGATTTGAATGGATGATGCTGACCCGGGAAAATATCAAGCAGGCCATAGATGCCATCGGCACAAGAGTGCCGGAAATCGCCTATACCCTGCATACCATGCTGGGAAAGGGGAGAATCGACCTTTTGCCTGCATCTGAAATTCTGGATGATAAAAGACTGTATTTTCTTTTTGGGGGCCAGAAAGTCTTTGTCAACAAGTATCAGTTTTTTACCAGCGGTACCCCCTGTCTGGAACAGGTTTTGTTGATCCATTACGGAGAAATGGCCCAGACCCGGAGCCTGTTCCATCACCACCCCTTTGCAAACCCGGGAAAACATGTTTCAAAAACCGATACAGCCGGTCTTTGTCTGATGCTCGATTATGAAATCGACCTGGCCTTGGACAGACTGAAAAAACAGATCGCCTTGAAACTTCAAAAAAAGGGTCAGGCAGATGAAAGCCTTTGGGCATTGAGGCAGAGACTTAAAAAGCTTTCAGACATAAGAAACGACAACCTTGGCAATAGCGATTTTAAAAATTTTTCCGATGACCCACTGGTCCTTTTTCAGGGGGTGATAAGCGATTATACCAAAGCCTTTTTCATGAGGTTTTCCTTTTCCCGGGAAACTCTTATGGAAGCCGCCCGTTTGAATCTGGAGTTTTTTCATATCCGCTTTTTATTAAACTGCCTGGTTTCCGGCACCGACCACCTGCTTTTCACCTGTATTGCAAAGGGAAGAATTCAGGGACTGATGTTTCTGGAAAAAATCAGAAAACTTTTTTACAGGGGATTTGAAGTCAAATATGTTGCAACGCTTGGCAAATCAGGTTTTCCCAACCATCCTCGCCCTGTTAAAGGGGTGGGTACCTTTCTCATGGCCGGTGTCTGGATGTTTTGGAAAACCAATTTTCCCGAGGTAAAAGAAATCTTTCTTGAATCGGAAATAGAAGCTGAAGGGTTTTATATATCCATTGGATTTATAGAAAGGGGGCCCCATCGGTATATCCTCAAATCTCCCCAGGGACGGCTCTTGGTTACGATTGCAGCAATGGCGGCATTTTCAAAAAAGAAACACCCTTTGATCACAAATTATTTGTGTAAACAGGTTCCAGGACGGATAAGATGCCTCAAGGGCAGAAACAAGGGAGAAGGACAGCGCAGGAGAGCTTTGGCGTTTATAAAAATAGCGCTCCATCCGGCTGGTTCCGATCTTTTGGCCAGAACAGCCGTGTCCCAGCTTTTGAAAAATAAAAATCGTATTTCCCAAGGGGAGGCCTTGCTTGTCCTTGCAAAAGCCTTTGATCGCATCAAAACAGAGCAGGAACAAAATTTTTCCACCCTTCCTGTTGCGGTTGTCATTGATGAAAGATACCGGAATCATCTCCTGGGAGTCACCCATCTTGAAAGTTACAGACGGATCAATGCGGTGGCGGATTTACTCCAAACCCAATGCCTGGATGGAAAATGGTTCAAGATCACTCCGCGCTTTGCCCAAAAGAATGAACTGACCTGGGTGCACACCCGTAATTATGTTGAGAAAATTGAGAAAACATCCGGCAAATCTCTTTCCTCCTTTGATTTTGATACACAGACCACAGAAGAATCCTGGTCAACCGCAAGGCTGGCGGCAGGGGGTGTTTTGTCTCTGCTTGACGAGATAATGGCAGGCAGGGCATCCCGGGGCTTTGCCTTTGTAAGACCACCGGGACACCATGCCGGGCCCGACCAGGGGATGGGATTTTGTATTTTCAACAACATCGCCCTGGGCGCAAGGTATCTGAAACTAAGGTACAAGGTTTCACGGTTGATGATCATCGACATTGATGCTCACCACGGCAATGGCACACAGGAAGTGTTTTATGACACGGATGAAGTTCTTTTTGTTTCAATTCACCAGGCAAATTGTTTTCCGGGGACCGGAAGGGCAGAAGAGGTGGGCAAAGGAAAGGGTAAAGGGTTCACGATCAACATTCCCATGGAAAAAGGAAGTCGGGCAAGGGATATTGGAAGAGCGCTTTATTTTCTCGCAGGACCGGTTGCCCAGGAATACAGACCGGAAATGATTCTTGTTTCCATGGGGTTTGATCTTTATATCCATGACCGTCTGGCAGGTATGAAAGTGACACCCCAAGGGTACGCCCTTATCACCGCACTTCTTCTTGAAATGGCAGAGCGCTCTTCGGGCGGGAAGATGGCCTTTGTCATGGAAGGGGGCTACAGTATAAAGGGTATCCGGGAATGCGGCCTTGCCGTCATGAAGCAAGTTTGTGACCTGCCGGGTGTGGGCCAGGATAAGATCGACAGAGTCCGTAAAAGCGATTTCAGCCGTTTATCAAGCCTCAAGCGGGTCATGGCAATTCATAAAAAATACTGGGAGGTTTTGCAATAGCCTATCCAAACTGTCATATGCCGATTTCCACTCCTGTCTCCTGCCGCATGACAATTCCCTAAGGCCACAAGTTTCCATCTGGTTGTCCTACCCAAATTTATATTTAAATTTCAGTAGGTTCTCCTTATGTTCCAGGGACAAATCCTTTTGGCACGTTTGTTGATATCTATTTAACATAAAAGAATTTATTTTCGGGAATTAACCCATCCTAGGGATAGAATAGAGAGGAGGCTGAATGGATCAAATTGTTGAAAACAAGAACAATGCCCCGTATTCCCGTCTTTTTCGCAGGTTTATTTTTCTCACCATGATCTGTTCCCTTGTCCCTCTGCTCCTTGCCGGATGGGCCATCAATATCCACTATTCTGAGTTTGCAAAGGAACGGATTATAAAAACACTTCAGACAAGGGTGAATTACCACCGGAAGATTATAGAACTCTTTCTAGAGGAAAACAGAACAAGACTTGACTTCATCGCCCGCACCTATTCAATGGATATCCTCACAAAAGATGATCACCTCACCCATATTTTAAGCAGTATCAACCGTGATTCCTGGATACTGACCGATATCGGCATTATTGATAAAAATGGGGATCACCAGGCCTACGTGGGCCCCTACGACCTTATTGACAAAAATTATTCCAGTACATTCTGGTTCAAAGAGGTTATGGAAAAGGGAATTTATACCAGTGACATGTTTATGGGGTTTAGAAAAGAACCCCATTTTATAATGGCAGTTTTAAAAAATGAAAACGGACAGCAATGGATATTGAGAGCCACGGTCAACACAGACCGTTTCCGTTCCCTGGTGGAGAATGTAAGGATCGGAAAGACCGGAGAAGTATACATCCTCAACAGCAAAGGGATCTATCAGACCCGTCCCGGTTCCGGCAAAGAGATCCTGACCCGGGCTGCCGGATTTGAAGGTGAAATTCATGACAGTTTAAAATTCAGGGTTCTTGAAACCATTGACAAGGATGTGAAGACCCAAAATATTGTCTGCGAAACCTGGCTGAAAGATCCAAGATGGCTTTTGGTGGTAAAAGTTGCTGAGAAAGAGCTCTTTGAAGATGTTGGCCATGCCAACAGGGCAACCCTGGCCTCCCTTCACCTCAGCGCCCTGATTATCTTTGTTGTCACCGTACTCATCACCGGCCACATGGTTTCGGTCATTAAAACAAGAGACCGCAGGGTCGAACGGATGAATACCCAGCTCATGCAAACCGGGAAATTGGCTTCCATAGGAGAACTTTCTGCCGGGGTGGCCCATGAGATCAATAATCCCCTGGCCATTATCATGACAGAGCATCAGCTTCTTATGGATGCTGAAAAAAGAACCCCCATAACAGATTTCTCCTTTGGAGAACAATTTGCCGGATCATTGAACCAAATAGGTATACAGGTGCACCGGTGTGCACATATTACCAAAAATCTGATGAAATTCGCCCGGCGGACCCGGTCGGCTGTTGAAACGGTGAACCTTAATGTCTTCCTGGGAGAAGTGATTGATCTCATGGAAAGGGAAGCCAAATCAGACGGCATACAATTTAACTCTTTTCTGGACGACAGCCTTCCCTCCATTCGGACGGACCCCTCACAGCTCCAGCAAGTGGTGCTTAATTTTATCAACAATGCAATAGATGCCCATGAAGACAAAGGTTTCGGCATCATAACCATAAGAACCTGTCTGGCTAAGGACACAAAGGGAATCCTCATCATTGTGGAAGATACGGGGAGCGGAATAAAAAAAGAAAATATGGGTAAAATTTTTGATCCCTTCTTCACAACAAAATCTCCCGGACGGGGGACTGGCCTGGGACTTTCCATTTGTTACAGCATTGTAAAGCAGTTGGGCGGTTCAATTGATGTTGAAAGTCAGGTTGGAAAAGGAACGATGTTCAGTCTTCGGTTTCCCCTTAAACCGCCCGGGGATCTCATGAAGAACGGATGAAGTAAGGAACAAGCAATAAGGGTTTTAATAAACATTAGTTATAGGAGGACGCATAATGATAGGAACCAAAATTTTACTGGTGGATGATGAAGAAATATTTGCTGACAACATGGCCAAACTGCTGCAAAGTCGTAATTACAAAGTCACTGCCGTTTATAACGGAGAATCTGCCGTTAAGGCCCTTGAAAAAGAGAAATTTGATGTGGTGGTTCTTGATCTGAAAATGCCGGGAATGAATGGCATTGCTACCCTTAAGGAGATCAAAAAACTGGGTCTTTTCACAGAAACACTTCTCCTGACGGGTCATGGTTCGGTTGACGCTGCCGTGGAAGCCATCCGTCTGGGCGCATACGATTTTCTCAATAAACCCTGTGATATTGATGATCTCATCGAAAAAATTGAAGGTGCGGGCCGTAAAAAAGATGATGCCTGGAAAAAGGATATGGAAGAAAAGCTGAAAAGAGCAGTTGAGTCACCCTCGGATGCCTTTAAACTGTTCGATTGAACGAAATCTAATGAAATAAAGTGACAAAACAGATCAAGTGAGGGGCTCAAACCGAGCCGTCTATGAGCCTTGCCCAAGGGCGGCCGGTTTGTAACCCCTAGGGTTTATACTCATCTGGATAGCAGCGTTAATGTCTGTTGTTTTTTATTGTCCGCATTTGAAAAATTAGGAGGAAGGCCATGAAACAATTCTTGGTTAATTCTGTAGGTCGTCTCGATATGATATGTTGGGTCTTGGTCGTCATATTTTTTTGTGGCTGTTCTTTGATGTTTAATGGAAATTTTAATCAGTCCTTTATCGCGGC
This sequence comes from Desulfobacteraceae bacterium, assembly GCA_016744295.1. Classification (GTDB taxonomy): domain Bacteria; phylum Desulfobacterota; class Desulfobacteria; order Desulfobacterales; family Desulfobacteraceae; genus NBML01. The sequence goes on along the minus strand of JADGEQ010000001.1, from coordinate 54,029 downwards.
AGGGGGGGTCGTGCTGGTCATGATTTTGATCGGATTGTCCATTGAGGTCATAATTGAAACCCTGAAGGATGTAAAAGGGCTTGGCACGATCACCGGGTTTATTACCAACGGGCCGGAACTTGTTTGTTTGATTGTCGGCCTGGTCGCAGGGGATGTGCTGTTTGCCGCCAGTACGCCTCTGGGGTCGAACTTTATGAACCCGATTTTGTTATTCACGGCGGCATTGGCTAGTGGGGTGTTATTAAAAACACTTAAAACAAATTGGAAATACAGTTTGACCTGCATCTTTTTAACAGCAGGTCTGGCAGTAAGTTTTTACGCTATCCCGATTGCGTATCATATTTATTGGGTGGTGACAGGGCTGATTGTAACAGGAGTGCTGTTTCTTAAACGGCCTCCTGAGGAGGTCGAGGAATCTCCGGAGGAAGAAGTTGTCGCTAAATGGTGCATGGTTCCGGCAATCGTTGTATTGATTACAGCCGGCTATTTTTTAGATCCGGTTGTGAGCTTTGCCTCGGAGCAAAGCCATGCCCCGAAAGGGGTGATCGGATTTTTTGTTCTGGCCACTCTTTCAAGCTGGCCGGAGTTTAAATGCTGTTTGGCGCTGTTGAATCGCAGGAAATACCTGGCAGCCATATTGAATATTACCGTGAGCAATATCACCAATATCTGGCTGGCCATAGCAGGCGTTGCCACCTATTTGTTTGTAACGGTTTCTTGATATTTTTTGTAAAAAAAATAATTGACCTTTCGGGTAAGCATGGTGATCAGAGATGAGCTGACCGGGAAAACCCGGTCAGTCTTAGCAATACTCAAAATAGCTCAAATCAATGCCAAACAAACCTAGCGATGCCGTTGGAGGATATCCTTGATTTTTTCTTCTGTCTGTTTTTCAACCAGCAGCATTTTTTCTGTTTTTGCATTTTTGATCTTTTCCACAAGGGCTTCAAGGTCTGCCGGTTTTTCAAGAAAATCCGTGGCGCCAATTTTCATGGCTTCCACAGTTTTCTCAACCGTGGCATAGCCGGTGAGCAGAATGATCTGCAATTCCGGCTTTTTCTTTTTAATGGCCTTTAATGCTTCCATTCCATCCATTTCAGGCATTTGAAAGTCCATGATAATAGCATCAAATGATTCCTTTTCTATGATGGACAGGGCCTGGTCTGCAGATCCTGTGGTGGTTACTATCATGCCCCGGGCTCGCATCCGTTCGGACATAATTTCCAAAAACTCTTGTTCATCATCCACAAGTAATACTTTTTCTGACATTGTCGTTCTCCTTATACTATAGGTTTTTAAAATATATAAAATGGGTGTAAAGGGTTAACTGCTTTTTGTCCACAAAAGCCCAAACCCGTTATCTTCATCATTTTTCTCAATGGTAATTTCCAGATATGACATCAGTGCCTGATCTTCCTTTGATGCAAATAGATCCTGCATTTTATCTTCTTTGGCCGGTCCCATTGAAAACCAGATCGAAGGAATCGTTGTATTGGTTCCAAATGAAATCATCACCTGCTTTTCTTTGGTGGTTGAACAACAGGCGGTGTCAATGGCCCTCCATATTGCATTTTGCAGATAAAACCGGTTTGTGTCAACCACCAGCGGCGATATGGGAGATCTTATCTTTACCACAACCCCCTGCATTTCAACAATTCTTCCGGCCAAATCCAGAACAAAACGTGTTGTCTTTTCAAGATCTATCATTTCCCTGGCCAAGTCAACACTATGGGAGAGATGGTTCAATTTTTTCAATATCCGATCTGCACGTTGCACTTGTTTTGCCAGCCGGTGTGAAATATCCTTGACACGTTCCGTGGCAAGGGGGAGGCCTTTTTCAGCGATCAGGGCCAAATCTTCCAGAAGCCCTGCATTCTCATTGATAATGGCCAGAGAATTTTTGATTTCATGGGTTGCAGAGGCCGACATCCTGCCCCAAAACCCCATCCCTGTCTTTGCCAGTATTTGTTCATTTCTTGCCATATTGGCCTTTGTTTGTCCTTGTTTTTACTCGTTTAAGCCCAAACCAGAACCCAAACCCGGATCAGACAGTGCCGGGGAGCTAGGATCTGGTGCCTGTTTTTTTTCAGGTTTTACCGGCAGCACCAGGGTAAAACAGGCGCCTGTTTTACCCTGGCTTTTGACCAGGATATCCCCCCCCATCTCTTTGACCAGTCCGTAGGTAATGGACAGGCCAAGACCGGTACCCCAATGGGCGTTTTTTGAGGAATAAAAAGGCTCAAATATATTATGAATATCCTCGGGGGAAATACCGGTTCCAGTATCGGCAACCGTTATGATCACCGTCTTTTTTGCCTTTAATTTGACACGAATGCTAAGCTGACCCCCATTTTCCATGGCGGCAAAGGCATTGTTAAACAGGTTTAAAAAGATTTGCTGTAGGCTGCCCCTGTCACATTCAAACCCGGGGATGGGCGTCTTATTCTCCACGGATAGGGTAATCCCCCGGCGCTGGGCTTCTTTTTCAAGAAAGGCAAGAGTCTGTTGGATGACGGCGCCTAATTCCACCGGTTGAATACTGGATTCCATGTGCCTGGCAAAATCCAGCAATCGGCGGGTGATGGTGCCGCATCGTTTGACGGCTTCCAGAACATCATTGGCAAGGGGAACCAGACGGGGGTCTGAACAAGATTCTTCATTAAGGGTCAGAAGGTCAACCATCAATCCTGTTTTTTGATTGATAATGGCCAGGGGGTTATTGACTTCATGTGCTACCCCGGATGCCAGCCGCCCTATGGATGCCAGTTTGTTTGTATATCCTGCATGGTGGAGGACTTCAATCCTTTTTTGATCTGCTGAATGGATGCGGCCCACAAGATAGGTGGCCATCCCCATTATGGACAACAGAATCAGAACAATGCTGATGGCCAGATACCAGACCAGCTTGAGCCGGGGTTTGAACCAGAGATCTGTCAGCCATTGTTTAACCTTGACTTGCACCAGGATTAAAGACGAATTTTTAATCTTTGCATATCCGATGATGACCCTTGTTTTGTCCGGGGCCAGATCCTCCACAATTGCTGTCTGGTCTTTGAAAAATTTGATGTCAAAAGTATTGGGGATTCCGGGTTTGCCATAATAAAAAGAGTGGGTGACCAGGGTGCCCTCTTCATTGACAACAAAGATGTCTTCCTCCTTTTTGGAATCAAGAAGGGCAATATAATTTGCTGCCGTTTTTTTATGGGTAATTTGAGAATCAAAGGAAAAAGAGATGGCGGCAGCCGTTAGCGTCAGGTTTTTTGACATGCTGCTTTTTACCTCATCTTCTATCACCCGGCGGGTGAGGTTGAAATCCACAAGGGTCATTACAAAAAGGGGTAGCAGGGCCATAAAAGAGGTAAACAATACAAGCAGTTTCCATTTACGCTGGAAAGTAAAGGTTGTGTGGGGGTGACCGTGACCAACGGAAATCTCCTGGTGGTTCCAGAATGCGGGCTTAAATTTAGTTAATCGTTTCATTGGTTTCATTTTTCCATTGAAAAAGGCTTTCTATGCCAGGGTTTTTCCCTGGGCCAACACTTTCTCATGTGCTTTTTTCAGAGTCCGGCTTAACAAATTGATATCAACGGGCTTTTGCATATATGCAAATGCACCCATATCCATACAGGTTTCCCGGTCCTGTTCCGATCCGTGACCGGTCAGGACAATCACCTGGATGCCCGGCCGGATCTGTTTTACCTGTCTGAGAATTTCCATACCGTCAATCTCGGGCATTTTCAAGTCAATGATCATCACCTCTGGGTCATCATTTTGAACAAGATCCAGGGCAGATTTTCCATCATAGGCAACAACAGACCCCATATCCCGCATCTGGAGTCGCTCGGACAGGGTCTGGACAAATTCTCTTTCATCATCCACAAGAAGAACTTTTGAAGGCAGTTCATAATTATGTTTTTTATAAATTGGTGAGTGGGAGGGGGAAGGGTTGACAAGGGTTTCAACCGACAGGACACCGGTTACCTTTTCGGCAATGGCTTTCAGTTCCTCTTCCAACCGGCTGAGCATGAGAACCTCTCTTGTGATGGTTAAGAGAATCCTGCCTTTTTGGGCTTTCACCCCGACATTATGGCCGGCATTCACCAGTGCAACCTCAGTCTCTGCTGCAAGCAAAAAATTATCCACCGCAGTTTTTGAATCATTGGTTTGCCTGCCCACCTCTTTTAACAGGTTTTCTTCAATCAGAGCAGAGACCTTGCCGGGCTGGGTTTTTCCCATGAGCAGCACCATGTCGTACAATTTGTGATTCCAGGGATCTGCCTGGGAAAAAAGTCTGTCTGTCCATGCAGACCTGTCACAATCTTCATCCAGGATGGTCTGGGTGGCCTCTTCCTGGGAAAGTTTTTTCTCTTCCTTTGCCGATGCCAGCCTGAATTCGGTTTTTGCGATGAGGCAAACCCGCAATACATGGTGGATGGTTGAAGGAATCAGCAGCCCTGCGTATCCAGAAACAATAATATTTTCATTGCGCTTCAGAATTCTTGCCAGGGCCTGTTTCAGATAGGCAATCGAGCGTTCTTTTTCATGGGTGAAATTGTTGAAAACCGATATTTTGGAGGAAAAGGCTTTGGCAAGTTTTGTTTTTTCTATGCCCGACAGCTCAGACGCTGTTTCAATGATCTTATTATCTGTGATCAACAAAAGTCCCGTGCTTTCCACAAGATCACGGATTACTGCTGCTTTATTGCAAAAGATACCGCTGAATATGGTTAACACGGACATTTTTTCAACTCCTTGGGGCCAATAATTTTGTGCAGGATCGGATAAGATCCTGGTACAAAGAATCGGCCTGGTACAAATTATAAGTATTGAACCTTGCCACACCATCCACCATGGCAAACAAAACCATGGCGGTATTGCGTGGGGATGAAACATTTACCGATTTATCAATGATGCCAATGGAGATCCCCTCTTCAAAAATATCCAGAAGGCAATTGTAAATTGCCTCAAGGTATGACCTGATAACCGGATTTCTATCCGCCATTTGATAAGGGTAATGGCGGTGGAGCAAAAGGAATTGATCTTCATTCTCCCCTGCAAAGGACAGATAAAAGGTTACGACTCCCGTCACCATGTCCATGCCATTTTTATAGAAGGTGGTTCGCTTGTGTTCCCTGAAGGCCGTCAGGATGTCTTCCTGAACATTTTTAAGGATTTTCAGGAACAGATCTTCCTTGTTTTTAAAGTGATGGAAGATGGTTCCCCTGGCAGCATCTGTCAGTCTCGACAATTCAGCCATTGATGTTCCCTGGAATCCATTCCTTGAAAACAATTGGGTGGCAGTGACAAGTATTGCATTTTTTTTTGACATATGTTACCTAAAAGTTAATACCAACCGAATGATCGGTCGGTTTTTATCAATTATTGAAATTTTTTATAAAAGTCAAGGCCAAATATGGAAACCAATATACCTGAAAAGGCAAGATTGCTTGAAAAGCTCCGTAAGAGTGGATTCAATGTCCCTGAATTTATTTATGTACCGGCTGACAAATTTGACACTAAAGAATTCAATGAACTGGACAAGTTTTTGGACAACCACCGGGAAAGCTACAAGGTCATCGCAAGAAGTGCCCATCCCCAGGAATCCAAATATAAAGGTGGAACCTTTGATTCCCTGGAAACCTATGCAGATATCGGGGGAATACAATATGCCAGAAAACGTATGATCAAGATTGCCCAGACTTCCAAACAGCTTTCCATCCAGCGGCAGCAGATGTTCAACCGGGCACCTGAGATTGATGTGAATGGAATGGGAATTATTGTCATGCCCTTTGTCAACGGTTCCAGTGTCATGGCAAAAATGATCGGCAGTGATTGGGAATTTGGGTATTGCCGGGACCGCACCCATAAGGTTCAAAGCGAGCCCTATATCACCAAGGTACCCCATGACCGAAGACTGGTAAAGCTTTCCGAGGATATACAAAAAGCTCTGGGATTCAGATGTGAGATTGAGTATATGATTGCAACGGATGGTGAAATCCATGTGGTCCAGGCCAAGGATATTTCAGATATTGAGACCCTGGAAGACAAAGAAATTGAGCAGTTTATACAATTGGATGGTATCCGCCGTATTCGAAAACGGAGAAATTACAGGGAACGGCCGGTTTACGTCATGGATAACAAATCCTTTTACATTAATATCATCAGCCAATGTGAAGATCTGGTCCAGGAATCCAAAAAACCGGATATTGCGGCTATCATCGCCAGCATAGCGGCATATGAGCGAGAACTTGAATCCTTTGCCCTGAGGCACCAACGATTTGCTGTTCTCGGTTTTGCCATCCAGGAACCCACTGAGCTTTATCAAGTTGCCAGTCATTATTTGGATGATTTGCCAAAGCTTCAGAAAGCCTTGTCAAAAGCCCTGCACAACAACCTTTACAAAATTGATATTTTTCTGGCTGAAGCAGATACCTTGATTGCCAAGCATAAATTCAGAATCAACCTGTGCAGCCATGACGCATATGGGATTGACTCGGTGCGAAATCCACTCTGGTCGGCTTATTGGAATGTTGAGCGCCACGATGAGGTGGTCAAGAATTTTATGCGTCTTGGATTTAAGACCGGTGATACCATTGGTATTGATATTGATGCAGAGGGCCGTCCCCTGGTTTACCGCCATTAAATGATATTGTATCCTTTATATAGGAGACGTTTTTAAATGGCCTGGGTTCGGGTGCTGTAAATCAGGTGGAAAAATCGGTCCGACTGGGACAAAAAATTACGGCCGCAGAAACAAAAAAAGGCTGGCCGGGTTACCCCGGCCAGCCAGATTAAATCCTTATTTGATCATGATATCACAGACCAGTTTAAACACGTCTGAAAGTCTTAGGATACCGATGACTTGTTTGTTCTTTGATACGAGCAGGGACTGGTGGTGGCCAAGAATCAACTGGTGGATGGCTTCTGCAATACTGGCATTTTCATCCACAAACTCGCCTTCACTTAGGGAATACATGATCTCTTTGACCTTGAGGCTTGATGCTTTTTTCACCAATTCTTCAGCACTTTCATCCCAAAGGCAAAATTGTTCCAGCATGGATGACAGAAAATCATTGCTAAGGCCGAATCTGGACAGGCCCATTTTGCTCATTTGTTCGGGTTCTCCGATGTGACAATATTTGGGCTCAAGGGCCCGAAGTACATCAAAGGCGCTGACTTTTCCAACGATATTTTTGTTTTTGTCATAGACCAGAACCGCCCTGTGCTTATACTGCTTGGGGTCATTCTGTGTCTGGGTTTCCTTGAGGGTGGCGATTGCCTTTTTCAAGGTATCCTCTTCATTGACCGTGGCATATTCCGATAACGGAACCATGAGTTCTTTTACAAGTTTTATTTTCATATTGACGTGTCCTTATAATTTTATTGTAACAATATGGGCATCCCCATGACGGGCCAGATAAAATAGACCGCAACACCCACCATAATCATGAGAATGAAACTGGCCGGGATCCCATAGAGGAAAAATTCGCCCGTGGTAAATTGTTTTGAATTATAGGCAATGGCATTGGGAGCAGCCCCCACCAGAAGTAAAAAGGGCATGCCAGCCGTTACGAGAGCTGCAAATAAAATAACTTCGGGTGCCACACCCAGGTAGGGTGCAACAACCAGGGCAACCGGCAATGAGATGGCAATGGCCGCAACATTCATGATAAAGTTGGTCATTATCATGATAAAAAAAGCAATACTCATAACAAAGACAAACCAGTTGGATTCCAGGAAAAAACCCAGCCAATTAATGGCCAACCACTCGGCCGCCCCTGTTTGCCAGAGACAAAACCCGATACTCATAGCACCGCCGAAAAGCAGCATGATATTCCATGGAACCGATTCCAGGTCCTGGATATCCAGAAGACGGAATATAAAAAATAGGACGGTGGAAACCAGGATGATGGCATTTTTGTCCAGAACGTCCAGGGCCGGAATAAATTGTTTTACCGACATTACAAAGATGCAGGAAAAAATGATGATCGACGCGAGAATTTCATCCTTGGTGATCCCCCCCATTTCCTTGCTTAGTTTCTTTGCCTTTTCCCGCAGGCCTGGAATGGTTTTTTGCTCAGGTTTGAAAAAGACCATGAAAAATCCCCAAAGAATGAAGGTCATGGCCCATCCAATGGGAAACATATAATAAGTCAGTTCAAAAAAGCTGACGTCACGACCCACAATGTCAACGTAAAACCCAAGGGCAACCGCGCCCCTTGCTGCTCCCAGCAGGGTAACAATACTGCCGGCACCGGCCACAAAGGCCATGCCCATGAACAATCCCTTTCCAAATTTGGTGGGCTTGTCATCCTCGGTGTACATGGCATAGATGGTCATGAGCAGGGGGAACATGGTAGCTGCAACGGCTGTATGGGCCATAATATGGGTTAGGGCGGAGGTTACCACAAAACAGCCCAGATAGATCATGCTGGTTTTTTCCCCCACAATGATCAGCATTTTATAGGCCAGCCGCTTGGTGAGTCCTGTCTTAGTAAAGACCATACCAATGACAAGAGATGCAAAGATAAAGAGTACCGAAGGCGTCATGAAATCGGTGAAGGCCTTTGATGCAGGTCGGATCATAAAGAGCACCTGCAACACGCCAATGGTCAGACTGGTCACCCCTATGGGAACCACCTCAAAAACCCACCAGGTTCCTGCCAAAAGAAAAACAGCCAGGGCGCCCTTGGCCTGCTGGCTTAAGATAAAATGCTTTCCAGTAGGATCTATGGCATCGGGCCAGGCCGGGGAAAAGTTTACAATGGCAAATAAGATCACCCCTATCATAATAAACATGATTCGTTTCCAGTCCCAATTGTTCTCGGGTAGCGCTGTGCTTTCGGTAGTCATGCTATTTTATACTCCTTTACAATACAAATTACATTCCCGTTTTTAGTTAAATCTCTCTTTACTATAGTCATTTATTCTTTGTGAAACAGTGTTATTCATAACCTGTTTCTTTTTTATTCTTTCATCTTTTTTTATTTTAAAAATGCCGACCATGTCAATTTAATTTTCCAATTAATTTTCCAAGTTTTGCATCATTTGTAGTATTTCTTGCCAATTTTGGTTTCAACCAGCCTCACCCCGGAAAAAGTCTGAACGACCTGGATGATTTTTTGCTGGAATGTTGTCAGTTTTTTTACTTTTTTGTCGATGGTCACTATTACATGGCCTTTGCTGGCTTTGACCAGAAGACCTTGGCCTATTGCGCTTAGGGCCAGATCAATATCAGCTGACAATTTAAAATCTATAACTTCTTGTCTGATGGTTTTTTTGTCGTTGCTGTCAAAGGGTAAAAAATGTTCTGAAACCATGTGTATTGCGGTTTTTGGGTCAAGCTTGTCCAGGGGGATTATTTTATCATAAAGTGTCTCATCCCATGGTTTTTTCCCACAAAGAGACAGGGTCCATGCAAGGGCGTGTTGGTCAAAAAGGTCCATTCTCTTTTTTACTTGTTTTTCCGATAGGTTGCCTGCTGTAATTCCCTTTTCAATCCTTTTTGTCCTGTCTTCCTCGATCAGTATCCGCATCACATGGGTGATTTCTCTGGGGATAAGGTGGGAAAGGAGCCCTGCGAAAATATAATTTCCATCACCAACCAGGTCAGAGCTGACCTTTTTAAGGGCAGCAATACATTTTTCTCGTTCATGGGTATAATTATTAAAGGCAATCTGTTTGCTTTCAACCACTTTTTTGAGGGTTGCAAGCTTGATTGAGTAGATTTGATGGGCTTTTTGGATGATATCCATATCCGTCGCCAGGGTGCAATCAAATTTTTCACAAAGGATCTGGATGATTTTTTCCGAACCCGTGTACAGTTTGTTGGTTATGGCGATGATCGGCATATCAATTCCCAGTTTCCATTGTCATCATGGCGTTGTTGCGCCACGTCTTTAGTGCAAAACCGTTATTGCAAAGGGTGTGCCAATAATGAAAACGCAATGAAATTAACAGGTTAAGAATTTAACTCAAACTTATTGTGACATATTGAAACAAAATGAAACCGAGTGAATGATTCGTTCTGGAACGAATTGAAACGTTAGGAATCTATGTGTTTCACCAGAACAAGAAAGAGGGGAATTCTGGCGTTCTGTTCAGTTTGTTTTCCCAGGGTGTGTGAATTATTTTTTTTCCGGTTGCAGTCTGTTGGAAGGGGACAAAAGTGCGGATTCGATTTTTTCAATCAGTGCATTTATGTCCAGGGGTTTTATAAGATAATCAAAGGCACCCATGCGCATGCCTGCCATGCCGTCTTTGACAGGCCTTTTTCCTGTCAGGAGAATAATCGGCAGTTCTTGATTCATCCTCTTGATTTGCTTGAGGGTGTCAAGGCCGTTAAGGCCGGGCATCATAAGGTCAATAAGCGCAATGTCAAAGGTTTCATTTTCCATGAGGCGGATGCCGGATTCACCGTCGCCAGCAGTCTTACAGCGGTATCCTCTGAACTCCAATCTTCTTGAAAGGGCTAAAATGAATTCTTCTTCATCATCAATGAGGAGGATCCTGTTCTTTTGGGGATTCATTAATTATTCCCCGGGCAGATACAATTTAGATAAATTTTTTTATGCATCTTTGTCCTCAATCCTCCGGGTGGACAAAATATCACCAGAGGTCAGGTTGTTCTCCTGCCAGCGCTTGAAGGCCGTTGGCCAGTCACCAACAATTGAATCAAATATGTGGATTTTTTTCCACTTGAGAAACTGATAATATTCATCTTCTATGGCACCGCAGATCAAGGTGTTTACATTTTCCGATAAAAGCAGATGACAGAGTTCGTCGGCAGAAGATCTGGGCAGAACAATGGTCTTTTCTTCTTCAACCACAGAACCGTTTGAAATCAGTATGATTAACGCCTCGGTTGCCAAGTCAAAGCGGGGTGCAATATCCTTTTGATGAACCGGAATGATTATTTTATGTATCATGATGAAAAGCTTCTCTCCCCCAAAAAAAGGTCACTGGTTACAGATCAATTTTGTGTTGCTTTATTTTTCGCCACAGGGTGCTTCTGCCCCAACCCAAAATCTTGGCAGCTTCTGCCTTTTTACCATTGGCACGTTTAAGAGCATCCAGGATCATTTTCCGTTGGACAGAGGACCATGTTTCAATTGGTTTTGTTTGGAAAATCATTTCTTCGGGAAGGGAATCCGCCGTCGCAAGGTCCATGGAGGGGGCAGAGGGTAATGCTGTCTGGGGTACCTGATCAAAGAGATACGAGGGTAAATTATCCGGTTCTATTACCTGACCGTTTGCCACATTTACGGCATATTCCACAATGTTTTTTAATTCTCTGATGTTTCCTTCGTAATCATAGCTTAAAAGGCGCGCAAGGGCAGCACTGGAAAATCCATTGATTTTTTTCCCCAGCTGCCGGTTGTAATGATTGAAAAAATGATCCAGCAGCAGTCTTATATCGCCTTCTCTTTCCCGCAAGGGGGGCAGATGAATTCTTGCCACATTCAATCGAAACAAGAGATCCTTCCGGAAGCGGCCGGCTTTGACCATCTGCTCTAAATTCCTGTGGGTGGCGGTGATCATCCTTACATTCACATTAAACCCCTTGGTGCTGCCCAGTGGATAAATAATCTTATCATCCAGAAAGGTGAGCAGTTTTACCTGGAGAGCGAGGGGGAGATCTCCGATTTCAGTTAGAAATATGGTCCCGTTGTGGGCCAGTTTGAATCGGCCGGGTTTATTATCAACGGCTCCGGTAAAGGCGCCTTTTTGATGGCCGAAGATTTCCGACTCCAGCAGGGTTTCGGGAAGGGCGCCGCAATTGATTTTAATGAAGGGCCCTGAAGCCCGTTCCGATGTCTGGTGAATGGCTTCGGATACCAGATCCTTTCCGGTTCCGGTTTCGCCGGTGATCAGAATTGATGCATCGCTCTGGGCCAGGACAGGCAGGGTCTGGAAAATTTTTTCCATCTGCCGGCTTCTGCCGATGATATTTGCAAAGCTATAGGCAACGCTTTTTTTCTGGTCAAGGTTTTCCTCCATCCGCATATCTTCAATGGTTTCGATGAACCCGGTTGTGTATCCGTCTAAATTCACCAGTGGGGCCGCAGTTATTCGGATGGGCAGTTTTTGTCGGTCCATGTTGATCATGTCACTTTCACAGGACAAAGCGCTTTTTTGGGTGTCCATGGCAAGAACCGGGCAATTGTTGACACAGGCAGAACTTCTGAGTATGTGCCGACAATGGATGCCAACTGCCCTGGCAATGGAAACCCCGGACATGGCCTCAAAGGCGCGGTTCAGATGCACCACCCGCCTGTTTTTGTCGAGGACAAGTATGCCCAAAGGGATTTCATCCATCAAATGAATGAAATCAAGGGGGTTGTTTAGCAACCCGTTAATTTGTGGGAGGGACGGTTTTTTCATGGTTTGTGATTTCTAATATCAATTTCTAATATCAAGGCATTTTTTTATTTGTAATGAGTGTCTATCCTGTTGAAACACTATCATCTTGAATCTGTTTTATCAAACACAAATGCAGGTGAGCGGGGTCAGTGAAGAGGGGGACACAATCCTTATTTTGATCCGGTTTTGGCTGTGTTTATCAAGGGTCTTGAAGCCGGAGGATATGTTGATTTTAGAACAGATTCCAACAGGTTGCTAATTTTAGAATTTTCTTGACAAAATTAAATCACTGTCATAGTAAGATTGGTTTTAACTGATAGCGTTGTTGATTGTAAATGATTCAGTAAACTTCTTAAAGCCAAAAAATGTTGGGAAAAATGGGTAAATATCTGACAAAAAAAAGTCATAAAGAGGAGACTGCTAGGCTTGAAACCTGGGAAAACACATCCTCTGAAAACTCATTGATCATCGAACATTTTAAACACAATACGTGCACCGGATTTAAAACAGATAGATAAAACAATAAATTTAGATTGAGGAATTTATGAGTCAATTTTTTATGGCAATACTGATAATTGTTTTTGGGGGCTTTGCGGCTCTTATTTTAGCGCGGCAAGCTAAATTAATGAAAATTATTGCGGTTTTTTCATTAAGCGCCGGGTGTCTTCTGGGGGTAATAGATACCGCGTCAAAACTCATGGGTTCCGGTATCTATACGGTCTCTTTTGGGTTTTTAAAGAATTTTTCACTGGCATTTCAAATTGACGGATTATCCGCCTTTTTTCTTGCTGCTATTTTTCTGGTTTCCCTTCTGGCCGCCATCTATAGTTTTCACTACATGGAGGACACAAAAAAGCCCATTCGGGTTGCTGCCAACTATTTTTTCTTCAGCCTCCTAATCGCCGCCATGGCATTGGTTGTCACATCCGCTAATATTATCACCTTCATGCTTTCATGGGAAATCATGTCCCTCTCTTCCTTTTTTCTGGTTGTTTACAATTATGAATCAGCGGAAAATAGGCGGGCAGGTCTGCTGTATTTTGTTTTCTCCCATGTGGGCGCCATGTTTATCTTTGTGGCATTTGGTATTGTCTACGGACTTACCGGCAGCTTTGAATTTACCAACATGGCAGGGCTTGGCGAAACCGCAAAGTATTTGATATTTTTCTTCTCTTTTGTTGGCTTCGGGTCAAAGGCCGGTGTTTTTCCCTTCCATGTGTGGCTGCCCCATGCACATCCTGCGGCTCCCAGTCATATTTCAGCCGTCATGTCCGGTGTCATGATAAAAACCGGTATTTACGGTATTATAAGAATATATTCCCTTCTGGACTTTAACACCCCTGTCTTCGGATATGTCCTTTTGGTGGCAGGCGTTATTTCAGGGGTTCTTGGTGTGGTCTATGCCCTTGGGCAACAGGATCTTAAACGGATGCTGGCCTATTCCAGTGTTGAAAATGTCGGGGTTATTTTCATCGGTCTGGGCATTGGGATGATCGGTGTGTCCTCGGGCAATCCCCTTATGGCGGTTCTGGGATTTGCAGGCGGGTTTTTCCATATCCTCAACCATGCTCTTTTTAAATCTCTCTTGTTCATGGGGGCGGGAATGGTGCTTCACAAGACCGGCACCCGCTCCATAGATGCTCTGGGCGGTTTGCTGAAAAACATGAAAATCACCGGCGCCACATTTATCATCGGCTCTTTGGCCATTTCCGGGCTGCCGCCCTTTAATGGGTTTGTCAGCGAGTTCTTTATATATTTTGGCGCCTTTAAGGGGGTTGCCCTTGGTAAAACTCCCTTTGTCATGAGCATCATTGGTATTGTCGGCCTGGCCGTTATCGGCGGCCTGGCATTGGCCTGTTTTACCCGGGTCATCGGGGTGGTTTTTCAAGGTGAGCCAAGAACAAAGGCTGCCCAGAATGTAAATGAAACAGGGGCGAGCATGCAGATCTCCATGTTGATTCTGGCATCTTTGTGCCTCTTCATCGGTGTTTTCCCGGGGGTGATGATTTACCTGCCCATGAAAGCGGTTTCAGCCCTGGGATTGGCCTCCGGGAATATTCCTTTGGAGCCCTTTTACCGGATGACAGGTAATATCACCCAGGCTGCCATTATTCTCTTTGCCGTTGTGTTGGTGGTTATTGCCCTTCGGTCTTTTTTCTATAGGGGTAAAACCGTTGGCAAATCAGGAACCTGGGGATGCGGCTTTACCCAGCCCACACCTAAAATGCAGTATACCGGATCCTCCTATGCCGGATCCATCCTTGAGTTTTTCAGCTCGGTGGCACCTATAACGGAAGAGCATCCTGCAATCAAGGGGAGGTTTCCCTTGAAAACCTTTTACAAAAGTCATATCAACGATATTGCAGAGGTCCACATGGGTACCTTTATTGTCCGTCCGGTACTCTTTTTCTTTGATAAACTAAGATGGATTCAGCATGGCGATATCCATCTGTATATTGGTTATATTTTATTGGCTATAATCTTGTTGTTGTTTTTTATCTAAAATAAATTAAGTGGGAAGACTTTATGATTGAATCCGTTATTCTTTGGTTTCTTGCGATACTAATAGCGCCTTTTTTCTCGGCCGTCATACTTAAGGTAAAGGCCTTTTTCGGCGGGAAAAAAGGGCCACCATTGCTGATTAATTATTATACCCTGATCAAACTTTTTAAAAAGGGATCGGTTTATAGTAACAGCACAACCTTTGTTTTTAAACTGGGCCCCATCGTCTCCTTGGCGACTGCTGTTACCGTGCTGATGTTTCTGCCCATTGCAGGGGTTGCCCCGATCTTTTCCTTTAACGGGGATGTGATTTTCATTATGTACATCCTGGGGCTGGGCCGCTTTTTTACCATAGCTGCCGCCATGGATACCGCCTCTCCCTTTGAGGGAATGGGGGCGGCAAGGGAAGCCTATTTTCCCATTATCTGTGAAGCTGCCATGTTCATGATTTTGATCTTTTTCTATCGTCTCACCGGTGAGTTGCAATTGGCCAGCTTTTTTACAGGTGGCAATACCCTAGGGTTGTGGAACCTGGCCGGTGCTCCCTTATTATTTGTCGTCATTTCCTTTTTTATTATTCTTTTGACGGAAAATTCACGGGTTCCTGTTGATGATCCTGCCACCCACCTTGAGCTGACCATGATCCACGAGGTGATGGTACTGGATCACAGCGGGCCTGATCTCGGCCTCATAGAGCTGGGGTCTTTTTGTAAGCTGTTTTTCTACGCCACCATTATCTCCCGGTTAATTTTGCCCTTTGATTTTGGTGTTCCTGCCCTTGGGTTTGGGCTCTTTGTTGCGGGGCTTTTTATCGTATATCTTACGATCGGGGTCACAGAATCGGTCATTGCCCGATATAGAATGGACAAGGTTCCCCAATTTGTTCTTACCTCCTTTGCCCTGGCCTTTTTTGCAATTATTATCAGTTTGGAGTTTATCAAATGATACATCCAGTCGATACGCTTTTATCACTTGTGCTGCTTTCTGTTTTGTTTTCCTTCGGGACCAGTCGGCTCCCGGGATTAATAACAGTCGTGGCATTTCAGGGGCTCGTGGCGTCCATTGTGCCTTTTTTCATCGGTCTTGATATGAGTGCCGGTGGGGTTGTTTTTACCTTTGTGACCCTGTTGATCAGGGGTATCATTATCCCATTGTGTATCTATCTGGCCATTAAAAAGGTTGCCATCCGAAGGGAGGTGGAGCCCATTGTCGGGTATCACGCGTCCATGCTCTTCGGCCTTGGACTCATCGTTGCGGCAACCTACATCAGCCGGCAGTTGAATCTTCCCGCCATAAGCGAGTACCTTCTGGTGACCCCCACAGCCATTGCATTGCTTGTGACGGGTATGTTTTTTTTGATTGCAAGGCGTAATGCCATTGCCATGGTATTGGGTTACATCATGATGGAAAATGGTATTTATCTTGTGGGAACCACATTTTCCACCCATGCCCGCCATATCGTTGAATTCGGCATTCTTCTGGATGTGCTGGCCGGGGTCATGATCATGGGAATTATACTTCAAAACATCAACAAAACGTTTGATGACGTTGACACGGCTCTACTCAGAACATTAAAGGAATAGGTGTTATTTCATGGTAGAAATTATTTTTCTAGCCCCTTTTATTACAGGTCTACTTGCTTTTTTTCTTCCAAAGGCAATTGGCCGCCAGCTTCTAGTCGGTACGGGTGCGATTCATCTGATTCTTTCTCTTCTTTTGTGGAAAACCAGATCTGTACCCATTTTTGAAAACTATTTTGCAGTGACACCCGAGGGGTTGTTATCCCTTTTGGTGATCTCTCTGTTGTTCTTTCTGATTTCCATTTATACCATGACCTACTTAAAGGAAAGTGATCTTAAATCAGAAAATGTTTTTACAGGATGCATGCTCATGTTTTTGTCCACCATGACCATGGTCACCTTGTCGGATCACATCATGGTAATGTGGATCGCCATTGAAGCCACAACCCTTGCCAGTGCACCGCTGATTTATACCTACAGAACATCGGCCTCCTTGGAAGCCACCTGGAAATATCTGCTCATCTGTTCGGTTGGTATTGCCATGGCCCTTCTGGGAACCGTCCTTATTACACTTTCCATGGATGTTGTAAATGTGGAGGCATCGCTTTCCTTCTCCGCCCTTACCCAGGTTGCCAAGGAGCTGGATCCCATGTGGCTTAAGGCCGGGTTTGTTTTGATTTTGGTTGGGTATGGGACAAAAATGGGGCTTGCTCCCATGCATACCTGGCTGCCGGATGCCCATAGTGAGGCCCCAAGTCCTGCCTCTGCCCTATTGTCCGGCGTGCTCTTAAATTGTGCCTATCTGGGTATTTTTAAAACCAATAAGATAATGTATGCCGCAGGCCTTGGTGATTTTTCCGGAACCATTCTCATCGTTTTTGGGTTGATCTCCATTTTGGCAGCCGCAACCTTTATCTTAAAACAGAACGAATATAAACGAATGCTGGCCTATTCCAGTATCGAGAACATGGGCATCATCGCATTTGGAACCGGAATCGGCGGTCTTGCCGCATATGGTGCGGTGATCTGCATGATTCACCATAGTCTGATCAAATCATCCTTGTTCTTGTCATCGGGAAATATGTTGTTGGGGTATAAGGATAGATTGATTAAGAATACCGGGGATATGGCATCTCGGATGCCCAAAACATTTGTGGCCTTTTTTGCCGGATTTGCCGGTATCTCAGGGTTCCCCCCCTTTGGGATTTTCATTGGAGAACTTTTTATTATTGTGGGTGCGTTTAGAACCGGTCACTATCTGGCAGCAGGTATTTTTATTCTGAGCCTGTGTTTTATCTTTGCCGGATTTGCCAACCAGGTAATGAAAATCTCCTTTGCTGATTTTAAAAAAGCGGCTTCAAAAACAGAGGATTCGGACAAAACAATTGGTTTCAAAGAAAAAGCCAGCCTGGTCTGGCCTCAATATATACTGCTCTTAACATCTTTGATATTATGCTTTTTTATTCCGGATACATTATATCAGACCATCATTGAGGCAGTGACTGCAATTGGCGGAGGAATTAAATGACAACTGCTTTTTTAAAGATATTAAATGGTGAAACCATAGAAAGAGAGAGGGTTCCCCATCTTTCCTTTGACAAGTTCCAGGAAGATGCCTTGAATATTGTGAAAGCCGGAGGCAAGGTGGTTCAGTATTTTGCCTATGAGGATGGGGATACTATCAAGCTCATGGCGGTCTTAAGAACTGATGAACTCCTGGTGGCCGGTTGTGATGCGCCCAAGGCATATCCTTCTTTTTCCAACACCTGTGAACCCTTTCATCTTTTTGAAAGGGAGATTGCCGAACAATTTGGTATAAGGCCGGAAGGACACCCTTGGCTGAAAATGGTCAGATACCACCCCAATTCCCAAGGTGCCCCGGATGTGTTTGGCAATGACTATACCCAAGATATTCCCGGAAAATATGATTATTACCAGGTGGACGGGGATGAGATCCATGAGGTTGCTGTGGGGCCGGTTCATGCCGGGGTTATCGAACCCGGTCACTTTAGGTTTAATTGTATTGGTGAACGGGTGCTTAACCTGGAAATTCAACTGGGATACCAGCACAGAGGCGTTGAGAATCTTTTTCACAAGGTAACGACCAAAAGGCTCCCCATTCTTGCTGAAAGCATTGCAGGGGATACCACCATCGGTCATAGCCTCTGCATGGCCCAAGCCGTTGAATCTCTTACCCAAGTTTTGCCCGATGAAGGGGCCCGGAAAATTCGCACCATTGCCCTGGAATTGGAACGCCTTGCCAATCATATCGGTGATCTGGGAGCCCTAAGCGGGGACGTGGCATTTTTGCCTCCGGCCAATTATTTTGGCCGCCTTCGGGGTGATTTTTTAAACCTGGCCCTGCTTCTTTGCGGGAACCGGTTTGGAAAAGGGTTGGTACGACCCGGAGGGGTTCGTTTTGATTTGGCCGATGATGTTCGGGCAACCCTTGATGAAAGGCTGAAGGAATTGAAACCCCAGGTGGAACATGTATTGGAGCTACTTTTTGGTGCCTCCACTGTCATAGCCCGTTTTGAAGACTGTGGAAGTGTCAGTAATTATGATGCGGATCAATTGGGCCTGGTGGGACCGGCAGGAAGGGCAAGCGGTATTCCCTATGATGTGAGGCGGTGTTTTCCAACCGAGTATTATGGGCAGATAGAGATCTCTGAGAATAAAAAACCAACAGGGGATGTATATGCCCGGGCCCGGGTCCGGTATGACGAAGTATTGCAATCCATTAATATTATTCAATCACTGATTTTTACCCCCATTGAAACCCAATGTGTGGAAAACGGCAATTTTGATCTGCCCCCCTCTTCTTTTGTGGTCAGCATAAACGAGGCATGGCGTGGGGAGGTCTCCCATTTGATCCTCACCGATGAAAAAGGGGATATCCTTCGCTACAAAGTGAAGGATCCGTCCTTTCACAACTGGAACGGGTTGGCCATGTCTTTGAGGGATACAGGAATATCGGATTTTCCTTTAAATAATAAAAGCTTCAACCTTTCCTATTGCGGGTATGATCTTTAATGATAAAACGATAAAGAGAGTCTTAAATGCTCAATACACTTAAGAACAGATATGAACAAGGTTATAGAACATGTGGCTATCCTAAAGAGAAACCGGCTGTATTTCCGCGATACCGCGGGAGGCCGGTTATCCAAACAGGGGCTTCCCCTGAAATAATCACTTCTTGTGCAGATGCCTGTCCCCAGGATGCCATTCTTGTGGCTGATAAAAAAATTGATATGGGGCGATGCATATTCTGCGGAACCTGTGAGCGTATTTCCAAGGGAGAATTTGTTAAGTTTACCGGGGATTTTGAAATTTCCACTGCCCAGAAAGCAGACCTGATTACCGATGGGGATCTGCCCGCCCTTGCAGAACATTCGAAACAGCACTTTAAAAAACTGTTCGGCAGATCTTTGCAGCTTCGCCAGGTGTCTGCTGCCGGTTGTAATGCCTGTGAAGCGGATTTAAATGTCTTGGCAACTCCGTTTTTTGACCTGGCCCGTTTTGGGATCAACTTTGTTGCCTCCCCCCGGCATTCAGATGGTATTGTGGTGACAGGTCCTGTTTCCAGGAATATGAAAACCGCATTATTGCAGACCTATGAAGCGGTACCTAATCCAAAGGTTGTCATTGCAGTGGGCAGCTGCACTATAACCGGTGGGCCCTTTCTCGGAAGTCCGGAAATAACCGAAGGGCTGGACACCATTTTGCCGGTGGATCTGTTTATACCCGGTTGTCCTCCCCACCCCCTTACTAACCTTCATGCATTGCTGGCATTTTTTAAATAGCTGGCATGGCTAGGAGCATGGTATTTGCTCCCGGTCACAACGAAAAATGAAACTTCCATGATTACAGCATCTTGGTGAAAGTTTCATATAAAAAAAACCAAAAATGCCATTCCCCAATAGGGGGAATGGCATTTTGCTTTTAAATCATGGTTTTTTTACCAACTAGGGCTTAATTCTGATGGAGGGGTACAACCCTCGTCTTGTGCCTGTTCTATACGGTTGAATGGTATTAAAGGATATGTTCTGATCGTCCTGGGCATGGCCCCGGTTTTCATCCTTTTGAAACAGGGCACCATTTAAGAGTAAAATCTGGTGTATTCTTTTGCGAAAGCCGTCAATAAAAACCGAACCCATGCCCGTAAAAGTCAATTTCCCGATTTTCAGTATATCGCGAACTTCAGCCAAATCATCAAATGCAATGGTATGATCTTTAAGGTCTGCTTCCGATTTGATAAACCCCCATACCAGGTGCTCGCCGGGTATCTTGATAGAAATGTCCGGATCGATTATGGTGTGGGGCATGACAATACATTCTTCACCGATTTCAATTCTTGCATCGGGTTTCCCATTTAAAAATGAATTAAATCCCACAAAGGTGTCAAGGCCAATATCCGAATGGATGATTTTACCGCCATGGGCCGTCACATTTCTGCCGGCCAGGGTTGAATGGATAATATAGGAATTCTCCTGGGCATTGGACCCGTCTCCCATCACAGCATTATCTAAAAAAGCGCTTTGGGCTACCAATACATTTTCACCAATGTTTATTTTACCCTTTACCACAGCATACCGGTTAACAGCAGATGTCGATGGTGCTTCTATGGGTGCAAGATTCATTATATCAAATAATTTTTCATAATCCTGTTCCCGAGCCTTAACAAAATCGTAGATGATTCCCCGGGGCTGATGGGATGAATTTACTCCGACAAAATTATCCAAGATTTCTTTCTTGAATTTATATTTAAATTCAAAATGAGGATTCCGAATCCACACGGTTCCCGGATCAATTTTTCTATGGAAAAGTTCTCCTGCCTGGACATATGAAAATTCACCCACTATGCAGGAGTGAAGGTTCATGAGATCCAAGGTTGCAAATGGACCTAGGAAACATCCTTCAAGGGTGGATCCATGAATATTGGCGTAGTGGGCTGAAATAGTATTCCGAATGCTGAATTCCTCAGGACTCTCAAGGTTATGGGAATTACTATGCACAAGGGTTTTATAAAGAAGACTGTCCCTGATGGTGAACATTTCATCTTCAACAAGGGGAACATCCTTTTTATACCGAAGATTGTCCCCCTTTCTTTTTAATTCATCCCCCCTGATATCGCTTTTATAAATGGCAGATCTTCCCACATGGCATTTTCCTAGAAAATAACTGCCGGCAATATTTGAATTTTTAAAATGAAAATAAATGGGATGCTGGGAGGTGATGCCGTAGAATGCATAAAACTCAAGCATTTTGTCGTGATCCAGGGTATTTGTAACAAAACTTTCCGTATCAAAATCAAATTCCTCTAAGTTTACATTCACCCGTCTAATAATTCTTTCGGTGAGTTGATTTAACTGGTTCATTCTAATGTTTTCCTTTTATCTATTCCAACACTTTTATTTAGTGAACAACACCTATTTAGTGAACAACACCAAAATTACTTTTTCCTATTGATATAAATATTATTAAAATAAAAATTTTATTCGGTCAAGACATATCGGTTTCTTGGTTTGATTCGGTTGGAACGAACAATTGAGTGGGTGTAATTATCAAAATCTTTCAATTTTTCTAAATCACTTGATCATAATCATTCTAAGCCATTTCTCCTTGTATCAACAATTTCGTTGTTAAGAAAAATTTTAAGGTTGTTATTCAGGGTGGTTTGGTCTATAACAGGCCTGAAAAAGTTTATGAATTAAGCAGTTTAGAGCTGTTGATAATAATTATATATGAAAATATGAAGACCATCTGATACAAACTCTGACCAGCCTGACCTGATCTTTTCCGGACCTCCCCGGAGGGGTTGATCCAAATTGTACCGAATGTGTGTCACCAAAGGCAAACCGTAAATTTGTCTTTTTTTTCTTATTTTTAAAGGAAGAACAAATGGAGTTTTCAGTTTCTGATTTATCAAAACATTTGGGCGTTGTTCCCGATACCATCGAACGTTGGGTGAGGCAGGGGAAACTGCCGGTTTCCAAAGCAGGAAGCAATTATTGGTTTCGGACAAGTGAATTACAAAAATGGGCGAGCAAGCATAATATTACGCTGAATATTTCTGATAAAGAAGCAACTGAAAAAAAGAGCGAGTCTATTATTCCTTTATCCTGTGCCGTGGAAAACGGCGGGGTTTATTCGGGTATTTTGGGAGCGGATGTAAAAAGTGTTTTAAACGCTTGTCTGGAAAGAATAACAAAGGTTCCAAAAGATTTTAAAGCAGATCTGCTTGATCGATTGATTGAACGGGAACAGGCCCTTTCCACTGGCATCGGTAATGGCATTGCCATCCCCCATCCCAGGGTTCCATTGGGCTATTTGAATGAACCCCTGGTGGCAGTCTGTTTCCTTGAAAATCGGGTTGATTATCAGGCCATGGACCAGCAACCCGTGAATGTCTTGTTTCTTATCCTGTGCCCGGATCTTAAATTCCATCTCCACTTGTTGTCCTCCCTGTCTTTTTGCCTGAGGGACAGATCTTTTTCACAATTTCTTAAATCCAGGCCCGATTCAAATGCCTTGATTGAGAAAATTCAAGCCCTCCAGACATTGAATACCTTTTAAAGACATAGAGAATTGGTACTATAGAATGCAGACCATTAAAAATACTTATAAAGCAATTTATTACAGGCTCTTCCGATTGGATGACCGATTGCTTTTAATTGTTGCCGGCTCTGTTGCCGGTATCTGCAGCGGGCTTGCCGCCGTTGCCCTGCGCCTCTCACTTGAGTCTGTGCTTGAATGGCTTCATCCCCTTCGGCATTATTGGTGGGCATTTGTATTGCCGGCCCTAGGAGCGCTTTTTTCTTCCCTTTATCTTGAAAAAATTTCCAAGGAAGGGGCTGGCCACGGCGTGCCCGAGGTAATCTATGCGGTATCCCGATATGGCGGGCTGCTTCGCTTGAGGTCCAGCTATTCCAGATTGATATCCAGTTTTCTGACCATTTCCAGCGGCGGGTCTGCTGGGCCGGAAGCTCCGGTGGTAATGAGTGGTTCAGCCATTGGGTCCAATATTGCAAAATTTCTTGTATTAAATGACCGCCAGCGGATAACCCTTGTGGGGTGCGGAACTGCCGGGGCCGTTGCCTCTATTTTCAATGCCCCCATCGCAGGGCTGGTTTTTTCCATAGAAGTGATCCTGGGAGAATGGAAATTTGTTAATATTATTCCCATTGCCATTGCGGCCGTGGCAGGCGCCCAGGTCAGTCAGGCCATTATTCCGGAACAGGTGCTTTTCAATCACCAGCCCTTTAATACAATGGCTTCCGATATTTTGCCCAGCCTCTGTCTGGCTATTTTCGCGGCATTGATCTCTGTTTTATTTACAAAAAGCCTGAGGAAAATCGGAGGCGTTGCCAAAAAAATCTCCCTTCCATTCTGGGGGCGGGCCATTGTCGGAGGGTGCGTGGTTGGCGGTATCGGAATCTTTATGCCGCTGGTTTTGGGGGAAGGTTATCATTTTATCCAGTCCATGATTTCAGGCACCTTTTCCATGGGGCTGTTTTTGACCTTTCTGGCCATTTTTGCCAAGATTTTTGCCACGGCCATGACCCTTGGCTGGGGTGGATCTGGCGGGATTTTTGCCCCCTGTCTGGTCATTGGCAGTCTCACAGGAGTGGTATTTCATAAAGCGGTGTTATTTTTGATCCCTTCTGCCAACATTGCCAGTGAAGGCGCCTATGCGCTCATGGGTATGACAGGGCTCATCAGTGGTGTCATGCAAGCACCTTTAACCGGTATCTTTCTGATTGTAGAGATCACCGGTGGATATGACACCATACTGCCGCTGATTTTGGTCTCTTCCATCTCATCCACCATGAGTCATTATATAGAACCTGCCTCTTTTTATTTTAAGGATCTCATCGAGAGGGGGCAATTCATGAGACCGGGGACCGATGCCCGGATTCTTTCTGATTTGAGGCTCAATGAACTCATTGAAACAGATTATACCAGGGTCTCTGAAAATATGGTTTTCCGGGATTTCATTGATATCATCAAACAGTCAAAACAGAATCTTTTCCCGGTAATTGAAGATGAAACTGAAATTTTTAAAGGGGTAATCCAACTGAGCTCCATTCGTAAATATGCCCTGGAACCGGGTATGTATGATATGGTGTTTCTCAATCAAATCATGGATGCGAACGTGGTCACAGCTTCCCTGGAGGATGATCTCGAAGATGTGCTTGATTCCATGGCTTTAAATA
Source organism: Desulfobacteraceae bacterium (assembly GCA_016744295.1). Classification (GTDB taxonomy): domain Bacteria; phylum Desulfobacterota; class Desulfobacteria; order Desulfobacterales; family Desulfobacteraceae; genus NBML01. The sequence continues at coordinate 29,428 of JADGEQ010000001.1, read as the reverse complement.
ATATGGACACTATCCCGGTGGTTGAACATGATCGGTTTGTCGGTATGATTGCAAAACCCAAGGTACTGGATCTTTATCGCAGGGAATTGATTCTACAGACCAATATTCAGTAAATTTATGTATATAAAGGAGAGAGTATGAATTATAAATTGCTTCACATTTTCAGGAATACCCCCTTTGGCAGGGAAACATTTCTTCAGTCTTTGTATTTTTGCAAAACCATCAATGCATATCCGGTGGTTTATATTCCAAAGAGCAATAAATTTTTATTATATTTTTCCAATGATGCAGTCCAGGTGGACCTGGATCACTCATATCTGAATGATCAGGAAACTGCTAAGGAACACAGTGAAGAGCTGTTTGAAGAAATGGGCATCAAGCCCATGTTTTATGAACCTAAAAATTATACCGCCTCCACCCTGCCGGATGTTTCAACCAATTTTGATTATCTGTGCTGTCCCCGGTCTGTTAGTGATTTATCGTCAAAAATTGGGTTGGGGCACATTGGACCCAAGGTGCGGAGAATTATCAAACACGCTACCTTTCCGGTGTTGATTACAAGTCCTGTGTTCAAACCCTGGAAAAGCATATCCGTCTTTTTCGGCGGGTCTGCCAATGCCATGAATTCTCTGAATCTGGGATTGAAACTGGCCATGTCCTCGGGGCTGCCCTTGAATATATATACCCTTCTTGAAAAGCAGGGGGAGGATTTCTACAGGGAGCTGGTAGGGAAAAGCAAGCTGGCTGCCCTGGCGGATCAATATGTTTCCCAGTGGTATTTTTATGAAAATCAGAAGTTTGATACCATGCTTTATGAGGTTCCCCATGATTCTCTGATCGTTTTGGGTGCCTATGGTCACGGAATTATCAAGGAGATCCTTCTGGGCAGTAAAATGGAGCATATCCAGTCCACCGTGACAAACAATCTATTGATTACAGGTCCCCACTGCACCATATCCCTTCAATAAAATGCTTAGGGGATCTCACCATGGAGAAAGGCCTGGTGATGATACAGCGATCCTGAGTAAAATAGTAGACAAAAAAGGAGAGACCATGGATTCATTCAAGTCGTTGAAGGACCATGTTTATCAATATATCTCAGGAAAAATAAATGAGGGCAGTCTTTTGCCTGAATCCAAAATCAATGAAAAAATGGTGGTTGATGACATGAACATCAGCAGGACCCCGGTCAGGGAAGCATTAATCCAATTGGCCACCGAAGGATACCTGCAGAATATTCCCCGGAAAGGATTCATTGTTAAAAGAGTGGATAAGGATAAAGCCAGAGAGGTGTACGGCTTGCTGGGGGTTTTGGAGGGATTTGCCGCCAGTCTTTCTGTGGACGGGATGAGCCAGGAGGATATGGATCGTCTTCTGCTTTATTATGAGCAGATGGAAACCGCCATTGACACCGATGATATCAAAGCCTATTACCGCTATCAGAACCAATTCCACGACATCTATATTCAAAAATCGGGTAACCAGGAACTCATCAAGGTGATTCAACTGCTAAAAAAAATTTTTATCCGTCAAACCTATACAGAGGAAAATGGAGGGGAGGGGTTTAAAGAGGTACTCAAAACCACCAACCAGGAGCATAAAATCATTATTGAACTGTTTGAAAAAAGAGACGGGGCTGAATTGGAACGGTTTCTCAGGGGCCACCATTGGAATCCTGAACTGGCTTTCTATGACACCCTATGATGGATTGTCCCGATGGATAACCCGCCACAACCGGTAATATTGCAGTCTACACCCTCGTCATCCGATCATTCCCATCCTGGAAACCAGTTCAAAACCAATAGCGATTAATAGTTATTGACAGGGAAATTCAAATATATAATATATTGTATACAAAATTTACATATTCGACCCCAACTGAATTAGAGAAGGGTCGAATTCTGCATTTGGACCACATGGATTTTATTCCAGAACAAATGGAAAGAACAAACCATGTGAAACCGTTAATAAAAGCTGTTTTTTATAAAAGATGAAAGAACAAAAAATGCCAATTTCCAGAACCTGTTTTCAGTTTAATTCGGCCATCGTGAGAAACCCATCACCATCCGTGGTCAACGGCCTAAGGGCTGACGACCGGGGTAACCCGGATTATGACGGGGTGAAATCGGAACACAAGGCTTATGTGCAAGCCCTTGAAAAAGCGGGCATGGCGGTTACGGTGCTGCCCGCCCTTGAGGCTTACCCGGATTCTATTTTTGTTGAAGATCCAGCCCTGGTATTCAGTGAAGGGGCCATTCTTTTGAGACCCGGAGCAGCCTCTCGCCAGGGAGAAACAAAAGAGATTGCCCCGGCGTTGCACAATAATTTTGACAGGGTGCTTGAACTGGCCTCCGGGTATGCCGACGGCGGGGATATACTGGTAACACCTGACTCGGTGAAAATAGGCCTCTCCGCCCGCACCGACCTGGCCGGGGCAAACCAGCTCATAGACCAGCTTAAAAAACTGGGGCACAAAGGCGAGGTTGTGAACACCCCAAAAGGGGTGCTGCATTTTAAAACTGGCTGTTCTCTCCTGGACGAGGAAACAATTTTGGTAACCCGTTATATGTCCCAGTCCGGTCTTTTTGAAGGGTATCGCAACATGATTTTGCCCGAGGGAGAAGAACCTGCTGCAAATGCATTGCGGATTAATGAGACGGTTCTGATCAGTGCCAAATACGAGCGTACAATCGATATGCTGGATCAGGCAGGGTTTTCGGTTGTACCCGTTAAAGCGGCAGAGATTGAAAAAATTGATGCAGGGCTCTCCTGCATGTCTCTGCGGTGGTTTGCATAAATAATGAAGGATTAAAGGAGATTAAAATGAAATTTTCAAGCACAATTACAGCTGCTGCACTTTTTGTCGTCACTCTTTTTACGATTTCCGCCTCTGCGGGGTATGCCGGAACCATCCGTCTGGGCATGACACCTGAGCCCTATATGCCCTTCACACAGATCAATCAGGCCGGTGTATGGGAAGGGTTTGAGGCGGATCTCACCCGGGCGGTTTTTGAGAAAATGGGGATTGAGCACAAGATCAGCCAGATGGCCTGGGAAGGGCTGATTCCCTCCCTCACCGCAAATAAGATCGATTTTATCATCGGTGCCTTTTCAATCACTGAAGAACGCCGCAAAGTGGTGGATTTCAGCATGTCCTATTATACAGCCCCCTCGGTTTTTGTGGGAATGAAGTCCGACAAAACCAAGTTTTTCGACAAACCGGTTGCCGATAAAAAGGGAATGGTTGTTGATACCAAAGATTTGTCCAAAAAAATCATCGGTGTTCAGAACGCCAGTATCCAGGCCGCCTATGTGGAAAAATATTTGAGCAAGATTGACTCAAAATCCTACCCTGCTGCTGACAACGCCATCGCCGATCTCACCGCCGGGCGAATTGATTATGTGTTCATGGATCTGCAGTATATCAAAGCCTTCCTGGATTCAAAGGAGGGAGTTGACTACGAGGTGAAACATGAGGCCCCTGCCAATGTCATCCTTGGCGAAGGCATCGGCTATGCAGTCCGTAAGAACGACAAGGCAACACTTGAAAAAATTGATTCAGCCCTTGCGGCCCTGAAAAAAGAGGGCAGTCTTGATACCATGGTCCAAAAATGGTTCCCCAGTAAATAATTATGGTCCCAATGAACAAGTGCCCGGTTCCGGCCATTTTTGAACCGGTCCGTTTTGATCAAACCTGTTTTGATCAAGCGGGTCAAACCCCATGATTTCCACCTATCTGGGCTACCTTGCGTGGGGGGCCGGCGGCTGGGGGGATGAGTTTTTCTTCGGCTTTATCATGACCATGAAGGTCTCTGTGAGCGCCTATCTGCTGTCTGTCCTATTTGGACTTTTGGCAGCGGTGTTCAAGCTTTCCCATTCCTGGGCAGGGCGGAGCCTGGCCGGGGCTTATATCACGGTTGTGCGGGCACTGCCCGAGCTGCTGATGATTTTGATCGTTTATTTTACCGTGGCAGGCATGGCTGAACAGGCCCTTGTATGGCTAGGGTTCGTGGACAAAGGGTTCCAGTTCAACCCCTTCTGGGCGGCTGTATTTGCCCTGGCATTTGTTTCCGGGGCCTTTATGGCGGAAGTGATTCGGGCGGCCCTTTTGGCCGTACCCGCCGGTGGCATCGAGGCTGCCACTGCCATGGGCATGTCCCAACCCAGGATCTTTGTGCGGGTGGTGCTGCCCCAGATGATGCGCCACGCGCTGCCCGGCATGGGAAATTTGTGGCTGTCAATTACCAAGGATTCGGCCATCATCTCCGTGCTCGGGGCCTTTGGTGAACTGCTCTATACCGGCTACAGGGCTGCTGCATCCACCAAGGAGTATACCTTTTTCTACGGGTTTACCGCGGTATTGTTTTTATTGATCACCATTTTCTCCCTTATTGTTCTCCAGTGGATGGAGAGACGTCTGAACAGGGGGAGGCCATGATGGAATTTTTCAAAAATGTGATCCATTGGCTTCCGGACCTGCTGGCGGCAGCGCCCCTCACCCTGCTGCTGACCCTGGTGGCGGGTGTATTCGGCCTGGTTTCCGGTACAATTTTGGCCCTTGCCCGGCTATCTGGATCTTTTTTGCTGTCCTGGCCAGCCTATGTCTTTATGTTTGTCATGCGGGGAACCCCCCTTCTGGTACAGCTCTACCTGATTTATTATGGGCTGGGCCAGCTAATGCCCGGCACCTGGGTGCGCCACAGTTTTCTGTGGCCCTATTTGCGGGAGGGGCTGACCTTTGCTTTGTTTGCCTACAGCATGAATCAGGCGGCCTACAATGCGGAGGTCCTGCGGGGGGCGATCCAGGCCATACCCAAGGGGCAGATTGAGGCTGCCAAGGCAATCGGGATGAGTCGGTTTCAAATTTTATGGCGAGTCCGCCTCCACCTGGCATTTTGCAATTGCCTGCCGGTATTGATCTCTGATATCATTATTCTATTGAAATCCACGGCCCTGGCCTCAACAATTACCGTACTCGAATTAATGGGCGTTGCCCGGGTGATTCAGCGTCAAAGCCTTCAGATTTATGAACCGCTGATCGCATGCGGCCTTGTTTATTTTGCCGTGGTTGTGGTGTTGACCAATATCATGCGGCCAATGGAGAAACGGATGACCCGTTTTCGAAAAGGACAAAAATAAGATGGAAACCAATGAAATAGCCCTTTCTGTCAGGGATATCCACAAAACATTTGGCGAGAACAAAGTGCTTAGGGGGGTTTCCTTTGATGCCCGTTCCGGTGATGTGATCTCCATCATTGGGAGCAGCGGTTCGGGCAAGAGCACCCTGCTTCGGTGTATCAATTATCTTGAGAAACCCGACTCAGGCCAGATCATCCTTGACGGAACAGCCATTGAGACCCGCCAGGACAAGAATGGCAGTCAGTATCCCCTGGACAAAAAACAGTTGATGCACATGAGATCACGCCTGGGTATGGTATTCCAGAACTTTAATCTATGGGATCACCGTACGGTTCTCGAAAATATTACCGAAGGTCCCATCCAGGTGTTGAAATGGTCAAAAAAGCAGGCGGTTGCCCAGGCCGAAGCGTTGATGGAAAAGGTGGGAATTCGTGAAAAACGGGATCAGTATCCGTCCCAGCTTTCAGGAGGGCAGCAGCAACGGGTGGCCATTGCCCGGGCCCTGGCCATGGAGCCAGCTGTCATGCTTTTTGACGAGCCTACCTCTGCACTTGATCCGGAGCTGGTGAGCGAGGTGGTGGAGGTTATCCGAACCCTTGCTGCAGAAAATCGAACCATGGTGATGGTGACCCACGAGATGTCACTTGCAAGGGAAATATCAAGTCACCTGATTTTTCTGGACAAGGGGCGCATTGAGGAACAGGGCCCGCCGGAACAGGTCATGGATAATCCGAAATCAGACAGGTTACGCCAATTTATGGGAAAATTTTAAAACTGCCTATGAATGCGCCCAAGGACTCTATTAACCTGACCTCCATCCGTCAGCACCTCCATGCCTATCCCGAGCTGGGCCTTGAAGAGGTCAAGACCGCAACATTTTTATCCGACCTGCTCCTAGGCTGGGGATTGGAAGTGACCCACAATATTGCCGGCACCGGAATTGTGGCCAGCCTTAGGCGGGGAAAATCTGACCAGACCATTGGCCTGAGGGCGGATATGGATGCCTTGCCCATATTTGAATCGGCTCAACACGATTACACAAGCCGCCACGAAGGTTGCATGCATGCCTGCGGCCATGACGGGCATATGGCAATGCTCCTGGGTGCGGCCCATGCCATGGCCAATGATCCTGGTTTCAATGGGAATGTGCATTTTATTTTCCAGCCCGCCGAGGAAAATTTTGGTGGTGCAAAATTAATGATTGAAGAGGGTCTTTTTGATCGGTTTCCCTGTGATTACGTATTTGCCCTTCATAATATGCCCGGTATTCCAGCAGGAAAATTTGCCAGCCGGGAAGGGACCATTATGGCTTCAATAGATGTGGCCGGGATAGAGGTCCTAGGGAAGGGAGGACACGGCGCACAGCCCGAAAAAACAATAGATCCCATAGTGATCGGATCTCAAATCGTGACGGCATTCCAGACGGTGGTTTCCAGGAACATCGGTCAATTTGAACCAGGGATCTTAACCGTGGGTTCATTCCACAGCGGATCGGCCAGCAATATTATTCCGGACACTGCAAATCTTGAAATAAGCCTGAGGGCGACTGATCCGGATACCCGGGTACTCATGATCAAAAGGCTTGAAGAACTTGCATCTTCCATTGCCATGGGGTTTGGCGGATCAGTCAAATTTGATTGGCAAACAGGATATCCAGTGGCAGTGAATGATTCTAAGGTGCTTGAAATTGCGATGGCGGCAGCCATAAATGTCTTCGGGCCTGATAGCATTGAAATGGTGAAGAACCCATGGATGGGAAGCGAGGATTTCTCTTTTATGCTTGAAAAAATTCCAGGCGCATTTTTATTCATTGGAAATGGAGACTCTTCACCGGTGCACACTTCAGAATATGATTTCAATGATAAGGTTATTCCATTTGGTGTAAAATTTTATCAAAGTATAGCTGACATCATCTTTAACAGATGACCACCAGGTTGAAATTTAATTTTATTTTTGCTCGTGAAAAATTAATCAAGTTTCTCGTTTATCTTATTTGGGGATATATTTCGCTTTCATAATCTGTTCCCCGTTGGAATTGTAGAAAAGAGACATGAATCTATTGAATACATGTCCCCATTGTACCAATTCCCTTCAATTAGGATGCAGTGGGGACAATTCAATAATAAATTAAAATTTACCGTTAGACCTGATCTTAGACCAGGTCCTATATTGGGCGGTGTGAAATTACAATAGTTTCAAATTCCAATTCCACAGCCCGGGTCGCGATTTCATTTTAACCCCCCTGGGAATGTTTTCCTGGAGGGAGACAAAAACAGAGTAACCCGCTCGCTGCAGCTCTTCTTTCTGGTCGGACAGGTCCAGGGGCCAATTGGGGAACACATAGTATATATTATTTGATTTGCTGATCCAACCGCCTTCACCCTTTGGGCTTTGAAACATCTGGCCCGGCGAAAGGTCTGGTGAGATAATCCGGGACACTGCCAAAGGCCAATTGGCATGGGTAACAACCCCCAGGGGCAGATCCGATCTTCTGGGCAGGGCAAGAAAGGTTTCTTTGTCCAGTTCCGGACTAACAATGGCACCGGAAAATCCATGGGTTTTCATCAGGTTGACGGTCATGGAGTTGGTAATGTTACAAAAGGGCCCGGCCCAGAGATTTAACTTTTTAGGATCTTTAAAAAGGCCGATCTGCCAGAATGCATTTAGAACAAAGTTTTTTGTCCCTTTTTTAACGGCCTTGTCCACATAGTTTCGGCAGATGTTTTCTTCTCCGGGGAAGATCAGGGGATCCAGCCACAGCCAGGTTCTGCCCGGGGGTTTATTGCCGTATGCATTTGCGGAAATCCATATGCCGGTATCCCCATGGTGTTTGTCGGAACTTTTTTGGTTTGTCGTGTTTTTTCCCCTGGATACAATGATTTCCATCGGTCTTTTTTTGGAAACGGTCTGGTTTGGCACTCTGCCTTTTGAAGGCGGAGAGTCTAAAATTGGGCGAACCTGGACCTTTTCTATCTGGTCAAGTTCTGATTCCAGCTCTTTGATAAGGGCGGTAAGCTCAGGCCCCCGGCGGTCAATGATAAAAACCGACGTTCCTTTTTTAACTTTAAACCGAGACCCTTTCGACAAATAGAATTTTCCCTTTTTGGGGATTGCCCGGGTAACCTTCTGGATGTCGTGGAATTCATTTTCTTCATATCCTATTCTTAACAGGTCTCCGCTAAAAAGCTCTTCCCTGGTATCAAAATAGGGTTCCGCTGGATTTTTCACCCTTCCTGTAAAAAGGCCGGATCCTGTTTCCGATGAATGGTCCAACGGATTTTGAACCCGCTGGGACAATAAATTATAATGGGAAAATTCTCTTCCCATGGCATAATCCAGATAGGACATGGCCTCTTTTTTCTTTGCGGGGTCATCTCTGAGCAGTTTATAGGCTTTGACCGTATAATAGACATAGTGGGGGCTCTTTTTTCTGCCCTCAATTTTCCAGGTGGTGACCTGGGGAATTTTCTTCAACACTTTCACCAGGACATCGGCAGAAAAGTCCATACAGGAAAAATGCCGTTTCTTTTGATCTTTTTGTTCATATATGCGTCGGCAGGGTTGGACACACCGACCCCTCAGGGCGCTTTTTCCCCCGAACCATGAGCTCCAATAACACCGCCCTGAAATAGAATAGCACAGGGCACCATGGATAAAGACTTCAAGTTCCATCTGGTCCGGTATTTTTTGGGCCATCTCTTTGATTTCATCTATATTAAATTCCCTTGGTAGCACCACCTGGGAGAATCCCGCTTTTTTGGCGGTTTCAAGAGCCAGGGGAAAGGTGCAATTACCCAGGGTGGATACATGAAACTCTTTTTTAAATCCAGCTTTTTTGGCCAGGGGAATCATGGCAAGGTCCTGGACAATCAAGGCATCAAATTGAACAAACTCACAAAGCTTGGTCAATATTTTAAACACTTTTTCCTTTTCAGCCTCCTTGATGATGGAGTTGAATGCAATAAAGACCTTGATCTGCTTGGATTTTGATAGGGCTGATAACCGGCTCAGTTCTTCAATGGAAAAATTATCAGCTTCCATCCTGGCGGAAAAAATTTTTAATCCACAATAAATGGCGTCTGCGCCTGCAGCGATGGCTGCTAAAAATGAGTTTGTATTCCCGGCCGGGGCCAGGATCATGGGGATTTTCGTGTTCATTGATACCTTTAATGATAAGATTAATAACGCAATAGTATTGCAATTTTGGGCAATTTTGTCAAAATATCCTTGAAATTAACCCAATAGAATAAAGGAATAATAGATGTTTGCAAAACATAGTGAAGAGGGTTTTTTAAGCCCAATTGAGGGGATTAAGATGAAAACCCTGGTGTATGGAGAAAAAAGCCTTTTGACCCGGTTTCATCTAAAAAAAGGCAGCAGTCTTCCCTCCCATTCCCATCCCCACGAGCAGACAGGGTTTCTGGTTTCAGGAAGGATGACCCTGTACATTGGTCAGAAAGGGTTTGATGTGGAACCCGGGGATAGCTGGTGTGTGCCAGGCGGCGTTGCGCATCGGGCCGAGGTGGCTGAAGATAGTGTTGCCATTGAGGTCTTTTCACCGGTGAGAGAGGAATATCTTCCCAGGGATTAGGATATCCTGTATTGCCTGATTTGTTTTTCGGGTGTATGAATGACCATAAAATAAATTGAGAAAAGAACCTGAACCGGGGATCAAAAGGATTCTCTCGGCGGGGCGTGGGAATAATATATGAATCAACAACTTTGTGGTGTCCTGTTTGGTGTGGCTGCCTTTGCAGCATGGGGTTTTTTACCGGCTTACTGGAAACAGATGCAGGCGGTGAGTCCCATGGAAATTTTGTGCCATCGAATCATCTGGTCTTGTCTTTTTCTTACCGTGATCATCTCTTTGCAAAAAAGATGGGGAGAGGTTGGGAGTATTGTTAAGGCACCGGCAAAGCTAAAAGGCCTTATTATCAGCGGGTTTCTCATCGGCTTTAACTGGTTCATTTATATCTGGGCGGTGAATTCGGGACGGGTGGTGGAGACAAGCCTCGGGTATTATATCAATCCCATGATCAACGTATTAATAGGTTATCTCTTGCTTGGGGAACGATTCAGCCGGTTGCAATGCATAGCAGTTCTCTTTGCCCTGGCCGGTGTTATTTATTCCCTTTTTGCCTATGGGGGGTTACCCATGTTTGCCCTGGGTCTGGCTTTTTCCTTTGCATTTTACGGATATTTTCGAAAAAAAAGTTCGGCTGCCCCCATACCAGGACTGTTGATAGAGACCCTTGTTTTGTTTGTCCCTGCACTGGCATATGTTTTGTTCAGGGCAGTTTTTGTCGGCACCCATTTTTTAATTGATTTAAAATTGACCCTTTGGATGGTTGGGGCAGGGGTGGTGACCAGTCTGCCATTGCTTTGGTTTGCGGCGGCTACCAAAAGACTAAAGTTTTCAACCATAGGTATCTTGCAGTATCTGGCACCTAGCATTGCATTTGTACTGGGCGTTTTTGTTTACAAGGAAGAATTCACTCGCCATAATCTTATCACCTTTGGGTGCATCTGGATCGGCGTGTTTTTATATGTATGGGAAGCACTAATGAAGAATCGAAAGTCATATTGAGGGGATAAACCAAGCATAATGATAAATTTTTATCCTTTAAAAAAAGGGGATACCATTGGAGTGGCTGCTCCTTCTGCCCGTTTTGATGATAAAAAATTAAGAAAGGGAATCGACTGTCTAGAAAAAATGGGCTTTGAGGTCCTATTGCCCGAGGCAATTTTCGGAAGAAAAAGGTATCTTGCGGGGGAGGATCATGCCAGGGCGTCCGTTGTGAATGAATTATTTGCCAATCCAAAAGTAAATGGGATTATTGCTGCCAGGGGTGGATTTGGCGCCATGCGAATTCTGGAGTTCCTGGATTGGGAAATGATTCAGGCAAATCCCAAATTGGTCATTGGATTTTCAGATGCCACAGCCCTTCTATCCGCAGTCATTCAACGCACCCAATTTGCAGTGGTCCATGGACCCAATCTGGTCTCCCTTGCCAATGTTGATTCCATAACCCTTTCTTCCTTTTTCCAGGCCATTACCGAGCTTCCAACAGATATTCTGCTTAGCCTTGGGGGGTGTCTGGAACCGGGACAGGCACAGGGTAAACTTGTGGGCGGCAATCTGGCGACCCTGACCCACTTGATCGGTACCCAGTTTCAACCCGATTTCACTGGAGGGGTCCTTTTTCTGGAAGATGTGGGGGAACCGGCCTATAAGATTGATCGGATGCTTTCCCAGATGAAGATGGCCGGCCTGTTCAAGGGAGTACAGGGGGTGATCACAGGCTCTTTTGAAAATTGTGACAACGCGGATTATATCCCTGGGATTCTATCGGAAATATTTGAGGGGGTTCCGCTTCTCATGGGGCTGACCTCAGGCCATGGAGATCGTAATTTTTCCCTGGCAATGGGGCTGGAGGTGGTGCTGGATACCTCAACTGCCCGGATAAAATGGCAGGTGAATCAATGAAATATCCGGTTAAAAATGGGTAAAAAATTGACGAAATATTCAGCTGTTGACCGGATGATGGCGGCGGGGGTGGGGTCGGTATTTCCCGGAGCGGTTCTTTTGTGTGCCAGGGGGGATGAAATTTTGTTCCACGAGGCCTATGGTGTTACAAATATAGCAAATCAGCTGCAAATGCAGACAAATGCCATATTTGATCTGGCATCTCTGACCAAACCCCTGGCCACAGCCCTTGCCACAGCCAAATTGGTAAAAGCGGGCAGGTTGTCCCTGGATACCGTGCTGGGGGATGTTCTTCCCGGGGTTTTGCAAACCCCCAAGGCAAAAATTTCCATTGATATGCTTTTGCGCCATACTTCCGGTCTGCCTGCCCACAGGGAATTTTTTACCGCCATGATCACCTCTATGAGTAAGGAGCAGGCCAGGGAAAAATCTAGCCCCAGGCAACTGTTGCGCAAGCTGATTCTCGCAGAATCCCTCGCGGCAAAACCTGGACATGAACAGGTATACAGTGATCTGGGATATATGTTTTTGTCCTGGGTGATTGAGACCATTTCAGGGCAAAGGCTGGACCGATTTGTCCGGGAGCAAATATATGAACCCCTGGGGATTCGGGATCTGTTTTTTATTGAACTTAAGGGGGAGTCAATTCAAAATGACCGTATTGTTTCAACCCAAATCTGTTCCTGGCGCAGAAAAACCCTTACCGGAGAAGTGGATGATGATAATGCCTGGGCTGCCGGCGGTATAGAGGGGCATGCAGGCCTTTTCGGGGATGCCCTGTCTATTCATACCCTCTGCTGCGAGATACTCAGTTCAGTTTGCCATAGGAATCCCCTTGTACTAGATCCAAAGGTTTTTTGCTCCTTTCTCCGGAGGGAACAGGGACGGGATATGGTCGCAGGTTTTGATACCCCGTCAAAATTAAATTCATCTGCCGGTCATTTTTTTTCCCAGGCGTCACTAGGGCATTTGGGATTTACCGGCACCTCTTTTTGGCTGGACCCTAATTCAGGATTAATCGTCATTCTGTTGACCAATAGGGTTCACCCCTCCCGGGCCAATCATAAGATTAAAAAATTTCGACCTAGGCTCCATGACTTGGCTGTCATGGCCTTTGGGTGAATTATTATTTATTTCAGACTTTTGGCCTTGTAAAAACCCATCTTTTTTGGTAGCAAATACCTGTCAATATTATATCTGTAAAATTTGTGTTAATATGCTAAGTTGTGTTAACAATAAAAATATATATTTTTTAAAAGAGGTGAAATGAACTTTATAACTGATTCTTTGCTGGGTGCTTTTTCCAATGATCTTGCCATTGATCTTGGAACTGCCAACACATTGGTTTATGTAAAGGGTAAAGGAATCGTGCTGAGCGAACCTTCTGTTGTGGCTGTCAGGACCGATAATCGGGCAAAAAACAAAGTATTGGCCGTGGGAGTGGAAGCCAAGCGGATGCTTGGCAGAACCCCGGGAAATATTGTGGCCATACGTCCCATGAGGGACGGCGTGATTGCAGATTTTGAAGTCACGGAAGCCATGTTAAAGCATTTTATCCGCAAGGTGCACAACAATCGGAAAACCCTTGTTCGTCCCAGAATTATCATTGCAGTGCCTTCGGGAATTACCCAGGTTGAAAAGCGTGCTGTCCGGGAATCTGCTGAGTCTGCAGGCGCCAGGGAAGTTTTTCTTATCGAGGAACCAATGGCTGCCGCAATTGGCGCCGGGCTGCCCATCACAGAGCCGACCTGTAACATGGTTGTGGATATTGGCGGAGGCACCACAGAGGTGGCTGTTATTTCCCTTGCCGGTGTCGTCTACACACAATCCCTAAGGGTTGCTGGAGATAAAATGGATGCTTCCATTAGTCAGCATATCAAGCGCAAGTACAACCTGCTCATTGGCGAGCGAACTGCTGAAATCATCAAAACCACCATTGGCAACGCCTATCCAGACCCTGAAAATCTTGAGACCATTGAGGTCAAAGGAAGGGACCTTGTATCCGGTATTCCCAAAATCCTGGCCATTGATTCCGAAGAGGTGAGGGTTGCCATTTCAGAACAGATTGATGCCATTGTTGAAACCGTTCGCATTGCCCTGGAACAGACCCCGCCGGAACTTGCCGCCGATATCGTTGATTCGGGTATTGTTTTGACAGGGGGGGGGGCACTTTTGAAAAATCTTGATAAGTTGCTCAAAGAAAAGACCGGGCTTCCCATTGTGGTAACCGAGGATCCCTTGTCAACCGTTGCTTTGGGCTGTGGTAAAGTGCTTGATAATATTGATATTTTAAGAGAAGTGGTCATAAACTAATTAAATGTTTTCACGGAAAATGTTTATTCTTATAGGGGTGGCATTGTTTATTGCAGTCAATTTTACCGTAATAACAATGACCAGTCGGCAATCCCTCCCGGTCAGCAGTATTGAAAGGCTTGCCATCTCCATTACTTCTCCCTTTCAACTGCTGGTGACCAAGACAATCGGCTTTACCCAATCTGTCTGGAGAACCTATTTTATGGCGGTTTTGGCGGTTAAGGAAAATATCGAACTCAAGGAGAGATTGTCCCGGGCCATGGACATTAAAAATCGATATGAGGAGATGGAACAGGAAAATTCACGATTGAAAAAATTTGTGAATTTTACAAGTTCTGTTCCGGGTATCTATGTGGCAGGCCAGGTAATTGCTAGGGATCCCTCTCCCTGGTTCAAGACCATTGTGATTGACAAGGGAGAACAGGATGGTGTTATTAAGGGGGCTCCTGTCCTGGTTTCAGAAGGGATTGTCGGGCAGATTATCAAGGTTGCCAGCGGTTATTCCAGGGTGCTGCTGATAACCGATCGCAATTCAGCAGTGGATGCCCTGGTGCAAAATACCCGGGTTAGAGGAATGGTCAAGGGAAATAATCAGAATAAGTGCAACTTTGTGTACACCTCAAGAACGGATGAAATAAAAGCTGGCGAAATGATTGTGTCCTCGGGGCTTGATCAGGTTTTTCCCAAGGGCTTGAAGATTGGCAGTATCCTGAATGTTAAAAAAACACATTCCCAGTTGTTCCAGGATATTACCATAGAGACCAGCGTTGATTTCGATAAGCTCGAAGAGGTACTTGTATTTATAAATGCGAAATAACTTCCTGAGATTTATCACATGATGAACCTTTTGTTTCTTGCCATTGTCACGGTTTCACTGATTTTTTTTCAGACCATTATTTTCCCCTCTTTTTTCTGGTTCTCCCAGTGTTTCGATTTAATGATAGTGAACATTATTTTTTTAAGCCTTGCCTATTCCCATTATGCCGTAATACTGATGATTATTCTCGTGGGCGGTATCATGGACAGCATATCGGGGGTGGCGTTTTTTCATCATATCTTTTCATATCTGTGGATTTACCTCATCGTGCAATTGTTTAAGCAATTTGTTTTTCAAAGAAGTGTCATATTTATCCTGATTATCAGTCTGGTTTCTGTTCTCATACAGCAGGGGTTGATCCTGTTTTCCATCTTCATTGAACAGGGGGGTGAAGCCATTGGACAAATGGATTTCTCCTTGATGCTCTGGCCGCTTTTTTGGGGATCTCTTCTGATTCCAACCGGGGTCTGGATGATAAATGCACTTCGGCAGTACTGGATGTATCTGGGAAAGAGGTTGAAAAAACAATTTGCTCCCAGGTACAGGGGGTGATGTGAGCAGTTTAAATAAGAATGCAGATCGGGAATGGATAAAACAGCGCCTTATGGGTGCAAGTCTTTGTGTCCTAATGGTATTTGCCCTGTTGTTTTTAAGACTGGTATATCTTCAATTGATTAAAGGGGAGGAGTACCGTCGCCTTTCCGAAACCAATTGCGTTCGGCTTAAAAGTATCAAATCCTTCCGGGGACTTATTTATGATCGGAACAATAAGCTTCTGGTGGACAACCGTCCTGCCTTTGATCTGAACATCGTATTGGAGGATGCCCACCCGGTGAAGGAAACCGTAGCACGGCTTGCCTCCCTTATCGATGTTCCCCATGAAGATTTGATGGAGAGCATTGCAAAGGCGGGAAAAGCCGCTTTTTATAAGCCGTTGACATTAAAGCGCGATATCTCAAGGGATCAGCTGGCCATTGTTGAGGCGCATAAGTTTGACCTTCCGGGGGTCCATATAGAGATTGAACCCACCCGCCATTATATATATCAAAAGACGGCGGCACACCTCTTGGGGTATCTGGGACAGATTAATCGCAAGGAACTTGAAAGTGGCAGATATGCCGGTGTAAGAACCGGTGATTCCATTGGCCGCTACGGGGTTGAAAAAAGTTTTGAACCTTTTTTGCAGGGAAAAAGGGGGGGGCGTCAGGTGGAGGTGGATGCCAACGGAAGACTGATCAAGGTTTTAAAAACCGTTGAACCTGTTTCGGGAAATGATTTGCACCTAACCCTTGATCTTGAGCTGCAAAGGGCAGCCGAACAACTGCTTGGGGAAAATGATGGTGCTGTGGTGGCCATTGATCCGTCCAATGGCGATGTTTTGGTCATGGCAAGTGCGCCCAGTTTTGATCAGAATGATTTCATCGGCGGGATCAGCAGCAAAAAATGGAAGGCGTTGATGGACGATCCTGGCAGGCCCATGAATAATAAGGCAATTCAGGCCGAATATCCCCCGGCCTCCACCTATAAGATTCTTACCGCCCTTGCCGCCCTGGAAGAAAAGGTGATTGACGCTAATACCACCTCTTTTTGTCCGGGGTATTATAAGTTTGGAAATCGAAGATATCAGTGCTGGAACAGGCATGGCCACGGGGAGATCAATGTGGTGGATTCCCTTGCCCAGTCATGTGATGTTTTTTTCTACCAGGCAGGAGAAAAAACCGGGGTGGACACCCTTGCCCAGTATGCCACTGGGTGCGGTCTTGGACGATTTACGGGAATCAAGCTTGGCCATGAAAGACGGGGGTTGATTCCAACGGCGGCCTGGAAAAAAAAGCGATTCAAGGAATCCTGGCAGGCAGGAGAAACCCTTTCCATAAGCATCGGACAGGGGTTTGATCTGGTTACCCCGCTCCAGATGGCAGCGTTTATTGCTGCCGTTGGAAATGGCGGAACGCTTTATAGACCCAGGATCGTAACCTCAATTGAGGCTAGCGACGGTAATATTGTTAAATCCATTGAGCCCGAAATTACCGGTGGTTTGCCGGCCAGCAAGGAAACGCTGTCCCTGGTGCAAAAAGGACTTTTCGAGGTGGTGCAGGGGAATAGGGGGACTGCCCGGCGGATTCGGATCAAGGGGATTGATATTGCCGGTAAGACCGGAACTGCCCAGGTGTTCAGCCGAAAGGCGGGGGAAAAATTTGACAATGAAAAACTTGGCAGAACCCTGAGGGACCATGCCTGGTTTGTCTGTTATGCCCCGGCTGAAGCGCCTGAAATTGCCATTGCAGTGATTATAGAGCACGGGGAGCATGGTTCGAGTGCTGCGGCACCGATTGCCGGGGCTTTGATACAAAAATATCTCCAGGTGGATACAGCTAAAACACCTGTGCCCGCAACCCAAACACCTGCAACCCCATAAATTATGACAGGAGTGAACCATGTTTGACAGACGGCTGATTGAAAATTTTGACTGGGGATTCCTGGTTGTTATCCTGTCGATTTGTTCAGTCGGTCTGGTCATTTTGTACAGTGCGGTCACGGCAGGTTATGATGGGACAGATCTTCATCCTCTTTTTAAAAAACAGGGCATCTGGATGGCAACCGGATTTTGCATCATGATGGGGTCCGTGGTGATCGATTTCAGGGAATTGGATAAATTAAATTTGTTGATTTACGCAATTTGTGTGGGACTGCTGGTTGCAATTTATATGTTTGGTCAGCTGGGGGGTGGTTCCCGTCGTTGGCTGGTAATTGGGTTTATCCGAATGCAGCCCTCGGAGTTGATGAAGATTGCCCTGATTGTCAGTCTGGCCTCGGTTTATTCCGACTCAGTCTCCATGGATGGGTTGGGATTTCGAAACCTTATTAAACCGGCAATTTTGTGTCTTATTCCTTTTGGTTTAATTGTTAATCAGCCAGATCTTGGGACGGGACTTCTATTGTTGTTGATTGCCGGGTCCATTACTTTGTTTGTGAAGGTCGAAAAAAAAGTGTTTTTTACCCTGGCCGGCGTCGGCCTTTCCATTGTACCCCTGGTATGGTTTGTGGGGCTTAAAGCATATCAGAAAAATAGAATACTGACATTTTTAGACCCTGAGCGGGACCCTCTGGGCGCCGGTTACCATATTATCCAGTCCAAGATTGCCATTGGATCAGGTATGCTAACCGGAAAAGGTTTTTTAAAGGGAACCCAGAATGCATTGTCCTTTTTGCCCGAGCAGCACACTGATTTTATTCTTTCGGTGCTTGCAGAGGAGTGGGGGCTTGCCGGGTGCGGGGTGCTATTGATCCTTTATTTTATTCTCTTGTTTTGGGGACTGAATATTGCCTACAGCTGTCGCAATATGTTCGGCTCGATCCTCGCCTTTGGCATTACCACCATGATTTTTTGGCAGATTTTTATTAATATTGGCATGGTCATGGGGTTGATGCCGGTGGTGGGGGTTCCCTTGCCTCTTGTTTCATATGGTGGGTCATCTGTGGTAACCAATATGGTTGGGTTTGGGATTCTTCTCAATATCAGTATGCGAAAATTTACAACCACCTGATCAAAAAATATCATTAAAAAACACCCAAGAAAGGAGACAAATAATTTATTATTCAATGTTGACAAATCCTTGGCTGGATGGTACTCAAGTCTCGATTTAAACGGAATTTAGGCTGTTTTTGGAAAGGAACAGTCAGTAGGTATAAGTAGTTGATTTTTTTATAATTATTAACTGGCGGAGGGAACTTTATGATAACTGTGATTCCTGATATATCATTGCTATATCAGATGATCAATTTCCTTGTTCTGCTTTTTATGCTCAATTTGGTACTCTATAAACCGATCCGTAAAGTTCTTCTGGAAAGAAAAGCAAAGGTTGAAGGCCTTGAAAATGGCGTTGAACAAGCGTCTGCTGATCTTGATTCCCAGAAGGATTCCTACAAGAACGGTTTGAAAGAAGCCAGATCCAAAGGCCTGAAGGAAAAAGAGGTTTTTGTTGAAGCAGCATCAAAAGAAGAGACGGAAATAATCGACCAGATTAACAAGAAAGCTCAGGCAAATCTTGCTCAGATTAAAGAGCAGGTAGCATCTGAAACTGAGCAGGCCCGGAAAGCTCTACAGGGCGAGGTTGAGGCGTATGCCAAAGCCATCGGCGAAAAGATCCTAGGGAGGGCTTGTTAATGGGAACTAAATTGAAATTAGGTAGATTAGGAAAAAAACACCTTAAAGTTGCAGGTGTTGTGACGGTTTGTGTGGCAGGTATTGGCTCTGTTGCATGGGCTTCTGCAGCTGGTGGTGTCGTCCATAACAACTGGCTTGAAATCGATACCTGGAAAGTCTTAAACTTCGGTATTCTTGCAATAGCCGGTTTTTTTATTGCCAAAAAACCGGTTGTCCAGTTTTTTTCATCCCGCAAACAAGAGATTGCAGATGAGTTGAGCGGCCTGGAGCAGAAACAAGCAGCTGCTGAAAAGATGCTTGCCGAATATCAAGCCAAGTTTAAAAATCTTGACCAGGAATCCAAACAGATTGTTGCAGATTATATCAAGCAAGGTGAAGAAGCCAAGGTAAGAATTCTTGCAGAAGCTGCCGCCCAGGCAGGCAAGCTGGAAGATATGGCCAAACGCGCCATTGAACAGGAATTCAAAGCAGCCAAGGCAGCTCTTAAACAGGAAATTGTTGAATTGGCAATGGAACAGGCAGAGGCCGTCATTAAAGAATCCATCTCATCTGATGACCAGGATAATCTGGTTGACCAATATTTGAAAAAGGTGGTGGCATAATGAAAAATTTAGCAGTTTCAAGGCGTTATGCTAAGGCATTGATTCTCATCGGTCAGGAAGATGGCCAGGCAGAGCAATACAATGAAGAGTTGGGCGCTGTGGTAGGGCTTTTTGACACACAGGACGGGTTTGAACTCGCATTGATCAATCCTTTGTACAATAAAAATGACCGGAAAAAAATACTTCAGGCGGTTTTGGCAGCAACAGAGTTGTCTGCCATTATGAAATCTTTTCTGGTGCTTTTGTTTGACAAGGGCAGAATCGGTTTTTTGCGGGAAATTGCTTCCTATTACAAGGATCTGGCCGATGAACTCAAAGGGGTTGTTAAAGCCAGTGTTATCTCGGCAACAGAACTTTCCTCGGAAGCCATAGAGAAAATTAAAGAAGCCTTGTCTAAGAAAGCGGGAAAAACAATTGTTCTGAATGTTGAACAGGATCCAAGCCTTATCGGCGGTGTGGTAACAAAAATTGGTGATCTTGTTCTGGACGGCAGTGTGAAAACTCAGCTGATTAATATGCGGGAAACATTAAAAAAAGGTGAGAGTGTCTAATGGAAATTAAAGCGGAAGAAATAAGCCAAATAATAAAAGATCAGATCAAGGGCTTTGATGCAGAAGTTGATTTGAGCGAAACTGGTGTTGTCCTCTCTGCGGGTGATGGTATTGCCCGCGTATATGGTTTGGAAAAAGTTAAAGCAATGGAACTGGTTGAATTCCCTGGTGGAATTTTGGGTCTTGCCTTGAACCTTGAGTCAGACAATGTTGGTGTTGCCATCCTGGGCGATGATAAGGTCATCAAAGAGGGTGATGTGGTAAAAAGAACTGATCGCATTGCATCTGTTCCCGTTGGTGAAGCCCTTCTGGGGCGTGTTGTAACTACAACAGGTGAGCCTGTGGATGGCAAAGGTCCGATCAATTCAGATATATACATGAATATGGAATTGATTGCCCCTGGTGTTATTGAGAGGAAAGGTGTTCACGAACCTTGTTACACTGGCTCCAAGGCTGTTGATGGGATGACGCCTGTAGGCCGTGGTCAGCGTGAGCTCATCATTGGTGACCGTCAGATTGGTAAAACAGCCGTTGCCGTTGATGCCATTATTGCTCAGAAAGAAAGCGGCATCAAATGTATCTATGTTGCCTGCGGTCAGAAAAAATCAACCGTTGCCCAGGTGGTTGCCGCCCTCGAAGAGCATGGTGCCTTGGAATACACAACCGTTGTTGTGGCATCTGCTTCCGAGTCTGCTGCCATGCAGTATCTGGCTCCCTATGCCGGCTGCGCCATGGCCGAGTATTTCAGAGATAAGGGTGAGCATTCTCTGATTATTTACGATGATCTTTCAAAACAGGCTGTTGCTTATCGTCAGGTATCATTACTGCTCAGACGTCCGCCTGGACGTGAAGCCTTCCCTGGTGACATTTTTTACAACCATTCCCGGTTGCTTGAAAGATCTGCAAAACTTTCCGATGATAAAGGTGCTGGTTCCATGACAGCCCTTCCCATCATTGAAACCCAGGAAGGGGATGTGTCCGCCTTTATCCCCACAAACGTTATCTCCATCACCGATGGTCAGATCTTTCTGGACAAGGATCTTTTCTTCGCGGGTATCAGACCTGCCATTGATGTTGGACTTTCCGTATCAAGAGTTGGTGGGGCAGCCCAGGTAAAAGCCATGAAACAAGTGGCAGGTACCCTGCGGCTTGATCTGGCTCAGTTTCGTGAGTTGGAAGCCTTTGCCGCATTTGGGTCTGACCTTGATGCTGCGACTCAAAAACAGCTGACCCGTGGTGAGCGCCTGGTTGAACTCTTGAAACAACCCCAGTTTAAACCCCTTTCCATGGAAAAAATGGTAACAGCGCTTTACGCCGGAACCAAGGGCTATATTGATAAGTACCCACGAGAGGCGGTTGCGAAATATGAGGAAGGTCTTTACTCCTTTGTTGAAAATCAGTTCCCTGAAGTTTTCTCTGGCTTGAAAGAAAAGCAAGAGATTACCGCAGAAATTGAAGGCAAATTGAAAAAATGCCTTGAAGCCTATGACGAAGAATTCAAGGATACCATCTAGGGTAGATTTTGGATTTTATGGTGAAAATTTTCATTAAAATTAGGCGTAAAGGTGAGATCATATGGCAACTTTAAAAGAAGTACAATCGAAAATAGTCAGTGTAAAAAAGACTAGACAGATTACCTCTGCCATGAAGATGGTCGCCACTTCAAGATTGCGCGGGTCCCAGCTGAGAATGGAGGCGTTTGAACCCTATGCTTCCAAATTTGCTGAAGTCTTGGGAAGCATTGCCGGTAAATCCGGTGAAGATGCAAGCCCTTTACTGGTTCCCCGTGAAGAAGTCAAAAAGGTGGCCCTGATTCTCTGTACATCTGACAGAGGGCTTTGTGGCGGTTTTAACAATAGTTTGATTGCTAAAGCTGAAAAATTAATCGAATCCGAGCTTGCAGGCAAGGATGTCTCTATTATCTGTTTTGGTAAAAGAGGACGAGACTGGGCAAAGAAAAGCCCTAGCCCCATTGAGGCTGAATATTTGGGTGTGGTTGGCGGAAATATCGATTTTTCGGTCGCATCCACCTCGGGTCAAAAAATGATAGACAGTTTCCTTGACGGAGCTGTTGATGAAGTATATCTGATTTATTCCCAGTTTGAAAACATGGCAAAACAGATCCCCACCTTGAAACAGGTGCTTCCCATCCCTTCCCTTGCGGATGTGGTGGGAGAGGCAGAAGAAGTGGCTGCAGAAGAGGGAGAGTTCCTTCCCGAGCATATTTGCGAGCCTTCTTCCGATGCCCTTTTGGGTGAAATGCTGCCAAAGAATATTTTTATTCAGATATATGATGCGCTGCTCCAGACGTCCACCAGCGAACATGCGGCTCGAATGAGAGCCATGGAAAATGCAACCAAGGCATGTGAAGATATGGTGAACGAACTCCAGACGATATTCAACAAAACAAGGCAGGCGGGTATTACCTCCGATCTTATGGATATTGTTGGTGGTGCAGAGGCACTTAAGGGATAGAACAGATTATACTTAATTGGTAAAACAGCTTTTAAGGAGAAAAAAATGGCTGAAAATATAGGTAAAATAGCGCAGGTTTTGGGTGCTGTTATTGATGTTGAATTTGAGCCCGGAAACCTTCCTCCGGTCTTAACGGCTCTGACCATTACAAACCCTGCCATCGGTGACATGGAAGACAACTTGGTTGTTGAAGTGGCCCAGCATTTGGGTGACAACGTGGTTCGATGTATTGGTATGGATGTAACCGACGGTCTTCAGAGGGGAATGACAGTTAAAGATACCGGCGCTCCCATTATGATGCCCGTTGGTGAAGCTTCTTTGGGCAGGGTTCTTAATGTTGTGGGTCGTCCCGTTGATGGTCTGGGGCCTATTTCCCAGGACAAAATGCTCCCCATCCATAGACATGCCCCTGCCTTTACCGAGCAGGATACAACCGTTCGAGTTCTTGAAACCGGCGTAAAGGTGATCGATCTTTTGGTTCCCTTTCCCCGTGGTGGAAAGATGGGTATGTTCGGTGGTGCTGGTGTTGGTAAAACCGTTATCATGATGGAAATGGTTAACAATATTGCCATGCAGCATGGTGGTATTTCCGTATTCGGCGGTGTGGGCGAGAGAACCCGTGAGGGTAATGATCTTTACCACGAGATGAAGGATTCGGGCGTTCTTCCCAAGTGTGCCCTGGTTTACGGCCAGATGACTGAACCTCCCGGGGCCCGTGCAAGAGTTGCGCTTTCTGCCTTGACTTGTGCCGAGTATTTCCGTGATGAAGAAGGTCAGGATGTGCTTTTATTTGTTGATAATATTTTTAGGTTTACCCAGGCGGGTGCGGAAGTATCAGCGACACTTGGTCGTATGCCTTCTGCTGTTGGTTATCAGCCCACATTGGCCGTTGACATGGGGGAGCTTCAGGAACGTATTACATCCACAGACAAAGGGTCTATTACAGCGGTTCAGTGCGTTTACGTACCTGCCGATGACTTGACGGATCCGGCCCCTGCCACCACTTTTGCCCATCTGGATGGAACCGTTGTTCTTTCCCGTCAGATTGCAGAGCTGGGTATCTATCCTGCTGTGGATCCATTGGATTCATCTTCCAGAATTCTGGATGCAGCTTATATTGGTGAAGAGCATTACAATGTTGCCCGCGTGGTTCAGCAGACCCTGCAAAAATATAAAGAGCTTCAGGACATTATTGCAATTTTGGGTATGGATGAGCTGTCCGACGAAGATAAAATTACGGTTCAGCGCGCCAGAAAACTCCAGAAATTTTTGTCCCAGCCTTTCCATGTGGCGGAAACATTTACCGGTATGCCGGGTAAATTTGTAAAGGTTGAAGATACGGTAAGATCATTTAAAGAAATCATTGAAGGAAAACATGATGATCTTCCAGAAAATGCTTTCTATATGGTCGGTTCTATTGAAGAAGCCATTGAAAAGGCTAAATCAGCTTAAGCTGGAGGGATAACATGGCCGAAAAACTATTTCTTGAAGTAGTTACACCACAAAAGGCAATTGTCAGCGAAGAGGTTGAGATTGTTGTGGCGCCAGGGTCAGAGGGTGAATTCGGTGCGCTCAAAGGGCACACCACATTCCTGACATCCTTGAAAATGGGTACGCTCCGGTATAAAGAAGCCAATGGAAAAGAACGACTTCTTTTTATCAACGGCGGCTTTGCAGAAGTGCTTCCCAATAAGGTAACCATCCTGGCTGAATCTGCCGAACGGCGGAAAAATATAGATGTCGCAAGGGCCCAAAAAGCAAAGGAACGGGCTGAACAGCGCCTGTCCGCCAAAGCTTCCGATCTTGATCTTGTGAGAGCTGAAGCTGCTTTAAGAAGGGCGATAGATCGAATTAAAGTTGCAGGTATGAAGTAATAATGTGATTTTTAAGATCGTAATTTGCTAATGATTTGCCGTTAATCACCATGGCAGATGATGACGCCAGATTAAAGACAAAAAGGGGGGATGCTTTTCTATGGGAGAAGCATCCCCCTTTTTTTAGATACAGGATAAATCAAAATTATGAATACCAAACATAGGGAATCCCAATCCATGGAAGCGATAATGGGTTGTGATGGGATGGATGACCTGGCAATTGTTATTCTGGCTGCAGGCAAGGGAACCAGAATGAGGTCAAATATTCCCAAGGTGCTTCACAAAATAGCCGGTAAAAGTATGGTTTTACATGTTCTGGCCTGTGCCGAAAAGCTTACACCAGACAATATCTATCTGGTTGTGGGGCATGGGGCCCAACTTGTCAAAGACGAGGTAGGGCCGTATTTTTCAGTTAATTTTGTGACTCAAAAACAATTGCTTGGAACCGGTGATGCGGTCAAGCAAGCGTTGCCCTTTCTTACTCCCGGGATAAAGAATGTGTTGGTGCTTTGTGGGGACGTGCCCTTGATCAGGCAAAAAACCCTGGTGGAGTTGGTGACAACCCACAGGTCCACCCAGGCCAAATTGACGGTTCTTGCCGTTGATATGGAGAATCCCGAAGGATACGGCAGAATAGTGCTGGATTCAGGGGAGATGGTGGCTATCCGGGAGGATTCCGATGCAACTTTATTGGAAAAACAGATAACTACTATTAATACCGGTATTTATTGTTTTGACAGAGGCTTTATAGAACAGGCCATTGACCTGATTCGTCCGGATAATAGTCAGGCTGAAATTTATTTGACGGATATGGTTGAAATCGCCCGATCCAAAGGAGAAAAAATCAGCGTCCGCATCATGGCGGATCCTAGGCAGGTTATCGGTGTGAATACCCTGGATGACCTTGAAAATGCTGAATCTTTGATTCATCATTTTCAAAATGAATTACCTTGACTTTCTCAAATATTTCGAACTATACTGAGGGCTAATTGAACACTTTACGAGACTATGAAATTGGATAATGAAATTATTATAAACAAGTTTGATGATATTGATATTAAGGTCGATTTTTTAATAGAACTTTGCCAGACTCTCCAGGTTGAGAATTTGGAATTGAGTTCTAAAATTAAAGAGTTGGAAGTCGATTTGGCTAAGAAAACTGCAACAGCAGAATTAAACTCTGAACAGGAGGTTTTTATTCAATCAAAGATTGACGGCCTTTTGAGCAAATTGGATAGTTTTTCCGATGAGTTGACTTCTTGATATCAATCAAGCTAAGAACCGTAAGGATTCGGTAAAGGGATTTCATTGGATGAAATTGTTAAAATTGATCTTTTTGGGGAAGAATTCAGATTTAAGCCGGATGGACAGGTCAAGGATCCGGATAAGGTTGCACAATATTTAAAAGATTATATTCAAGAAGCAGAGGCTTTGTTCCAGAATAAAAGTACGGGTAGGAACCAAATTGCCATCTTGCTTCTTGCAGCCATGAACCTGTCAAAAGATTTTTATGAGCTGAAGCAGCAACATTCTGAACTGGAAAGAAACGTTGAAGATCGAATTTCGTCTTTGATAGCCAAAATTGATAAAGGGATTGAATAAAACTATTTTTAGTTAATATGAACAATGCCCCTGCAATGTGCGTGATTGTATGACAGTCTTTGTCCTAACGCTTAGTAAAAAGGGAGTTCACACTGATGCTGGTGCGCTAGGTTCCTAAATGCAAGGAAAAGCCTAAAGGTATTATTGGACACCCACCTTTTGAACCAATGGTTCAAAGTCTTAAAAAGCAACACGGCAATTTGTGGGGGCCATTGTTTCATAGAATATTCTTTTTCTTAACCTTCCCCGGATAATTATCCTATTCCATTTTACGCCATATTTTAGCCATGTTTTAGTGATGGTAAGCAATATCAATGTTGCTGATGTTAACAGCATTTTAGGAGAATTATTTAATGGACACTGTGATGATACTATCATCAACGATTGTTTTTTTGCTGGGATTGGGGGTTATTGCCTTTTTTGTGGTCAAAAAAAAGGTAAACCAGGAAAATCTTAATATTGAAGAAGAACAGAGGCAGATTGTAGACGGTGCAAGGAAAAAATCAGAAAGTCTTTTAAAAGAAGCCAAGCTTGAGGCAAAATCAAGGCTTCTGGAGATGAAGAGCGATTTCGATGCGGGCACTGAAGAAACCCGGTCTGAATTGAAAAAAGAAGAAAGGCGTCTTGCAAAAAAGAGTGAAAAGCTTGATAGGCTTGAAGATCAGTCTTCAAAGCGGGAGCAGGAACTTTCCAGGAAAGAAATCAAAATTGGAAGGGCGCTTGAGTCGGCCGAAATAAAAGAGAATCAGTATACGCTTCTTCTTGAAGAAACCAAAAAAGAACTTGAAAAAGTATCTGGTCTGACACTGGATGAAGCCAAGGATCTTCTTCTGAAAGCCATGGAAGAAGAGGCCAAGCACGAAGGCGCCAAATTAATCAAAAAAATCACCAGTGAAGCCAGGGAACAGGCAGACAAAGAAGCCAAAAAAATTATCTCCACGGCCATCCAGCGGTATGCCGGTGATTATGTGGCTGAAAGAACTGTTTCTGTTGTGCATTTGCCCGGAGATGAGATGAAGGGCAGAATTATCGGTCGTGAAGGAAGGAATATCAGGGCCTTGGAAGCTGCCACAGGAATTGATCTTATCATTGATGATACGCCTGAGGCGGTTATTTTGTCTGGATTCAATCCCATACGCAGGGAAGTGGCAAGGATTGCCATTGAAAAATTGATTTCCGACGGCAGAATTCATCCGGCCAGAATTGAGGATGTGGTTGCCCGGGCAACCGAAGAGGTTGACCTTGCCACCAAAGAGGCAGGAGAACAGGCTGCCTTTGATCTGGGCGTTCATGGAATAGATCCTGAATTAATAAAGGTTCTGGGAAAATTAAAATTTCGGACATCCTATGCCCAGAATGTGCTTCAGCATTCAATTGAAGTAGCTTTTCTGTCCGGGACCATTGCAGCAGAACTTGGCTTGAACATAAAGCTTGCCAAGCGAATGGGCCTTTTGCATGATATTGGTAAGGCCGTTGATCATGA
The DNA here is from genome assembly GCA_016744295.1 of Desulfobacteraceae bacterium. Taxonomy (GTDB): domain Bacteria; phylum Desulfobacterota; class Desulfobacteria; order Desulfobacterales; family Desulfobacteraceae; genus NBML01. The sequence goes on along the minus strand of JADGEQ010000001.1, from coordinate 1,917 downwards.
GGTGGATGGGGCCCATGCCGTTATCGGTGCCAATCTTGCAAAAAAATACGGAGAGACAGAAGCGGTTGTTAATGCCATTGGCGCCCACCACGAAGATAGGATGCCAGAGACGGTTTATGACTATATTATTCAGGCTGCCGATGCCCTTTCAGGGGCTCGGCCAGGCGCCAGAAAAGAGAGTCTGGAAAATTATGTCAAGCGTCTTGAGGATCTGGAAAATATAGCCAATTCCTTTCAAGGGGTTGTCAATACCTATGCCATCCAGGCCGGGCGTGAGATTCGGGTAATTACCGAGAGTGAAAAAATAACAGATGAGAGTGCGGTACTTCTCTCCAGGGATATTGCCCGACAGATAGAAGAAAACCTGACCTTTCCCGGCCAGGTAAAAGTAGTGGTTATTCGGGAAACCCGCGCAGTCGAATATACAAAAAAATAAAGGTTGTAAATACGCATGAGTGTTTTATCGGTACTAAAGGAACGTGGTTTTATTGATGCTGTTACCCATACAGAAGAGTTGGAGGACTATCTAAATAACAACAGGGCAACCTGTTACATAGGATTTGATCCCACAGCTTCCAGTCTCCATGTGGGGGGGCTGGTCTGTATCATGGCCCTGGCTCATATGCAAAGAAATGGGCACAGGCCCATCGCCCTGGTTGGCGGCGGAACCGGTTTGATTGGCGATCCATCTGGTAAGACGGAATTGCGTAAGATTCTCACCCAGGAACTTCTTGATGAAAACAAGGCAGGTATACAAAGACAATTGGAACGATTTCTGGATTTTTCCAATGATAAGGCCCTGCTGGTGGATAATGCAAAATGGCTGACCTCCCTTGAGTATATACCGTTTTTACGGGATATTGGGCGGTATTTTTCCGTAAATCGGATGATTAAAGCGGAAAGTTATAAAGCTAGGATGGAATCGGATGATGGTCTGACTTTTATTGAATTTAACTACATGCTTCTACAAGCCTATGACTTTATGAAGCTTGCCAAAAGTCATGATTGCTTTTTGCAAATGGGGGGCTCTGATCAATGGGGTAATATTGTGGCAGGAATTGACCTTGTCAGAAGGACCCTTGGTAAACAGGCCTTTGGTATTACCTTTCCTCTGATCACCACGGCCAGTGGGATCAAAATGGGAAAAACCCATAAAGGGGCCGTCTGGCTAGATCCTGAACGGTTTTCTCCCTATGAGTATTATCAGTTCTGGGTAAACTGCGATGATGCGGATGTGGTAAGGTTTCTTGCCTTGTTTACCTTTTTATCCATGGATGAGATTGAGGCGGTGAAATCCCTTGAAGGGGCAGATTTGAACAAGGCAAAGACAATCCTTGCCTATGAAGCAACCAAGATTGCCCATGGAGAACAGGAAGCATTGGCGTCATTAAAAGCAACGGCTTCTTTGTTTGGCGGTATTGAAGTGCCGGATGCTTTATTGCCCGGCGCCACTATTCCTAGGGGAGTCCACGCACCTGCCAGTGAACAATCGGTTCCTTCCTCTCTATATAATAGGGAAGAGGTGGTGGGCAAGGTTCTGGTGATTGATTTGCTGACCGAAACCAAGTTGTGTAATTCCAAGTCCGATGCCCGGCGCCTGGTGAAGCAGGGGGGGGCATATATCAATGGTGAACGGATTGTTGGGTTTGATCAAATTGTTTTGTCTGCTGATATTGCAGGGGGTGAGCTCCTGTTGAGAGCCGGTAAAAAGAAGTATCACAAAATTATTTTCGATTAATATAAAAAAAGGTTTGACAAGACCAGGCGGCACATGTATATTGGCCTGGTTTTGGGGGTCAGAAACAACCCGAAACAAAAAGTTTGATCTTTGAAAATTGGTCAGTGAGAAAAGAAAATGAGCGGGTCTTAGGACCTAAAAGAAGTATCAAAGGATTATAACTGGAGAGTTTGATCCTG
>JADGEQ010000037.1 GCA_016744295.1 Desulfobacteraceae bacterium | reverse complement strand
AAATCTTCATCTGAAAATGGTCTTTTTAACTTCATAAAAAAGAGTGTAGCATATTGGATATCAAAAATCTAGATTTTTCTGTATTATTTCAACAAGTTACATGTTGATAATATTTGCTATAATTTCGGGTACTTATTATTGACTATTACCCCCGTGACCGAATACGGAATATCGATAGGAAGATGTCATCCGGATTTGAATGATATGCGGTTAGAAAATATAGATAAAATCCTCAAAAATATTTAGATGAATCAGGATTAAATTTAATTTTAAGGCAAAATTCAGTAACAAATTATGTCTAATTTAGCTAATAATAAAATCAAATTGGAAGCTGATATAAAAGAGATCTATAATAGTATCTGTCAGGCATTTTCAATTTTGGATATCGACAAAGTGTTAAGTTATTTTTCAAATAGTAAAAATATGGTCAAGATCAGCAATGGAGCAGTATTACGAGGAAAAAAACAGCTTACAGAATATTGGCAGCAAAGCATTGGCAGTAGAAAGGATCTTCAGATTTCAATTAAAAATGTTGAAATACATGTTATGGATGATAAACATATATGGGCAACTGCAGATGAGAATATTTCATTTTGCGATCAAAATTATAATGCTATTGTATCAAACATTTTTGTCCGGTCAACTCATGGATGGAAAATATTGCTTGATCACACAACTTATATCCGACCTGAGTAGCCACCGGAAATTATAGGAAGAATACAAGGTTGAGATAGGGAGTGGTCTCCTGATCCCCCAAAAAAAACTGGAAACAGAGTTAATCTTCATTTTTTAAATAATATCCAGCAAAGGAATAAATATGTGCAACTTTCAGATGTCGTTCATGGAAAAAAATGACATCCAAGAATCAGCAAGAGTTCTCAGTGTTGCTATGCTTAACAATCCTCTCCATGTTGCTGTTTTTCAGGGGAACGGTGAAAATGAGCGTATAGAAATTGAAAAAATGTTTTCTAACCTCTTGATTGAATTGCCTGGAATAGTTTTTCTGGTAAAAGAAAAACAAAATATTATCGGGGTTATGAGGATGAAGTCATGGGAGGGGAGTAAAGTTACAGATGGCCCAAAAGAATCAAAAGATGAAAATGATATTGGCTGGCGGAAGTCTATATGGCATACGGAGTGGGCACGTCATGAGCCGTTGAGTCAACATTGGCATCTTGGTCCGATTGGAGTGTTGCCATCTCATCAAGGATCAGGTATTGGTTCTATGCTCATGAAGCGCTTCTGTAGGGAAGTGGATGCCTGTTTTGCTAAAGCATACTTGGAAACAGATTTGGATAAAAATGTACGCTTTTATGAGAAATTTGGATTCAAAGTTGTTTCCGAGTCCGAAATATTCGATGTCAAAAATCGATACATGGTAAGAGATTCAAGAGCTTGATTCGATAGTGATCCTCCTCCAAAAAAAATTCTTATTGGTGTTGGAAGAGCTTTGGCAGATTGTAAAGATTGTTCCTATATCTGTGATATTGCCATTCACCCTGATTACCAGGGCCGTGGTCTTGGCAAAGAAATCGTCCAAAATCTTGTTCGACTTTCACAAGGGCATAAAAAAATCATCCCGTATGCCAACCCTGGAAAAGAAAGCTTCTATGCCAAGCTCGGGTTCAAGAAAAGAGCAAATAGAACACTTAAGCAATTCGATTAGTTTCTAAAAAAGAACATGCAACATGCTGACGGGCAAGCCGCAGATGGGGGTTAGCGAAGAAATATAAATGATAAGAAATGCGAAAATTGAGGAAAATGAAATTCTGACCGGGATTTCTTTTAAATCCAAAGGATATTGGGGCTATCCAAAAGAATATTTCAATATTTGGACAAATGAGTTGACGATAAGCGCTGAGTATATCAGAAATAATGATGTATTTGTTTATGCGAATGATGGTGTGATTATCGGTTATTATTCAATCATCGAGCTAAAGGATGATGTTGAAATATCAAATATCAAAATACGCAAAGGTTTCTGGTTAGAGCATATGTTCATTGAGCCGTGTTTTATTGGAAAAGGGATTGGAACCATACTGTTCCAGCACATGAAGGAAAGATGTAAAAAAAGGTGTATTCATGAATTGGGCATCCTCGCTGACCCAAATTCCAAAGGCTTTTATACAAAGATGGGATGTGAGTATAAGAACGAATATCTGTCAACAATAAAAAATCGAACGACCCCTTATTTGTTACTTAAACTATAGAGTCGCTAACAAAACGCACGAGATGGACCGGACCTAAGGCGAGGCTTTTCAAAAACAACCCAGCCCCTCAGCTTGGGGTCCAAAATTATCACCCCCTGGAAGAGATGGTGACCACCCAAAAGATGGGTTTTTTAATTTACCGATATAGCAAGGGAGCAATACCCATGAATGAAAATGTTCATCCGTCCTTTCCCAATCTGCTTGCCCCCTTGGACTTGGGGTTTACCACCCTTAAAAACAGGGTGGTGATGGGATCCATGCACCTGGGATTGGAGGAAATGGCTGACGGTTTTACCCGAATGGCAGAATTTTATGCCCAACGTGCCCGTGGGGGCGTGGGGCTTATTGTAACCGGTGGCATTGGCCCGAATAGAGAGGGGGCTGTTCATGCGGATGCGGCATTGATGGCCACAGCCCAGGACGTTGCCAACCATCGTATTGTTACCGATGCCGTGCATGGAGCAGGTGGAAAGATTTGCATGCAAATACTTCACACGGGCCGTTATGCGTTTAATCCGGATGCGGTGGCGCCCTCGGCTGTCCAGTCGCCCATCAGTCCATTTTTGCCCAAAGCGTTGACAGATGAAAACATCAGGCAGCTGATTCGGGAGTTTGTCCAATGTGCATTGCTGGCAAAGGATGCCGGTTACGACGGTGTTGAGATAATGGGCTCTGAAGGCTATCTGATAAACCAGTTTATCGCCTTACGTACCAACCAGAGGAACGATCCATGGGGAGGGAATTATGAGAATCGTATCAGGCTCCCAAAACAAGTGGTTCGCAGGATACGAGAGGCTGTGGGCTCCGATTTTATCATCATTTATCGGTTGTCCATGCTGGACCTGGTGGAAGGGGGCAGTTCTCTGGGTGAAGTGATTGCCCTGGGCAAAGCAGTTGAGCATGCAGGGGCAACCCTCATCAACACCGGTATCGGCTGGCATGAAGCCCGGATTCCCACAATTGCCACCAGGGTTCCCCGGGCTGCGTTTACCTGGGCCACTGCCAAAGTCAAGGTCGCATTGAAAATTCCCTGCATCACCTCTAACCGCATCAATATGCCGGATGTGGCAGAACAGGTACTGGCAAGGGGGGATGCGGATATGGTTTCCATGGCACGGCCGTTTCTGGCTGATCCTGAGTTTGTGCGCAAGGCAGTTGAGCTGCGCACCGATGAGATCAACACCTGCATCGGCTGCAATCAGGCCTGCCTGGATCATATCTTTGCCGGGAAATTGACCAGTTGTCTGGTCAACCCAATGGCCTGCCAGGAAACCCAATTGTTGATTCGATCAGCCGAGCAGCCAAAAAAGATTGCCGTGATAGGTGCCGGCCCAGCGGGCCTGGCATTTGCAACCACTGCCGCAGGCCGTGGACACAGGGTTACCCTGTTTGAAGCTGCCGGGGAAATAGGGGGCCAGTTTAATATTGCCAAGCAGATTCCGGGCAAAGAAGAATTTTATGAAACCATTCGTTATTACGGCCGTCGGATAGAACTTACTGGTGTGGAATTAAAACTTAACCAAACGGCTACAGGAGTGATGCTGGACCAGGGGGGATTTGACGGAGCGGTGATCGCCACGGGCATCATCCCCCGCAAACCCATGATTGAGGGCATTGCCCACTCCAAGGTATTGAGCTATATCGATGTTATGAACGGTGTTGAGGTGGGCAAAAAGGTTGCTGTAATCGGTGCCGGGGGGATTGGGTTTGATATATGTGAGGTTCTGATTCACCAGGGCCTGCCAATTCACCAGGGCCTATCGGGTCGCCAGGATATATCCTCCTTTATGGCCGAATGGGGAATCGATATGTCCCTTAAGGCGCGGGGCGGTGTAGAGGGCGTTATGCCAAAGGTTGCCCCCTCCCCCCGAAAGGTCCATCTTTTACAGCGCAAGACCGGGAAGGTGGGAGGTACACTGGGTAAAACCACGGGTTGGATTCACCGCATGGAATTGAGCCGGAAGGGGGTGGTAATGATTTCCGGCTGCGAATATAAGCGAATAGATGATCAGGGACTGCACCTGCTCATTGCCGGGGAACCCAAACTTCTGGCGGTGGACAATGTGGTCATCTGCGCAGGCCAGAAATCCAATCGGAAACTGGTCGATCAAATCACCTCTCTGCCGGTTTATATTATCGGTGGCGCAGACAAAGCATCTGAACTGGATGCCAAACGCGCCATAGACCAAGGCACAAGATTAGCGGCAAAATTTTGATTCACGCAAGCCCAAAAGTTCGTGCAAGTGAAACCCGCAAAGGAGAATATCATGACCAGAGAAGTTGATGTGACCCGAGAAGTTGATGTGGCCATTATCGGCGCCGGGACTGCCGGTTTGACCGCCCAGGAGTTTGTTGCTGAAAAAACCGACAACTACGTGATCATTGATGACGGCCCCCTGGGCACCACCTGCGCCCGGGTTGGGTGCATGCCGTCCAAGGCGCTCATTGCCGTGGCCAACGATTTTCACAAACGTCTCTTTTTTGACGAATACGGCATCTCAGGAGCAAAGGCCCTCCTGCCGGACTATTCCCGGATCATGGCCCGGGTGCGGATGCTCAGGGACGAGTTTGCCGGGGGTGTCATCCATGAGATGTCACCCTTTATGGACAAGCTGATCCGAAAACGGGCCAGATTTATGGATCCCAATACCCTGGCGGTAGGAGACGAGAGGATCCGGGCCAGGCGCATCATCATTGCCACAGGTTCAAAACCGTGGATCCCGGAAAAATGGCTGCCTTACAAGGATGTTATCATTGACACGGACCAGTTTTTTGAACTTGCGGATCTGCCCGGGAAAATGGCAGTATTCGGCCTGGGCCCCATTGGTATCGAACTGGGCCAGGCCCTGCACCGCCTGGGGGTGGAGATCATCGCCTTCAGCCGGCGCAAAACCGCAGGGGGCCTGACCGACCCCGCCCTTCAGACCTATGCATTTGAGCATTTTTCAAAGGAGATGAACATCAAACTAGGTACGGCTGACATCCGCCGCAGGTCGGGAAAAGGAGTTGTTGTGGGATGTGAAAGCGGCGAATGGACGGTTGACCGGATATTGCTGGCCACAGGACGCCGACCTGCCATCCAGGGCCTTGGCCTGGAAAATCTGGGGGTTAAACTGGATGACAGAGGCATGCCTGGCTTTGATCCCGGCACCCTTCAGATCAAGGGTTTGCCCATATTCCTTGCCGGAGATGTCAACGGGCAAAAACCCATCCTTCATGAAGCCGCTGATGACGGAACGATTGCCGGGTACAACACCACGGCCAACAGCATATCCTGCTTTGAAAAACGCACCCCCTTGGCCATCACCTTCTCATCCCCGGAGATTGCCATCGCAGGGCTTTCCCACAAGGAGCTGACAGCACGGGGAACGGAATTTATGACAGGCAAGGCCTCATGGGAAAAATTGGGACGGGCCAGGATGATCCTGGGAAAGGCAGCAGGAATTGCCCGGATCTATGCAGACAAAAAGGACGGCAGGCTTTTGGGGGCAGAATTAATGGCACCGGCCGGCGAGCACATGGCCCATCTTTTATCCTGGGCCGTGGGCGCCGGCCTGACTGCGGCCCAGGCCCTGACCATGCCCTTTTACCATCCAGTACCCGAAGAGGCCCTAAGGTCTGCTCTGGGGCAGATTTTAAAACAGATCGACGATCCTCCCCCTGATTTCCGGCTGGAACTCTGCCGAGAAAAGAAGAATTCTAAAAAAGATTAAATAAGTGGTTCAAAACCAAGCTGTGTTATCATCTCTAGGTCATCCCCAAGACCTGCCCCTTGGGTTGTCAGATAATTTCCGGTCATCATGCCGCTGGCACCTGCATGAAATATGTAAGGCACAAGTTGCTTTAAATTCAATTGCCGCCCGCCGCAGATAAAAATATCCTTTTCCGGCAATACATACCGGAATAAGGCGATTATTTTCAGGCATTTTAGCGGCGTCAGATTAGAACGACCTTCCATGCGTGTCCCGGGAATGGGAGATAAAAAGTTTAAGGGTACGGCATCAACATCCAGGCGCTTTAATTCAAGGGCCAGCTCCAGTACTTGACGGTTGGTTTCACCAATTCCGAAGATCCCGCCGGAACAGATCTCAAACCCGGCATTCTGAGCCCGTTTGATGGTGTCAACCCGATTTTTAAAGGTGTGGGTGGTGCATATTTTTTCAAAATGGCTTTCCCCAGTTTCAAGATTGTGATGATACCGGGTGACCCCGGCTTTTTTCAAGGCTTCAAAATCTCGATCCTGGAGGATCCCCAAGGAAGCACAATAGGATAGCCTTTTTTTTTCAAGACTTGAAAATGCCTGGGCCACCAAATCCACCGCATCAGAACCCAGCCCCCGCCCGCTGGTCACAACCGAATACCGGTTCACAGGTGTATCAATTAGGCTTTTGGGGATCTGGGTGAGTTCTTCTTCTCCAAGAAGTCCGTAATTTTCAATTTGAGTCTGATGAAATGCAGACTGGGGACAAAACCCACAGTCTTCCGAACATTTACCTGATTTTGCATTGCAGATAGTGCACAGATGAATCTTTTTCCCTTTATGGAAATTGCGGATCAGATCCGCCCCCGGCAACAGGTTAAAAACGGATTCATCCGGTGTTTCGCAAATATCCTCCATGGTTTTTAAATCAAGCGGGGAATCGGTAATGATTCCCCTGGCAATGGACAGGTAGTGTTCTATATTTAATGGCATCGGTTTTTTCATCCTAGACAATACCCTTTGGCATGGGCGGGACCTCTTCCCCGGCCAAAACAAACCCGCCGTCCAGACGAACAACACTTCCGGTCATGTAGGGGGCATCCTTGATCATAAAAAGACAACTCTTGACCACATCTTCAATGGTACCGGTCCGCTTGACAAGGGTGTGATCGATGAGAGATTGTTGTTCATCCCGGGTGAGGACCTCTTTCCATCCCCGGGTTCCTTGGGCATGGCGACTTTCAAATATTCCCAGCATGAGTTCATTGACCCGGATATTGGGAGCTCCCATGCGGGCCCAGGTTTCCGTTAAAGAGGAAATACCCCGGTTGGCCAGGGCATATCCGTCGTTAAATACCAGAGCTGCGGGACCGGACCTGCCCACCATACCGGCAATGGAGGACAGATTGATCACAATGGCATCAGAGGAAGCCTTTAACAGCGGGAAAACCGCATCAAAAACCCAGCGTTTGGCCTTGAGGGTGGTTTCAATTTCAAGATCCCACTGATCTTCAACATACTCGCCATGTACCGTGGGCCACCCTCCCCGTTCAATATTATTGATAAGGATATCCAGCCGGCCATATCTGTCCCGGATGAAATTGGCTATTTTTTCTATGTCACGGGAGTTGCAAAGATCTGCTGTTAGAATGTGGTGTCGGGCCTGGGTGGCTGCAAAATCATCTTCCATGCAAGCAAAGGCCTCCTCCCAGTCATGGCGGGTGAGCACAAGATCAGCCCCCTGTTCAGCCAGGGCCAGACCGATTCCTTTTCCGATTCCCTTAACCGCCCCCAGAACAAGGGCCACCCTGCCTTGGATCTCCATTGGACTATCCTTTTAAATCCAGCTCTAAACCAAACAGCATATTCTTGACCCATCCAATGCCAAAGTCCATGAGAGCTTCATCATCATTTTTTAGGCTCTCCAAAAGGGAGCCTGGCAAACCAAGGTCGGCTAAAAGATTATGGTCAAAAATCTGTCTTCTGAATTCATCAAGATCATATAGGGCCAGGTAAAATTGATCAGACTGAGCCCCTTCAAGCTTGCCCGGTAAAATCTTATTTTTCAAACTGATCAATTCCATCAGCTTGTCATTATGAAGATTGTGAAGCCCTACCTCCTGACCATCCATCCATTGGCGCACCGTGAGATTTGTTTGTTTGCCAAACCCAAGGCAATGGTCCTCTTCAATTAAGGCAAAATATTCATCAATCTCCCCTGTTTCCCGGTCCCTGGTTATTGCCCGGGCCAGGGGATAGAGCCGGCAGGAACCCGGCCGGTCTTCATACACAGAACACCCCTTTGGTGTAACAAAGGGGCATTCATTCCCGGTGGCGGGATTTGGTTTAAAGGTTACAATTGGCAAACCCGATCCAGGTCCGTAGTGAAGGGAGGTATATTTTTTGAGAAAAAGATGGGAAGATATTCCCAGGTTTCTTTTCAGCCGTAAAATATCATAGGGGGTCAGCACCTGGTTCAGGTCACGACAGCATTCATTAAAGCACTTATTCTCTGAGCAGCACTCAAAGGGCATGGAATCTTTTTCATGAACTGGTATCATTTCATCCGTCATCGGTATATCCTTAAGCGTTTTCGTTTGAAAAAATTAAAGATTCAAGATATCAGGATTCCCCTCATTTTTCCAGTCTCTTTTCAGCTGAAAAACCCCACCACATATTGTAGTCAACACAATCGAGAATCCTATATATTGTTGACGCTTCATGTCATCAATATAATTGAACATCATGATAAATCTTTTTTCAAAATTTCTTGACAATGGTCATAACAGAGTGCTATTCCCATAACATTTATGTGAAGTTCATATCATGAATAAAGGGTTTCTTTACAATTGAAAACACTTCACATAATCAAGCGTTGAATATGGATTACCAGGCTGAACAGATAAAGTTTCAGTCTATGTTGTTAATAAAAAAAAGTAGCACAACGGTATTGTGCGATTTGATTAACTTAAATTATGGAGGTATTTTAAATGCCATCTTTTGTAATTGCAGAAAAATGTGACGGCTGCAAAGGCGGAGACAAAACAGCGTGTATGTACATCTGCCCCAATGACCTGATGGTTCTTGATCCCAACGAAATGAAAGCATATAACCAGGAGCCAGATCAGTGCTGGGAATGTTATTCATGTGTAAAAATTTGTCCTTCCCAGGCAATTGAAGTCAGAGGATACTCTGACTTTGTTCCAATGGGAGCTTCTGTTGTACCTATGATGGGTACTGAGGACATTATGTGGACCTGTAAGTTCAGAAACGGAACCATCAAACGCTTTAAGTTCCCCATCAGAACTACTCCAGAAGGTGAAGCCAATGCCTATGAAGATGTGAAGGGCAAAGACCTTAATTCCGGTCTTCTTTGCACACAGGAAATAGACGGTTATGTACTTGTAGCTCCCACTGAGCTTGCATAATTTCTGTTAATTTTGATATTTTATATATAATTTTGGAGGTATATAATGGCATTACCTAACAAGCCTATTGGAGAGCTTAAAGCTGTAAGAGATCCTGAGGTTGATAAAAGAGACGTTGATGTTCTGATCATTGGTGGCGGTATGGCTGCTTGCGGAACAGCATTTGAAATTAAAAAATGGGCATCCGATGACACAAAGATTCTTCTTTGTGACAAAGCTTCCCTTGAGCGGTCTGGTGCAGTAGCCCAGGGTCTTTCCGCAATCAATACATATATCGGCGACAACAAACCCGAAGATTATGTTCGTATGGTCAGAAATGACCTTATGGGTATTGTTCGTGAAGATCTTATCTTTGACCTGGGTCGCCACGTAGATGATTCCGTGCATCTTTTTGAAGAATGGGGACTTCCCGTTTGGAAAAAAACCGATGACGGTAAAAACCTTGACGGTAAAAAAGGCATGAAAGCCGGTACGCTTAAAGCGGGTGCTACGCCAGTTCGTACTGGTAAATGGCAGATCATGATCAACGGCGAGTCTTACAAAAGAATCGTTGCTGAAGCCGGTAAAAAAGCCCTTGGCGAAGAAAACATCATTGAAAGATGCTTCATTGTTGAAATTCTTAATGACAAAGATGATCCCAAAAGAGTTGCCGGTGCTGTTGGTTTCTCCCTGAGAGAAAACAAAGTATATATCATCAACGCAAAAGTTATCATGTGCGCCTGCGGTGGTGCGGTTAACGTTTACCAACCCCGTTCCGTTGGCGAGGGAAAAGGTCGTGCCTGGTATCCCGTATGGAATGCAGGTTCTACCTACACAATGGCTCTGAGAGCCGGTGCTGAACTTTCCATGATGGAAAACCGTTTCACCCCTGCCCGTTTTAAAGATGGTTACGGCCCTGTTGGCGCATGGTTCCTTCTTTTCAAAGCACAGACCGTTAATGGTCTTGGCGAGAACTATGCTGCGTCTGACGCAACCAAAGAAGAACTTGCAAAATATGCTCCCTACGGAACTGCTGCTGTTACGCCTACTTGTCTGAGAAACCATCTCATGATGAAAGAGTACAAAGAAGGCCGTGGTCCCATCATCATGAAAACTTCCGATGCCTTGAAAAAACTTGGCGAAACCATGAGCAAAAAAGAGCTCAAACATCTTGAGTCTGAAGCTTGGGAAGATTTCCTTGACATGTCCGTTGGCCAGGCCGGCCTCTGGTGCGCAACCAACACAGAGCCCGAGCTGAAAGACTCTGAGATTATGCCCACCGAGCCCTACCTGCTGGGTTCTCACTCCGGTTGCTGCGGTATCTGGTGTTCAGGTCCTGAAGAAGATTGGGTCCCGGACAGCTACAAATGGGGTTACAACAGAATGACAACTGCTCGCGGTCTCTTTACCGCTGGTGATGGCGTTGGTTGTTCCGGTCATAAGTTTTCTTCCGGATCCCATGCTGAAGGTCGTATTCTTGCCAAATCCATGCTGCAGTATCTTGCTGCTGAAGGCGGCAAGGTTACAGGTTTCAAAGAAACTGATACAGAACTGGTTGACTTTGTTTATGCTCCCGTCAGAACCTACCTGGATCACTGTGCCTATTCAACAGATGAAACTGTTAACCCCAACTATTGCAAACCTGCTGGTATGGCAATGCGTCTGATGAAAATGACCAATGAGTATGGTGGCGGTACTGCAACATACTACATGACCAATGGCAAATCTCTTGAAATCCTCATGGGCCTGTTTGAAATGTTCCGTGAAGATCTTGAGAAAATTGCTGCCGGTGATCTGCATGAACTATTGAGAGCATGGGAAATTAACCATCGCCTCTACACAGTTCAGGCTCATACCCGTCATATCCAGTACCGTGAAGAATCAAGATACCCTGGTTTCTACTACAGAGGTGACTTCATGGGTCAGGATGATGAAAACTGGTTCTGCTTTGTTAACTCTTCTTATGACAAAGCGACCAATGAGTGGACCATGAAAAAAGAACCCTACCACAAAATCATTGCTGACTAATTCAGCAATTGAGTTTTGAGGGTATAGTTTGATATGCAACCTCCAGGTGCTGGTTCTCCAGTGCCTGGAGGTTTTTTCAAATTGTAGGCCTTTCCGGCCTTCTTCCTGTCTCCTCTTTTGTAAAAATATAAACCTAGGATCCAGCGGAACGGCTTGTATGTTTGTAAAATAGGAGAGAGGGTGCCGGAAAAAATTTGCGGGGCCGTAATGCCCTGGGATTTTGGCATATAATAGTAATGAGAAAAACAATAGAAATAACTCAATTGCACGGAGGGACAGCATGACAACAGATAATTCAGCCCCGGTAAGTGGAAGCATCATGGTGGTTGGCGGTGGAATCAGCGGCCTTACAACGGCCCTGGAAGCTGCCGAAGTGGGGTATGAGGTCTTCCTTGTGGAAAAGGAAGCATCCCTTGGCGGAAGAGTATCCCAGCTAAAACACTACTTCCCCAAACTTTGTCCGCCCACATGCGGACTTGAGATCAATTATAAGAGACTCAAGGACAACAAAAACATTCGAGTATTCACCATGTCTGAAGTAACTGGCGTGGAAGGCAAACCTGGAGATTACACAGTAACACTCAAAACCGCCCCCAGATATGTTAATGAAAACTGTACGGGTTGCGGTGAATGCGCCGCAGTTTGTGAAACTGAAATTTCCAATGATTTCAACTTTGGCATGGACAGACGGAAAGCTGCTTACCTTCCCCACAACATGGCATTCCCCCAAAGATATGTCATGGATCCTGCCATGGGAACCGATGACCGGGACAAGGTCAAGGAAGCCTGTAAATATGATGCCGTTGACTTTGACATGGAAGAAAAAACCATGGATCTCAAGGTTGGTGCCATTGTTTGGAACACAGGATGGCAGCCCTATGACGCCACCAAGATCGACAACCTGGGGTTCGGCCGCTACCAGAATGTTGTGACCAACATGATGTTGGAAAGACTGGCATCCTTAAACGGCCCCACGAACGGTAAAATCTTACGCCCTTCCGACGACAAGGCACCTGAAACCATAGCATTTGCACAATGTGCAGGTTCCAGAGATGAAAATCATCTTTCCTATTGTTCTTATATCTGCTGCATGGCTTCTTTAAAACATGCCACCTATCTGAGAGCTCAGTACCCTAATGCCAAGATTTATATCTATTATATCGATCTTAGAACCCCGGGCCTGAAATATGAAAAATTCTATGCCAACCTCAAGGCAGATGAGAACATTTTCTTTGTCAAAGGAAAAGTGGCTGAAGTCAGTGAAGAGGCAGGCAGCGGAAACATAAATCTTGTGGCTGAAGATACCATAACAGGTGAAAAGGTCAGACAAACAGTGGACCTGTTGGTGCTTGCAACCGGTATGCAGCCCACCTGCGCCATTGACAAACCCAATGCCGATCTTGTGTATAATGAAGAAGGCTTTATTGTGAATGACTTTTCAAAAGGCGGCATGTTTGCAGCAGGGTGTGCCAATAAACCTGCCGATGTCGTAACATCTAACCAGAATGCCACTGGCATGGCACTTAAAGCCATTCAGACCCTTGTAAGGAGGTAAGGACCATGGATAAAAAATACGGCGTATATATATGCACAGGCTGTGGGATCGGCGATACACTCGACATGGAAGCGCTTGTCGATGTCCCCGATGAAGAGGGCGTAAATTGTACCACCCATCCGTTCTTGTGCTCCAAAGAAGGCGTGGAACTCATCCAGAAAGATGTGGATGACGGCAAGGTAAATGCAATGGTCATTGGAGCTTGCTCCAGACGGGTCAACTTTGACGTGTTCAACTTTGCCAACTGTATTGTGGAAAGAGCCAATTTGAGAGAGGGGGTTGTATGGCCCCATTCCAGAGAGACTTACCCGGCACTCACCGAAGATCAGAAGGATGATGAGGAGCATTTTGACCCCATCCAGATGAAGGCTGAAGACTATATCAAAATGGGCATGATCCGTGTTGAAAAAGTGACCCTTCCCGAAGCCTATCAGACAGAGTCTTTTTCCAGAAAAATCCTGGTTCTGGGCGGTGGTGTTACCGGTATGGCAGCAGCCCTTGATGCGGCTAAAACAGGCTACGAGGTTACCATTGTCGAAAAAACAGCGGCCCTTGGCGGATATGCAAGCAAACTTCGCAGCCAGATGCCCGTTGCAGAGCCATTTGAGTCTCTCCAGGCACCTGTAGTGGAAGCCATGATCAAGGAAGTCGGATCCTTTTCAAACATTGATGTTAGAACCAACACTGAAGTTGCCCGTATTGCCGGACAGCCCGGTGAGTTAACCGTGACCTTTAAAACCCCCGGCGAGAAAATCCCCTTTGACGTTCCCTTTCCGTGTCCACCCGAGATGCTGGTGGATGAAGCAGGAAAAGAATTGGATGCAGAAGCTGCCCATGCCAAATATCTGGAATACAATGAAGGACGGGAAGATATTCTTCAATTGGATCCCAACGGCGAACTGTATGGTTCAGTGATTCTGGCAGCCGGATGGCGTCCAGCAGTTCTTGAAGGCGAAGAATATGCTCACCTTGGCATAGATCTTCCCGATGTGGTTTCCAATGAAGAGTTTGAACGGATTGCAGCCAAGGGGAAAATTGTCAAACCCTCCGACGGCAAAGAAGCCAAAAATATTGTTTTCATCCAGTCTCCGGGCAAGGATGAAGATGATGCGGATTTTGAATATTGCGGTTCCGTTACCAGCATGGTGGCCCTGAAACAGGCCAAATATGTTCGGGATGATTATGCAGACGGTAAAGCCTATATCATTTACCAGCACATGAGAACTCCGGGCCTCCAGGAGTATTTCTACAAAAGCATGCAGCAAGATGACGGTGTTTTCATGACCAAGGGAGCGGTTACAGAAGTTTCTGCCCAGGGCAGTTCACTTGCCGTCACCGCCACCAATACCCTTTTGGGTGAAAAACTGGCCATCAAGGCTGACATGGTTGTTGTTGCCGGCGGTATGGTACCTGTTACCAAGGATGATCCCATCATCAACCTGGCCTACAGGCAGGGACCCGGCTTCAGAGACAACGATATTTTCGGTCAATATGCAGATTCCAATTATATCTGTTTTCCCTATGAGACCCAGAGAACCGGTGTTTATGCAGCTGGCGCCATCAGACGGGCCATGACCATTGAAGAATCCATTGAAGATGCAACGGGTGCAGCCCTCAAGGCCATCCAATGCATTGAAAGTGCCAACCGCGGCATGGCAGTTCATCCCAGATCAGGTGATATGACCTATCCGGATTTCTTCTTTCAGAGATGCACCCAGTGTAAGAGATGTACGGTTGAGTGCCCCTTTGGTGCCCTGGATGATGATGAAAAAGGGACTCCCAAGGCCAACCCCACACGCTGCCGAAGATGCGGAACCTGTATGGGTGCCTGCCCCGAGAGAATTATTACCTTTGCTGATTATACCATTGACAGTATCGGTTCCCAGGTAAAGGCCATTAGCGTCCCCTCTGAAGATGATTATGATGAGCCGCCCTTTAGATTTCTGGCCCTTATCTGTGAAAATGATGCGTTCCCTGCCCTTGATATGGTGGGTATGAACCGCATGGATTATTCACCCAATGTACGGTTTATTCCGGTCAGGTGTCTTGGTTCTGTCAACACCATCTGGATTAAAGATGCACTGGCCCAGGGTCTTGACGGCGCTATTCTAATCGGCTGTAAGCATGGGGATGACTACCAGTGTCATTTTATGAAGGGCTCTGAACTGGCTGAAGTTCGGGTAAAAAAGATCGGGGATGCGCTTTCCAGCCTTGCACTTGAAGAAGAGCGGGTCGCCTTTGCAGAAATTGCCATTGATGAATATGACAAACTTCCCGAAATTATCAATGCCTTTGTCGAAGAAGTTGAAGAAATGGGTCCCAACCCCTTCAAAGGATTCTAACGGTAAACTTGCAAAAATATATGGAGGTATATAAGTATGACTGAAAAATATCTTGCTCAACCGGATCTTGGGTTTATTGCCCAGCTGAAGGGCCTTGGCGGAGAAACACTGAAAAAGTGTTACCAATGCGCCACCTGCTCTGTTGCCTGCCCCATTGCGCCAGAGGACAGCCCTTTTCCCAGAAAAGAAATGATTGCCGCATCCTGGGGTCTGAAGGATAAACTGATCGGCAACGGTGATATCTGGCTTTGCCACCAGTGTGGCGATTGTACGGACCTTTGCCCCAGGGGAGCTGCTCCCGGAGATGTACTTTCGGCTGTCCGTTCTGCTGCAATTATTGAATATGCCACGCCCAAAGCGCTGGCCCTAGCGGTGAATGATCCGAAAAAGCTGCCCTACCTGATCGGCATCCCGGCAATCTGGATTGCCATTCTTGCCTTTATCACCATGAACTTCGGTGATACCATGACCAAAATTTTCAATGTCATCTTTGGGGATGTCCTTGGGGGTCGCCTTCACTGGTCCCATGCCCATGAGGGCGAACATATCATCTCCCATGCAGATTTCTTTTCCACTTGGTTTGTGGATCTGACAATGATTCCAACAGCTACCTTTGCTGTCATTGTCTTCCTGCTGGCACTAAAACGCTTTATTGTTGATATTCATGCCAATGCAATATTGGAAGGAAAAACCGACAAGACCAACCTGGACTATAAAGAACTTTTCCAGGCACTGATCCGGGTTATTCCCACCGTACTCAAGCATGACAAGTTCAACGAATGTGAAGCCAATAAAGACCGTGCCACACCGCACATGATGGTATTGTACGGTTTTATCGGACTTTTCATTGTCACAGCAGTATGTGGAACCATGCTGTATCTTGGCGGATACCCCGGTCCCTACCCCCAGTTAAACCCCATTAAATGGCTTGCCAATATTGCCGGGGTTTCTCTGGTCATCGGTTCCGGCTTGATGATTAAAAACCGTCTGGACAACAAAGACCAGCTGACAGCTTACAAAGATTGGTTTATTCTGGGGGTTGTGTTTGTTCTAGGATTGTCCGGTATGCTGACTGAAATGGCCCGTCTTGCCCATTTGGAATATATTTCCTATGCGCTTTATTATGTGCATCTGATTGCCATCGTCAACCTGTTTGCATTCCTGCCCTTTTCAAAAATGGCACATCTTGTTTACAGACTCACTGCCATGGCCTATGCAGAATATGGAAACAGAAAATAGCGCCTAGGTTCATTTTCTTTACAAAAGGAGGCTGATACATATCAGCCTCCTTTTTTTTTGCTTGCATTTATCGAAAATCAGTAATATTCCAATATGCAGTATTTTCCAATGACAGCCTGACGTGTCTTTCTTTATAAATAGTCCATTGCACTTTCAGAAAAAAGACCTTTAATAGACAGCTTTACAATGACAAAGGAGTAGAACCTTGCAGCAGGGAACAATCAAGTGGTTTAATGCGAAAAAAGGGTTTGGGTTTATTGCCCAGGAAGCTGGGGAAGACATTTTTGTCCATCACTCTGCCATTGAAATGCCGGGATTTAAAACACTCGCCCAGGGAGAAATAGTTGAATTTGAAAGCCGGGAGAGTGAAAAAGGACTGTCTGCTACCAAAGTTTTAAAAGTGTAATAGACCCGAAGGCGCTATTCTCTTTATTTTATAGGGTCTTTTTTTCTTACCTGCCGGCAGGGTCTGGAGTCAAAACCTCATATTTTTAACCGTTCATTTTATACTAGGTCCTTGAAACAGGCCCTTAATTTTCCATGGATTTTCCTCTGTCCGGGCTCTTTTTGCTGTTCCATTGACTTCCTATGGCAACGGCAGAATTTTAAATACATCCACATTCCCCTGGCCACCCGCAAAATACAGACGACTCAACACCACTTGCCCGCTAAAAACCATTGCTACAATTCCAGTATAGATAAATTATTTTTATAATAGCTAAATTTTAGTATTGCATAAAATTATAATTAATATATGATAAACCACTAAAAACATTAACAAATAAATGGAGATTGATTAGGTTGAGCAAAATTGCAGTACTCCCAGGCGATGGAATTGGACCCGAGGTCATGGAACAAGCGGTTAAAATACTGGATGCCGCAGCTATCATATATGGATTTACCCTTGAGTACGAGTTTGCCGATGTCGGCGGGGCTGCCATAGACAACCACGGCAACGCCTTGCCAGCATCGACCCTTTCCATCTGTGAAAATAGCGATGCCATTTTATTCGGATCAGTAGGAGGCCCCAAATGGGAACTTCTTCCCCCGGCAGAGCAACCCGAAAGAGGCGCCCTACTCCCCCTAAGAAAGCATTTTGGTCTCTATTGCAACCTAAGACCAGCCAAGGTATTCCCCACACTTGCATCGGCCTCTCCCCTGAAGCCTGCAATTGTGAAAGATGGTTTTGACATCCTCTGCGTAAGAGAACTCACCGGCGGCATCTATTTTGGTGAGCCAAAGGGAAGAAAGGGGACAGGAAAAGATGAGATGGCCTTTGATACAATGGTATACTCAAGATTTGAAATTGAACGAATCGCCAGGATGGCCTTTGAAGCCGCCCAGAAGCGCAACCGAATCGTCACCTCGGTTGACAAGGCCAATGTATTGTTTTCCATGGTACTCTGGCGTGAAACAGTTACACAAATAGCAAGGGAATACCCCGATGTTACCCTGAACCACATTTATGTGGACAACGCAACCATGCAGCTGATTCGCAATCCACACCAGTTTGATGTATTGCTGTGTGGCAATATGTTCGGAGACATTATTTCAGATGAATGCGCCATGATCACCGGTTCCATGGGCCTGCTTGCCTCGGCCAGCCTAAACGAAGAAAAATTTGGCCTATATGAACCCGCAGGAGGATCTGCACCGGATATTGCAGGCAAGGGCATTGCCAACCCCATTGCCCAAATTCTTTCCGGGGCCATGATGCTCAAATATACCCTTGGTCTTTCTGATGCTGCAGACGCCATAGAATCGGCAATTTCCAGGGTTTTGGAAGCACAAATCTTCACGGCAGATCTGACATCCCAGAACCAAAAATCTGTAAATACCATGGCCATGGGAGATGCAATTTTAAAAGAATTGATGGCCAAGGCATAGAAGCTATAGCCCGGTTAGACCACCAACTGGCCTAGGCTGATATACATGCGGTGATTTTCCTTGATATAAACATTGACATGAAAATCACCGTTTTTTTTAACTAAAAAAACAAGTCAAAAAAAAAGGAGGAATATTTAGTGATAAATATTCCTCCTTATATAATGGCGGGAGTGACGAGACTCGAACTCGCGGCCTCTTGCGTGACAGGCAAGCGTTCTAACCAACTGAACTACACCCCCGGATCTCACATACTTTTGGTGGGCGATGCAGGGCTCGAACCTGCGACTTCAACCTTGTAAGGGTTGCACTCTACCAGCTGAGTTAATCGCCCAAAAGCAGAGACGTTATAACAACAAACAAAAATGGTGTCAAGCACTAAATAATTTAACTTCACTTTTTCAATATTACCTAAACAATGATACCTGAATCTTAACAAAGCACCTTGCAACGAATGTCTATTAATGGTATATTTAGGGCTCGTACTTGAGATACACGAATACAATTACCCGATAAAATTTCAAGCAGGGCCTTTTTTCTTTTTTTTCTTCTGGGATTTGGAGTTACAAGGAGAAAATAGTGAATCCTTAACCCGTCTTTTTTATCGTTAAAGCAATATCCGCAAGTTTGAATTAAGGAGTTTGAGCATGGAACCCGTGCAAGGTTACCTCGAAATAATGGACAAAGGTTTTGGTTTTTTAAGAACCATTGAAGAAAACTTTCAACCCCAGCCGGAAAACCCCTATGTCCCCAATAGCCTTATCCGGAAATTGAACCTTAGGGAAGGTTGTTTTATCCAGGGACTGGGTGAAAAAAAGGGTCCCAGAAATCTTAATCTAGCCCTGATACGCATAGAGACCATTAACAATATGCCCTTTGATGATTTCATAAACATACCAATGCTTCAGGATCAGACCAGCATTAATCCCTTTGAGAAATATACCATGGCTCAGAATGAAGATGATGTCACAGGCCAGGCACTGGACCTCATCGCCCCCCTCGGCAAGGGACAAAGAGGGTTAATCATTGCGCCTCCTAAGTCCGGAAAAACAACTATTTTACGCCATATGGCCAACTCCGTGGTCAGTAACCATCCCGAGTCAAAGGTCTTTGTTCTTCTGGTGGATGAACGCCCTGAAGAAGTAACTGATTTCAGGCGAGGACTGACAGAGGCCCATGTACTTTATTCTTCTGCTGACCAGCAGATCGGACAGCACATGAGAATGACGCGGTTAGCCATGCACACGGCCATCCGCTGTGCAGAAATTGGGGAGGATGCCGTTGTTTTCATAGATTCTCTTACCCGCATGACCCGGGCCTTTAATGCAGACACGGACAGCCACGGCAAGACCATGAGCGGTGGCCTGGGTGCCAATGCCATGGAATTTCCCAGAAAAATATTTGGAGCAGCCAGAAAACTTGAAAACGGTGGTTCCCTCACCATAATGGCCACGATCCTAGTGGATACAGGTAGCCGAATGGATGATATCATCTTCCAGGAGTTCAAAGGAACCGGTAACATGGATCTTCTCCTGTCCCGGGAGTGTGCAGAGCAACGGATCTGGCCCGCCATTAACATCAATAAATCCGGCACCCGTAAAGAGGATCTTCTCATGGACAAAAAAACCCATGATAAAATGATTCAAATCCGCAGAAAGCTTACTACTAAAGACGAAATTTCTGCCATGTCTGATTTCATTTCCATACTGGAAGGATGACAGCATTCACCGGAGAGACATAGAACAACTTCTATTTTATAAAAAAAGGCGTAAAAAAAGGCCCCCCAATCTTTATGGATCGAGAGGCCTTTATATTTTTATGATTCTGGATTTTGGTCTCAGACCAGCGCATGCTCCAACACCTGGCTCATATCATCCACAAATACGATTTCCAGCTGTTTTTGAATGGACTTGGGGATCTCCTGAACATCTTTCTGATTTTCCATTGACACAATCACTTTTTGGATACCATTGGCATGGGCAGCCAGCAATTTTTCCTTAAGTCCGCCAATGGGCAGCACCCGGCCGCGCAGTGTAATTTCGCCGGTCATAGCAACGGTCCGGCTCACCGGCTTTTCCGTAAGGATAGATACAACGGCTGTGCACATGGCGATACCAGCTGATGGGCCGTCCTTGGGAATGGCTCCCTCGGGCACATGGATATGGATATCGGTGTCCTTGTAAAAATCCTCCCGAATCCCAAGTACCTTGCTTCTGGAACGAACATAACTGACAGCTGCCTGGGAAGACTCTTTCATTACATCCCCCAGTTTTCCGGTCACCATAACCCTCCCCTTGCCAGGCATGGTCACCGCTTCAATGGTGAGCAATTGTCCACCGGCCTGGGTCCAGGCAAGACCGGTAACAATACCTGCCTTATCTTCTTTTTCAAGGGCGCTGTCACGAAATTTTGGCTGCCCCAGATACTTTAACACCGTGGTGGTTGTAATCTGGCAACGCTTTCGTTTGTCTGTCTTAACAATTTGGGTTGCAATTTTTCTTAATACCGACGAAATTTCCCGCTCCAAATTCCTGACACCTGCTTCCCTGGTATAGTATTTGATAATGGCTTGGATCGCTTTTTTTGAGAACAGAGCATCTGAATCTTCCAGTCCATTTTCCCTTAATTGTTTGGGTATTAAAAACCCCTTGGCAATGTGCTCTTTTTCATATTCCGTATAACCTGGAATCTGAATGACCTCCATCCTGTCCCTCAGGGGTGCTGGTATATCATACAGGGTATTGGCAGTGGTGATAAATAGAATCTCCGACAAATCATAGTCCACTTCAAGATAATGATCATTGAAATTCTTGTTCTGTTCCGGATCCAAGGCCTCCAGAAGCGCAGAAGAGGGGTCTCCCCTAAAATCAGAGGTCATCTTGTCTATCTCATCAAGACAGAAAACCGGGTTATTATACCCTGTTTTTTTCAATGTCTGGATAATTTTTCCGGGCATGGCCCCCACATAGGTCCGCCGATGCCCGCGAATCTCTGCCTCATCCCTAACCCCTCCCAGGGATATACGGGCAAATCCCCTTCCTGTGGCCGAGGCAACCGATCGAGCCAATGATGTTTTGCCCACTCCGGGTGGCCCCACCAGACAGAGAATGGGTCCCTTGATTTTTTTGACCAAAATCTGAACGGCCAAATATTCAAGAATTCTTTCCTTGGGTTTCTCAAGACCAAAATGATCACGATCCAGAATGGCTTCTGCCGTTTTCAGATCATTTTTAGCTCGCTTTTTTCGAAACCAGGGAAGACAAGTAAGCCAGTCAATATAATTTCTGACCACGGTGGCCTCGGAAGACATGGGAGACATCATTTTGAGCTTATCCAGTTCCCGGCGGACAACCCCGGCTGCCTCCCTGGACATTCGCTTTTGCTTTATCTTTTTTTCAAGATCTGAAAACTCTGAAGATTCCCCATCTTCATCCATTTCTTTTTTGATGGCACGCATCTGTTCATTCAGATAATGCTTTTTCTGAAGTGCTTCCATCTGCTCCTTAACCCGCCCCTTAATCTTCTGGGACATGGAAAAAACTTCCGTTTCCTTTTGGACCAGTTTGAGCAGAAGAAAAAAGCGCTTCTCAATATCACCGCACTCCAACAGCTCCTGCTTCTCGCCCACCTTAAAGGGAAGTTGGGAAGCAATGGTATCAGCATATCTGGACTCCTGGCTAGCCAATGCCTCCAGCCCCTTAAAAAAACTTTTGGAAACCACACCAGACAAATTCGCATAGTTTTGAAACGCCTCAAAAACCGTTCGCATGGCCGCTTCCGAGGCAGCCGCAGGGATAGGCGTTTCCACAACCGGCACATATTCAACTGCCAGATATCCCTCTTCATCTGTAAGTTTAATAATTTTCCCCCGGGAACATCCCTCAACAAGGGCCTTTACCGTACCATCGGGCAGCCGAAGCAATTGGGTGATTTTTGCCTCGGTCCCCACCTGGAAAATATCATGGATGGTGGGCTTAAGAACTTCGGGATCCTTTTGGGTGGTCAGAAAAATCTTTTTATCAGCGGCCATAGCCTCGGACAAGGCCTTGACAGACTTATCCCTTCCCACAAAGACAGAGGTGGTGATGTTTGGAAACAAAACCATATCCCGCAGGGGTACCAGCGGCAGTGTTTTTTTCATTTTTTCATTACCGTCCTGGTTAAAAAACTTGGAAATTTTAATCATTCAGACAAACTTTCGGTTTCAGGCCTGTTTTTTGGGCTGTTCATACAGGAGAATGGGCTCTTCATTTTTCAAAACAACTTCTTCTCCCACCACACACTCCACAACATTCTCCTTGGAAGGGATCTCATACATAATATCCAGCATGGTTTCCTCCATTATAGCGCGAAGACCTCTGGCCCCGGATTTTCTAACGACCGCTTCCTTGGCCATGGCCACCAGGGCCTCATCCGTATACTGAAGCTTCACCCCTTCTACCTTGAAAAGCTCCTGGTATTGTTTGACAAGCGCATTTTTTGGCTCTGTCAAAATCTTAACCAGGGAGTTCTCATTGAGTTCCCCTATGGCAGTGACAATGGGCAATCTGCCCAGAAACTCTGGAATCAACCCGAACTTTATCAAATCCTCAGGTTTGACCTGACCCAGAAGTTCACCGAGGTTGACCTCTTTTTTTTCGGCTATTTTGGCACCAAACCCCATTGTTTTTTGGGTTATCCGCCTTTCAACCACCTTCTCAAGACCGGTGAAGGTACCGCCGCAAACAAAAAGAATATTGGAGGTATCCACCTTTACATAATCCTGCTGGGGATGTTTCCTTCCGCCCTTGGGCGGGATACTGGCAATAGTACCTTCGATAATTTTCAAAAGTGCCTGCTGTACCCCTTCCCCTGAAACATCCCTTGTAATGGAAGGATTATCTCCCCGCTGGGAAATCTTATCGATTTCATCTATATAGATGATGCCTTTCTGGGCCTTTTCAATATCATAATCCGCATTTTGAACCAGGGAAAGGACAATGTTCTCCACATCCTCCCCCACATAGCCGGCCTCTGTGAGAGCTGTTGCGTCTGCAATGGCAAAGGGGACATCAAGAAATCTGGCTAGGGTCTGGGCAAGAAGGGTTTTACCGCAACCGGTGGGGCCGATAATCAAAACATTTGATTTTTGAATCTCGACGTCATCACTGTTCTTTTCGACTACCGAGGCCAGGCGCTTATAGTGATTATACACAGCAACGGACAAAACTTTTTTGGCCTTGTCCTGCTCAATCACATAGGAATCAAGCATACCCTTTATCTCTTTGGGCACCATAAACTCCTTGGTCTCTTCGCTCTCTTCCTTGTTTTCCTTTTCCCTTTCTTTTTCCTCATCTTCAATGATATCACTGCACAGCTTAATGCATTCATTGCAAATGTAAACACTTGGCCCTGCGATCAGCTTTTTGACTTCTTTTTGATTTTTCCCACAAAAAGAACAGAAAAACTGCTCATTGGTTTCCTCTTTTTTGGCCATATTTTACGACTCCTTTGAAGCATCCTCGGATTCTTTTTCCAATTCCCTTCTGTCAGCAACTACCTTGTCGACGATTCCGTATTCAAGCGCTTCGGCACCTGACATAAAAAAATCTCTTTCCGTATCAGCGGCAATTTTTTCAACATCCTGGTGGGTATGAGCTGATAAAATCTCATTCAGATTAGTTTTCATTCTCAATATTTCATTGGCCTGGATCTGTATATCCGTTGCCTGGCCCTGGGCACCCCCAAGGGGCTGGTGGATCATTATTCTTGAGTTAGGGAGTGCAAAGCGCTTCGCTTCGGCACCAGCAGCCAAAAGCAATGCCCCCATGCTTGCCGCCTGCCCAATACAGACAGTGGAAACATCTGGTTTAATATATTGCATGGTATCATAAATTGCCATACCAGCCGTCACCACTCCTCCCGGAGAATTTATATAAAAACTGATATCTTTTTCAGGATCTTCTGATTCCAGAAATAAAAGCTGGGCAACGATAACATTGGCAACCTCATTGTCTATGGCAGATCCCAAAAATATAATTCTGTCCTTTAGCAGACGTGAATAGATATCATAGGCACGCTCTCCCCTGTTGCTTTGTTCAACAACCATTGGAATTAGAGGCACGATTCGACTCCTTTAATTATCTCATTTCCATGTTCAGTGCTAATCGCACTACAATAATTAGGCCTCAGTTTGTTCCGAGGCATCCTCATCTTTTTTTTCAATTGTATCTTCTTTGGCATCTTCGGCAGTTTTAGGTTCCACTTCTGAAACACTGCCTTTTTCTATTATAAGATCAATCGCCTTTTTTTCAAGTTGGGTATGGGTATAATACTCCAGTTGTTTGGGATCCATCTTAAAATAATTTTTAATGGAATCCACAGGGGCATTCATCCCAAGAGCCATTTCTTCAAAGCTTTTGTCCAGTTCTTCTTCGGTTAACTCAAGACTTTCCTGGGTGATCACTTTGTCCAGAATCAAATGCCTTCTGGCCTGTTTTTCCGCAACATCCCGATATTGGGTTTTCAAAATTTCAGGGCTCAGTCCTGCATCTTCAAGGCTGGTATTGTTTTGGGCATAGGCCTGCTCAGCTTCAGCGATGATGCCGTTGAGCTCTCCGTCCACCATGACATCGGGTATCTCAAACACATATTTTTCAAGCAATTGTACAAAGACCTGTTCACTCATCTCATGTTTCACCCTCTGAATATAACCTTTTTCAAGATTATCCCGGATGGAAGTCCGAACATCATCAAGGGTTTCAAACTTACCAAGATCCTTTACCAACTCATCATTTGCTTCAGGAATAACCTCTTCTTGAATCTCTTTAAGATTAACCTTGTAGACAATTGTTTTTCCCTTAAGATTTTCATCATGAAAATCATCTGCATAGGAAACTTGGACCTCAAGACTCTGAACAGGAATAGCACCGATAAGTTTTTCGGAAAACTCCTTGGGCATTGCATCTTGGCCAATACCCATCACATAATTTTCAATTTTAGGTGTTCCGGAAAAGGAATCTCCGTTTAGAAATCCTTCATAATCAATCAAAACAAAATCAGTCTCTTTAACGGGACGCGACTCTGATACCGTTTCTTTTTTAGCCAGGGTTTTCTGAATCATGTATATCTGGCTTTCAATCTCAGCATCGGAAACTGCATACTTGGTTTTTTCAAGGGCAAGCCCCTCAAACTCGATATCCTCAAGTTCAGGCTTCAGTTCAATCGTAATGTCAAAGACATAGGCCTCGTCAGGATTTAATTCCGGTGGATCTGCCTGGGGACCCCCAACAATATTAAATTTATGTTCCTGGATGGTTTCCACAAAAGCATCCTGGATCAGACGGGGGGCAACATCGGCATGAACATCTTTGGCAAATCTATTTTCAAGAACCTTTCTCGGAATTTTTCCCTTTCTAAATCCCTTGACGTCTGCTGTCTTTTTCAATTCATTGTAGGCCTTGCTCAGCTCTTTTGCGACTGCTTCCTTAGGAATTTCAAAAGAGAGCACTTTTTTTACGCTGCTCTTATCTTCAATTTTTACCTGCATGTTTCCGTCCTGTTTATAAATGATATTATTTTTGAACTATAATCAAACAATTCTTCAAAAAATTAAAAAAGTATGTCATAACAAAAGCATTGTACAACATACATACTATACACAAAGTTTAGTAAGATAACGCTTATAAATAAAGGTGTCAAGAAAATTGACCAAAGAAATATCCTGGCTTTTGCTTACCGCCCTAATACTAACGATCTTCCCCTTTCACATGGCAGACGCCTTAACAATAAAAACCAGTCGCAAACTGGTTATTCTGGATCCTGGTCATGGCGGCAGTGATTCCGGAATTACATCTACCACCGGCATCCTTGAAAAACAAATCCTCCTGGAACTGGCCAAGAGGACCCAACAAGAACTTAACGACCAATACCAATCTCTTTTAAGCCGCTCAACAGACGCCACCCTATCTGAAACAGATCGGGCTGCATTTGCAAATCAAAACAAAGCGGATCTGTTTCTGAGCCTCCACCTCCATACCAAAAAAGACAAACTCTTTTTTTTCTACTTTGACACTCCGGAAGCAGTACCCACAAACGGTAATCCCACATGGAAAGCCCAAGGATTGAGCCATCAAGACAAGAGCAAACAGGCCGCAACACTTTTTGCAAAAGAATTCCAAGCTCGCAACAAGAAATCAAAGCCCCATTTTGGCCCGGCACCCGTCATTTCTCTTGAGGGCTTGCTAATGCCGGCCATATTAGCCGAACTGTTTTCAATTTCGAACATCCCGGAAACAATAGAGGAACAGGAAGTTTTTCTAGCCTCCTATGCAAAGATGATTGCCCGCTGCATCGAAACATACTTTGAAACCAAATTTTAAATTTGGTTTCAAAGTTGGCATTATATTTTTTTAATTCTTGATTTTTTTAACCACGGGTGATATTAACCACCTTTGTTTTGTCGGCGGGGCGTAGCGCAGCCTGGTAGCGCGCCTGCTTTGGGAGCAGGATGTCGGAGGTTCGAATCCTCTCGCCCCGACCATACAGGACAAGGTATTCGATTCAAGCTGAGCCATTTGGTTCAGCTTTTTTTGTACCTAAATAGACGATCGATAGACGATCCCCTCTTAATTTGGCAGTTTATCAGACCAAAAACAAGCCAAAAAATCTGTTTGCTCCTTGGTACTTGTGTCAATGAAACCAGCATATATTTCGGTTGTCTTCTGATGCTCGTGCCGCAGGAACTTTTGAAGAGAAACTATGTTATGACCGTTCTGTTTTAAAACAGAGACCGCAAGATGCCTCAATTGATGAAGATCGAATTTTTCAACCTTGGCTTTTTTACACAACCTCTCGGTAAAACGATTTAAAGACTGATAACGATCCTCTCGATGGCATTTTTGTTTTCCACCGAGTTGGCTCCATACCGACCTTTCGAGGCGCCCATGTCTCTCCTTTTACTATTGCCCTCGCATAGTGCCATCCCTTTTGCTCGTAAATGGTCATACAATACTCCTTCCAAAATCAACTTTCGCCTACTGATAACCACACCACCCAACCTTTCCCAATTCGAGTAGATCCAGCTTTTAGTGATATTTTTTGGTATAACAGCGACCACATCATCAATGCTCATAATTTTTTCATCATCACCCATAACACAAGACACTGAAATGATTAGCAATATTGATATTAACACATATTTTAAACTACAAGAAAATAAACTAAAAACATCTCTTATAAACCAGAATTGCCCCCTTTATGGGAAAATGGAAGCTGAATATTTTTCACTTCATTAAAAGACGCCAAGCACAAATTGCACACCGTCTCAAACTTAAAAAGCTTGAAATCCTTTCAGGATTATTTCCATGATTTTTTTTTGCGCTAAAGCCTACGCGATTCTTTTATCAGATCAGCCGGGCTTTGACCAAAATAACGTTTAAACTCACGGCTGAATTGTGACACACTCTCATAGCCAACCTTATCCGCTGCAATATAGGCTTTCATTTTGTCGTTTTGTATAAACTCCCGTGCTTTGCTCAGCCTTATTTTTTTCAAATACTGAACCGGTGATTCAGATGTTACCTCTTTAAATGCTCTGTGAAAAGTCGACACGCTCATGCCAGCAAGGTCGGCCAATTGTTCAACATCGAGTTTTGAACCATAGTCGTTGTGAATTGATTTCAATGCCCTTGAAACACTGGCAAAATTACCCGTATGTGTTGCCAAGGCAAATAAAGAAGATGCCTGGGTCCCGCAGAGTACCCTATAAAGTATTTCTTTGATGAGCCCCGATCCGAGTATTTGAGCTTCAGTTTCAAATTGAAGACATTTTAATAACCTGAACACCGCATCGTACATATCCTCATCCATCTGTGCGGGTCCCACTCCTTTAGGCGTCCGAGTCATTTTTGTGTTTTTTATTCCATTGCTTTGTCCCAATTGCCCGATAAGCTCATGCAGGACAGACATTTCAATATCTATATAGAGGCCCAAAAACGGGGCTTCAGGAGTCGCAAAGGTTTCACACTCAAAAGGAATCGGCACCGATGTGACAAGATAATTATTTGCGTCATACTGAAACACTCTATCCGACAGATACCCCTTTTTACTTCCCTGGGCGACAATGAAAATCCCAGGATCATAAATCAACGGTGTGCGCGGGGTATGATGCCGGGATTTGAAAAAGCGGACCCCTTCCAAGTTTGATTCGGTAAACAGCTCCGGTAAGTCAAATCGTTCAAACAACTCAATCATATTATACATATATCACGCTCTTTTATTTCGCATCACCATTTAGTGTATTTTTTTTCATAGCATATATAAGCACAAAAAATCCGATATTAATATTAGAAAAAGGTTTGTTTGAGAGAATAAGGCAACATTTAAGCAGGATAAGGTATTCTGTTCTTTTTAAAGTTAGGGTATCTTCTCACCACAGTTCAGGTGCTGTCCCATTGAAAGCGTGGCACCGACTCAACATAAAAATTCAGGACGGCCCCAGGGCCGAACCCTTTTAAAAACGGATGGAACTGGGCGAAAATTAAAGCCCAGGCATTCACAACCAAATAGCAATTCCATTTTTTAAATGAGTGCTAACAGGAGAAAACTAAAATGACAAAATTTATCGTCCCTAAAGAAATTTTCCACGGATTGGGAAGCCTTGAAAACCTCAAAGGATTAAAAGGCAGCAAAGCAGTTATTGTTATCGGTGGTAATTCCGTCAGGAAAAATGGCGTGTTGGAGAAAACCCAAAACTTCCTGGCTGAATCGGGTATACAATCTGCTGTTTTTGGCGGTGTAGAGGCAGACCCGTCAATTGAAACAGTATTGAAGGGTGCTGAAATTTTTACCCAGGAACAACCTGATATTATTGTAGGTTTAGGTGGGTGTTCAGCCATTGATGCTGCCAAAGCCATGTGGGTTTACTATGAATACCCGGAATCAAAGCTTGAAGAACTGGTAGCACCCTTCGCTGTTAAGC
Source organism: Desulfobacteraceae bacterium (assembly GCA_016744295.1). Taxonomy (GTDB): domain Bacteria; phylum Desulfobacterota; class Desulfobacteria; order Desulfobacterales; family Desulfobacteraceae; genus NBML01. The sequence goes on along the minus strand of JADGEQ010000037.1, from coordinate 46,709 downwards.
CCATGCGCAATAAGGCAATTTTCGTTGCTATCCCTTCAACAAGTGGGACCGGTACCGAAATCACAGGTCTGTCTGTAATCACAGATAGGGAAAAAGGGACAAAATACCCCATCGTTTCCCACGAATTAACGCCCGATGTGGCCATTGTCGATGGAGAGCTTTGTGCCAGCATGCCCGCCCATGTTACAGCCAATACAGGACTTGATGCATTGAGCCATGGCGTAGAAGCCTACGTATCAAATATTGCCGACCGGTATAACGATTCTTTGGCCAAAGGTTCCATCGACCTGGTATTCAAAAATCTTACGACTGTTGTCCAAGAACCGGATAACCTGAAGGCCCGCCAGGCCATGCACGACGCTTCCTGCATGGCAGGTATGGCATTCACCAACGTATGGTTGGGAATTGTTCATGCCATGTCCCATCAGATCGGAGGAACTTTCCACGTTCCACACGGTTGCGGCAATGCGATTCTGATGCCTAACGTTATAAGATTCAACTCCAAGGCAACCGAAAAGTACACGGAGCTGGCGGCCTTGTCCGGCAAATCAACTGCTGATGAATTTGCACAGGAAGTATCAGATCTTCGCGCATCAGCAGGCGTTGCAGGTTCTCTAAAAGAGTACGGTATCGACGAAAAAGAGTGGGAAGCAAAACTGGATAGTCTGACAGAAAATGCACTGAAGGATCCCTGTACTCTTTTCAATCCAAGAATACCCACCTTTGAAGAGATCAAGAAGATCTACCAGGCTTGCTATGATGGTACAGCCATTGATTTTTAAATACCACCGCTAATCCTCTAAGGCAAATGTAAAAATAACCGGACGGGAGATTACACTTTTCCTGTCTGGTTTTTTTGCTTATAAAAAATTCACAGTTAGCACCCGTCTCACTCACTTTTGACCTCATAAATAAATATAGGATGGCGTTGAAAATTGAAGACTAAAGAAATATGTAAACGATATCTTGAAGCATTGACCGAAAGCAACTTAAAGAATATATTGGCTCTTTTTGACGAGCGTGCCATTGTTAAGTCTCCATTGCATGGCGAAGTACCAGCAACCAAATTTTACACGGATCTTTTTGCTGATACAAATCGTTCCGTTACTAAACTTTTAAATATTTTGGACTCAGATAGTTGCAACAATATTTTTGCACTCCATTTCCATTATTCATGGACTTTGAAAAGTGGAGAAGTGGTGGAGTTCGAATGCGTAGATGTTATTGAAATAAATCCAAAGACGAGCACAATTGTTACATTGAAAATTATTTATGATACAGCCCCACTGCGTGATGATTTCAATAAAAGTAAATCAGAAAAATAAAAATATATTTTAGACGCCCCCTCCCTCCCAAAAAGTCAGGATAAAAAATCATAGGTCCACTGGATTTTGCGCCACCATGATCCCTGGACACGCTACCGCCTTCAAAGGAATTATTAAATTTGCTATTCAAATAAACCGCCATACCCAGTGGAGGGCAGGTTGCTTTACAAAGCGGCGGGTTTTGGATCTGTTTTTACAAATTCTTAATGAAGCGGAACGTTAAGAACAGCAAACTGTTTGAGGACATACTTGCCCGGAGTTTTTGCTGTTTAGTGAAGCAAATTTAGAAGTTGTAAAACAGATCCAAGTCCAGAGCGTGGAAGGTAACCTGACCGGAACGGGTCGGCACTGTTTGTACCATCATTTTTAAATGATTTACCCCGGTATTGAATGGTGACCGAGAATTGCTGGTGAATACGTTGTCGACTTGACCTATCCTAAATAAGACCATATGATAAGCAATTTGACCTTCAACATGAGCGGCATTCAATATGGTATTTTTTACATCTATAATCATTGTAGCTATTCTCTATTATTTGCAGGCAGACGGACTTGTCTACGTTATTGTAATTGCCATGACCGCCGAACTGATCAATATCTTCATGACCCAGACACTGGCAAAATCCATTGAGAAAAAACTCACCACTCAACACAAACGCATAACAGACAATTATGCAAAACAATTACAGGCACACAAAAAAAACATCCAGGAATTTGAAACCGTTCAAGAGAATTCTGTTAAAATAATACATAGGGCCAACATGAAGATAAAAGAATTAGAAAAAAAACTGGCCCCCACCCAAACACCCACTGAAGAGAAAAAAGCACCTGCAACCATACCCCCTCCCGCCCCAACCCAGGAGGCTGAAGCCCCAGAAAAGTTTATTGATCTCCCGGACGGCTCAAACAGAAACCTTCCATAAACAACCTTGTATATCAAACTGGTAAATAAAACATGGCACAACAGCGGGTCATTCTCTGATGATTTTAATTCTAACGATCTGACCTTCTTTGTTCAGATAGGCGATTCCCTTTGCAAGGGACATACGGGAGGATGAATCCAGAACTTCAATGTCCCTCTCGTAGACAACGACGGAAGATATCTTTTCCGTTTTCTTTTCCACATCTTTGGGGACAACCTTCACCTCTTTCTTTTCAGCAACCTTTTTCCGGGCAGTTTCATCGGAAATGGACTGGCGAACTTCATTTCTCTCCGCCACCAAACTGGACAGCCCGGAAAAACCCTCTTTTTTATCATCGCAGGCAATCAGCAACAACGCACTAGAGAGAAGACATGACAAAAGGTTCCAGGATTTCATTGATCTTGACCCTACACCCCTTCAACGGTAAACCTGCGATTCAGCCTCATGGTAGTAAAAAGCCCATAGACATCCTTTGTCACATTGATTACCTTAAGTTTACGATCGGATTGGTTTAATGTATTATGGGAGGCTATGATAACACCGATCCCAACCGAATCAACCATTTCTACCCCCTGCAGGTCAATCACAACAGCACCCTTTGTTGAATTAATGGCAGACAACATTTCATCTTTAAACTCTTCTGCCATGGAAGCAACAACATCTATACCCGGCTTCACAACAATATAATCTTCCTCATTCACGATCTCACTCATATCTTTCTCCTGTATTATAATAAAAATGTCACCGCACTGGGACCTTCTGAGCCGTATGACATGATGCGACTGCCCAAAAAACATTTTATTCATTAAGTATATTGCATATTATCCCAAAATTATTTTTTGTTCAAACTATAATTTCATCCTGCCAAAACAATCGGCCCCACGAGATTAGACTTGAAAAAAAAAACAAAAGCCGTTATAAAAGCTTTCCGGCTGGTGGGCCGGATGGGTTTATTCTGATCGGTCGCCTCGTAACAGAAGGCCATGAACCTCGTCAGATCCGGAAGGAAGCAGCGATAAGTGATCTCTTCTGTGTCGTGGATCGATCCCGGTCATGCAATTTTCCTTTAATCCTCCTGCCAGCCGGAACTTTTTTCCCCACCCTCTCTCTCCTTACTTTTATAGCTTGACATGCTTTTAAACAGACTTATTTTTCATCCATAATTTATGATTATTAACCATTTAATGCTTGGGTATTAGGAATTTTCTGAGCTGGAGAAAACATTTGGTACTAAAAGAAAAGAAAAAAAAAGAGACGGAGAAGCAGGGCGATTCTCCTAAAAAAGAGGCACCAAAGAAAACGAATCAAAAAAAATCCGATGCAGGAAATAAAAAGACTAAAAAGGATGAGATTCAAGATCTCAAAGAGCAAGTCGCTTCCGAAAAAGACCGTGCGCTGAGACTTTCAGCTGAATTTGAAAATTACAAGAAAAGAACACAACGAGAGACCAATGATTTTAAAAAATTTGCCAATGAGTCGATTTTCAGGCAACTTCTCTCGGTTGTCGACAACCTTGAGCGAGCCATTGTCGCTGCCCAGGAAAAATCAGAGGAATCCGGTCTTTTTGAAGGCGTTAAGCTGACACACAAAGACATTATCAAGCTTTTTGAAACCTTTAATGTGAAAGCTGTGGAAGCTGCAAACGAACCTTTTGATCCCAACTTTCACCAGGCGGTTACCCAGGAAGAAAATGATGAATTCCCTGACAATACTGTTACAACGGTACTTCAAAAAGGGTACCTCCTTCATGACAGGCTGATCAGACCGGCAATGGTTGTTGTCTCAAAAAAAGCAAAAAAAATAACTGAAGAAAACACAGAAAACAAAGAAAATTAAAAATATCTTGGAGGGTATGTTATGGGTAAAATTATTGGAATCGATCTAGGCACAACCAACTCTTGCGTCGCAGTAATGGAAGCTGGCGGAGAAGTAAAAATCATCACCAATTCAGAGGGTGGCAGAACCACGCCATCCATTGTTGCATTGACCGAAGGCGGAGAGCGAGTTGTGGGTCAGGCAGCCAAACGCCAGGCCGTCACCAACCCGGAGAACACCGTATTTGGCGTCAAACGTCTGGTTGGAAGAAAGTTCAGCTCAAAAGAAATTCAGACGGACATCCCCAATCTTCCTTATAAGATTGAAGCCGCTGCCAACGGAGATACCCGGATTAATCTGAGGGGAAAACAACACAGCCCCGCTGAAATTTCATCCTTTGTCTTGAGCAACATCAAAAAGACCGCTGAAGACTATCTGGGCGAAGAGGTAACAGAGGCTGTTATAACCGTGCCTGCTTATTTTAATGACAGCCAGCGCCAGGCCACTAAGGATGCCGGGAAAATTGCCGGGCTTATTGTAAAGCGTATCATTAACGAACCCACTGCAGCTTCCCTTGCCTACGGTCTTGACAAAAAAAAGGAAGAAAAAATAGCGGTTTTCGATCTGGGCGGCGGTACCTTTGATGTGTCTATACTTGAGATTGGTGATGGGGTCTTTGAAGTAAAATCAACCTCCGGAGACACCCACCTCGGGGGCGAGGATTTTGACCTAAGAATTATCGAATATATCGCAGGCGAATTTAAAAAAGACCAGGGTATTGATGTTCGGGGTGATAAGATGGCCCTCCAGCGGCTCAAGGAAGCAGCTGAAAAGGCAAAAATGGAATTGTCCACTGCCACTGAAACCGCTATCAACCTGCCCTTTATCACGGCCGATGCCTCGGGCCCTAAACATCTGGATGTCAAACTGACCCGGTCCAAACTGGAATCTCTGGTTGCCGATCTTCTGGACAACCTTGAAAAACCCTGCAGGACAGCCCTGAAAGAAGCAAACCTTGGTGCCGGAGGCGTAGACGAAGTGGTCTTGGTAGGCGGCATGACCCGCATGCCTGCCGTCCAGGAGCGGGTGGAAAAAATATTTGGGAAAAAACCCCACAAGGGTGTGAATCCAGATGAAGTAGTGGCCATGGGAGCAGCTGTCCAGGCTGGGGTTCTCCAGGGAGATGTCAATGATGTTCTGCTTTTAGATGTTACCCCGCTGTCCCTTGGAATTGAAACCCTTGGCGGTGTTATGACCAAATTGATTGAAAAAAATACCACCATCCCCACCAAGAAAAGCCAGGTTTTCTCCACTGCAGCCGACAACCAGCCAGCAGTTTCCATCCACGTACTCCAGGGTGAAAGAGAAATTGCAACCGGCAACAAAACCTTGGGTCAATTTGAATTGAAAGAAATACCGCCGGCGCCCAGGGGAGTTCCCCAGATCGAAGTTTCCTTTGACATTGATGCCAATGGTATTGTCCATGTGGCTGCAAAGGACAAGGCAACCGGCAAGGAACAATCCATCCAGATCACGGCAGCCAGCGGTCTTTCCGAAGAAGAGATCGACAGAATGGTCAAAGATGCTGAAATGCATGCCGACGAGGACAAAAAAAGAAAAGACTTGGTGGATGCTAGAAACCAGGCCGAAGGACTTTGTGACCAGACTGAAAAAACCCTCAAGGAACACGGTGACAAGGTTGATGAGGAGACCAAAAAAGGCATTGAAGTTGCTTTGGAGGCATGTAAATTAGCCAAAGACTCCGAGGATGCCGAAGATATCAAAGCCAAAATCGAAGCCCTTTCCCAGGCCTCCCACAAACTTGCCGAAGTCATGTACCAGCAGGCAGCCCAGGAAAACCCGGGTGCAGCAGGTGCCGATGCAGGTGCCCAGGCCAACCCGGCAGAAGATGATGATGTTGTGGATGCTGATTTTGAAGAGGTCAAAAAAGACAAATAACAGACCATAAAACCTGTTGAATATAATCCTGCCGTGGTCTATAGTTGCCCGGCAGGATTTTTTATATTCATTCACAAGGCTTTGATATCCCCATGACACTGACAGACAGAACACAAGAGATGTTAATTACCGATATACTCGCGCAAAACAGTGCACGCCATGCAGATGAAACTGCCATTGTCGAACGCATTCCCGCTCTGAACACCAAACGACAGGTGAGTTGGAATGAATTTTACAAGACCTCTGCCAGGTTTGCCAACGCTCTGAAACAAAATAACATCAAAAAAGGGGATAAGGTGGTTCAGCTCATGACCAACTCCATTGAGTGGCTCCCCCTGTATTTTGGCATTCTGTATACCGGTGCATGGGCAGTGCCTTTAAACTTCAGATTCGAATCCGATAAAATTCTGCTTTGCACCCAAACCGCGGAAGCAAAGGTATTTATTTTCGGCCCCGAATTTATCCAGCGGATTGAAACGGTGAAAGATGAATTGGAAAAAACTATCACCCTTTGGCTGTTTACGGGAAAAACCGAGGACTGCCCCCAATGGGCCACCACGGTCCGGGAATTTATCGACAAGCAAACAACAGGAGACTGGGATGTTCCGCCAAAGGTTGACCTTTGTATGGAAGATGAGGCCGCCCTGTATTTCACCTCCGGGACCACCGGCACCCCAAAGGCGGTGTTGCTCACCCATAAAAATCTCTCCCATGCCTGCTATCTGGAAAATGATCACCACGGCCAGACCCACGAAGATATTTTTCTATGCATTCCGCCCCTCTATCATACCGGGGCCAAAATGCACTGGATGGGCAGCTTTCTTGTGGGGGGAAAATGTATCCTCCTCAATGGTGTAAACCCCAAATGGATCATTGAGGCAATATCCGAAGAGGGGTGTACCATTGCATGGCTGCTGGTACCCTGGGCCCACGACATCCTCATTGCCATTGAGAACAAGGAGATTGATCTTTCTGACTACATTCTGTCCCAATGGCGACTGATGCATGCGGGTGCCCAACCCGTCCCCCCCAGCCTCATCAACTCCTGGAAAAAATATTTTCCCGACCAGGCCTATGACACCAACTATGGCCTCACCGAATCCACCGGTCCCGGATGTATCCACCTGGGAATAGACAATGCGGACAGAATCGGCCCCATTGGATTGCCCGGCCAAGGCTGGGAGGCAAAAATTGTGGACAAGCAGGGAAACCACCTGTTTGCCAACGAATCAGGAGAACTCATGGTACGGGGTCCGGGGGTAATGAAAGAATATTATAAAAACCCGGAAGCGACCCAAAAAACCATCCAGAACGGCTGGCTCCACACCGGAGATATCGCCAGATCAGATAAAGAGGGATTTATCTGGCTGGTGGACCGGAAAAAGGATATGATCATTTATGGGGGTGAAAATATTTTCCCCGTTGAAATCGAGAACTTTTTTCTCACCCATTCCAAGATAAAAGATATTGCGGTCATCGGCGTACCCGACGAGCGGCTGGGCGAAATTCCCGCCGGTATTATCAGCGTCAGACCCGGTGCCATGATGGGAGAACAGGAAATCATGGATTTCCAGACGGCCCTGCCCCGCTACAAGCAATTGAAGCAAATATTTTTCGGTGATGTGCCCCGAAATCCCACCGGAAAAATTGAAAAACCAAAACTGAGAAGAATGTATGCAGCAGACAAACGAAAAGATATTAATAAACTTCTCAAATAAGGGAACCCAAGGACCCGAGAAAAGGACCCTACTGCCCATGAAACTAAGGATCATTCAGTCCCTTTGCAGCCCTATCACATGGTTGCTGCTAGGCATTTTTCTTTTTGTCTCCCCCCTGGGAGCGACCCAGGCAGATCTCCTTGAAGAGGAGATATTGACTGCCATTGAAAAAAAATATACCAACAATGGATTCCAGGCTGATTTCAGCCAAATTTCAACCCTGGCTGCCCTGGAGATAACCGAAACGGCATCGGGCAAAGCCTGGTTCAACCATCCGGGGAAAATGAAGTGGCTGTATCTGAGCCCCCAGCGCCATGAAATCGTCACAAATGGTCAGATATTGTGGATTTATAGACCTGATCAGGATCAGGTCATGAAGGGGGATGCCAAAAAAATTTTCAAAGCCGGAGCGGGCGGTGCTGTTTTATCGAACATTGGGTTGATGAGGGAAAACTTCACCATTGAACTCAAAGAGAAAAATGACACCCACCTATTCTTTCTTTTAACAGCCAAACAAGAAAACCCGGATATGGTATCCCTTCTTATCCAGGTATCCCGAACCACCCATGAGATTGGGCAGGTGACAACCCGGAATATTTATGGGGATACCACCGAATTTAAATTCACCAACATTCAATTCAAAAAAATGGACCCATCTATTTTTGAATTTAAGATCCCCGATGGATCAAGTATTATAGAAATGGACTAATTTTAAAAAAGGAGCCAGCCAATGAAAACCCAGCCAAGAAACAATCAAATAATGATAAACAAAATAAAACAACTGGCCAAAGAGAAGAATGCCATTATCCTGGCCCATAATTATCAACCCCCGGAAATCCAGGAGGTGGCTGATCTTTGCGGAGATTCACTGGAACTGAGCATCCTGGCATCAAAAACGCCTGCAGATATCATCATATTCTGCGGGGTCCATTTTATGGCGGAAACCGCCTATATCCTTTCCCCTGATAAAACAGTGCTCCTGCCCAATCCCGATGCCGGATGCCCCATGGCCGACATGGTGGACCCGGTCTCCCTTGTGAAAAAGAAAGAGGCACTGGGCAATATTCCGGTTATTACCTATGTCAATTCTTCGGCTGCAGTAAAAGCGGTATCCGATATCTGCTGCACCTCGGCCAATGTCATTCGGGTAACCAATTCCATCAAGGAAAATGAGATTTTAATGACACCGGATAGAAATCTTGCCCAATATGCCGCGGCCAACACCAGCAAAAAAATTCACCTTTGGGAGGGATTCTGCCCCTTTCACAACAATTTAACCCCCCAGGATGTGACCGAGGCAAAAGCTATTCACCCCAAGGCCCTCTTCATTGCCCACCCTGAATGTCCGCCTGAAATTTTGGAACTGGCAGACAGTATTCAGTCCACCTCGGGCATGATCCGCTTTGCAGGAGAATCAGACAAAGACCAGTTTATCCTGGGCACCGAAATCGGACTGATCTATCCCATATCCAAGGCTCATCCAAACAAGAAGTTTTATCCGGCCTCTGGGAAAATGTATTGCATTGATATGAAAAAAATCACCCTTGAAAACGTGTTGGACAGCCTTGAAAAGATGACAGGAAAAATCATGGTGCCAGAGGAGATCAGAAAGGCCGCCCTTGGGTCGGTACAAAAAATGATTGATCTAAAATAGAGACCAATATTTGTTACACAACCCAAAAAAGGAGCTGAAAACGGTCAGCTCCTTTTTTTTGTTTTTTGAACCAGGCCCGGAAGCGTTAGGCCCAATCTGAACGATACTGGGTAATAATCCTTGGGCAACAATTCTAACGGGTTTTAGACCTACATGGCGTCAAATACATCATCGGGAATATCCGCATTGGTATAAAACTTCTGGATATCATCACAATCATCCAGGGCATCCATGAAACGGATCACCTGCTCGGCGTCCTTGCCCTCCACCGGGGTCATATTCTGGGGCAGCATGGTGATCTCTGCCATCTGGCATTTTATCTCGGCTGTGTCAATTGCATCCCTGACCGCATCAAAATCTTCGGGTGTGGTAATGATCTCAAAAACATCCCCTTCATCCCTGATATCTTCTGCCCCGGCTTCCAGGGCAACATCCATCAAGGTTTCTTCACTGGCATCTTCCTTGCTCACCGACAGCAAGCCCTTTTTGTCAAACATCCAGGCCACGCATCCGTCTGTTCCAACGTTTCCACCGGCTTTCCCAAAAATATATCTGACATCGGCAATGGTCCGGTTTTTATTGTCCGTAAGGCACTCCACCAGAACAGCCACGCCCCCCGGGCCATATCCTTCATACAGAATCTCTTCGTAGTTCACCCCCTCCAGATCCCCGGTCCCCTTTTTAACGGCCCGTTCAAAGGTATCCTTGGGCATATTCTGGGCTTTAGCAGAATTCAGCGCATGCCGAAGTCTTGGGTTGGACTCCTGATCCCCACCGCCCATCCTGGCGGCCACGGTGATCTCTTTGATCAGCTTGGTAAAAATCTTGCCTCTTTTTACATCGGCTGCCCCTTTTTTATGTTTGATGGTCGACCACTTACTATGTCCTGACATGGCTACTGCCTCCTTATTTTTTACCTTTTGCGATTATATATATTTCTTTACTTTGTTTTCTGCAACTTTCCGGTTTAAAGGTTTTACACTCCCTGAATACCAACTTAACCTCTTGTTCAAATTTTTTAAACTCATTGCCCTGAAATATCTTACAGACAAAATTTGAATTGGGTGCCCCAAATTTTTTCGCCGTGTCCAGGGCCATACTGCAAAGTTCAAATGATCTGAAGGCATCCACATCCTTGCGGCCTGTGGTGGCAGGTGCCATATCACTCAGGACTGCACCAAATCCCTTCTCCAGAAAGTCTTCATTTTCCAGGGCCAGAATATTATCCTGGATAGCAATCACATTGTCGGGAAGCTTGATTTCTATCTGTTTTAAATCGATTCCAAAGACCCGCCCCCGGCTGCCCGTCTGCTTTGCCGCATATAAAAGCCAGGACCCCGGAGCACACCCAAGATCCAGCACATGACTTTTCGGCAAAATAACCTTAAATTTTTTCTGGATCTCCTCCAGTTTATACACGGACCGGGCCGGATAATTCTCCGCTTTGGCCCTCTGGGTCAAATGGTCTGCCCATTCATTCCCCCTTGCCCCTTTACTTGCCCCTTTACTTGCCCCTTTACCTGTTCCTTTACCTGTTCCTTTAGTCTTCTTGGCCATCAAATAATACCTCCATGGCGTCCTTTAAAAAACTTACACTTTCAATGGTCATTCCTTTTACCTTGGACAATTGCTTCATGGCAGAACTTGGGACCAAACAGGTGGTAAATCCCATTTTGGAAGCTTCCTTAATCCTTGCCTGGGCATGGCTGACAGCCCTAATCTCCCCTGTCAGGCCGATTTCACCAATCAGGGTGGTTTCCTTGTGGACCGGCTTGTCCAGAAAACTTGAAGCCAGAGCTGCGGCAATGGCAAGATCGGCGGAAGGTTCCACGATTCTTACCCCGCCGATGACGTTCATAAAGACATCCAGGCCGGATAAGTTCATTCCAAGGCGTTTTTCCATGACCGCCAGAATCAGAGCAACCCGATTATGATCTAACCCCAGCACCGTCCGCCTCGGATTTCCCATACCGGTACTGGAAACAAGACCCTGGATCTCCACCAGGATGGGCCGGGTCCCCTCCATGCTGGATGTCACCACCGAGCCAGGCGCCACGGTGGAGCGATCTGACAAAAATATGGCAGAGGGGTTGGGCACCTGACTAAGCCCTTTTTCCCGCATTTCAAAAACCCCTATTTCATTGGTGGACCCGAACCTATTCTTCACCGCCCTCAGGATTCTAAAGATATGGCTCTTATCCCCTTCAAAATAAAGAACGGTATCCACCATGTGCTCCATGATCCTGGGACCCGCAATGGCCCCTACCTTTGTGACATGCCCCACCAGAAAAATGGGAATCCCGGTGGTCTTTGCCAGGCGCATGAACTGCATGGAAGCCTCCCGAATCTGGGTAACACTGCCCGGCGTGGATGAAACTTCCGGGTGGAACACCGTCTGGATGGAATCGATCACCATGGCATCATAGTGCTCTTTTTCCACCATGGAAAGGATGGAATCCAAATCTGTTTCCGCTACAATAAAGAGGGAATCGCTTCCTGAATCCAGGCGTTTTCCCCGCATGGACAATTGTAAAACAGACTCTTCACCCGAGACATACAGACATCTTTTATTTGCTTGGGCGAGGGTTGCCAGCACCTGGAGCATGAGGGTGGATTTACCGATACCAGGATCGCCCCCGATCAGGATCAATGAGCCATCCACAATCCCCCCGCCAAGAACCCGGTCAAATTCAGTGATGCCGGTCTGGAGCCTGTGGGATTCAGCAACATCCACGGAATTAATGGGCACAGGCTTGGGAGATGTTATGGGCCGGGCCTTGCCCGAGGCTGCTATAATTTTCTCTTCAACCAGGGTATCCCATCCCCCGCATGCCGGGCATTTTCCCATCCATTTGGGCGTCTGGGCGCCACAAGACTGGCACAAAAATATAAATTTATCTTTTTTCTTCAAAAAGTCTCTTCTCAAATTAAAATTTAATAAATCAGAGAAACATACCATTTTGAGCCCCTGGTATCAAGGTGCGAGATTATTTTCCAGAGCATTGGTGTTCCCAACATCCCCTAACAGAACATATTCATCCAGCCTGAACAGTCAGGCCGGGGGCCCTGTTATTTTTATAGCATCTTCTTTATCCAGGAAAGCTGATCATCACAAACCCTTTCCAGGTCCACAGATCCAAAGGGTTCCGGGTCAAGCCCGGGATATCTCTCTTGGAGAAGTGCTTCATAGGTTACGCCTTGATCTGCCAGATCTTTAACCTTTGACCAATAATCATAAAGGTCTTCTATATATTCCGGGGGCCAGAATGCCCTTGAGCCTGCATCATAAATGGCACACCGCTGAATGGGATAGCAAGGGTCTTCGTATTGTGAAGCGATAAATTCCGGGGCCATTACCGCATTCAGGCGAAGCAGATCTGTTCCGGTTATCTTGATTCGAATTTTTGTTTCAGGCACCGGAACCGTGAAACAGCCTTCCAGATAAACCAAGGTTGTCTTTTCATAGCCGGAAAACCTATTCCGACACATGGCATCCATCTTCCCAAGGATTTCACCGGCCCTGGGCCCGCCAATGGTAAAGAAAACAACTGACCTCAACTGGGTTCCCTGTTTTTCCGCCTCTGCCACCAGCGCCTGCATGGCATGCTCAAGACTTGTACCCGTTGCCACAACATCCCCGATGACAATGCTGGCAATTTTTGGCATATAAACCTTGGAATATTCAGTTTCAACAATGTGCCATTGTTCCGGAGAATCATCCTTCCGGGCTCTTTGGGCTGAAATAAAAGAGCACCCGTGCCGGTTCCAGCCAAAGGCATTGCCAAGGGCTTCCCGAAGACCGAAGTTCAGCCCTCCCCTCAGAATATCAAAGACAATGGTTTGTGTTTCTTCAAGACAGGTCAAATTGTTGCCGGAAAGTTTTTGGAGAATCTTGGTACAGGCTTTTTGAAGGCAATGGGTATATTCAAGCCCCATTACCCTGGGATTGTTTGATATGGCTCTTGTTTCAGGTGTGGTGGCAATAATTTCTTCTATTTTTTTTCCTGTGGTCATGCGATACAGACCGCAGTCCGGTGAAACATCTATTTTTTCCAATATACAAGGCCTCCCTTTGTTGATTATCATCCGACCTGCATAGGCCCTAGGCACGGCACAGATCATCTCAACTTTCTGTTTATCCAAAATAAATTCTGCTAAAAATGGAATAATCTGCAACGAACTGGATTCTTTTAATTCGAGGACTCAACAATGTCAATATTAGAATTGATTCTTCTATTCTTCTTGTAATTTATCCCCATCTCATTTACCTAGGGTATTTTCTTTCATTTATTAAATTGGATAGGAAGCTGCCATGCCGTATACCGGAGAACTCATTGCCATCACCACTGTATTATGTTGGACCGTCAGTGTCCAGTTTTTCGAAGCGGCCACCAGACGGGTGGGAGCCACACCGGTCAATATCATCCGGCTAACAACAGCCCTGATTCTTTTCGGGACATTTTTGTACTTTAAGAATGGCATGCTTGTTCCCCTGGACTTTCCCCTGAGAGCCTGGGTCTTTCTTTCTCTTTCCGGAATGATTGGGTTTTTTCTTGGGGATATCTGTCTGTTCAAGGCACTGGTTGAACTGGGGCCTAGAATCGCTTTGCTGATTTTCAGTCTCTCTGCCCCGGTGGCAGCTCTGATCGGCTGGGCATTTCTTTCGGAAACCTATGTAATTCACCAATGGGCCGGGATGCTGGTGACCCTGACAGGGGTGGGACTGGTAATCTTTGAAAAAAAACAGGACAAGAATTCTCCCCAAAAGTCAGGAAAACGAAGGGAACGTACCATTACCCTGAAGGGGATATTGTTCGGGATAGGCGCCATGCTGGGTCAGGCCACAGGTTATGTCCTGAGCAAGGCCGGAATGCAAACAGAAACAGGCTATCTGGATGCCTTTGCCGCCACCCAGATTCGAGCAATTTCAGCCTTTGTCTGTTTTGTCCTTTTTTTTACCTTGACCCGAAAATGGCATCGGGTTGTAACCGCAATAAAAGATACCCGGGCCCTTATGTTAACGGCGACGGGAGCGCTCATTGGTCCGTTTATCGGTGTATCCTTATCCCTGATGGTCCTGCACTATCTTTCCACAGGGGTGGCATCCACATTTTTGTCCATGACACCAGTCTGCATTATTCCCTTTTCCATATTCCTTCACAAGGAACATGTGTCCCTGAGGGCCTTTGGCGGTGCCTTTATTGCCGTGGGAGGCATCTGGCTTTTAATGGCCGCATAAAATAAACCCAATCCTGGATTCAGGATACAGGCAGATGAATTACAAATTTTGCCCCTTTGCCCGGTTCTGAAATAACATCCATTTTACCGCTGTGGTTATCCGTAATAATAAAATAAGAAACAGACAGGCCTAAGCCCGTGCCTTGGCCAATGGGCTTTGTGGTAAAAAAAGGTTCAAATATTCGCTTTTGTATTTCCCTGTCCATGCCGGGTCCGTTGTCCTGAATTTCGACGACAACAAATTTTCCCTGGGGAGCAATCTTTAAATAAAAGCTGGGCGTTTCCGATGGGTCAATCTCCTGCATGGCTTCTGCACAATTTTTAAGAATATTAAAGAAAACCTGCTGAATTTTCGTAATTTCACAGGGAACCTGTGGGGTCTGGGGATGATAGTCCCTGACAATATTGATTTTCCTAAAATCATATTGTTTTTTCAGGTCATAATCACTGCCGGCAAGTTCCAGTGTCTGATCAAGGATAAACCCAATGTCCTGAAAAACTTTCCCAGAATAATCCTGCCTTGAAAAACTTAACATATTCTGGACAATCTGGGAGGCCCTTACCCCTGCCTGGTTGATGGACTCAAGCTGTTTTATAATGCCCCTGTGGTTCATAAATTCCCGGATAACCCCAAGGGTGGTTCCCGCAGCTTTGGCAGCGGCTACACTTGCCGGGATATCCGCCTGGATCCGTCTTAGGACCACCTGGGCATTCTGCATCATCCCGGCCAGGGGATTGTTTATCTCATGGGCCATTCCCGCTGCCAACCCGCCCACGGACATCATTTTTTCCGACTGCACCACCATCTGCTCCATTCTGACATGATCGGTGACGTCATCCACCCGGATAACCGTTCCTTTTACATACTTGGAGATAAGCGGATAAACCGTTATATCTTCAAATACCTGCCCCTGGTCAGTGGTTCGCACCTGCTGGGGCAAAAAATAATTTTCCCCCGTGGCAAGGGTATCCCGAATTTTCTCCTTAAGGGGTTCAAACTCAGGGACCAAATCCACAACAGGTTTTCCAATGGCATCCGCCACCCTTACCCCGGAAAATTCTTCCGCCCGGATATTCCATTGGGTGATTCTCAACTCAGGGTCGAGACTGATCAGCATGCTGGGCATTGAATTGAGGATATTATCAATGTAATCTTTACTTTTTTTCAATGCCACAGACGTCTTCTGGTGCTGATCAATTTCAGATTCAAGGGAGGTGACTTTTTCCTTTACAGCATCCCGCATGGTCAAAAGATTGGCTGCCAGAGCCCCCAATTCATCCCTTCTATGAACGTTTATAGGATAATCCAGGCTGCCCATGGTGATTTTTTCAGCCCCGTTCTGCAACTCCTTTAAGGGTCTTGTAAATCGCAGCAGCAGTAAAAGGCTCATCACACACCCCAAAATCAAGTCCAGGAATACAATCCGCCACAGGATGGATCTTTTTAACCCCTCGATTTTTTGGGTGAGAACTTGGGTGGTTACAACAATCTCAAGACTGCCGAGCTCCTCTCCCCTGAATAAAACAGGAATTTGGATGAGCCTGCCATTTTTTCCAAGCTCAAAATTGTCAGGGATCTTAGCCTCAAAGGAAAGATAAACTTCTTTTAAGTCCCAGATGGTGATCTTTATAATTTCCGGTTTTTTTAAGGCAGCCTCACAGATAGCCTCACAGGTTTCATCATCAAAGTTAAACAAAGCCGTAGAAAGACTGGCCGACAATTGGACCGCCTCATTTTCGAGAACCTGCTCCAGATTCTTTTCAAAAACAATGGTCTGGGTTTTTATTTGATACAGGCCGAATATGGCCAGCACAAGGGTGGGAATTCCAATGACGATCAGGCTGAACTGGATGGATAAATTATGAAGGTTAAACCTGGATTTTTTCTGGTGCATATCTCCCTTGCCCGCAATAGGTTTTCAGGACGGTAGGATCACTCTAACACACTCCTTTTAAAATGCAATAGGCAAGGGACCAGGTGCTTTTACAGGGTGTGGCAATTGAATTATCGTGCTTTATTTAGTATACTGATGTTTTTATTGGTAACCTTAACCCTTCTGGAGCCTTTGGACACCCATGTTTCTTCCCACCACCCCAAACGAGTTAAAAAAACGCGGCATCACACAACTGGACATTATCCTGGTCACCGGCGATGCCTATATTGACTCTCCTTTCATGGGGGTAAGCCTCATCGGAAAAGTTCTTGAAAGCAAGGGGTATCAGGTGGGCATCATTGCCCAGCCAAATATTGAGGATGGAGAGGATATTTCCCGGCTGGGGCAGCCAAGACTTTTCTGGGGAATTACCGCAGGAGCCGTGGATTCCATGGTGGCCAATTATACGGCATCCAAAAAAAGACGGCAACGGGACGATTACACCCCCGGCGGTATCAACGATTGCCGTCCTGACCGGGCGGTCATAGCCTATACAAACCTGATCCGGCGATACTTCAAACCCACGGTTCCCATTGTTCTGGGCGGAATCGAGGCCAGCCTGCGGCGAATTGCCCACTATGATTTCTGGTCCAACAAAATCCGGCGATCCATCCTCTTTGATGCCCGGGCAGATTATTTGGTTTACGGCATGGCCCATGCCAGTATTCTAAACCTGGCCGGGGCCCTGAACAACGAACAAGACACCCGGGATATTCCAGGGATAGGATTTATTTCAAAAGAGAAAAAAGGGCTTGAACTGCCCTCATTTGAAGCGGTACAAAAGGACAAGCGCCAGTATATCGAAAGCTTTAAACTATTTTATGCCAACACAGATCCGATCACGGCAAAGGGAATCTGCCAGCAACATAACGACCGATACCTGGTCCTGAACTCTCCGGAAAAATACAGCACCACAGCAGAACTGGACCTTATCCATGCCCTTGATTTTGAGCGGGATCTTCACCCCTATCATAAACCCAGAGGATCGGTCAGAGCCCTTGAGACCATTCGATTTTCAATCCCCACCCATTACGGGTGCTATGGGGAATGTAACTTCTGTGCCATCACCGTCCACCAGGGCAGAACGGTCAGATACCGGAGCGACGCTTCCATTTTAGCCGAAGCAAAATCATTTACCCGGGACAAGGATTTCAAAGGCTATATAACTGATCTGGGCGGCCCCACTGCCAATATGTATGGGTATGAATGCAAAAAAAAATTAAAAAAAGGGGCCTGTCAGGACAAGCGCTGCCTCTTTCCCACAATCTGTCCCAGCCTTGACCCGGACCACTCCCCCCAGGTCCGGTTAATCCAGCGACTGGAACAATTGCCCGGGATTAAAAAGGTATTCATCAACTCAGGCATCCGGTATGATCTGATTTTAAATGACAAGAAACATGGGAATGCCTATATTGCAAAACTGACCCGGGACAATGTCTCTGGGCAGATGAAGGTGGCACCGGAGCATACGGGCAAACGAGTGCTCGATCTCATGGGCAAGCAGGGAATCGATGATTTGCTTGCCTTTAAACAGACCTTTGACCGATTATCCAAAAAATCCGATAAAAAACAATTTTTAACCTATTATCTCATCGCCGCCCACCCCGGATGCGACCTGAAAGATATGAATAGGTTAAAACAATTCACCTCGGAAAAACTTGGAATCAACCCGGAACAGGTTCAGATTTTTACCCCAACCCCCTCCACCTTCTCCACCCTCATGTACTATACGGGCATGGATCCCTTTACCATGGAAAAAATTTTTGTGGAAAAAAGCCTCCAGGGTAAAGAGAAGCAAAAGCAGGTGGTAACGGCAAAATCTGCCGGATTTCACAAGAAGAAAACCGCCCCGAGCAGAAATCAGATCAAAAAGAAGTCTCGTTCTTTCAAGTAAGCATTTTTTTTACCTCCCTTTTTTAAACCTTCACCATGAAGGCCTGAAAAGAGCCGGAACACTATCTCGGATTTTTTCCCGGCCTTCATGGGCCTTGGGAAAATCGACCCCCATGGGCTTAAACATATTGACAAACTTTTTGCAATGGTTTAACCATTGGTATGGATATTGGAAATCCGCATTTTTTGGCTGTTCGTTAACTTCAGGAGAGAGTATGAGTAGAATCACAGCTCACCCGGTACTCAGCGTTCCGGAACGGGAAAACGTTTTGTTTTACTGGAATAAATCAACCTTCTATGCCGGCAAAGACGAGGTAATCTCCTCGGCCCTGTTTGCCAACGGCATCAAAATATTTGGACACCACCACAAAGACGGATCTGCCCAGGGCATTTTTTGTGCCAACGGCCAATGTGCAAAGTGCACGGTCATTGCCAATGGAATCCCCGTTAAAGCCTGTATGACCAAGGTTACCAAAAACATGATCGTTGAAAGTGTTGAAGGGCTTCCCAAGTTGCCAGAGGTTACCGAAAAACCCCAGATCTCGGACATTGAACAGATCACAACCGAGGTACTCATCATTGGCGGCGGCCCTGCCGGGCTTTCTGCTGCCATTCAACTGGAAGAAAATAAAATTTCAACCATTTTAATCGACGACAAGAATGAGCTGGGGGGCAAACTGGTGTTGCAGACCCATAAATTTTTCGGTTCGGTTGAGGATTCCCATGCAGGAATGCGGGGAATGGATATCGGCCGGATGCTGGCCCAAAAAGTTGAAGAAAGCTCCGTCATTAAGGTATGGAAAAACAGCACTGCCCTCTATGTGTTCAACGATAAACGAGTGGGTATTCTCAAGGATGGGCTCTATAAAATAGTCACCCCGAAAATAATTTTAAATGCAGCCGGGGCCCGGGAAAAATTTTTACGATTCAAGGGCAACTCTCTTGCAGGGGTATATGGAGCAGGTGCTTTCCAAACCCTTGTTAACCGGGATCTGGTCAAACCCACCCAACGGCTGTTCATCATCGGCGGCGGGAATGTGGGCATCATTGCAGGCTACCATGCCCTCCAGGCAGGTATCCAGGTGGTGGGGCTTGCCGAAGCCCTTCCCCAGTGCGGGGGATACAAAGTCCATGAAGACAAGCTCAAACGACTGGGCGTCCCAATTTACACCTCCCATTCGATTATCTCGGCCAATGGCCATGAATCTGTCGCTTCGGTGACCATCACACAGATTGATAAAAATTTCACCCCCATTGAAGGAACCCAAAAAAGTTTTGAATGTGATACCATTCTCATTGCTGTGGGACTTGAGTCTGTTTCTGAATTTACCGAGGAAGCCGAGGCTGCCGGCATTAAAGTTCTGGCTGCAGGGGATGCCGCACAAATCGCCGAGGCTTCATCGGCAATGTTTAATGGCAAAATAGCAGGGCTGAAAATTGTCCAGCACGCCAAACCGGGTACAAAAGAAATTCCCGCCTCCTGGTATGAAAAAGCGGATATTCTAAAATCCCCTCCCGGCCCTGTTCAGGAACTTCGTGCTCCGGCAGCGGAAGAGGGTATTTTTCCTGTCATCCACTGCAAACAGGAAATTCCCTGCAACCCCTGCAGTACGGTGTGTCCTGAAGGATCCATCTCCATGGATGGTGATCCCATCAAGGGCCGCCCCCGGTTTAGCGGAACATGCAAAGGCTGTATGAAATGCCTGACCATCTGTCCCGGACTTGCCATTACCCTGGTGGATTACAGAAAGGATGCACAAAACCCCGTCCTGTTTTTACCTTATGAAATCTCCAATATCAAGGTAGAAAAAGAGGATACCATTGATTGCGTGGATGTGGACGGAAATGCCCTGGGCAGCTATAGGGTTTTGGGGGCCCGGCCCACCAAGAACAGTGACAACACCTGGGTTGTAAGGGTCCAGGTGCCCAAAGCTATTGCCAAAAAGGTTGTGGGATTTACCATCCAGGACAAGGGGGTCTCGGAAAAACGCACAGAGCAAATTCCCCTTGACCAAATCCAGGATGACGAAGTGATCTGCCTTTGCGAACGGGTGACTGCCGGTCAGATCCGGGATCTTGTCCGAAAGGGCGCCAGGGATATGAACCAGATCAAGGCCATAACCCGTGCAGGCATGGGCCCCTGCGGGTATAAAACCTGCGAAAACCTGATGAACCAAATATTTATGGCAGAAAAAACCGCCCGGGAAGAGGTTGTCAAAAATGTGCGGCGCCCCCTGTATATTGAAGTACCCCTGGGAAAATTTGCCAATGGAGGACAGTCATGAAAACCTTTGATGTTATTGTTATCGGAGCCGGATCTGTGGGGGTTCCTGCGGCAATGGCCCTGGCCCAAAAAAAAATCAAAGTTCTGGTTATTGATGCCCTGGCATCCCCGGGACAGGGACAGAACAAAAAAGCCATAGGCGGAATCAGGGCCACCCATTCGGACAGAGGAAAGATCGCCACATCCTTGCGAAGCATTGATATCTTTTCCACCTGGAAAGAAATTCATGGAGATGATATCGGCTGGATCCAAAATGGCTACAGTTTTCCCGCCTATACGGACAAAGATGCCCAAAAGCTCCAAGACCTGATGAAAATCCAAACCTCCCTGGATCTGGATATTGACTGGCTCTCCCCAAAGGAATACCAAAAACTTGTGCCGGGTATCAATATGGAAAATCTTAAGGGAAGTACCTATTCACCCAAGGATGGCAGCGCCTCTCCTTTGCTGGCCATCAATGCCTTTTATTTTAAAAGCCTTGAATATGGCGCCCGATATAAGTTTAAGGAAAGCGTCACAAAAATTTCAATCGAAAGTGACACCCAGATCCTGGTAACAACGGACAAGGGATGCTACACAGCCGGCCAGGTGATCAATGCAGCTGGAAATTATGCCAGGCAGCTAGGGCAAATGGTGGGGATTGATCTGCCCGTGGAACCAGACAGCCATGAAGGTGCAATAACAGAACCGGTTCAGCGATTTTTCGGCCCCATGATCGTGGATTTGAGACCCCTCCATGACCCAGCCACCCAAGACTCGTCCAATTATTATTTTTACCAGAACAATGAAGGCCAGGTCATCTTCTGCCTGACCCCCAAACATCTGATCAAGGGAACCGAAAGCGCCTCCACATCCACATTTCTGCCCCAGGTGGCCAAACGCATGATCTCTTTATTCCCCAAACTTGCTAATCTCAAGGTCAGACGGACCTGGCGGGGGCAATACCCCATGACACCGGATGGGTTTCCCATTGTTGGGTCAACAAAAAAATATCCTAATTTTATCAATGCCGTGGGTATGTGCGGCCAGGGCTATATGCTGGGACCTGGTTTAGGCGAATTATTAAGCAGAATAACGACATATGAATTGACAGAAGAAGATTTAGATGTTTTAAAACACTTTGATATAGAAAGAGATTTTTCCGGGGTCGAACACTTTAAGTAGCCCCTCATCTATCAGCTATCAGGAAATACATGTTTAAAAAAGCCAAGCAGAACCGGGTGTTCCAGGATGTGGTTGAACAGATACAAAATGCCATTTTAGCCGGAAAGCTTAAACCAGGGAGCAAGCTTCCGGCTGAACGGGAACTCAAGGATATGTTCAACACCAGCCGGGGAACCTTGAGGGAGGCCTTGAGGGTGCTGGAACAAAAAGGACTCATTGAGATAAAACTGGGTGTGGCCGGAGGGGCCATTGTGAAACAGATAGATGCCGACCCCATTGTGGAATCTTTGGCCCTTTTAATCCGATCCGGTGGCATCTCCCTGGATCATCTGGCAGAATTTCGAATCAAAATAGAAGGCAGCATTGTGGAGCTGGCAACCCAGCGAGCCACCCCCGAAGATATCCAGGAGATGGAACGGCTTTTCCAGGAAGCTAAAAAATATTTTGAAAACCAGGACTGGGAAAATTTTTTAAAAACCGACGAAGCCATGCATACCTATATCGGCATCATGTCCCAAAACCCTATTTTCCAATTTGTCCAGAAAAGTATCCATGAAAATATCCACCAATACTATGAAGCCTATCTTCCCATGAACCATGAGAGAACCCTGGAAAATCTATCGGATTTTGAAAAATTAATTGCTGCCATGAAAATCCATGACAGTGCCGGGGCGGCAGATATTATCAGGGATCACGTAAAACGGTTCAGGAAAAAGATGCAATAACAAACAGCCCGACCAAATGAACAGACCCAATAGACTAAACAGGTGACTAAGCCCGGCCCTGTGCATAATGCCGGACAGCCGATTTCACCCCGTTTAACATGCTGACATTGCCAAAACAAAAATACTTGGTAAAATAATCTTCCTTTAGCCGTAAAATCCTGAAGATCTCCCGTTCTGTAACCCCGGTTTTCCAGGCGGTAATAATATTTCCATATAAATTTTCCAGAAAATCCAATTTATTTTGGAGATACTGCCGGCCGTTCTGCTGCCTGGGATTGTGACTGCACAGCAGGGTCTCGAAATCAAGGGCAACAATCTTTTTCAGGGAGGCAATCTGGGTTCCCATATCTTCATCCGCCCTGAAATAGCGGATCCTATCCCCCAGGTAAAGATCCCCGGAAAACACCACTCCCTTTTCCGGTAGAAAATAGACAACATGGTCCCTGGCATGCCCCGGGGTGTGAAGGGTTTCCATCCGGCCCAGACCGGTTTCCACAGGCCCAAGAATCGAAGTGACAGGCAAAGGGGTGGTTTTACCCCATACATATTTCTGGTAGGGCAGTATCCTGTAGGGGGTTTTCAATTTTTCCCCGGTCAATGAATGGCCGAAAACCGGGATTCCCAAATTTTTATGAATCATCGCCCCATTACCCGAATGATCTTCATGGTGGTGGGTTAAAAAAATTTTCCCCACCCGATTAGTCCGGGC
Source organism: Desulfobacteraceae bacterium (assembly GCA_016744295.1). Lineage (GTDB taxonomy): Bacteria > Desulfobacterota > Desulfobacteria > Desulfobacterales > Desulfobacteraceae > NBML01. The sequence continues at coordinate 23,368 of JADGEQ010000037.1, read as the reverse complement.
AATGTCAAGGGCCTCTTTTCCCATGTGGGACTGACCCGTATCGATCATAACTTGGTCAAAGGTATAACAATATACTGTCATCAAAGGAGGACCCGCCAAGGACCAGCCCAACTTGAATCCCCTGATTCCGTGTTCAAATTTATAGGATCTGCAAACTCGCATTTTGCTTTCCTTTTTAGATTCTAAGAAAGCATATCTTCTTTTAAGTCACTCAAAATGGCAAGAAAAATATCAATTTTCCCCAGTTTCTATTGCCTCCTTTCCTTGGCGTGGGTTTGATTTTAAAAATAAATTTGCCTTCCGCCGGAATATAATTCATTATGGACCCCATTAAATTAACCTGTTAACTGGATTCGAAACCCAGAAAGATGTGAGCCCGGACCACAAAAAAATTATGAACAAAAAAAATACGTATAAATTTTGTCCCCTGTGCCGGGGTGAGTTTGAAACAAGAAAACTTATCCTCCATGAGCCCCAACGACTTGTGTGCAAAGAATGCAACTTTATTTTTTACCTTGACCCCAAGCTTGTTGCCTGCACCATTGCAGAGACCCGCAAGGGAATCGTCCTTCAAAGGCGGAACAAAGAACCGAAAAAAGGCCATTGGGTTCTTCCGGGAGGATTTGTGGACAGGGGGGAAACCCTTGAAGAGGCAGCAAAACGTGAATTTTTTGAAGAAACCGGCTTGACAACCACCATTAATTGCCTCCTTGGCAACTATTCCTATCCAGGGGAAGCAAACATCATCATCGTGTACCAGAGTGACGTAACCGGCGGCACTATACGTCCCTGCCACGAATCCATGTCAATTGACGAATTTAAACAAGAGAATATCCCCTGGGACCAGCTTGCCTTTGACACCACCAAAAACGCCTTGAGAAAATATATCGAAAAAAGCAGGCTTTAAATTTAATCTTGCAAAATATCAGAGAACTCCATACTATCAATTCCATAGAATAGTTAATCAGATAATTAATCATCTTTACACCCTATCAGATAGGAGCTCCCCTATGAATGCGCCTGTGAATCCACTTATCGGCACAGCACTTGACACACCAATTGACAGCAAAATTGTAAAACAGGAAATCGATTCCCTGGGTCTTGAATCCGTGGGCCTTGCCTCCATCAGGGAATTGAATCGGCTTGTCACTAATATTGAGACCGCTTCGGGAGAACAATTTATCCGCATGGAAATGGGAGTACCAGGCCTTGACCCCCCAAAGATTGCCGTGGATGCGGAAATTGAAGCCCTTAAGAAGGGGGTGGGTTCCAAATATCCGCCCTTTGACGGGGTTCCGGAGCTGAAGCAGGAAATTTCCCTGTTTGTTAAAAACTTTATGGATGTGGAAATTAACCCTGTTTCCTGCTTTCCCACAGTGGGCTCCATGCAGGGCTGCTACATGGCCATGATGTGCACTACCAGACGGACAAAGGGCAAGGACAGACTCTTGTTCATTGATCCGGGATTCCCCGTGAATAAACTCCAGGCCAAGGTTCTCGGGGTACCCCATGACCATTTTGATGTTTATGAATTCAGGGGAGACAAACTTGAGCGTAAACTTGAAAGCTATCTTAAAAAAGGGGATGTGGCAGCCCTGATGTATTCCAACCCCAACAATCCGGCATGGATATGCTTTACCGACCAGGAACTTGAAATCATCGGTAAACTTGCCACAAAATATGATTGTATTGTCATGGAAGATCTGGCCTATTTTGGTATGGATTTCAGGAAAGATTATTCCCAGCCGGGAAAAGCCCCCTTTATACCTTCTGTTGCCAAATACACGGACAATTATATTCTGTTGATCTCAAGCTCAAAGTCCTTTTCCCTGGCTGGCCAGCGCATCGGCATGACCGCCATCCCCGACAAATTATTCAACTCAACAGGAGAAAATTTAAAAGACTGGTTCGGCAGCAACAAATTCGGTTATGCCTATATATTCGGCGCCATGTACGCCCTAAGCTCCGGTGTATCCCATTCCAACCAATACGGGCTTTACGGGCTGCTAAAGGCCGTAAATGACGGCAGCTACAACTTTGTGGACAGCGTCAAAGAATACGGGAACAGGGCCGCTGTCATGAAACGGTTGTTTGTGGAAAACGGGTTCAAAATTGTCTATGACATGGATGAAAAGGAAAAGATTGCCGATGGGTTCTATTTTACCATTTCCTTTCCCGGATTTACCGGGGTGGAACTGGTGGAGGAGCTGCTCTTTTACGGAATCAGCGCCATATCCCTTACCACCACGGGCAGTGACCGCCACGAAGGGTTAAGGGCCTGTGTCTCCCTTACCGGCCAGGAACGGTTCCAGGATCTGGAAAACCGGGTGGCTAAATTTCAAAAAGACCATCCCATAGGGTCTGATTTTAAACTCATTAATGAATAAATAATTGGATAAATAAGCGCTTCAATAATTATCTTCAATATCGGCTTCACTGGTTACCGGCCGGCCCTGGAAAATATATCTTTCAGGGCCGGTTTTTTTTGGCAAAAAACCTTGCATTTTAAAAGTGGCCCCTGTATATGTTTCTATCTTTAGAAACAAAAATAATACTAATTGCAAAGGAGTTTTCCATGGCTGAGAACAAAACAAACCTTGATAAAATGGGGTTACCTGATGAAGAGGGCCGGTTTGGCGAATACGGTGGCAGCTACGTACCTGAACAGCTCCAGACTGTCCTGGATGAAATCACCCAAAGCTATGAAGCCATTAAAAATGATAAAACCTTTATTGCCGAGTTAAAGGAATTGAACAAGCATTTCACCGGCCGTCCCTCTCCTGTTTTTTATTCAAAAAACCTGTCTGAAAAAGCTGGCGGGGCAGATATCTACCTGAAACGGGAAGACCTGAACCACACTGGTGCTCACAAAATCAACCACTGTCTGGGCGAAGCCCTTTTGGCCAAACGTATGGGCAAGAAAAAACTCATTGCCGAAACAGGAGCAGGCCAGCACGGAGTCGCCCTGGCAACCGCCGCCACCTTGGTGGGCCTTGAATGCGATATTTACATGGGGGTGATCGACATAAAAAAGGAACACCCCAATGTGGTGAGAATGAAAATTCTGGGTGCCCGGGTCATACCGGTGAACCGGGGAACCCAAACCCTTAAAGATGCAGTGGATGCAGCCTTTGAAGCCTACCTTGAAGACCCTGTTACCCAGCTTTATGCCATCGGATCTGTTGTGGGTCCCCACCCCTTTCCCATGATGGTCAGAGACTTCCAGCAGATCGTAGGTATGGAGGCAAGGGAGCAGTTCCAGGAAATGACCGGAAAACTGCCGGATAATTTAGTGGCCTGCGTGGGGGGCGGTTCCAATGCCATGGGTCTGTTCACAGCCTTTTTGAACGACCCTGAGGTGGCTATCTTCGGTGTGGAACCTTCGGGCCGGGGATTTAAGGAGGGAGACCATGCCGCCACCCTGACCCTGGGCAAACCCGGGGTTCTCCACGGCTTCAATTCCTATCTTCTCCAGGATGAAAACGGAGAACCTTTACCGGTCTATTCTGTTGCCAGCGGTCTGGACTACCCGGGTGTCGGTCCCCAGCACAGCCTGCTCAAGGATATTGGCAGGGTCACCTATGTGACAGCCTCGGACATCGAAGCCATTGACGCTTTTTTTGAATTGTCCAGAACCGACGGCATTATTCCGGCCATCGAAAGCGCCCATGCCATTGCCTATGCCGTGAAGCTGGCAAAGGAAATCGGAAAAGGAAAAACCATTCTGGTGAACCTGTCCGGCCGGGGAGACAAGGATATTGATTTTGTCCTTGAAGCCTATGGCAAAGACTATGGGCTATAAAACCGATACTTTAAAAATTTTTAGCCCTTTGAAATCATATAAAATCCCGATCCGGAAGACGATTCCGGACCGGGATTTTTTGTACCCATACCCCTTTCGAGGCGTATTTTTCACCTGCGGTCCTTAATTTTTTTTAAAGATATTTTTCAGCAGATTCCCGAAGTTGGCCAGAATATACCCCACCATTTTTGGATTTTCCCTGATCCGCCGAAGGGAATAGGCAAGCCATTCCTTTCCAAAGGGCAGATAGACCCGGACCGGATGGCCGCTGTCCAAAAGAATCCGCCGCAATTGTTCTTCCACACCGTAGAGCATCTGGAATTCATAGGCATCCTTTGACAACCCGAGCCTGTCAATAAGTCTCAGGCTTTGGAAAACAAGTTTTTCATCATGGGTGGCAATCCCCACAAAACACCCCTTGGACAAAAGTTTTTCCAAAAGATAAACATAACTTTCGTTAACAATTTCCGGGTCCTTGTAAACATTTTTCCGGGTCTCCCAATAATAGGCCCCTTTACACAAACGGATGTTGGCACCTTTATCACCCAGCAAATTGATATCATCAATGGACCTTCGCAAATAGCCTTGGATAACGATGCCCACATTGGAAAATTGATAGTGGAGACTTAAAAAAAGGTCTATGGTCTCCTGGCAAAGGGACGCATCTTCCATATCAATACGAACAAAAACCTGGTGCTTTTCGGCAAGTTTCACCAAATACCCAATATTTTCCAGACAAAATTGCTTGTCCAATTTAAGCCCCATATGGGAGGGCTTCAGGGAAATACCAGCCCTAAGCCCCCCGGTGTGAATGGCCTCAATGGCCCTTTCATACACCCTAAGGGCTCCGGTGCAATCGGTTTTGCTGCCGGGGTCTTCCCCCAGAAGATCCAGGGTCACCCGAAGGTGATCCCGGTTGAGTTCTTTGGTCTTTACCACCGCTTGTTCCAGGGTCTCCCCGGCGATATATTGTTTGGCAACAATTTTCATCACCGGTTTTGGAACAAAGGGAAGAAGGATTGCAATTAAACGGTTAAACCAGAACATCTCTCCCCCTTATTTATATGGGTTCTTTTTTAATTTACCCTATTTTTCGTTTTTCTCTTTCTTTTTTAATTTACCCGCTGCCAGATGGCGTTTACCCGCATTTAAAATGGTTTTCCGGATACGAATGGATTCCGGGGTTACTTCCACCATTTCATCATCCCGGATAAAGTGGATGGCCTTTTCCAGGGTCATCTCCCTTATGGGGGAACAGACCACATTTTCATCCTTGCCCGAAGCCCGCATATTGGTCAGTTTCTTTTCCTTGCAGGGATTCACATCAATATCGGCTTGCCGATTATGTTCGCCCACCACCATGCCCTCATAGACAGGCGTACCCGGAATGATAAAAAGCTGTCCCCGGGGTTCCAGATTGAACAACCCGTAGGCAACACCTTTTCCCTGGCGGTCGGCAACAATGGAACCTGTGAACCGGACGGGGAACTCACCACGAAAGGGTTCATACCCGGACAGATATGAGTTCATAATACCCGTGCCCCTGGTATCGGTCATAAATTCATCGGGATACCCGATCAAGGAACGGGATGGAATGGAAAACTCTATCCTGACCCGGCCCTTTCCATTGTTGACCAGGTTGGTCATCTTGCCTTTTCTGATGGAAAGTTTTTCCGTGACAACCCCCATGAAATCCTCACCACAATCCACGAACAGATGCTCAATGGGCTCCAGGCGAACCCCATCCTGTTCCTTGTAAATGACCCGGGGACGCCCCACACAAAGCTCAAACCCTTCCCTTCGCATGGTTTCAATGAGGATGGCCAGCTGAAGCTCGCCACGACCCTTGACCACAAAACTTTCATCCGTGGTGCTTTCTTCCACCTCAATGGCCACATTCAGCAAGGTTTCCTTGAGCAGCCGCTCCCGGATTTTCCGGGACTGGACATGCTTACCTTCCTGGCCGGCAAAGGGAGAGGTGGTAATGGAAAAACGCATGAAAACCGTTGGCTCATCCACGGCAATCCTGGGAAGGGGAACCGGTGCTTCCCGGGTACAGATGGTATCCCCTATTTTTACATCCTCAATACCGGACAAAACAACAATATCTCCCACCTGGGCCTCGTCCGAAGGGACAAGGGCAGGACCGTCATAGGACTGAAGCTTGGATACCTTCAATGCTTTTTGCTTGTTCTCTTCACCAATACAGACCAGGCTTTTATTGGATGCCACAGATCCGTTGAATATTTTGCCAATGGCCAGACGGCCCAGATAATCAGAATATCCAAGATCGGAAACCAGCATCTGAAAAGGGGCATCCGGGTCATAGGAAGGCGCAGGCATTTCATCGACAATCAGGTCAAATAGAACCCTAAGGTTGTCCACATCATCCTCCAGCTCCCGCTTAACTATCCCATCCCGGCCAATGGCATAGAGATAGGTAAAATCAAGTTGCTCTTCGGTGGCATCCAGGTCGATGAACAGATCATAAACCATGTCCAGAACCTCATCGATTCTGGCATCCTTCCGGTCGATCTTGTTGATAATCACCATCACCGGCAGATTGGCCTCAAAGGTTTTTTTCAGCACAAACCGGGTCTGGGGCAAAGGTCCTTCCGATGCATCCACCAGAAGAATGGCAGAATCAGCCATGGACAATGCCCGTTCCACCTCCCCGCCAAAATCAGCATGGCCCGGGGTATCGATGATATTGATCTTTACATCCTTCCAGGTGACCGAACAGTTTTTGGCGGAAATGGTAATGCCCCGCTCCCGCTCAAGGTCCATGCTGTCCATGAGGCGGTCATCCACTTCCTGGCCCTCCCTGAACTGCCCACTCTGCTTGAACATTGCATCCACAAGAGTGGTTTTACCATGGTCAACATGGGCAATAATGGCAATGTTTCTTAATTTTTCATTGGAACCTGTATTTTTTTTCATATTCTCCTGTTACTTCCCTTATAAATGTACAGAGATGACGGTTTCATGGAACCTTAAAAGTTTTTGTTTATTTGGACACCCTTCTTTTATCAGCCACACCCTTTACCAGGGCAGTACCCTAGGCGTCAATGGCTTTACCGGATCTGCTAAAAGCAAATCCGGTTTATTTTTCTATTCAAAATGTCCCTGTTATGGGGTTGATTTTATACACCAATCTTGGGTATATGAAATAAACATTAAGTTTCCAAAGTCAAGTTTCTTTGTGGGAAGTTCAGGGCAGCCCCAGGTAAATTAAGATTGAATAACAATGGCCATACCTCACATATTTTTTGTCCTGCCGTTTAATTCAAAATGGTTTCATGCTCCTGCTTGAATAAAGCATGGGTAATCGCAGTCAGGCTGGAGCTGCTCAAAATTTTAAGTTGCGTATTGTGCAGGTTGCACAATTTTTTAACTTTTATGCAGGCATTATGACTATTGCAATTGACAGGGCAAATAACAAGATCCGAACGTTTAACCCGGGCTTCCAGATTTGCTGCGGTACTTTTTAAATATCCGTCATGATAATCGAACCGCCCGCCTGCTTTTTCAACAATACCTTTGTAATATGGTTTCATCTTGGTCATTCCGCCGATCATGAATACTCTTTTGGCACACAATTGGTAACGGGCACACTTTTCCCGAAGACAATCTTCACTGGAACAATTACCCGGGGAACAATCCAAATGCTCGGAAGAATCCTGAATACTGAAAGTATCAAATGCATCAATCAAGGCTTGCATTTGATTTTCAAACAACTCTTTTTCCCGCTGAACACTGAAAACTTCAATTTGAAGGGCTCTTTTCTCACGTTCCGTAACCCTTATCTTTTCATCTTTTAGTTTCAGCATAGATTCAAGCTCTATTACCGCTTGCTCCAGGAGTGTAATGGCCTTTTTAGCCCCTTGATCAGAATCAGGATGGGTTGCCGATATGTGGATTGTTTTTCTTTGTTCCCGGTTTTCTTTTTCAAGACACCCGATTTTTTCCAGGTTCGTTTTTTGAGTTTCCACCAATTGTTTGATCTCTTCTCTTTTCCGAGCAGCCTTCTTTTTTTCTCTCAGTATGATCTCATCCGCAGTGGCCAATTTCTGACGGATATCATAAATTTGTGTCATATTGGCATGGGCCTGCATGTGAACTTCACCGTATACCTCATGTATGAGTTCAGCACTGCTGTCCTCAAAGGAAACCAAGGCATACATTAACGGGCCGACATTCCCTATAAGGGATTGTTCTTTCCAAAGTGTTCGGACTTCTGCCTCAGACTTGCCCTGGACCGCCACCATATATTTTCGGGCTTTGCTCCTTAAATAGTTGTTCACTTTTATGGAGACGTTGTTTTCCTCAAAAAGCTTGCTCATAACTTGTTGATGGTATTCGTAGGGCTTCATTTCCTTGACGTTGTAACCGCATTTTTTTAAGATTTGCCTGTGTTTTTCCACCGACAACACCGCCCCGATAACCGGACACCTGAAATGGGTTTCAATCTCCCAGATTGGCATAAATTTTGACATTAAATCACTCATTTTTGGTTTCCCCTATTTTGTCGAATACCACCGTGTGCCCCAGGAACGATATGCTAATAATATAAAAGTTTTGCTTAGCTAACTTTTAGTGACTTATAGCGAAGGCCATAGTGGTTGTCAATTAAAAAGTTAGTTACAGCTAATTTTTTATTGACCGCGACACTTAATTACTTTATAAGGTTTCTACTAATGATCCGGCATCTTGAAAATGTCATACAGACAGGATAATATACCCCAGAGAACTCTCAGCCATATTAGAAAGGGACGTTGGATGATCAGAACAATGGGTTATTTTTTATCTGGGGTGTTTATACCCCTATGTTTTATGTTTATGGGTGCCCCGGCAGTTGGGGCACATCCCCATGTGTTTATTGAACAGGAAACAAAAATGATATTTGATGAGAAAGGGCTTGCAGGGGTTAAGATACACTGGAAATTTGATGAAATGTTTTCCGCAATGATTGGTGAAGATTTTGATACGGATAAAAACAGCATCCTGGATAAAAATGAAGTTGCGACGATCAAAGAAAAAGCCTTTGGATATATTGCCTCCCATAACTATTATGTCCACATGAAAATTGATGACAAGCCCTTTGCGGTTAAGTTTATCAAAGATTTTAATGCCACCCTCAACAATGGCCATCTCACATATGATTTTTTAATCCCCTGTCATGTAAACGCAATAAAAGCCCCCAAAAACATCACCCTCTCTCCCTATGATCCGGAATATTATTCAGCGATCTATTTTCCGGATGGAAAGCATTTGGTGATACAAGGCGCAGATCTTTTTACAATCGAAACAAAAGTGGAAAGAGATAAATCCACATTAATTTATTATGAAACCGTCAACCCCCTGGCAATATTCTTAAATTTCAGGCAAAAATAAATGAAAAAATCAATTTTCCTGTTTTGTGCTTTCCTATTGTTACTTTCAAACTTATCCGTTGGCGCGGCCCAAAATCCGTTCACCTCAAAGCCGGAAAAGAATCATAAAGCCATGGTGCTTCCCGTAAAAAGCAAATTTTTCGTTAAAATTATTTTTTGGCAACACCAGCTAAGGGAAAAAATGTCCCAACTGATTAGGGAAGCAACCGCTAAAAAAAAGATAGCACCCATGCTTTTGTTAACCCTGACTGCATTTGTTTACGGGGTTGTCCATTCAGCAGGTCCGGGGCATGGAAAAGCCGTTTCATTGTCCTATATTTTGACTTGCAAGCCAAGCCTGCACCAAAGCCTGATTTTTGGGAACCTTGTGGCCATAACCCATGGAATTTCAGGTATCATGCTTGTCCTGTCCGTTAAATATATTCTACACACAAGTATCACCCAATCTCTTGACAACATGACCCAGATCACCCAGATCATCAGCTTTTCATTGATCACACTTATTGGGTTGATTATTTTCATCAAAAGCCTGTTTTCATGGTTCAGTGATTCCGCCGGGACGGCTCAAAAGCAAACACGATTGTTTGCCAATCCCATTGCAACGGCATTGGCAATTGGCATGGTTCCATGCCCGGGTGTGGTGATGGTCATGCTATTTGCCATTTCCTTAAATCTAACCGGTTTGGGTATTGTTCTAGGCCTTTGCATTGCAGCAGGAATGGCGTCAACGATTACCCTGGTTGTGCTGACTGGCATGTCAGGCAAAGCAGCCGTTCTCAAATTATCAGATCATAACAGCAGGCGGCACCGTCTCCTCGGAAACGCAATGGAATCCACCTCCGGTCTTATCGTCGCAACTTTGGGGTTCATTTTGTTGCTCGCAAATATTTAACAAATAGCTGTTTTGACACCATCGATATTTAACCATCTTTATTCACCGGCGTTGCTTATATTTCATTTTTTGATTAAATTTAATCAATCCTCCAGAGATTCGATTTTATCCAATTACTAGAAACCCTTGCATTTATAAGATAATATTTTTATTTTTTTAGTATTCACCAGGCTGGCATAAATATTGATAATATTCTCTTGAAAATGCCATTGTTCAAGCAAGGCATTGAGCAGGTTGACTTTTGATTTTTTTATGCGAGAAAGGCTCAAATATGTTTATAAAAAGATGCGTTGCATTCCTATTTTTCTTTAGTATATTCTTAACACCTACGGTTTCCAGTGTTTTGGGTTCTTATTCGATAGATGAGATAAAAATATCCCCCCGGATTTCCCCACCTCAGATTCAAGCGGGTCTTGATCAGCCAATGGCGGTACAGCCGGAGTTTCAAGTGGTCAAAGGGGTCATTAAAACGGGAGATACCATCTTTTCACTGCTGAACCGATATCTTCCCATGCAAACCATCTACCGGTTAAACCGTCAAAGTGTACAATATCTTTCATCCTACCAGGTCAAAAAAGGACAGGGCTATAAATTCATTCTCCAGGAAAGCAATCTGATCGGATTTGAATATGAGAACAATAAACAAGACAAGTTAGTCATTCAAAGGGAGAAAATCGGTTTTTCCATCATGCAGATGCCAATAGAGTATGATAGAATTCTATCGGTGGTCTCTGTCCCCATCACCTCCAGTCTGCTTGAAGCGGTCAGAAAAGCAGGGGAACGACGAGATCTTGCATGGAAACTGTCTGATGTTTTTGCCTGGGATATTGATTTTTTCAGGAATATCCAGCCCGGTGACCAATTCGATCTCCTTATTGAAAAACGGTATCTGGATGGTAAGTTTATGGGGTATGGAAAAATACAGGCCGCAATTTTCATCAATAACGGCACACAGTTTAAAGCGTTCCTGCATAGGAATTCAACAGGGAGGTCTGGATATTATGATGAAAATGGAATCTCCCTTCAAAAAGCATTGGCCCATCTTGCCTTTTCTGGGATTTCATCCAAATCTACCCTCAAACAGATGCATCCCATATTAAAAGAAAATTGTTCCTATCAGGGAACGGATTATGCAGCCGCCATCAATCCCGATGAAATGGAACAATTCCAGGCAAGAGTCAAAAAACTATCCAAAAAAATGTTAACGGTCCATTCACCCCAACCCTCAAATAAAAAATCAGTATAGATCTATGCGGGTAGAGGAAACGCAATGGGTTCCATATCCGATTTTATCGTCACATCTTTGGGATTCATTTTGTTGCTCGCAAATATTTAACCCCAAAAAAAGATATCCCTGTGGTCATTGACAGCTATTTTGATCCTTTTGTTGCGAAGGGGTGTGAACAAAAGGGAGGCTTCCGTCACGCACAAAACTTGAGCATTTTTTGGGCGGTTACCCTTGTAGCGATAAGGGTTCTGGTCTCTTGACTGATGTCAAGCTCATCCGTTATATCAACAGAAGCATGGCCATATGCCTGCTGTACAATTTTCTCAAATTTTTTCCGAAGCAACAGAAAAGAGGCCTTAACTTCCGGATACACACCGGAAGAGCGGAAGGGCAGCCGGATAAAGCCACTGATTTCCCCGTTTTTAAAATAGGGAGTACTGATTGAATGAAATGCGACAGGCGTCCATGCGGGATGCCGTTCATTTTCAAGGGGGAAGCAAGAGCTCTGATGGGAGTTGGGGAGTTCGGGAATCAGGCTCTGAATGCGTACCGCATGGATGGCCAGCTCCTTTTCAAACGATTCCAGGCTGATATGATAGTTCAGGGAGGACCGGTGGTTGCCCTGCTTTTTGGTAATTCTCCAGTTGATCTTCATAATATCCTCGCGTGTTTCATGGTTGATCCGTGGCGGACAGGGAGAAGTCCAGGTGAATGCGTTGGCCAAATGGGGGCTCCGCATTGTTCCGGCCACCGGTCTGTATCCATAAAACGGGGTAATCCGGTTGTTTAAAGGGGAAATACCGGCATTCAAGATCAGTGAGGTATACCAGGCAGGCTGGAGAAATCTGCTCCTGGTTTAAGAAATCAAATACCGGCCGAAAATCAGTACCACCACCACCCAACGGCTTAAATCGAATGGGCAGGTCCCATTTTTCCACCTGCTGATAACCGGTTACCCCCATGTCGCAGTATAGCAAATGAAGCCGCAGGGGAAAGGTTTCCATGATGGCGGACAATTCCGCACCAAACTGGGCCAGTTGTTTATTTTGAATGCTGCCGGAGGTGTCAATGGCAACGGCTATTTCATTGAGCGCATGGTTGTTCAGCGAAGGAAAATATAAGCCCTGGTGTATGAATCTTCTGTTGGGCATGCTCCAGGTATAGTCCGTATGGGCATTTCTTTCTATAAATCGCGCCAGCAGTTGCTGCCAGCACAATTTGGGATTGATCTTCGAATCAATGAGCTGTTTTATCCCCATGGGCAGCTTTCCCATATGCCGGGCATGGGCAGCCGCCTGTAGCATGGCCTGGTCCCAATCTATTTCAGATTCCGTGTCACCCCCCATCCCCTCCTCTGATTCAGCATCCCGGACTTCCCCGGACATTCCCGGGTCACTGATTCCGCTTGAAAACGCATCCTCCTCGTTTGTTTTGTCCGGTGTCACCGTTTCTTGATCCGATGATTCTGATGACGAATCATCGCTGTTAACGCCATCATCTTCCTTGTTTGCAGATTCGCCTTTTTCTGAATTTTCAGAATCGCCCCTGAGCAATTCATAAACAGTGTCCGCTGTTTTGCCGGCATAGGCTTTGTCATACAAAAAGCCAACCGGCAATGTCATTCCGGCATCCAGTAAAATCGGATTTATGGCATAATCGCAGGCTTTGTTCCAGGTGGCCGCATTCCTGCCTTTTCTTCTTTTGTGATGGGCACAGGCCGGGTGCATCACTGTATGGCAGCACAATCCTTTCATCTTTTCAGGACTCAAAATTTTGACGTAGGCAGGATTGTAGGCAAACACTTTCCCATCGGTCCATGCAGTCTTGCAGGAAGCGTCCTCCTTCACCCTGAGCCGGAGGGCCAGTGAAGCGAAAAAAGGCTGTTCCATCACCAGATCGGTCCTGGCCTTGATGACTTTTTTAAAAGCAGATTCATCTTTCATGGTTTTATCATTCATCCTCTATCGGGTTAACTGCATCTGGCTGGAAAATTATGCCCGATTTCGGGCAAGCGGTTGAAAAAGCGTCAAACCAGCACATCGGCATGGGCCTGGGCCCACTGGGAAAATGCCTGACTTTGGGTAATCTCATTATTCCGGCGTACCGCCTCCCTGACCAAAAGAACGCTGAACTCGGCTGGCAGACGGGCGGCAAACGCAAGTACAGGGCCTGTGTTTTTTCCCTGACTGTGATGTCCCATTAATTCACAAAGGGCAAATAAAATGGCAGGGTCTTCCGGCACCTCAATGCCCAGGGGATCCGCTAAAATTTGGCCAGGCCGTGGCAGTTTTTCCCAGATCTTTAAAAAGCCCATAAATTCAGCAGCAGCCCCATTTCCCACGGCGCCGGCAATCAGTTCGTTTAAAATGGCCGGTTCAGGCCCGGACTGAATCAGCCGTGAGACAAATTCCCAGGATCTGGGGGAGGGAAAGGCCTTGTCATCGGCATCGGGGTTGAAGGCATGCAGCAGCCCCGGCCTGAACCGGATAAATGATACCACTTGCGAAACAATTGAAGACCGAAGTGCCCAGGACACCCAGTCTTCCGTATCCACGGTAAAATCGAGATGAACAAAGCGATTGGCAAGCGCAGAAGGCATACGGTGGACAATTGCGCGGTCCTGTTCCCGGTTTCCAGCCGACACCACAGACCAGCCGGCCGGCAGCTGATATTCTCCCAGACGCCGGTCCAGAACCAATTGGTAGCAGGCGGCCTGCACAAGGGGAGGGGCAGCATTCAGTTCATCGAGAAAGAGAACCCCCTCCCCTGATTGGGGTAAAAATGCCGGCGGACACCAGGTTGAAACATTATTCTCACCAATCTTGGGCAATCCCCTTAAATCAACCGGGTCAAGCAAAATGGCCCGGATATCAATCAGGTCAATTCCCAGTGACAATGTTGTCTGTTTAACCACCTGACTTTTCCCTATTCCGGGCGGCCCCCAGATAAAAACCGGCTGGCTGATTTTTATCAGAGAGGTCAGTGCCGTTGAAATTTGTGATGCTTTCATCCATACTCCTTTATATGAAACCCCGGACAAGATACTGTAATCATAAGAGTTCCAGCGTTCGCTGTGGACAGGAACAAATGCCATGCCGGTTAGTTTAATTTAAAATCACCTTGCTTTTAATTCAAATCTTGTTAGCTGTCAATAAAAATGTTAGTCATTCCAGATTAAAACAATCATAGCTAATTTTTTTTCACAAACAAAGGGGGTTTTATCTTTGACAATCGTTTCTAATATTACAACCAGAGAAGTGACCCCATAATTAAAGGATTGACCAACGAGGTTAACAATAAAAAATCGGTTAAATTTGGATGGATGCTCGAGTGATGAAGCCCTGATCCTGGCCACGGGCCGGGGGGACCTTCAGGCCTTTGCAGAGGTGGTACGACGACACGAGCAATGGGCCTGGCGGATTGCCCACCGTTTTCTTGGGGATGACCAGGAGGCAGCTGATATGGTACAGGAGGCCTTTCTCAGGATCCTGACTGCGGCAGGCCGGTACCGGTCAACGGCAAAATTCAAAACCTATTTTTACCGGGTTATTACCCGCCTGTGCATGGATCGGGCAAAAAAAAAGCAGCCTTGTTTTATGGAAACCATTCCGGAATTTCCGGATATTGGAGCCGGGGCTGTGGAAAGCATCATGCAGGAAGAAACCGCCCTTTTGATAAGAGCAGCTCTGGACGGCCTGTCTTCGGGCCAACGGATGGCCGTTGTCCTCCGTTATTATGAAGGTTTGCCTTACAAAGAGATTGCGCTCTCCCTTGACACCACGCCCAAAGCGGTGGAGCGGGTTCTATACACCCTTAACGTCCCGGCCCTCTCCCTCGGGCTCAACCTGGCTTTTGGCAGTATTTTGCTGGCCCATGTCCTGGAACTGAACACCCTTTCCGAGCCGGACCAGACCCCCGGGTGCCGGATAGGCCCCCTTATCTCCTGATCCGTAAGCGATTCCGGGTTATCATGTCAGATTCTCCCCTGAGTTATTATTGAGGGAATATTTTTTCAATATAAAGTTAGACACTCCTAATAAATACAACAGACCTAATGATATTAAGCAAAGCATAAGATTAATAGAGAAAGGAGACAAAAAAATGGAATTCAAAACAAAGGGGATGGCAGCAGTCGGCATGGCAATCACTCTATTCGTATCCCCGGGTGCCTGGGCCGGTGAACTGGGCAACGATGAACTGTCAGTCCAGCCCCTGGTGGTAACCACCACCATGACAAAAAAAAGTATCAAAGAGGCCCCGGGATCTGTTGAGGTTATCACCAGACAGAAAATTGGGGACATGAATGCCCAAACCCTGGCCGAAGCCGTAGAAAATGCCGCCGGCCTTGTGGTGACAATGGAAACCGGCAGAAACAAGCGTCCGAGCATTCGAGGAACCGGGGCCAAACACACCCTGATTCTTATTGACGGGCGGCGGATTGCCTCGGGCTTCAAATCCTATACGGGCATGGAACAAATCCCGGTGGACATGATTGATCACATCGAAGTGGTCCGGGGGCCGGCCTCGGCCCTCTACGGCAGTGATGCCATGGGCGGGGTAATCAACGTGATTACCCGAAAAACCCCGGATAAATTTACCCTGGAGGCCACCGGGCAACTGGGGCAGTCCACCTATGCCGAGGGACAGATAGGTGTCGGCCAGGCCCTGGTCGGTGGCGGTTTCGGGGATCTGGGCGTTCTCTTGTCGGGCAGCTTCAGGCACAAGGATGGGTATGACCGGGACAACGCGGCCCCGGACGACGGGGACGACAGTCGCCTTGGGTCTGTTGCGGGCCGTGTCTCCTATGATATTTCCAAATTCCACCACTTGCTCACCGGTTTTGAATACATGGAAAAAACCGCCCAGGGCCTGCGGGATCTCCAGAACATGGACCGGGAGCGGGATGCTGATGACGACCGCCTCAACCTGTTCCTGGAATACAACGGTAAACTCAGCCCGGTATCCAATCTTATGCTCAGGGCAAATCATTCCACCCATGAAGCTGCCATAGAAATAGATCCTCCCACTTCCATGACCCCCGGCGCCATCGTGGATGAAAACCATTCCAAACGACAACTGGACCAGCTGGAAGGCAGGTTCACCTCCCTTTTCTTTGATCGGCACATGGTTACCATCGGCGCCGAGGGCCGGGAGGAAAAGCGGACGGATGATTCCGGACTGGCCCATGACATCACCAACCTGAGCTTTCTGATTCAGGACGAATACCAGATCACGGACCGCTTTTACCTGCTTTTGGGCGGCAGAGTGGACGAACACTCGGATTTCAATTCCCATTTTTCCCCCAGGGCATCGGCCACCTTTGCTCTGATGGAAAATTTCAGGATCAAGACGTCTGCGGGAAAAGGATTCAGAGCCCCGGACATCAACGAATTGCATATTCCCATGTACATGAAACGGGGCAAAGAAATTTACCAGCCCAATTCAGACCTGGATCCGGAAGAATCCACCAGTTTTGAACTTTCCCTGGAAGGAGAGATCCAAAAATTTTACGGCCGGATCACCGGATTCCAAAATGATATCAGCGACCTGATCGAGCCGGTGTTCGATTACACCACAGGCTCGGGTAAAAGCAAAAAAGACTATTACATTTACAAAAACATCTCAAAGGCACGGATGCGCGGAGTAGAGATGGAGGCCGGGATTGATCTTCCCCTGGGCTTTGATATCTCCGGCAATCTGACCTTTCTGGATGCTGAAAACAAGGACACCGGAGAATCCCTTGAAAACCGCCCGGACATCAGCGGTTTTGTCAAGCTGGGCTACGTCAACCCGGACCTGGGTATCCGGACCAGCCTCAGGCTCACCCATATCGGAGAACGCGAGTTTGACGCCGGAGATGAAGCGGCCGTTACCCGGGCTGATTTTAAAATTTCCAAAAAACTCACCCGACAGATGGAATTCTACACCGGGGTGAACAATATCGCCAATGCCTATGTGGATGATGGCCTGGAGCCAATGTTTTTTTATGCCGGACTGAACTTTTCATATTAATTTAACCGGGTGCCCGGGGGACAAGGATCCGCCCCGGACTGCATCTCAACCTCTTCACAGAATCTCAAAGGAAAAATCATGATTTCATTCAAACAGCACCGCACCCTGGCCCTGGGGGCCTTAATCTTTATTGTTGTCTACTTGTTCCTGCCCGGTTCCTCCGGTGCAGCCCCAGACCCTGCCCGGTTCTTCCTGGTCAGTGTCGGATGCGGGGACCCGGAATCTTCACCACCACAGGATTCATCATCCAGGAACTTATGGACCCCTTGACCATGATGCTCTGCTGGTTGGTGGGCGGCCTGTTTGCCCTGTCCGGAGCATTGTGCTATGCCGAGCTGGGGGCAAGCTTTCCCAGAGCCGGAGGGGAATATGTATTTTTGAAAGAAAGCTTCGGGGAGTTGCCGGCCTTTATGTCCGGCTGGGTCTCTCTGCTGGTAGGGTTTTCCGCCCCTATTGCTGCGGCAGCCATTGCCCTTTCCGAATATCTCTTTCAATTGTTTCCCCCGGCACTTTCTGCCCCGGGTGCAGTGTCACTGCCCTTTATGGACATTTCCATAAAAACAGTGGTGGCCTGCGGCGTTATTGTTTTGATTTCCCTTGCCCACCACCGGAGTGTTCGGCTGGGCAAGGGGCTCCAGAACCTGCTAACCCTGTTTAAACTTGGGTTTATCCTCTGTTTTGCAGGGGCGGGGTTTGTGTGGGGACAGGGATCATGGGAACATTTCTCAGGCCCGCTATTGTCCATGGAACCGCGACCTCTGGATGTTCTGGACAGTCGGTTTGCAGTGGCCCTGGTATTTGTGAGTTTTTCCTATACCGGGTGGAATGCTGCTGCATATCTGGGCGGAGAAATTCAGTCCCCGAAAAGAAACATTCCCCTTGCGCTAATTTTGGGAACCCTTGTGGTCATCTGCCTCTACCTCCTGCTCAACACCCTCTACGTATTTGCCCTGGCCCCGGACAATATGGCCGGGGCTCCGGATGTGGGGGCAAAGGCTGCCTGTGCCCTGTTCGGGCCATTTGCAGGACAAATTTTCAGCGGGGCCATCGGCCTGGGGCTTGCTTCTGCCCTGAGCGCCATGATCGTCACCGGACCCCGGGTCTATTATGCCATGGCAAAGGACGGCCTGTTCTTTTCCATGTTCTCCCGGGTCTCAAGGAAACGGTGCACCCCGGGGGCTGCCATTTTCCTCCAGGCCGGCCTGGCCGTTGCCATGGTGATGACGGCCTCCTTTGAGCACCTGCTGATCTACATCGGATTCACCCTGTCCCTGGTATCCAGCCTAACCGTTCTGGGCATGATGCGGCTGCGGTATTGTTCAAAGGAAATCGCCGGTAAAACAGGTTTCTCCAAGGTATACCAAACCCCCGGGTATCCATTTACCCCGCTTTTATTTGTGGCCGGAAATATTTGGATCATTCTGTTCTCCATTACAGACCGTCCGGTTTCAGCAGCCTGGGGGCTTGTTACCATTGCCCTTGGCCTGCCTTTTTATCTCTGGTTTAAAAAAAGACGGGCAACGCTTAGTCGGTCGGGGAAAGGCCCTGCCCTTTCTCCTTTACGTTCTTCATAACCCATTAAAACAAAAGGAAAAATTCATGTCACAGAAAATTGCTAAACTTTTTATCGCCACAGGATTGTTTTTCCTGGTCCTCGGCTGCATTGAGGGGCTTATGTTCCCCACAAAAATGCAGTTTAAATCTTTTTATAGTACCCTTTTTCATATTCCTCCGGAATTTGTTAAAGAATTTTTCGGAACTTTTGTGGCCAAAATCCACACCCATGTCAACCTCATCGGATGGGTGGGATCAGTGCTCATGGGCCTGCTTTATTTTACAGCACCTAAAATCAGTGGCCGGGAACGATACTCCTCCTGGGTTGCCTATCTCAACTGGGGATGCCACACCTTTGGGCTGCTCATGATGGTCACAGGTTTTCATATGATCGGCTTTATAGGGCTTTCAGCCGGTTTTGTCGAAGGGTCCCCGGAATTTGCCCAACTGGTGGGTCCGGTCAAAAACCTGGTATCTGCCGGCGGCACATTGATCGCCCTTTCCGTTTTTCTCTTTGCCTATAACATGATCCGTACCCTGTTTGCTCCCCAATCCAAACAACAGGCCAGAACACACCTTACCAATGCCGGAGCCAGCCTGGCCAAAGCCACCACAGCAGGTATCCTTTTACTGGGCCTGACCCTCCCCCTCTCCCCTGCCGAAGCCTCCCCTGCCGTAATGTCAGAAAAACTGCCCGTAATAATGGTGGGGGACCGTCTTGTGGATACTGCCCACAGCCTCGGAGTGGTGCCGGCAGCCATGTCGGTCCGCTGCTCCTTGTGGCCCCTGTGCGATACCCTCAAATCTTCGGTACAGGTTATCGGTTGCCCCGGATGCCTGCTTAAAAAGAAAGGGGCCCCACTTTTCAAGTACGCAGAAAAGCACGGCATCCGGCAGGTCCTTATTGAAAAAAGCACCCAATTCTGTGAATACCTACCCGAACTGGATCTTGAAAAAATTGGGGACCTGGCCCGTGCCAAAGGGTATGCGGTAAGTTACGTGGATTTTACCCAGGGGCTGGAACATGCCCTTAACCAGACCGCCAAGCTTTTGGGACAGCAGGATAAGGCGGGTGAAGCCCTGGCTCTCTATCAACAGGCCATGGCCAAAACCAAAACATTTATTAAAGGCAAATCCTTTGTCAAAAGGGTGGTCATCATCCGGGGAACCTACCAGGCCGGAAGCGGAAAAACCTTTCTTCGCATCGAGACCCCCGGCGGATATGCCGATCGTTTTCTGCTCGCGCCCCTGGGCATCAAAAACCTAGGTCACCTGGCGGTACCCAAGGGTAAAAAACCGTCAAAGGGGCATATCCAGGTGCGCAAACTCAAGGGATTGATTGCAGCAGCCCCGGATGCCATCATCATGACCGGAAATGCCCCAGCCGTTCAAAAGGCCATTTATCAGGCGATAAAAGCAACCCCTGCCCTGGCGGATGTGCCGGCTCTCAAGGCCCATGCCTTGTTCAGCCTGCCCGGATACGTGGATGCCTCTGTCATGGAATACCCCGGTATTTTAAAACAATGGGCTGATTTTCTGGTCCGCTGATATCATGCTGTTTTCCGCCCGGGCATCTCCGGGCGGAAATATAAATAAATAAAAGGTTGCCTCGGCTTTCAATAACGATTATGTTTTTTGTTTTATTGTCAGGGGTGAGCCGGGTTTCAGGAGGATGTTTGTGAAAAAAGAGACTGCAATAAAGGCTTCCGGGCTGGTCAAGGGCTTTGACGGGGTTCGGGCAGTTGCCGGGGTTGATTTTGAGGTGTTTAAAGGGGAGTTTTTCGGATTTTTAGGGCCAAACGGGGCTGGAAAAACCACTGTCATTAATATGCTTACCGGGCTGGCCCGCCCGGATGAGGGCAATATTATCATCGGCGGCATCAATTGCACCCGGGGAGCCGGGGCTGCCCAGCATCTTATCGGTGTGGTACCCGATGAGAGCAATCTTTACCCCGAGATGACCGGATTTGAAAATTTATGTTTCTGCGCGGCTCTTTACGGACTAAAAAAAGATGAACGGCAGGAACGGGCCAAAAAACTGCTGGAGGAATTCGGCCTGGCCCAGGCCGGCAAACGAAAATTTGGCGGGTATTCCAAGGGGATGAAACGCAAACTCACCATTGCTGCGGGCATAATCCATACCCCTGACATCCTTTTTCTGGATGAACCCACCACCGGGATTGATGTGGCTGGCGCCCGGCAGCTAAGGGAAATCATATCCCGTCTTCATGGGTCCGGAACCACCATATTCCTGACCACCCACTATATTGAAGAGGCAGAACGCCTCTGCGACCGGATCGCATTTATTGTTTCAGGAAAAATTGTAAAAATTGAGACGGTTCAGCAACTGCTTGAACCGGTACAGGATAAAAAAATTCTTGAACTGTCCTGTGAAGGCCTGGCTGATGCCATTGAAGACAACCTTTCAGCCGCTTTCCCCGAGTTTAAATTTTTTGTTTCCGGTAAAGGATCGATTCGGCTGGAATCCCGTGATCCGGTAAACCTGGCCCCTTTGATCCGTTTTTTGGAAGATCACGGCATCCTGGTCCGGGAAGCCCGGAGAATCAGACCGTCACTGGAAGATGTGTTTGTGAACCTCACCGGAATTGAGGCAGACACCATGAAAAAAGAAAAAGGAAAAGGAGGGAAGCAGCAATGAAAACCTGGATTGCTTTCTGGAATATATTGGTCAAGGATATGAAAACCTATTATCTCAAACCGCCCAATATCAGCTGGGGACTAATTTTTCCACTGGCCTGGACCGGGATGTTTTTCATCAAATCTGGAAGCGGCCTTGGCGATATTCCCCACCTGCTGCCCGGGCTTGTGGCGGTTTCTATCCTTTTCGGCACCACCTCAATGCTTGCCGTCACCGTGACCTTTGAAAAAAAAAATCGTTCCTTTGAACGGCTTTTGCTGGCCCCCATTCCTCTGAGCGCCCTGATGTTGGCCAAAACTTCCGGGGCCATTTTTATGGGCTCGGTCAATGCCCTTGTTCCCGTTGTTCTAGCCGCCATCCTTACGGACCTTTCCCAGGTGACCTGGGGCATATTCATTCCCGCAGTATTTTTGATAGCGGTTTCTTCCACTTTTCTGGGGCTCTTTATTGCCGTCGCCGTAAGCGAAGTCTTTGAAGCCCAAACCTTTTCCAATTTTTTCCGTTTTCCCATGATGTTTCTCTGCGGTCTTTTTTTCCCCATTGCAAACCTACCCCTGCCGCTCAAGCCACTGGCCTTTGCCTTTCCCATAACCTATGGCACGGATCTTCTCCACGGAGCGGTTCATGGCCACCACATCATGGCCTTTTCCTTTGACCTGGCGATGTTGGTTATATTCTGCCTGGGCCTGTTTATCCTGAGTCTTTATAATATAAAGAAAAAATGGATTGCCTAAATCCCCTGTCTATAAATCCAGGGGCTTTTGTGCTGACAAAATCTGATTTCGGACTTCACAGACAGGAAGGAGATGGTTGCCGTCGACAACCGGTTAAAGGTTCACTACAAATCCTTGAGTCGGGTTTTTAGATAGTGTTTGGGCAGGATGCCGAACCGCTGTTTAAAGGCCGCGCTGAAGTGGCTGACATTGATGTATCCCACCTGCCATGCCGTCTGACTGAGGTTGGGTGGAGGATTTGCTGCTTGTGATTGGCAGGAATAGAAAAAGCGCCGGACCGGCCGGATTCAAGACGGGCACCGCTGATACCGCCTTTGATATTCAGCGGTTCACTATATGAATCCGGTCCCGGACGGCCAGGGCCCCTTTCCGGGTGGTCGGGGGCAGGGGCATGAGCCGGTCAAACCGGATGGTGCCGGGTCCTGCCTGGCTGATGTGGTCAATCCGGCAGGGGGAAATCATATCTGGCTCGATCACCCCATTAAACCGGTCCGGATTATCCTTATCCTCCCATTGGAGAGTTTTGGCAAATTCTGTCAGTTCATACACATGCCCCAGGATCTTGGGGGTAAACACCCCATCCGGTTGTGTGTCATTGATGATGCCCACCACCACGGTATCGCTCAGGTCAAAATTTTTCTTGGTCTGGTTATGAACGTTGGCCTTTACAATGCCCTTATGGGTATCACAATATCGTTATTTGGACTAGCGGTTTCACTTCCAAAAACCAGTTTGAGACAATCAATATCTAGTCAATTTAACTAAATGTGAATTAGTGAGGCTTTTTTAGAACTATTTGGTGCTCTATTGATGGTTATTCTGGCTTTATATCTACTGTTAAACTGATGAAATGCCTTAGGCAGTTGTTAAAACACGTTTGATAATGGGGAGTATATAAAACAAACATTCATGACTGAAGAAATAGAAAATGCAATTTCTCCTGATCAGGAGAATAGCTCTATATTGCTGATTATTCTCTTATATATTGGCACTGATTTTTATAAAGTATTGCCCTATCAAACAGGATTAGAGTTTCGCTTTGGCGCTGTTGTTGAACAAAACTCTGCCGGACCGCACTTTCACCTTCCCGAACC